>JBGVIP010000024.1:0-13696 GCA_045123335.1 Treponema sp.
AAGATTCAGAAGGTAAAGTCTGGATAGGAACTGATGGATGCGGGGTATATGTATTAAAAAAATAGACATCTTGAGAAAAATTATAGCACCATGAACGCTTTGACGGTAACGGTTATCCGGATCACCTTAAGGGGAACGACATTCCGGAAATTGCCCGCATAATCGGTGTTGCAGACTCTTATGACGCCATGACTTCTAACCGAAGTTACCGAAAATACCTTCCTCAGGATGTAGTCCGCGCAGAAATCGAAAAGGGCAAAGGCACCCAGTTTGATCCTGCAATCGCAGATGAAATGCTCAAAATCATTGATTCCGACAAAGAATACAAGTTCCACGAATAAAACTGTTTACTGTTGACGAAAACGCAAAGTCGGGCAAAAATTGAACTATGGGATTTAATATTCTTGTTGCCGATGATGAAAAAGAAGTAATCGAACTTTTAAAACTGTATCTGGAAAAAGACGGAAATACTGTTTATGCGGCCTACGACGGAATGACGGCGCTTGGAATTGTTACGTCTAGAGAACTTGACTGTGCCGTCCTTGATGTAATGATGCCGGAATTAAACGGTTTCCAGCTTCTTAAAAAAATCCGCGAAAAATCAGAAATCCCGGTTTTAATGCTTTCTGCGCGTGTTGCTTCTTCAGATAAAATTTTAGGTCTTGATCTTGGTGCCGACGATTACATAACAAAGCCTTTTGATCCGCTTGAAGTTGTTGCCCGTATAAAAACAAATATCAGGCGCTATAAAGGCGGCTCGTCTTCAATAAATTATGCAGGTACAGCGGACGCAGACGAAAAAACGCTTTCATTTGGCTCTCTTACACTGGATACAAACAGATGCGTCCTTATCAACAGCAGCACAGAAATTGATTTAACGTCTACAGAGTATAAAATCTTAAAACTGCTTATGTCCGTTCCTGGTCGCGTTTTTACTAAAAATCAGATTATTCAGGCGGGCTGGGGCGAATTTTCCGACGAATACGTAGAAGATAACAGCATTATGGTTGCCTTGAGCAAACTGCGCTCAAAAATCGGCGAAAATCATGCAATTAAAAATATACGTGGTCTTGGTTATCGCCTGGAAGAAAAAAGATGAAAAAGAACGGATTAAAGTTTCAGTTTTTGTGCATTCTAGCACTGGAAATATTTTTATGGTCTCTTTTAAGTGAAGTATACTGGATTGCAGCAGAAAAAATATTAACAAAAGGTGCGCCTATCCCTCAGGATTCGTGGACTCCGGATTTGATTTATGTAATCGGAGCAGTTTTAATCCTCTTATTAAGCACAATTCCGCTGATTTTATATCTTTTCAGACGCATTAATTCTCCTGTAAAAAAAATTACAGATGGAATCCGGCAAATTTCTAGAGGAAAATACCGTCATATCAATGTAAAAGGCGCCGCAGAGTTTGTAGAAATTGCAGAATCTTTTAATAAAATGAGCGACAGCCTTTCTAAAATGGAAGAACGCAAGGTTGAAATTGAAAAAGAGCGCATTCTGCTTTTTGCAAATATGGCGCACGACTTAAAAACTCCAGTTACAAGCATACTCGGCTATTCAAAAGCGCTTTGCGAAGGCATGGTAGAAGATAAAGAAAAGCAGAAAGAATATCTTATGACAATGACTTCTAAGGCAATGCGCATAAACGAATTGATTGACCGTCTTTTTGAATATGTGAAGATTGAAAGTCCAGAAAATGTGCTGCACAAAACAGATTGTGACGTTGCAGAAATCCTTCGCAATTGTGTGGCAGACATTTACACTGATTTTGAAGAAAAAAATATAGGACTTGAACTGAACATCACTGAACAGGCTGTTATAAAAAATGTCGACAGACTGGAAATAGGTCGTGTTTTTACGAATATTCTGAACAATGCGCTTAAGCATACGTCTGGCGGAACTAAAGTGTTTGTAGAAATGGACAAAGAAGGAAATGCTGTTATTGCTGACAGCGGTGAAAAAATCCCGGAAAACATAGCGTCAAATCTATTTAAGCCGTTTGTAAGTGGTGATGAATCGCGCAAAAGCAGTAACGGAAGCGGCTTAGGCCTTGCCCTTGCATATAAAATCATGCAGAAACACAACGGTTCACTTTTATATAAATCACCTTATGAGGGTTATACAAAGGCTTTTTTAATTAAATTTTAATCTTTAAGGTTATAGAAAGGTTTGTTTAGGTTAACGGAAAGGTGACGGTGCTACTATATCTTCTGTAAAAGGATAAATTAATTTTGCCCTTTGCAGGAGTTTTTATGAAAAGAACTGCATTTTTTTTAGCCGGATTATTTGTGGTTGCCGCATTTGCTTCATGCGGTAAAAATAACTCTGTAGAATCGAATAATTCGGAAAATCAACCGGTTTCCGTCATAACTGAAAAAGCTGCAAAAAAAACGCTCCGCGCTTACATTGAGCTTAACGGCGGAATAGAAGCGCATAACTCTGTAAAAGTCTATCCGAACATTGCAGGAAAAATCACAGGCAATTTTGTTGAACTTGGTGAGTCCGTAAAAAAAGGCGATGAACTCTTACTGGTAGATCCTTCCAGTCCGGGAAGCATTTATGCAGCGAACAAAATTACAGCTCCTATAAGCGGAAGCATTGTAACTGTTCCGCCGCGAGTGGGAACAACTGTAAGTCCGGAAACTGCCGTAATCACAATCGGGGATCTTTCTAAACTTCAGATTCGCTCATATGTGCCGGAACGCCATTTTTCTCTTTTGAAATCAGGATTACAGGCAGAAGTGCGCGTAGAATCATATCCTGATACAATTTTTAATGCTTATGTTGACCGCGTTTCACCGGTTGTAGATGAATCAAGCCGTACAGTAGAAGTTATAATCGCTTTTAAAGAAGCAGACAAAAGAATAACTGCCGGAATGTATTCAAAAATCAAGCTGTATCTTAAAGATTATGATGATTCGCTCTGCGTTCCGGAAAAATCCGTAGTCCTTAGAAGCGATAAAAAAACAGTCTTTACGGCAAAAAGCGGTATTGCGTGTGCCTGCGAAGTCGCAACAGGAATTACAGTAGACGGCGAAGTTCAGATTTTAAGCGGTCTGAACGAAGATGATTTAATTATTACAGAAGGTCTTGATTCACTTCAGGACGGAACAAAAATCCGCGAAATAATGCGCTAAAGGTGTAACCACTAACGCAAAATTTTCAGGAGGAAAACATGAATCTTACAAAAAAGACGCTTTCGAATCCGGTTTTAATTTTAATCATTTTTATTTTGATTTCTGTAATGGGACTTTTTACATTTCGTCGTGTAGAAGTAAATTTGTGGCCAGAACTTAACGAACCGCTTTTAATGGTCAGCGCAAGCTACGAAAACGCGGGACCCCAATCGGTAGAAAACGCCGTAACAAAGGTCATAGAAGACGGACTTATAAGCGTAAGCAACCTAAAGAAAATGACTTCTGTTTCTTCAGAAGGATACAGCGAAATTACGCTTGAATTTAATTATGGCACAAATCTTGATGTAGCAACAAACGAAGTTCGCGATGCAATCGATACAATAAAAGACAGCCTTCCAAAGTCTGTAAAGACTCCGGCAATTATGAAATTCAAGGCAAGTTCGACTCCTATTATGACCCTTGCAGTGCGCGGAAACCGTTCTGCAGAAGAACTCCGATACATTGCAGACAACGAAATAAAGGGAATTCTTTCGCAGGCCGGCGGAGTAGGACGCGCATCTGTAGAAGGCGGAAGAAAGCAGATTGTCCGCGTAGAATTAAGTCAGAACAGACTTTCTGCATTCGGGCTTTCTGTTCCGCAGATTGCTTCCCGCCTTGCACTGGAAAATCTGGACTTAGGTGGCGGACGCATTAAAGAAGGCTTCAGAAACTTTACAATCCGCACAACAGGCGAATATAAATCAATTAAAGAGATAAACGATACTGTTCTGTCTACCGTAAACGGTTATAATGTAAAATTAAGTGATGTAGGGCACGCTTTTTTGGGCTACAAAGATCAGACAGAAAGCGTACTTATTAACGGAACTCCAGGTGTATATATTTCCGTTACAAAACAGTCGGGTACAAATGCTGTAAAAGTTGCAGATTCACTTTATGAAAAAATTGCGGAACTTTCTGAAACTTTGCCGCAGGACATAAAACTGGAAATTATCTCTGATGATTCGGTTACAATCCGTGAAACTCTTCATACTCTTTTTGAAACCGCATGGCAAGGAATTCTTCTTGCAATCATTGTTCTGTTTGTCTTCCTGCGCAGTTTTAAAAGCACTTTTATAATTTCCATTTCTATTCCTCTTTCCATTATTACAACGCTTCTTTTGATGTACATGACAGGAATTACGCTTAATATTATGACTTTAACGGGCCTTATTCTTGGAATCGGAATGGTTGTAGACGCTTCCATCGTTATGATAGACAACATTTATGCTTACAGGATGAGGGGAACCAGGGCAAAAACTGCAGCAATTCTTGGAACTCAGGAAATGATTTCTTCTGTAATTTCGGGAAACGTTACAACAATCGTCGTATTTGTCCCTTTTCTCTTGTATATGAAAGATTTAAGCTGGATGGGCCAGATGGCAAAAGACATGATTTTTACAGTCGTTATGGCTATTATTTCAAGTCTCTTTGTGGCAATTTTCCTTGTGCCGGTTTTGGCCGGGCATTATTTGCCGCTTACAAACCGCAGTGAATCTCCTGTAAGAAATCCTGTTTTGAAAAAGCTTTGTTCTGTTTTTGAATTGATTTTAAGTCTGCTTACGGGATTATACAAAAAACTTTTGACAAAAGCCCTTAATCACAGAAAAATTACTGTTTTTGCAAGTGCGGGTGCCCTTATTCTGTCATTTGCACTTATTCCGTTCCTTGGAATTGAACTTATGGAAGAGGAAGAAAATAATTCTGTAACTCTTAATATTGAACAGCCGGTAGGTACAAGTTATGATTCAACTTTTCGCGTTGTAGAGTATTTTCAGAATGCTGCGCAAAAAGAAATTGTTAATTACAAGGCAATTGTTGCTTCTACAGGAACAAGCCAGATGTCTGGTTCAGGAAATGAAAACAAAGGTAGCCTGACTGTATATCTTCCGCCGGCAAAAGAGCAGAAAGACAAGGCTTCTGATGTACGACGTAAACTTGAAGCGCATTTCAGTAACTTTCCGACAGCAAAATTAAGTTTTCAGGCAGGAGACATGGAATCAATTGCCGGAAGTGACATCGATGTTGTTATCCGCAGCCGCGATTTAGATTCGGCATCAAAAGTCGGAAAAAAACTTATGGAAATAATGAAATCTACCGGTCAGCTTGGCAATATTGCAATGAACCTACAGGAAGGACTTCCTCAGGTAGAAGTAGAAATTGACCGCCAGAGGGCTTCTGTTTTTGGGGTAAGCATAGAATCGGCTGCAACAGAAGTAAACAACTGTATTGCCGGTGTAACGGCAACAAAATTCCGCTCAAACGGCAACGAATACGACATAGTCCTTATGTATCAGAACAGTGACAGACAGAAAGTTCTGGATCTTGATTCAATAATGGTGCAGGGAACAAACGGGCCTGTAGCCTTAAGCAATTTTGCCGCAATAAAGAAGAGTCTTGGACCGGTAGAAATTAACCGTCAGAACAGGACACGAACTGTTCATGTAACTGCAAAAATTACAGGAAAAAGTTCAGCACCTGTAATTGAAGGACAGATTAAAGACGCTATGAAAAATACAATTCTTCCGTCTGGGGTAACAGTAGGCTATGAAGGTTCATGGCAGACAATGCAGAAGCAGGGAAGTGCCTTTGCACAGATTATCATTCTTGCAATGCTGCTGGTTTTTGGCGTAATGGCAGGAACCTACGGCAGTTTTAAGGCTCCGTTTATAAATATGATGACGATTCCGTTCATGTTCATTGGAGTAATTTTGATATATTTCTTAAAAGGGCAGTCAATTTCGCTTATGACCTTGATTGGACTTGTAATGCTGGTTGGAATTGTAGTAAACAACGGAATTATTCTTGTAGATTACACGAATTTATTGATTGCGCGCGGAATGAATCTTAAAGAAGCATGTATAGAAGCGGGGGCATGCAGATTCCGTCCTGTACTTATGACAACGCTTACAACGATTCTTGGAATGCTTCCGATGTGTTTTAATATAAACGGTTCTGCGGCGCTGGTTCAGCCAATTGGACTGGGTGTAGTCGGAGGTCTTCTTTCCAGTACTTTTGTAACGCTGGTTTTAATCCCTGTTCTTTACTCGCTGATTATGGTTCCAGGTCATTCCAAAGAAAAATCCGGCGCCCCATTTCAACGTTAAGTTTTTTCTGCTAGAATGGCGGTATAAAACTCATTCAGGTACGAAAAATGACAATTAATTCAGAACAGCTTTATTTTATTCTTGATAATACGCCGGCAGAACAGAACATCATGCTTGTCGGCAAGCACGGAATCGGAAAATCTAGAATTCTTGAAGAATATTACAGCAAAAAAGGCTGCAAGGTTGTTACTCTTTTTCTTGGTCAGATGAGCGATCCGGGGGATCTTATCGGTCTGCCGGAAAAAGACGAAAAAACCGGAAAAACTGAATTTCTTCTGCCGTACTGGTTTCCTACAGACCGTAAGCCGGTTGTCCTATTCCTTGATGAGCTGAATCGTGCCCGCCCGGAAGTACTTCAAACAATAATGGACCTTACTTTGAACCGCAAACTTGCCGGAAAAGCCCTCCCAATGGGAAGCCGCATAATTTCGGCAGTAAATAACGGCAACGAATACCAACTTACAGACCTTGATCCTGCGCTTGTAAGCCGCTTTAACATTTATGAATTTGCGCCGACTGTTTCTGACTGGATAAAATGGGCAGAGGGTTCGCAGATTGACAGCCGCATAATCCGCTTTATAGAAGAAAATCCGGAATGCCTTGACGGGGAAGTGTCTTATTCCGAGGCCGCAGACCTTGAACGCACTCCTGACCGCCGCAGCTGGGAACGTGCCAGCAACATTATCCGTAATTTTCCGGAACTTCAGGACATTCACAAGCCGATTATCACCGGAATTCTGGGCGACAGGGTAACTTCGCTTTTCTTCCGTTTTACAAATGAACGTAAAATTCCGTCTGCACACGAAATTCTCTGCGGCGATTTTGAAGCTGTTTCTGAGAGAATAAAGGTACTTTCTGTGCCGGAATATACAGCCCTTAATGCATCTCTGTTTAAATTTATAGAATCCGGTAAATTCGGGTCGACAGAAAAGAATTCTGTCTCCCAGAATCTTGTTAAATACTTTGATTTTCTTGGAAAAAACGCTCCAAAAGAGGTGCAGGCTCATTTTTCAAGCCTCTGTTCGGCAGAAACCTTCCCTGAGACAATGTTTTTTATTTCTACAGAGTGCATGGAATTATACCAGAACATGATGGATTTTATAAGCGAGCAGGCATAATCATAGGATGAATATAGAAAAGCTCATTAAAAATATATCTTCGCGCTGGTTTTACGAAGAGCCGCTTCTTTTTTCGGTTCTGTGTACGCATTCTGTCGTCCAGAATGACGGAATGAACGTTCCAATGCGCACTGGACAGAAGAGAATTGAATTCTGTCAACCGCTATTGGAAAAATATGACGAATCTCAAGTTGAAGAATACCTTAAAATCGAAGTTCTGCGCATTTTGCTGCAGCATCCGTACGCGCGACAGCCGCACAACGCAAAAAAAGGAATCCTCCTGCTTGCAAGCGACGTAACGCTCTACCAGTTTTACAGAACAAAAGTTCCGCTTGCCGGAGTTGAATACCTTAAGGCTCAGGCTGGAAAGTTCAAGATCCTCAATAATGTGCTTCCTGCAAAATGGCGCGACACAGAAGAAGAGAAATTTTTCCTGCGCAATCTGCAGCTGGACCCAAAAACAGGCTGTCTTGTAACACTGGACGACTTGACTTTTGAAAAGTGGTACAGAAAGATTCTTTTTCTGATTCAGGAAACTGCTTCCGGTGAGGGAGAAAACGCAGGCTCCGCAGATGATTCCTCTGCATTCTCCCGCTCCTCAGAAGAAGCCGCAGACCTTTGGGATGAAGACCAGGAAATCCAGGCAGAAATAAACGAGCAGATTCAAAAAGCGGAGCGGGAGCAAGGTTGGGGTGGACTTGGTGGCACATTGCAGCGCGGCATTATGGAGGCATCAGATTTTAAGATGGACTACCGGCGCATACTGGCGCAGTTCAGGGCCGCCAGCGTATCTTCAGAACGCACTCTTACCAGAATGCGCCCGAACCGCCGCTTTGGTTTTTCTGCAATGGGAAGCCGCTACGAACGAAAGGCAAACATACTGGTCGCAGTAGATGTAAGCGGTTCAATTACAGATGAAAGTTTTGCCAGATTTTTTCACGTAATCAACAATTTCTTTGTCTACGGAATAGAAAAACTGGACGTAATATTTTTTGACACAAACTTAAAGTTTACAAAACCGATTTCTGCGCGCAGGCACCTGAATCTAAAAGAAATAAAAGGCCGCGGCGGCACAAACTTTCAGCCGGCAATCGACTTTTTTCAGGAACATCAGGAATACAACGGCATGATTATCTTTACAGACGGAGAAGGCAACATTCCAAAATTTTCTAGACACCGCCTGAACCTTATGTGGATTCTGTCCACCCGCCTGGATTACGAAAAATCCCGCCAGTGGATAGAAAACCTTCCGGGCAGTAGGGCTGCATATCTGCCGTTTTAGTTGTTTTATGCTCCGCTAGTATACGCCGGCCGGTGTATCATCTATATATTTATCGAAATACCAGTCTTCTTTGTTTAAAGGCTTTCCATTTTCGCTGTAGTTGCCGGAATAATTTAATTTTACATCGGCATTTACATATCTAAGCCATTTGAATTTCTGCAGACGGTTTCCAGTTGCAGTAATATCCAGATTTTTATTCTTCAGATATATAAAATGCTTGTTTCTAGCTGTACATTTTGGAGCATTAATCCTGTTGTTTCTCAGGTAAACTTTGTAATTTTCTCCGTCAGGCACAGACATTCCCAGATATGCAAAATTAAAGCCGTCTTTTCCGGAATTATAATATTTACCGCCCTTATTATAGTCAGAATCCGTATCTTTATAATTCATATTAAGCGTATTTCCATCAATTGTGATGTCTGAACGCATTTTACATATGTTGTAATATATTCTGTTTATTCGTCCATTGACATTAAATGTGTTGTCCTTAACTTCCGACATTCCGTTTATCAGACAGTATTGCGGGTTGGCACCTGTCTGATTACCCCAAATGTTCACAGTATTTCCTTTTACTATACCGTAGTTCAAACCTTTACCGTTATATGTAAGGGCGCCGGTAAAATTACAGTAGACATTTAAAGTATTGTTCAAAAACTGTGCTTCCTGAGGTGATTTTTCACTTGAACCCGTTGTATCAAATATTGAACCGCCGATTGAACCTGACAAGCCTTTGTCCGTACTAAGATTTATAATGTTGTTTCTTATTACTACGTACTGCCTTGTTTCGAACATTGCAAAACCGGTTCCGTTTCTTAAATCAATTGTATTGTTTTCAACTACAACATCATGACGGTCCTCCCAAGGGAAACCTCCGAATGTAAAGAGTTTTGCATCCATATCACGCGAATGAATGTAATTTCCGCGGATATAAACATTAGAAATGCTAGGAGTACCGTCATAACCGATTGTAAAGACCATTACGCGCTTCTTCATCTTATCAACGTGCTTGTCTCTGAGTACATAAACGCGGTTGTTTGTAAAGTAGACGCCATTAACATATTCCCCGGCTTTATAACAGCCGGAAGTATAAGACGGTGTAAAGACACCGACCTGTTCGTCATGACAGTTATGGAAAAGGGTACAGTTATTTACAGTTGCGTTTTCACACTGTCCGCCATAAAAATCCAGGAATCCGACGGAAGCACCGCGGAATACGCCGCTCATATTGTAAAGGAGACAGTTGTCTACTTTTACGTTCTTCCAGTCAGAATAAAATGAAAGGGTTGTAAACTGCTTGTCTGTATGAAGGTCGCACTTTTCAACATAAAGATTATTCTGATATTTGTAGTAGCCTTCATCTGCGTCAAGATATTCTCCGTAAGCTCCGCCGTAATCATACTGGTCTGCAACAGCGTCTAAGTTTGCCGGATATACACATTTGTCGCGGACGTGGCTTGTAATTATGAATTCACAGTTTCTGATTTCTACATTTGAACACTGAGTTATACAAACCTGACGGCTGAACCACTGCTGGTCTGCCTGTGTAGGCTCGTTGCTTCCGTTTCCATGATAGTTTATGCCCGTATAATTGCCATCAGCGTCTTTTCCCGTATACCAGAACGTGCGCTTACTGTCAATTTCGCGGCTTTCCAGTGTAATTCCTTCAATGACTGTATTGCAGCTTGGTCCCCAGATATTCAAAGTTCCAAAACCGCCGTTATCCGTATAAAGGACAGTTCCGCCTGTAGCGCTTGAACCGCTTTCATCGCCTTCGGCATAAGTGCTTTCAAACGCAGGAATGTCATCCATTGTTATGTGGCGGGGAACAGTATCACCTTTCATTATGTAATTTGGAATGCCGATTCCTAAAGTTGTATTGATGCGGTAATTTCCCCTTGGAATATAGAGCGTAATCAGGTCACTTTCATTTTTGCGGTGTTCTACAAGAATTTTGTTTGCTTCAATAATTCTTGCACCGTCATCGTTTATCTTGAATGAATCCCACTTTGAATCAAGTTCCGTATTGTTGTTTTCTGCTTCTTTTTTTGCAGCTTTATAGGCGCGCCATTCAGGATATTTTTCCCATGTTACCTGAAAACATCGTCCTGCACCAAGCGCAAGAAGATTCATGTAGTTGTTCTGCGGAACAATATTACACCACTGACCTGTAGCCGTTTTTATAGAACCAAAAGTATATTTTGCGCGGTTGGAAATTTCGTATACAGCTTCGCCGCCGTCTCCTTCTTCATAATATCCTTTTGTATAAATCTTTGTTCCAAGGCGGAATGCCTTTGTTTCATCTTTTAATGCAAGTGCTGTACTGGTTTCATATGAAGTAACTTCTGTGTATCCTGCTTTTTCAACGGCGGGTTTAACAATCTGTCCGACAAGTACAAGATGAAAACTGTCTCTATACAAAGAAAACCATTCAATTTCTTCTGTGCTTTCAAGTTTAAGCTGTTTTTTTAAGGCTACAAAATTTTCGCTCTGAAGATAAGTACCGTCAGCTACAAGCCTGCTTACAGTTGCAGTATTATTGTAAAGCTGCGGACACTGGTAAACGCCATAGGAATTTTTAATTTTCGCAACACAAGCGTTTGAGTATGTTCCTTTATATCCCTTGGCAAGGTTATGCTCCGGATTGTCTACAGGAATGATAGTCATCCATACGTCCTGAGTATCTGTTGAACCATCATCTTTTGTTTCGTATTCAAATTCAGCGGGAGCAGGGGTAGACTGAACCTGTCTGCGTTCAAGTTCTTTGCCATCTGCATCCTGAAGGATAAGAGTATATGTATAAATCGGAGCCTTGCTGTAATTTTTTACAGTCGAATTTTCAAGTCCTTCAAATTTATATGAAGTTGCATCCTTTTTAAGTTCAAATTTTTCCCCGGATTGGTTTACATTAGGAGTTTTTACATTGCCTGAAGAATCTTTTAACTCTCCATCCGGACCATCTACAAGAATCAATTTGTAGTCAAATGTTGAAGAAACTGCAAACTTTAAGTTTACACACTGATTTCCGCCTTCTGCTGTAAATTCTGTAATAATCGGTTCCTGTTCATAAGCCGCCTTTTGTTTTTCCGGGATTGGATTTACAGGAGTATCCGGGTTTTCTGGAGTGTCAGGATTTTCTGGAGTTACCGGACTGTCACCAGGATTTGATTTTTCTGCCTGTTTTTGAGACAAAAGATAAGCCAAAGTGAGTTTTTTTAAATTATCATCCGAATCCTGCTGAAAATCACATGCAGTAAAGAAAGATAAACAAAGGGCACATAAAACAATTTTAAACAATGATTTTAACATAATTGTAAACTTTTCCTAACAATCATTTTCAATTGTATAAGTAAGTTTGTCAATTATCATAATAACGGATTTACACCATAACTGAAAAAATAATATTATAGAAAAAAGATTTTTACAGGAGAAATCCATGAACGAAGAAACCGGCGATTTCTGGCGTACAAAATTTGCCACGCTGCAGCAGAAAAATATGACGGCAACATGGCGAAGCCGCCTTACAGTTCAGAACATAAGGGAAGAAGCCGCCGCTTTTTCAGAAAAATTTCCGTCTGTTCTCGTTTCTGTATCGGAAAACGGTTCGGGAATGGAATTTGAAGCAGAACTTTCTTTTGAACTAAAAATCCGCCTTTTTGTCCAGAATCAGGTAAAAGGTTCAATCCTTCAGAAAACAGATGCCGGCTTTGTAAAACTGAGCGACGCAAAATTCTGGACAAATCCGTTCCCGGAACTGGAAGACTTTGTAAATCACTTTAAAGAATATCAGTCAGAACTGGAAGAATGGAGCACCGGCCGCCAGAAATTCCTAAAAATGCAGAAACTAACCGGCGAGATGATAAAAGCACTCCTCAAAAAAAAGCTGGACGGCAAAGGCCTTGTCTGGTTCCTTGAGCCAACAGATTCCGCCTTCATCCTTTCCATAGAAAAAGCCGGCCAAAAGCAAACCTGTAACCTTTCCATGACCCGCTTCGCCCAGGAAATCAACGAGCTGGAGATATAGATATCCTGATTTGCTGCCGCGCGAGCGGCAATGGGGATGGTTCCAAGGCAAATCTGCATGTAGCCCGCTAGCGGGCCATCGCAGCACAGCTGCTCGGAGACTCGCTAAAAATGCTCCAGTGGAGCATTTTTACGGCTGTTGCCGTCGCTCCCTAGGTTTTGACAGGCATTTCTCGACCGATAGCTATTTTTTTTTAATAGCGTATAATTTTATCAAACTTGTAAAAAAAAATTTACAAATTTAAAAAATACATGTTACAATATAAGCATGTTTAAAAAGTTTTTATTTATTATTTGTGTTTTATGCGCCGGCATTATTTCCTGCACTAACATTGATACTGACAATTCCGGTCTTTTGTTGGCTGCCTCTGGCAGATCGTCTTCTACCATCTCTTATGGTTCCCTAACAGTTTCTTCGGACGACGGCGTTTCCAGAAAACTTGTCGCTTCAGAAGTTACGCACGCAAGAGTAACTCTTACAGGCTGTGATGAAAATCCACCGGAACAGATTGTAGACGTTACCAGCGGTATGGGGGCAGTACTGTTCGAACAGGTACAGGCCGGTAAAAACCGCGTCATTATGATTCAAGGGCTTAAAAAAGTCGACAATGACTACCTTGAAATGATGGATGCGGAACTTTATGCCGTAACAGACATTGTGCCTGGCGAAGTTAATAAAGTTTTTATAAACAGAAGCTCATCTAGAGCAGGTAAGCTTTTCTACGAACTTCGTAAAAATCCCACATTCGATATTGAAAAATATGGAACAACAGATTTTGACCAGTACATTCCACAAGATGAAGAATTAGACTTAATCGACTACGATTCTCTTGTTCAGGACGCAGTTACAGGAAGCCTGTCTAATGCAAAAAGCTATAAACTGGACGAATCATGGCGCGAAAAGAAAAACGTTACAATTCTTATAGAAAGATATCTTGGAAAACCTTCGCTAACATATAAATTTTGCTCAAATTCCAGCTATAAAGACGGAAC
>JBGVIP010000025.1:0-8900 GCA_045123335.1 Treponema sp.
ACCATAGGGTTGTTACCCATTCCCATGAATCCCATCATTTCTACGTGTGCTGGAACTGATGAAGAACCTGCGAACTGAGCGTCTGAGTGCATACGACCAAGAGTATCAGTAAAGCCATAAGAAGCTGGACCTGCAGCCATGTTATCTGGGTGAAGTGTACGACCTGTACCACCACCAGAAGCTACAGAGAAGTATTTCTTACCAGCAAGGAGGCGTTCCTTCTTGTAAGTACCAGCTACTGGGTGCTGGAAACGTGTTGGGTTTGTAGAGTTACCAGTGATAGAAACATCAACATCTTCGTGCCACATGATTGCAACACCTTCGCGTACATCGTCAGCACCGTAGCACTTTACGATAAGGCGATCAGGGTTAGAACCATAAGGAACTTCCTTTACAACCTTAAGAGCCTTGTCTGTTCCTTCTCCGTTGAAGTAGTCAAACTGAGTCTGAACATATGTAAAACCGTTAATGCGGCTGATGATCTGAGCAGCGTCTTTTCCAAGACCGTTCAAGATAACGCGGAGCTTGTTCTTGCGAACTTTGTTAGCGTTAGCAGCGATTTTGATAGCACCTTCAGCAGCAGCGAAAGATTCGTGACCTGCCAAGAATGCGAAACACTGTGTTTCTTCAGAAAGAAGACGTGCACCAAGGTTTCCGTGTCCAAGACCTACTTTGCGGTCATCAGCTACAGAACCTGGAAGACAGAATGCCTGAAGTCCCTTACCGATGTTAGCAGCAGCTGTAGAACCAGTCTTGTCACCAGTTTTTTCAGCTTCCTTGATAGCAATTGCAGAACCAAGAACGTATGCCCATTTAGCATCTTCAAAACAGATCTGCTGTGTAGACTGACAGATTTCGTATGGATCGAATCCGCGAGCCTTGCAGAGTTCGCGAGCTTCGTTCAATCCGTCTTCGCCTTCTTTAAAACCATATTCTTTAAGAGCCTTATTCACCTGTGGAATGCGGCCTGCGTAATCTTCAAATAATGCCATTATTTTACTCCATTTAGTAAATTGTGGTGGTTGAGTTTATCGAAACCACAAACTGCGGTTATTTCGACAGGCTCAATAACCGCAACTTATTCTTTGCGTGGGTCGATAAGTTTTACCATACCCTGATCAGCTGTTACACGACCGTAGTGTGTGCGAGCACCTTCAATAGCTTCATTAGCTGGTTTTCCAGCCTTGAGAGCGTCCATCAATTTACCAAAGTTGATACAGTTGTAACCGATGATCTGTCCGTCTTTGTCAACAGCACAAGTTTCAACATAACCTTCTGTCATTTCAAGGTAGCGTGGCCCTGTTTTGCGTGTAGCAAACATTGTTCCAACCTGTGAACGGAGGTTCTTTCCAAGGTCTTCAAGAGAAGCACCAACTTTAAGACCGTCTTTAGAGTAAGCAGACTATGTACGACCATAAACAATCTGCATGAAAAGTTCACGCATAGCTGTGTTGATAGCATCGCAAACAAGGTCTGTATTCAATGCTTCAAGCAAAGTTTTTCCGATAAGGATTTCAGATGCCATAGCAGCTGAGTGTGTCATACCTGAACAACCGATTGTTTCTACCAAAGCTTCTTCAATAATACCGTCTTTTACGTTCAAAGAAAGCTTGCAGGCACCCTGCTGTGGTGCACACCAACCGATACCGTGTGTAAATCCAGAAATATCTTCGATTTTTTTAACCTGAACCCATTTTCCTTCCTCTGGAATCGGTGCAGGTCCATGATATGCGCCTTTAGCCAAAGGACACATGTGTTCTACTTCTGCTGTGTAGATCATTTAATCCCCCAAAAATTCTGCCATTTCGGCAGTTAAATTTGTTTCGGGATAGTTTATCATTTACACGTCTTATTGACAATAATTCTTATTAATATTTTTCACTAATAATCACTGCAATCACTGATTTTATCAGCAATTAATGACAGTTGGGATTTGAACAGGTTGCACACTTTGAATTAGCTTCAAACATTTCTTTCATTGTACGCCAGCCTAAAACAGCACATTTTACCCTTGCCGGCATTCGCGCAATATCCTGAAGGACAGCAGCTTCATCAAGCTGTTCAATTTCTTCACCGGAAATTTCGCCTCGGATCATCTTCATGAATATCGAATTAAGTTTTTCTGCTTCTTCAACAGTTTTTCCGATGACAAGATCAAGCATCATGTCGCAGCTTGCCTGGCTTACAGCACATCCGCTGCCTGTAAAGGAACCGTCAACAATAATTCCATCTTCAACCTTAAGGTTTAATGTAATGTTATCTCCGCAACTTGGATTAATTCCGTTAAGAGAAATAGTTGCTCCTTCCATATCTTTTTTATGAGAAGGATTCAAATTGTGTTCATTCAATATTTCCCTGTATAATTCTTTTGTATCCATAATTGCAACTCCTAAAAAGGATTAATCATTATATCCGCTCATTTGTCGTATATTACGAAGCACTTTTGCAAAACGCAGTACTTCATCTTCTGTATTATAGAAATACATGCTTGCACGCGCAGTTGCCGGTACATTGAGATAGGCACCCAGCGGCTGTGCACAGTGATGTCCAGCCCGTATTGCAATCTTTTCTGTATCCAGAAGACTTGCTATATCATGAGGATGAACTCCATCCAAAGTAAATGTTACAATTCCGCAGTGCTTTGAAGAATCTTTATTTCCGACTAAATGGAAAAATTCATAATCTTTCATTTCATCCATAAGCAGAGCGGCAAGTTTATTATCATGCCGTTCGATTTTGTCAAAGCCTACAGACTGAACGTATTTTATTGCCGCAGCAAGTCCTACCGCTCCACCGGCATTAACAGTTCCCGCTTCAAATTTGTGCGGAACTTCTGCCCATGTAGCGCTTTCCCTTGTAACGTACTCAATCATTTCCCCGCCGCGCAAAAAAGGCGGCATAGCTTCAAGAAGTTCTTTCTTACCATAAAGGACACCAATTCCCATAGGTCCGCAGATTTTATGTCCGCTGAATGCGTAAAAATCAGCATCAATATCCTTTACGTCAACCTTCATGTGCGGAACAGCCTGCGCACCGTCAACAACACAAACTGCACCAACCTTATGTGCAAGTTCAGCTATTTTTTTTACAGGATTTGTAATTCCCAGAACATTGCTTACCTGCCCCACCGCAACAAGCTTTGTCTTGGAATTGATTTTCCTGAACTCATCTTCAGAAAATTCACCTGTTTCCTTATCCGGTTCAAGAAAAACAACCTTAGCAGCCTTTGCAGAAGCCACCATCTGCCATGGAAGAATATTTGAATGATGTTCAGTTACAGAAACAACAATCTCATCGCCTTCTTTTAAATTTGCCATAGCCCATGTATAGGCAACAAGATTAAGGCTTTCTGATGCATTCCTTGTAAATATAATTTCGCAGTCTTTTGCATTAAGGAATTCCGCAACAACATGACGGGCACTTTCATACTCTTCTGTTGCTCGGCTGCTTAAATCGTACAGTCCTCTGAGCGGATTTGCATTATTCTGCCTGTAGTATCTTTCCATCGCCTCAATAACTGTGTAAGGCTTCTGGGTAGTAGCTGCATTGTCAAAATAAATCAATCCGTCATTTTCAATTGCTGAAAACAAAGGAAAATCATTTTTATAAAGGTTATCCATTATTCTTCCCCAAAGATTTCATTCATAAAACTTTCAGTTCTTTCAACAACTTTTTCGTCGTTAATCTTTGAAACAACAGCCTGAACCTTTGCTCTGGAAAGAACACGTTCAGCCGCCTTTGCATCAATTCCTCTAGACTGCATGTAAAAAAGTACGTCATCTCCAAGACGACCTATAGAAGCTCCATGTTCACCGGAAACATCTTCTTCATCACAAAGAATGACAGGGATTGAATTATTAACAACATTAGGACTAAGAATAAGAGTTTCCTCCTGTTCTTCTCCAACAGCCCCCGCACAGCCCTGCTTAAAATCAATTGTTCCGCGGTAAGTTTTCTTTGCCCTGTCTGTTACAGTTCCCCTTACAAACATCTGACATTCAGATTTCTTTCCATAATGAGGTACAACATAATTCATATCAAGAATCTGTTCATTCATGCAGTAATAGGCAAGTTCAGAATTAAATGCAGATTTATATCCCTTAAGTACTGTTCCAACTCCAGCATAAGTTTCCCTGCCGCCAAGGACAACCTGTTTAAGAGTAACTTCCGCATTATCTTCCGCAAAAGAAGAAGTTTCGTCCAGCTGAATAAAATCTTTTCCATGAAGCTGAACCTTTACAATATGAACCTTAGCACCTTCAGAAGCATAAACCTTTGTATCAAGAAGCTGCTGTCCTTCCGCATTTTTATCAGATGCAGAAACAATAATCACCGTTACTTCAGAATTTTTTTCTGCGCGGATAACCTGCCCTGTATACGAGTTCATGCCGCCCGCAAAATCATAAGTAAGGACAACAGGTTCTGAGATTTTTTTGTTTTCTGCAACATAGATTTCGACCGGAATAAAATCGTCATCAAATTTTAATGAAGTACCGCTCACAAACTGTTCAAAATCAACAGAATCCGAAGAAAAAGATTCGCAGAATTCAACATCTGCGGCATTCCTTACTTCCGGAAGAAAATTTTCGTATGCACTTAAAAGCGGAAATCCCGCCTTATTCATTTTTAACCAGCTCCATGTAGGAGATGGAATTTTATTTATATCTACAAGTTTATTTTCTGCCATTCATTCATCCTCAAAATCAGATACACGCCCTTTACATCGAGCCTTTCATTTCAAGACGAATCAGATTATTCATCTCTACAGCATATTCCATCGGAAGTTCCTTGGAAACAGGATTAGCAAATCCGCTTACAATCATGCTACGTGCATCTTCTTCACTGACACCGCGACTCATAAGATAGAAAACCGCGTCATTTGAAATGCGTCCGATTTTTGCCTCATGACCAACATCAGCCTTATCTGTAAGTACAACGTTTGCAGGAATTGTGTCGCTTCTGGAGCCGGAATCAATCATAAGGGACTGGCACGAAACACTTGCCTTTGAATTTTCTGCATTCTTTGCAATATAAACCGCAGACCTGTAAGTAGACTTTCCGCCGCCCTTGGAAATTGATTTTGAATTTATGACACTTGTAGTATCAGGTGCCAGATGAACCATTTTTGCACCGGTATCAAGATCCTGACCGTTACCTGCAAAAGTAATTCCAGTAAATTCAGCCCTAGCATTTCTTCCAACAAGATCACTTTCCGGATACAGACAGCCTACATGACTTCCAAATGAACCTGATACCCATTCAATAGAAGCACCTTCTTCAACCCTTGCACGCTTTGTGTTCAGGTTATACATATTCTTTGACCAGTTTTCAATAGTCGAATAGCGCAGATGGGCACCTTTCTTTACAAAAAGTTCTACAGCACCAGCATGAAGGTTTGCAACATTATATTTTGGAGCAGAACATCCCTCAATAAAATGAAGGTCAGCGCCTTCATCAACAATTATAAGTGTATGTTCAAACTGACCGGCACCCTTTGCATTCAAACGGAAGTAAGACTGCAGAGGGAAAGAAAGCTTAACGCCTTTAGGAACATATACAAAAGAACCGCCGGACCATACAGCACCATGAAGAGCCGCAAATTTGTGGTCACGAGGAGTAATCAGAGTCATAAAATACTCCTTTACCATAGGTCCCCACTTTTCGCTCTTTACGGCACTCTCAAAATCCAGATATACAACGCCCTGCTTTGCAACTTCATCCTGAATATTGTGATAGACAAGTTCACTGTCATACTGAGCACCAACGCCCGCAAGGCTTTTGCGTTCAGCTTCAGGAATACCCAGTTTTTCAAATGTATCTTTAATGTCTTCAGGAACGTCTTCCCAGTTTCCGCTCATTTTTGTCTTAGGACGAACATATGTAGAAATATCTTCCATATGAAGACCTTCAATATTCGGCATCCAATCCGTAGAAACGCCCATTTTATTGTAAAGTTCAAGCGATTTTAAGCGGAATTCACGCATCCAGTCCGGGTCGCCTTTTTCTTCACTCAGTTTGCTTACAATTTCAGGAGACAAACCGGATTCAATGCGGTAGAAATCTTTTTCAGATTCTTCATAGCGGAAATCATAAAATTCCCTGTTTATATCATCAACAATAATCTTATCTTCTGCCATAACAAATCCACTACTTCAGGTAAGCATCAAAACCGTTTTCATTGATTTCATCAATCAACGAACTGTCACCAGTTTTTACAATGGAGCCATGAACAAGAATATGTACATAATCAACTTTAAGACTTTCAAGAATTCTTGTTGAATGGGTAATTATTAGAAGTCCTCCGTTCTGAGTCTTCTGATATTCTTCAATTCCTTTTGAAACAGTCCTTACAGCATCAACATCAAGACCAGAATCAGTTTCATCAAGAATTGCAAACTTAGGTTTTAGCATAAGAAGCTGAAGAATCTCGCTCTTTTTTCGTTCACCGCCAGAAAATCCTACATTAAGGTCTCGTTTTGCATAGGAATCAGCCATATTAAGAAGCTTCATATTTGCCTGAAGTTCCTTCTGAAACTGAAACAGCTTTACCCTTTCGCCTGTTTTCTGCTGAAGAGCCGAACGGATAAAAGTTTCAAGAGAAATTCCCTGAATTTCGAGCGGATTCTGGAACGAAAGGAAAATGCCCGCCTTTGCCCGCTTATCAACGCTTTCTTCAGTTATATCAGAACCGTCAAAAAAGATTTTTCCATCTGTAAGTTCATAAACAGGATTTCCCATAAGCACATTGCCTAAAGTAGACTTTCCTGCGCCATTAGGTCCCATAAGAACATGGACTTCACCAGCATTAATCTGGAGACTCAGGTTCTTGATAACCTGCTTATCTTCAACACTCACCGAAATGTTCTGAACGTCAAGCAAAGACATCTTTTCTCCTTAACAGACGGGTAAAAGCCGCCTTAAAGTTTATCGTTTTAGTAGGAAATTACTATTGTATACTATAGAAATAATAACAAAAAAGGTCAAATGCCTCAATATTCTACAGACAAAAAGTACTCTCTTCAAATAATTTCAAAGAGATTCCAAAGAGTGCCGGAATCTGCAAAAACATAAAATCTATTCAAGTCGGACAAGTTCCAGAAGTTCAGAAACAGTAATGCCCTTTAAATTCCTCTTTTTCAAATCATCTCTTAATGAAACATCCGCATCATCAGGCAAAATTACAGTTCCATTCGATTTCAGTGATTTCATAAGGATTCCGCCATGCTTCTGAACAAGCTGTGCAATCTTAAGCGCCTCATCCAGATCATTTTTAAGCTTAAAGCCAAATGCATAATTTCCGCTTAGTTTTTTAGAAAGAAGTGCCCTGGATTTTTTTCCGTAAAGCTCAGAAATCTTTTTCATCACTTCTTTATTATGCCGGCTGATTTCGCGCTGCTCAATGTATTTATCAACACTAAGTTTAATTCCCTTGTTTTTCTCAAGCAGTTCTTCCAACCCTATTCCGCTTTTTTCACAGAAAGCCTTAGTCAAAAGCATAGTCATTTTTGCATCATCAGAACTCTTGTGCTTCTGAAGCCCCTTAATATCAGCCCCATAAAAATCACACCATTCATCAAGTTTTTTATGCGCGCCCCCGTTAGCCTGCTCAACAACAGTGCAGATATCATAGCAGGCATAATTTATAGACGGAAGATTATAGCGCTCACAGGCACTTACAAGAAAACCGACATCATTAGAAGAAGAAAAACCAACAATCTTGCGGTCAGGAGCTTCCATCAGCTTTTTAATGCCGCCATGAAAACTTTCAAAATTGTGCTGCATCCTGAAATAATCCTTTGAATAGGCAAGCATACAACCCTTCTTAGGATCAAAAAGATACCAGTCAAACTCAGTTTCAGGATTCATAACAACATCATCTTCATCAAGAATATTAAAATCCTGATCAACAACAACGTAACCAAACGAGCACATCTTACCAACGCCGTCAAAACAGTTGGCACATTCAATATCAAAAAAAAGATAGGATTTATTCATTTATACTCCGCACATAAAATCAAATGCATTCCGAATCACAATCAGCCGTCAACCCGAAATAAGAAAAATTGCCGGTATTTTTTTCAAATCCGGCAGACCAGATTTCTTCCACTGGGCACAAGTTTTTGTCTTAATAAATTCATGCTCCGTCGTAATTCCGGCCGCAACACAAAGCCTTGTTTCACCCCTGCAGGAAGCAAGAATCGATTCAAACATCTGCGCATTTCTGTAAGGAGTTTCAATAAAAAGCTGAGTCTGTTTTTCCTTTATGGACCTCTGCTCCAGCTGCTTAAGCCTGGAAGCCCTTTCAGCAGGCTTTACCGGAAGATAACCGTTAAAAGCAAAGCTCTGGCCGCTCAAGCCGCTCGCCATCACAGCCATAATCATCGAAGACGGCCCAACAAGCGGTACAACCTTAATATTATTTCTCTGAGCAATAGCAACAATATCAGCTCCCGGATCCGCAACCGCCGGACAACCAGCCTCACTGATAACCCCAACAGAATTTCCTTCCATAATTGGATCCAGATATCCGCTGATATCCTTAACGTCAGTATGCTCGCTCAACTCAAAATAAACAGCATCATCAACATGTGAATTTTCAATTTTAGCCAAAAACCTGCGAGCCGACTTAATATTTTCAACAATAAAAAACTTTATTTCCCTGATTACCTCAAAATTATACTCAGGAATAACCTTCGAATACTCCGTATCCCCCAAAGTAACCGGAATAAGATATAAAGCAGTTTCCATACCAAAATACTACCCTATTTTCTTCTATAAAACAAGATTTCCTCAATTCCTTTTCAGGCCACTCCTTTGCAACCGGCGTTCCAGGGCCCGCTAACGCTCGGTCTTTTGCTCCGCAAAATCCTGGTCGCTCCGCTCCCACCCTTCCATGCCGG
>JBGVIP010000026.1:0-15061 GCA_045123335.1 Treponema sp.
CAATGGTTTGTTTAAACTCTTACTGGCGAGGATTGTACGGTGAAGTAGGTTCTGATGAAGCAAAAGAAAAACTTCTTGGGTTTTTAGAACCAGAGAACCTTGGAACGCAGTATTTTGTAGGAAAACAAGAAATTGCGGATAAGCTTGTAGTTGAAATGAAAGAAATCACATGGAGCTAGGGATTATGGAAGAAGCAAAAATTGAACATTTGAAAGGCTTATCAGTAATTAACGCAACAAAACATATCATGTCTAAATACAATCTTAACCATGAAGATGCTTATAAAAAACTTCTTAGTTCCGAAACTTATAGGATACTGATGGAAAGTAACTCCGGTCTTTTTCTTGAATCAGATAATTATTTAAACAATGCCCTAGATATTGAGTTTGAAAAAGATAGAGAAGCTTTATATGACTATATCAGCAGCAATTGATTGTCCTTTTTTCTCAAACCGTGTAATTCGTTCCCATTTCAGTGAATTTTCGCCAAAATTTATCAGCAAACCAACATCAGAATTTGCTGCTTTAAGATAATTAAAGGGTTCAAAAAAAGTATTTTAAATTGGGGCAGTGAAAAAAAATAATTGACCATTCTTTTTTCACACCTTTGCAAATCCCTCAAATTTTCTGTAAAATAACACTATGACATTTAACGATCTGCTGGTAATAAAAAAGTGTCTTAGCGAAAAACTTCTGAATTTTGAAGGGTCTGTTGCAGAAAAACAGAAAATTGACAGTGCTTATCTTGCGGCTGTTGAGATTCTGAATGAGGCAAGGCTTGAATGTTCGTCCAGCAGACTTGATTTTTCGGACATTCAGGATGTAGAAATTGTCATGGATTACAATCTTGATTCGGTTATCGAAGAAAAGATGAACAATGACAATCTTACCCTTGATTTTTAGAGGTTGTTCCGCAATCTGCTACTGAAGCCGCTGAATCATATTCCACATGGATTCTGCGGAATTAAAGTTTTCCGGTGTAATTTCTTCAGCACCAATTTCAATGTCAAATGCTTCGTTCAGCTGCATTACCAGCTGGACTACATCAAATGAATCAATCAGTCCGTTATCTATTAGTGCTTTTTCTGACGCAAAATCAATTTCAGGTTTTGCTTCTTTAAGTATATTAAGTAATTCTTCCATCTTTTATCCTTTTATCTTTTTTTACAGCTGTTTTTTAAGTTCAACCCGGTCTATTTTTCCGTTCAGATTAATCGGCATTTTTTCAAGTTTGATTTTTCTGTTTGGAATCATATAGTCGGGAATTGAATCCTTTATTGAATCTATAATCTGCTGCGGTTCTACTGTTCCCGTGTAAAACAGCACGATTTTTGATTTTTCTGAATCATAAAGGCAGCAGTTCTGGTCTACGCCGTCTACGGCTCCAACCGCAGTTTCAATTTCTCCAAGTTCTATGCGGTGCCCCATATGCTTGATCTGAAAATCTTTTCGGCAGTCATACATTATTTCGCCGCGTTCATTGTAGTGCACTATATCGCCGGTGCGGTAAATAATTTCCGGGTAGATTGAATTAAGCGGATTCTGAACAAATGCAGCCTGTGTCTTTTCCGGATTGTTGTAATATCCGTAGGAATTGCAGGTACCGCGCACGCAAAGTTCACCCTTAACATCCTTATTTTCCGGATCCACAAGCTTATTTTCTTCATCAAGCACCAGAATCTCTGTGTTTTTGCACGCAAATCCAATCGGAAGGCTTTCGTCATCGCTGAATTCACGGTCAACAATATAATATGCGCACACATCCGTTATTTCTGTAGGTCCGTAAAGATTTGCATAAAGCGCGTCCGGGTAGGTTTTGCGCCACACGTTAAGCTGCTTGTTCGGCATTACTTCTCCGCAGAAAAGAATTTTTTTTAGGGTAGGGACAACAAACTTATCCACTGCCTTAAGGTTTGCCATTATGCACAGGGCAGAAGGAACCCAGAAAATTGTATTAACCTTGTTTTCTGTTAAATAGCCGAAAAGATTTTTTGGCAGCATAAAGAATTTGTGCGGAATTATGCAGCATTCGGCGCCGTTTTTAAGTGTCTGGTAAATGTCCAGAATTGAATTGTCAAAGTAGAACGGAGCCTGCTCCCCAAATACGGTCGTACTGTCTATTTTAAAGGTTTCTGTTACCCATTCCGCATAGTCGATTACAGATTTCTGGCTAATTATTACGCCTTTTGGAGTTCCAGTTGAGCCGGATGTAAATAAAACGTACAGAATATCTGTATCAATCACCTTTTTTAGTGTTCTGTCTACCAATATTCTGTCTACCGCAGTTAAAATCAGCTCTTCGTAAAGGCAGACGGGTACATTACCCGCAAATTCTCCGGCAGCTTCTGCATGAGCCTTATCTGTTATGATTAAAGCCGGATTCAAAGTTTCCATTATTTTCTGAATTCGGCTGGCAGGCATGCTTACGTCTATAGGAGTGTAGAAATTTCCGCTGTAAGCAGCGCCCATAAAGCCTGCAATTACTTCTACGCTTTTTTCAAGGTAAATGACGATCGGATTTTTAAATATTCTTCTATTAATAAGTTCTGTTGCAATGCCAAGCGATTCTTTCTGAAGTTCACCAAAAGAGATTGACCTCTTTTCGTCCCTAAATGCTGTTTTTCCGGCAAACTTAAGGGCAGTGCTGTCTAAATAATCTGTAACTAATCTCACCATAATATGAATCTCTGATTTAAATTTTACTTAAAAACAAGTATACTGTAATTCATAAAAAAAAACTATTCACAAATGGATCAGATTCATGGCACGCAGAATAACCAGGTTAATTCTTTTTATCGCGTTTTTCTTTATTTTTGCCGCAGTCCTTGCTTTTTTTCTAAAAGACGATTCAAATTCTTATGCCCGTGTTTTAAGGCACGAATTTTACCGCCAGCAGAACATAGATTACCTTTTTTGCGGCGCATCGCATACTTCGCACGGAATTAATCCCCGCATTGCAGACCTTTCCCTCAACAAAAACGTTTTCAACGCAGGTACCCCGGCCCAGCAGATAGACGGCACAGTTGCAGTCCTTAAGCAGGCCGTAAAGCTTTATTCCATAGAAAAAGTTTTTATGGAAATGGATTTTGGAATCATAACTTCTTACGGAATAAAGGAGAGGCCGGGGCACACCGCAGACTACATTGTCCTTGATTTTTTAAGGGATCCGCTCATCAAGCTGGACTACATGCTCAAAATGACAGTACCGGCGTATTACTTAAATTCCCTGCTTCCAATCGGCAAAGATAAACTTATGGATCTAGATCCAAAAAAGGTTTCTGCAAAAATCAAGTCTGTAATTACAGGCCGGTATTTTAAATATGAATTCGGTGATGAAAAAAGTTCGTACGCGGGTAAAGGCTGCGTTCTTGATTCAGAAAGCATTTCTGATGGCTCGTTCAGTTCAGACTCTTTTGAAGAGCCCATAGGGCCGCAGAACATTCACCCGGATATAATCAGCTGCCTTAATCAGATAGTAGAAATATGCCGCAAAAATAATATTGAGCTGATTTTCTATTCCATGCCGTATTCCGACTTTTACCTGAACGAAAAGGGCGACTATGACCAGTACCTGAATTTCTGCCGGAATTTTGCCGCTCAGAACGGCTGTCCTTACTATGATTTTAATCTTTGCCGCGAAAAATATTTTTCCTTATGCGACCATGATTTTAGCGACGACAATCATTTGAATCAGAGCGGTATAGAAAAATATACAGAGATTTTCTGCAGTTTTTTTACCGGAAAAATTCCGGAAGATGAACTTTTTTACGCTTCCTATGCAGATAAAATGGCTTCAATTTCAGAAAGGATTTTCGGTCTTGTGCTTATTACCTCGCAGGATCAAAAATCGCTTACGGTATATCCCGTTACAAACTGCCGCGACAAAAGCCGCATTACATACGATTTTTACGCCGTTTCGGACGGAAAATTAAATCCGCTTGCACTTAATACTTCCAGCACTACCGTCGGTTTCCCCGGAGCCGGTTTTGGAATGCTGAAAATAACCGCCAGACTTGACGGTCAGATTACAAACGCCGTAAGCAGGGCTTATTTTTCTTACTAGTTTTTATAGATAGGGAACAGTCAACATGAATTTACTTTCGTTTTCTTTTGCAGGATTTCTTCTTGTTTCTTTGATTCTTTATTATCTGTGCCCAAAAAAAATTCAGTGGGTGATTCTTTTTGCGTCTAACCTGTTTTTTTATGCGTGCAGCGGAGTGGGGAACTTTGTTTTTATACTTGCAAGTTCACTTATAACTTTTTACGGAGCCGTTCTTGTCTCTAAGTTAAACGATGGTTTAAAAGAAAAAAAGCCGCTCCTTTCTAAAGAAGATTTTAAGGATGAAAAAAAACGCGTCCAGAATAAAAAGCGCCTTGTGCTTTCTGCAATGCTTACTGTAAATCTGGGAATCCTTATATTCCTTAAGTACATAAATGTCCTTTTGATTCACAGAACTTTGTTCATGCCGCTTGCAATTTCTTACTATACGCTTCAGTCAATTTCGTATTTTATGGACGTCTATAATTCAAAATACGGGCGGGAAACAAATTTCCTGCGCTATTTTTCATTTATTTCATTTTTTCCGCAGCTTATAATGGGTCCTATAAACCGTTACGGTCAGATTGGACTTCAGATGAAGGAAGAATATCGCTTTGATTTTGAAAACATTAAGCACGGCGCAATGCTTATTCTGTACGGCGCAATGAAAAAATACATAATCGCGGATCTTTTGTATTCCAGGGTTGTAAGCGCGCTTGACCAGCCTAATTACAGTCTTCCCGGATTTGTGATTGCAGCGGGAATTCTTATGTATGCACTTTACCAGTATGCAGATTTTTCCGGCGGAATAGACATGGTTCTTGGGATTGCGGAACTTTTTGGCTTAAAGATGCAGCCTAACTTCCGTCAGCCGTATTTTTCTACAAGTCTTGCAAATTTCTGGCAGCGCTGGCATATAAGTCTTGGCGCCTGGATGCGTGATTACGTTTTTTATCCCCTTGCACTTACTAAGGGAATGCAGGATTTCAGCAAATGGTGTGCTTCTCACATGGGAAAGCATTTTGCCCGCGTTCTTCCTGCGTGCATCGCAAATATTGCTGTTTTCATTTTGGTTGGTGTGTGGCACGGACCGGAACTGCATTTTTTTGTGTGGGGACTTTATAACGGTCTTGTAATTGCCTTAAGTGATCTTTTAAAACCAGTTTTTGACAGGATTAATTCTTTCTTCCATATAAATGTAAAGTCTACCGGAATGCATGTGTTCAGAATCATAAGGACGTTTATAATAGTAAATATCGGGTGGTATTTTGATCACATTGTGGACGTAAAGAAATCCTTTGTGTATTTAAAGAATACCTTTACCAGGTTTGGGAACCCTCTTCTGTTGTTGAACCGTGATTATATGGTTTCTGTTTTCGGACATATTTCGCATTTTCAGTCGCAGATTGTGCTTATTGCTGCGGGTACAATAATCCTGTTTACGGTAAGCGTCCTTAAAGAAAGAAACATTGATGTTTACAGAGAAATCCAGAAAAAGAACATTGCTGTCCGCTGGCTAAGCTATTACGTCCTGCTTGCGTTGGTAATCCTTTCCTTTTCTTTCTCTACCGGCGATTCCGGATTTATGTACGCACAGTACTAGAACTGCGGAGTTCAGGCTATTTGAGCTCTTCTTTCAGTTCTTCCTTGTGGAGCGGTTTATTGTCATCGTAAGCAGTTTTATTCTTTTCGATTTCTTCAAGGCTCCAAACGCGGCCCTTATTCATTCCCGGACATTCCTTTGCGCAGTCATCCCAGGTTGCGCGGTCTTCCAGCATCCATGACCAGAAAGGATATGTAGAACACTGAACCGGCCGCGCCTCATAGGCAGAACAGCCGCTGTTCCAGAGAATGCAGTCATAGTTTTTCTGCTCTTTAAGGGCAAGCACTTTTGTTCCATAATAATAGTCAGCCCAGCGGCAATATTTTTCTACAAATTCCTTTGTGCTCATCTTAAAGAAATTGCAAAGCGCCATTAAATCCCTTCGCGAAAGGTATACAAATCCCGGCGAATGCCCGCAGCAAAAAGAGCACCTCTGGCACCCAAACTGAAGTCCATCTTTATAAAAAGGTTCTTTTTTATCCGTGTTTTCCATAATCGAATCTGATTATATAGAAACTAAACGGCATGGTAAATGCATTATAAAGTTCGATATGCAATAATTCATAAATGCTCGGGCGATTTTTTATTTCACTTCATGACTGGAAGCTAATTTTTTGATGATTACTACTTTTTTTGTGCATTTGTATTAAGGTTTATAATGCATTATGCTAGAATTGCGCCAATGAAAAATAACCAGATTAATATGACAGAAGGTGCCATATTCTCAAAATTAATGAGCTTTTCTGTTCCTCTCATCCTTACGGGTCTGCTCCAGCTGCTTTTTAATGCCGCAGATACCGTAGTTGTAGGACGCTTTGCTGGAGACAATTCCCTTGCGGCTGTCGGTGCCACAAATGCACTTGTTAATCTGCTTGTTAATCTTTTTGTAGGCCTAAGCATAGGTGCAAATGTCGTTGCCGCCAATTTTTACGGCGCAGGCCAGAAAGAGCGCCTTGTAAAGACAGTTCATACTGCCATGCTCCTTAGCCTTTACAGCGGTATTGCGCTTACCGTTATCGGCGTTGTCGGAGCTAAGCAGATACTTCTTCTAATGCAGGCACCAAAAGAAGTCCTTGAGCTTTCTACATTGTACCTTCAGATATATTTTGGCGGAATAATTGCGACAATGCTCTATAATTTTGGTTCCGCTCTTTTGCGCGCAAAGGGAGACACAAAACGCCCGCTTTACATTCTGCTTACAGCGGGATTCATTAATGTCGTGCTGAACCTTATTTTTGTAATCTGCTTCGGGATGGGCGTTGCCGGCGTCGGCTTTGCAACAGTAATTTCACAGTCGTTCGCAGCAGTTTTCATAATAGCCATCCTCCTTCGCGAAGAAGACGAATTCCGCCTTTCCCTTAAAGAACTTGCCGTCGATCGCGAAATCTTCATAAAAATCGTAAAGATTGGGGTACCGGCCGGCGTTCAGGGAATAATATTTTCGTTCTCAAACATAATCATTCAATCGTCGGTAAACACGTTTGGAGCGGTTACAATCGCCGGAAATTCGGCGGCGCAGAGCATAGAAGGCTTTGTCTATGTCGCAATGAACTGCTGCGCGCAGGGAACGCTTACCTTTACTTCTCAGAATATAGGAGCCGGCAAGATTGACCGCGTAAAGAAAATGGCGGTTCAGGCAGAACTGCTGGAATTTTTGCTTGGCCTCGTTCTCGGAAATCTTGTTGTATTCTTTGGCCGCTCAATTTTAAGAATCTATTCTGAAAATCCGGCTGTAATAGATGCCGGTATGACAAGGCTTAAAATCATCTGCACAATTTATTTTATGTGCGGCGTAATGGACTGCTTTGCAAACATAATCCGCGGAATGGGGTACAGCCTTGTTCCTATGCTCATAACGCTTACGGCGGTATGCGGTTCCAGAATCATATGGCTTTTTACCGTATTCAGAATTCCGCGCTTTCATTCGTGTAGCACAATCTACCTTTCTTATCCGATTTCGTGGATGATAGCGATTCTATGCCTTTTAATCAGCCTTGTGTCAATTTTTCGTAAAGATTTTCGGCAGAATCAGACCACCTGTAACGGCTAGGCGGGAACGTTTCGCGCACTTCTGCCATGGATGAACCTGCTTTTTTTCTTGAACCATCGTCAAATTCTGCATAAAAAGAGCCTGAATCGTCTGCAGAAACATTTATAAGGATTTTTTTGCTCGGGCGTCCGCCTTTTTTACCATTTTCCTGAACGGCTCTGGTTTTCTTTGCCGTGCTCCGCTGTCCGCCGCTTTTCTGGCCGAAGTACATGAATGCAACGCTCTGGTCAATTTTATCGCAGACTTCGTGCAGACGATCAATACAGGCTAAAATGCTTTCCTTGTTCTTTATCTGGGAGACAGAATTCATGCCGTCAGCGACTTTTTTAAGTTCTTCACATACAGATTCAACGCTGCTGCGGCTTTCTTTAAGGGTAGGAGTCATGTTCATGAGATAAGTATAACCTAAGCGGTTAGGTTTGTAAACTTTAACAGGATGAGATAAACGGCTTCGTCCTATTCTTTTGTCATTGTGAACAGAATCAAATCGTCTTTTCCGATATTTGTAATGCTTTGGGAAGAATCTTTAGAGCAGAAAATGCACATCCCGGTATTAAAAAATTCTTCTACGCCGTCGCAGATCTGCTTGCCTTCGCCGGCAATTACATAGTTTGTTTCGCTGCTTTTAGAAAGAACGTGGCGTCCTATGGAACTTCCAACGGGAATCCTTCGAATCATGATTTTGTTTTCCGGTGTCATCATCATTTTTGCAAAAATTGTGCCGTCACCGTTATTCATATGCTGAAGTGCAATTTCGGAAAGTTCATTAAAATTTATAGTCATAAATCCGCCTTCCTTTTTATAAACGCCCGTAATAACAAAAATGCTGCCTGAAACACAGCTGCACGTCCTTTTGGTTGTGCAGCTGCATTCTACAGGTAGCATTACTTTATGTCAGGATATACCAAAAATATTTTTAGAAATATCCGGAAAATTTAGTTTTTGATAGATTTTCCAACCATCTGGGCTGATTTTTCCAGCCATTCCATACAAGATTCATATTCACCTGAACGAATCTTGCCCAATGCCAAAGTGTTTTTCAAGTGTTCTGCAAGTTTTGCATATTCCTGATTGTCAACCAGTGTGTCAAAGTCAGGTTTGTTCAAACCAAATTTAGTATGCATAACGCGCCTCCAAAGATGTATTTTTAAATAAGAGCCGGATTTGTTCCCGCCCCTATATCTAAAGTATACGATGACTTTAAAAAAAAAGCGAAAGAATTTTTCATTATTGACGCATTTTTCTCATAAAAAATTGCAATATATCGGGATAAGGTTAAAAAAAGATTAATTATCTGTTAAAAAAAAATTTCTTTTTGCTGAAAGTGATGATATACTTTGCATGCATGGAATTTTTTCGATGCGATGGAGTTTGTCATCTGTAATTTTATTGGAGGAAAGAGGAAAATCCTTCTTTATGTTATGTCAAAAGAATCATGTTTCTCTCTGGAGAAGCAAAAGCATTATTCGAAGATTTCTCCTTTCAGCTATCCTCCTGGCGGCAGGTTCCAGTTCCGTCCATGCAGGCGGCATTTCAAAATTCCTGGATGATTATGTTTCCCGCGTATGGACTTCCAAAGAAGGATTACCGGGCAATACGATTACAGATGTAATTCAGACAAGGGAAGGATATATTTTGGTCGGCACCTATGAAGGGCTTGTCCGCTTTGACGGTGTAAAAGTTATTACGCTGAACAGAAACTATAACCCTATGTTTGACTTTGTAAGCGCGCGTGCCATATATCAGTCTCCTAATGGCGATTTGTGGATTGGTGCAAATGACAACGGCGTAAGTGTATTGCGCGATAAATGGGATAATATAAAGCTTACTACATCAGAAGGTCTCCCAAATAATTCCATAAGGGATATCTGTCCGGATAAAAACGGAAACGTATGGATAGGAACAGCTTCCGGCGTTGCCTATGTTACACCGGACTACAAGGTTCATATTCCGGAAGGAATGAGCTGTTTTCCAAAGCAGAATTCCTATCTTATTAAGCACATATTCTGTGACCGGGATGGAGTGGTTTGGATTTCAACTGGAGATGAAAATTCCACCTTCTGCTATGATGACGGCAAGATTGAGTTATTTAATTTAGGTAAAGAATATGCCGGAAAAAACATTACCTGCGTATATCAGGACGGGGAAGGCGCCTACTGGTTCGGACTAGATGCGCGTGCGGCACTTCGTGTTTACGGGGATAAAAAAGAATTCTTTGACCTGCGCTTCGGTCAGAATGAAGGAACAGCCGTTAACTGCATTTTTGAAGATTCCCATAAAAACATCTGGTTTGCCACAGACAATGGAGTTGCAATATTTCATGACGGAACTTTAATTCCGTTCTCTATGGATGAAGGGCTTGCAGATGAAAAAGTATTTAAAATTATAGAAGATAAAGAATCAAATATCTGGCTTGCAACAGACCGCGGCGGAATACAAAGGCTTGCTCCTTCAAAGTTTAACATGATTAAAATGTCTGTTTCTGTAAATGCCCTTGCCTGGGATTTCCAGAGACATCTTATGTGGATTGGTACGGATAAAGGCCTTTACTGCCAGGACGGAAAGCGAAATTATGAAAATAAACTTACGGAATTGTGCCGCAATGTACGCATCCGCGATGTAAACGTAACGCCGGACGGCTCGGTTCTTGTAAGTACGCACGAAAGGTTAGGTCAGCTTGAGTATAAGCTGGATGGAACAATTGTTTCCTGGAAAAAATCTGACGGGCTTGCCGGTGACAAAGTGAGGGTTTCATTAAAGCATTCTAACGGTGATTTATACATTGGAACGGCTTCTGGAGTTTCCATTATAGACTCAAAAGACGGCAGCATTCAGAATTTTACAAAGGAAAACGGCTTTGATAACGACTACATCATGTGTATTACCGAAGATTCAGAAGGTAAAGTCTGGATAGGAACTGATGGATGCGGGGTATATGTATTAAAAAATAGACATCTTGAGAAAAATTATAGCACTACGAACGGACTTGCCGGCAACATAATCTTTAAAATCTATCAGTATGATGATGAAATGTGGATTTGTACGGAAACAGGGCTTTCCATTCTTAAAAACAATAAGTTTACAAATATTGATTCTTACAACGGTCTTGGAACTGACTGTATTTTCCATGCCCTGTACGACGGTAACGATAAAATCTGGTGTACATGTAATGCCGGTATTTTTACACTTAAAAAAGCAGACGTAGACAATTTCATTAAGGGAAGGCAGGCTTTTGTAGAACCAAAATTCTACGGCCATGCAGACGGTGTAGACTCCTTTGGAGTTACTTCAACTTCACGGGCATTCTATGATCCTGTTGGACTTGTATGGTTCAGCATGCTGGACGGTTTCTGTCTGTATAATTACAACAAGATTTCTGCAGATCCTGTGCCTCCCTTTACAATTGTTGAACTTATCAGTGTTGATGATGACCGCTATATCTTTAATTTTGGAGAAATTGTCGTTCCGTCAAAGTCACGCCGTGTAAGCATTGATTATACCGGCATAAGCTTTATTTCGCCAGAAGAGGTAAAGTTCTGTACAAAACTTGAAGGCTTTGATACTACATATACTCCGTGGAAGTCGGACAGGACGGTTTCTTACACAAACCTTAAGCCTGGAACGTATAAATTCTCTGTACTTTCCAAGAATGCTGACGATGTAATCAGTAATCCAATAAAGCCTGTTACGCTTATTGTTCAGCCGGCTTTTTACGAGCACTGGTGGTTCTGGGGACTTATTATTATTGTAATCCTCATTGTAATCTATATTTTGTTCCAGCAACGTTTAAGATATCTCAGGCGCATACGAACAAAACTTGAATTTCTTGTTCAGGAACGCACAAAAGAGCTTCAGGAACTTCAGTATAATCTTGAGCAGCAGGTAAAGGACAGAACCGTTGAATTAAGGCATGAAAAAAAGCGCCTCCAGAAATTCTCTATGGAAGTCACAAAGGCCCTTGTAGGAACAATCGATGCAAAAGATAAATATACCAGCGGTCACTCTACGCGTGTAGCAGAATATTCAAGAAGCCTTGCGCTTGCACTGGGTAAAACCCAGGAAGAAGCAGAAAACGTTTACTATGCGGCTCTGCTTCATGATATCGGTAAGATTGGTGTACCGGACACGATTATCAACAAGAAAGACAAACTTACTGATGAAGAATATGAAATTGTAAAGCAGCATCCTGTTATTGGCGGTGACATTCTTAAGACAATTGAAAGTATGCCTGAAGTAAGTCTGGGTGCACGCTGGCACCATGAACGCTTTGACGGTAACGGTTATCCTGTAGTCCGCGCAGAAATCGAAAAGGGCAAAGGCACCCAGTTTGATCCAGTAATTGCAGAAAAAATGCTGGAAATCATTGATTCCGACAAGGAATACAAGTTCCACGAATAACGCTTTCAAAAGAAAAATCGGACTTCCCATTTCAACGTTAAGTTTTTTTCTGCTAGAATGGCGGTATAAAACTCATTCAGGTACGAAAAATGACAATTAATTCAGAACAGCTTTATTTTATTCTTGATAATACACCGGCAGAACAGAATATTATGCTTGTCGGAAAGCATGGAATCGGAAAATCTAGAATCCTTGAAGAATATTACAGCAAAAAGGGCTGCAAGGTTGTTACTCTTTTTCTTGGTCAGATGAGCGATCCGGGGGACCTTATCGGTCTGCCGGAAAAAGACGAAAAAACCGGAAAAACTGAATTTCTTCTGCTGTACTGGTTTCCTACAGACCGTAAGCCGGTTGTCCTATTCCTTGATGAGCTGAATCGTGCCCGTCCGGAAGTACTCCAGACAATAATGGACCTTACTTTGAACCGCAGACTGAAATCTTATCCAAAAATAAAAACTCGAATTTAGGGCTAAATTAAATTTGTGTTCCTGTCACTTGTCTGTTATAATCCTTTTAAACGAGGGGAAGCTTGTTTGAGAGGGAGTTTATGGTAAGAGAAAGAGATGAGCAGTTTCATGACCTGTTAGAAAGATTCGTTGATGTTATAGTTGACACCGAAAGCTTTACAAGAGAAAGACTGGTCGGGATTCTTGTTGAAGTTGCAAAATTTTTTAATCTCTCTAAGGGTGTAACTGAATTCTATGAAAATCTCTGGAATGAGCAGCTTGGAAAAGGCGAGATTCTTATTGATTATGATGACGACCGTGAGAGTAAGGTGATTATTTCCCTTCGTGTAGTGACTCCTGTGCTTTCCGTTGTAAAATGTACTCTTTATCATCCTGTGGATGCTGAAGAGCTTTCAGAAGATGAATATAAGAAACTGAATCTGTTTGCCCGGGGGCTTATCAGGTTTATCAGCCGGAATCGTCTTCAGAATTCCATCGATAGGATTGCATTTCATGATTTTTATGGTTTCCCGAATGCAAATTTCTTTTTCAGAAAGTATGATCATCTGAATAGGGAAGGAAAACTTTCCGGTAAGATCCTTCTTGTTTATAACTTGAGGAATTTTTCTGTTTTCAATGCGGAGTTTGGAAGAAAAAATGGCGACAGGATTATGAAGAGCTTCTATGAGGCTATCAAGTATTCCGTAGGTGAGGATGGAATTGTCTGCAGAATAAGCTCCGATAATTTTCTCTGCATGTTTGACACTGGTTTTATGCCCCGCATCGAGCAGATTCTGAAAGGTTATCCCATAATCTATGATGAGCAGGGAATGAATCGGATTTTGGTCAGCGGATATGCAGGTGTTATTGTTCTCTCTGAAAAAATCTCGCTTAATGCTCTTGAGGATATCCTTGGCGTTTTATACAACGCTCTTTCTGAGGCAAGAATGGGACCTTACGGCTCCGTTGTTTATGTATCGGACAAAGATTCTCTTGAGCAGGAAAGAATTAAGAAACTCAAAGTTATGTTTCAAGAGGCTTTTGCTTCAGGTGAATTCAGTGCCTTCTATCAGCCCAAAGTTTCAATTGATACAGGAAAGGTTGTCGGTGCCGAGGCTTTGTGCCGTTGGATTCATGATGGAAAAGTTATGCTTCCTTCTGAGTTTATTCCTGTTCTGGAACTTTCTAACGAAATATGCCGTCTGGATTTTCATGTTCTGGACATAGTATGCGGTGATATAAAGCGCTGGCTCGATTCTGGGCTTGAACCAGTCCGGGTGAGCGTGAATCTTTCGCGGAAGCATCTTTCGAATATGGATCTTGTTTCCCATCTTTCAAAGATTGTGGATGGGTACAATATTCCCCATAAGTACATAGAATTGGAATTTACCGAAACCGCAACCAGCGTCGGCGTGTATAATCTAAAACGCGTTGTCTCTGAGCTTCAGGAAGCTGGATTTTCTACGGCGGTTGACGATTTTGGAATAGGTTATTCTTCATTAAGTCTTATCCGCGAAATTCCGTGGAACGTCATCAAGCTTGATAAGGATTTTCTCCCTCTCGACGGAGAGGCTTCTGACAGCAAGACTTCTGTCATGTATCGCCACATTGCTTCCTTGACCCATGATATTGGTTTTGAAACCGTTACTGAAGGCGTTGAGACTGCCCGTCAGGTTCAGATTTTGAGGGAAAATAAGTGCCATATTGCCCAGGGCTTCTATTTCGATAAGCCTCTTCCAGTAGAGCAGTTTGAAATAAGGCTTAAGCAGGGATATAAAATTTAGTTTTCTGAAACAAGTAAAATACAAGGATAAATGTTGTTGGAATACTAAAACTCGACATTTGCCCTAATTAATCGTTACCCTTTAGAGTATGTGTAAGATCAATTAACATTGGTTCCTTAGCATCTGGTTTATCCTGGTAGACATAGTAACTTAAGTTATCACGTTCTATTTTCTCTTTTCTTTTTAATGCAGGGTTGTTTTTGATTATATTACCAGATTCAGCTTCTTGTAATATTACATTGAAAAAGGGATTTCGAAATGGATTAGTTTTTACATTAGCAATTTCATATCCTCTATCTCTCCATGAACGTGCAATAACATCTTTGAACAACCAGAAAACCCACAAGAAATTTCCTCTCAGGTTTATAAGGTTAAGATATTTATTGTTTTTACTCTTCAATCGATATTCTATTCTATATATTCGTTCCATATTTGCAATTTCTTCTTTCTTAATCTGGTTTACTTTTATAAGACGATTCTTTCTATTATATGCTATCCAATGGGATTGATGTATTTTTTTTCCATCTTTGGAATAGCTGGTATAAGATACCTCATTCGTTTTCTTATCTTTGAACTCCATAGAATTTAATAAAATTATATCATCTTTTATAAAGTCAAAGTGAAAGTCTACTCTTGTTAAGTTTATTATGTAACTCAAAAGATTGGAACGGCTTCCGGAGTTTCCATTATAGACTCAAAAGACGGCAGCATTCAGAATTTTACAAAGGAAAACGGCTTTGAT
>JBGVIP010000027.1:0-34500 GCA_045123335.1 Treponema sp.
TTTGGAATATATAGCCACCTGTGCATATTGAAGAACATTTTCCGCCCGTCAGCTTTTTACAATCACCCGCCTTAATAATATCCTTTTTCATGTTATCAGGAATATCCGCAAGTAATTCATCGTATTTTTCGACATTCTGAGCGTATATTCTGATTTTAACGCCTGTCTTTCTGAAAACATAATTCAGCAAAATTTTTTCGGTTTTAGGCGAGGTGTACGAAGTAACATACCCGCTCTTGGCAGCTTTAATTGTTCTCTTACTTCCCTTTTCAAGCAAAAACACATCAAGTTCCGATACAAATGCCTGATCTTTTGTCGGAACATCATTAAAAAATTGTGCAAATTCTTCATCCATTTTATTTTTCCTTTCCAGCTATGCACCAGCCGGCATATACAATCACATCATATCCGTCAAAAAAACTGTTCCCTTTTTTCTGAACATTTCTTTGATCAAAAATGTCTGCTTCTGTGCTCTCGGCCAGCCATTGGGCATATTTTCTTGTAAAACCACTCTGTGATGTATAAACAATTAAAGTCTTAATAATCGTCCTCTTTTTATTTCATCAAGGCGGTCTTTTTCTTCTTTATCTTCCGGCGGAAGGTTGTTGTACTTGTAAATCTTTTTTTGCACTCAAGCCTTTCTTATTCAAGGCCGTCAAGCCAAGATTTATACGGAAGGTTTGCAAGCATTCGCTCTTTGTGATTCATAGTTTTGTCTCCTCTTTTATTCGCATTGGATTCGCGCCGCTTCTGAAGCGTGGATAATTGTCGTGTCGTAAACCGGAAGAACGCTGTCTTTTTGACTGATGAGCATTCCGATTTCGGTGCAACCCAAAATCACGCCTTGTGCGCCGTCAGCTTTCATTTTTTCAATAATCAATTTATATTTTTCGCGCGAAGAATCCAGAACCTTGCCAAGACAAAGCTCATTGAAAATAACATCGTCAATAATTTTTATGTTCTCTCCGCAGGGAACAAGAACTTCAAGGCCGGCTTTGACAAGACGCTCCTTGATAAAATCCTGAGTCATTGTAAATTCGGTTCCTAACAATGCTATTTTTTTAAGACCGTCGCGTTTAATTGCAGCTGCAGTCGCATCAGCAATGTGAAGAACCGGAATACTAATCTGCTTTTCTATTTGCGGAACAAGTTTGTGCATGGTGTTGGTTGCAATTACAATAAAATCCGCGCCGGCCTTTTCAAGCCTTTTTGCAGCCTCAGAAAGAATCGCCGCGTTGCCGTCCCAGTTTCCACTATGCATATTTTCTTCCAGTTCCGCAAAATCAACATTGTACATCATGATTTTTGAAGAATGAAATCCGCCCAACATATTTTTGACAGCCTCATTTATAACCTGATAATATGTGATAGTGCTTTCCCAGCTCATTCCGCCAATTAATCCGATTGTTTTCATAATTTCCCCTTCATTTTTTATAGATTAATTATAGATATGATAAACATGAACTATAAGTACTTTCAGACAAAATGCAATTTTTTCAGATGAAATGCAGATCTAATTTTCAACATACCACAAAAGCCATGCTGCGTATTTTATTCTACGAAACATGGCTTGATTTTTTTTTACTGTCTCTTTTTTACAGGAATCCAGATTGCGCTATGATAGTCCGGGTCAGTTTTCTCGCCGTTCATACAGTCGTACCATTCAACATTCGCGTTGCCGCAAAGCTCCCAGTCAGGATTGCCGGGAAGCCATTCCTTGAAGATTCTTGTGTTCACATCCTGAAGTGCTTTTGGAATCGGGCCGTAGCAGTCAAAAACAGCCCACTCACCCTGCGGGAACTCATAAACGGCCATTCCTTCCGGCACTTCGCCGCCTGCGTATTTTCCTGCAACAAGATAGCGGAACTTGCCGTTACCCAAATCATCGATGCAGACGCCGTACTCACCGATGCAGTTGTCCATTATCGCCTTTTCGTAAGGATTTGCCGGAGGGTTTCCTGCATAAATATTCTTTGCATATTTTTCGCAGATTTCATCCCAGAATTTCGGGATTTCAGTATAAGCCGTTTCTTCATCGAACTCTTTCTGAAAACCGATGACTTTAAGATTGAACATTGTCTTGATTTTGTAATCCATAAGATTACCTCCCTGAATGTTGATTTGAATTGTCAGGGGAAGAAAAGTTTTTATGGTTCCGCCGTTACGAACCACTGACGGCGTTGAGCCATGAAAGCGGGTAAAGGCTTTTGTAAAACTTTCTGGAGTTTCGTAGCAGTAACGCAAAGCAATGTCGATTATCTTTTCGTCCTTTTTCTGAAGGTCAAGCGCCGCCTTGTAAAGCCTGCGGTTTCTGATGTACTCAGCAATTCCGTAGCCCGTCATAAGCGAAAAGCCCCTCTGCAAAAAGAATGAAGACATGAACACCTCGTCGGCAACATCCTGCGCACTGATGTTTTCTTCAAGATGCTTTTCCATAAAATCGATTGATTTACGAATGCAAGTCAGCCACTCCATAATCTTCTCCTTATCTTTCCCTGATGATTAAATCTTAATCAGGTTTTCAAAAACATTCCTGTCATTTTGTGCTCAGTTTTGTCTTTGTTGAAAGTCTAGTCGTCAGTAAAATGGCGGTAAACGCCTTTTCTGTAATATGTTTCCTGATTAATTACTTTGTAGCTCATTTTTGTTTCTCCCTTTATTTTATCTCAAAATCAGCGCGGACTTCGAGAATATTCCGGCTTGCGCGCAACACTTCTTTGAGGCGAAAATCCAGGTCGCTGTGATTGTCGCGGTAATCCTTTTCGCCGAATTCCGAGCGGGCTGGAAAGGCAAGGAATTCCTTTTCAAGACTGAACTGCGAATTTACCCCGCTCTTGTTTCCGCGGGCATCAAGGCGAATCCATTTTTTCAGCGAGCCGATATAAACCGTGTTCAGCGCATGGATTATGTAACCGTCGATTGCATCATCGGCACGGGTCAAATACTGGTAGCTGATTCCAGAAGGAATATCGTTTGCACGGAGAAGCACGGCAAGCAGGCATGATTTTGTCCAGCAGATGCCTGTTTTGTTTTTGAGCACGTCGCCTGCGGTTTTTGAGACCACAGAAAGTTTTGCGTCCCAGCTGTGAGGAATCTCGTCGCGCACAAAATTATATGCCCTTTCGATATAGTCCAGCGTATCAGAAGAAGCAGCCTTCAGTTCGTCTGCTTTTTAAGCAACAAGCGGATTTGAAAAATCGATGCAGTCCGTTTCCTTCAGGTATTCTGACAAATCTTCCGTGTTATCGCCAATTTCATAGTTCATTTTTGTTTTGCCCCCAGCTTATACGCATTTTCCAAATCTGTTTCGCTCACATCGCCTTTTTCTTTTGCACCGCGGACTAAAACCATTCCCGCATCTTCAAGCTTAAAGAAATTCAGGACAAGCCTGTACTGAGTGATTATTGAATCAAAGAGTTCCGGCAAAGTCGCCGCCCCCACAAGAATAAGCCCAAGCTTTTTGATGCCGAAGCTGTTCCGAATCGGAGTATGCAGGCGGTCAATGATTGCCTTAAGCTGCGAGCTGATTCCGTAAAAATAGACAGGTGACGCAATGACAAGAATGTCTGCCTTTGAAAGCTTTTCGTAAATTGCAGTCATGTCGTCATTCTGAAAGCACTTGTTTCCTTCACGTGAAAAACATGAGTTGCAGCCGATGCAGGGATTCACCTTGTAATCACAGACAGAAACGATTTCAAACTGATTGTTTTCTTGTGCGCCCTTTGCAAAACTCTGCACGAGCCGGTCTGTATTTCCGTTCCGGCGAGGGCTTCCCGCAAAAATAAGGATTCTGCTCATATTGTCTCCAATCTGCTCGAACTAAAAATAATGCTCCATGAGGTATCTTTTTTTGCCCCGACTGAATTCTTAACATATCCGATTGGATTTAAAATAATGTTTTCCATATCTTTTATAATACATGAAGATTCTGGACAAACAATAACTTTCAGACAAGATGCTTATTTTTCAGATGAAATACATCTGTTTTTTTTCTTTGAAATAATATGTACAACAATTATCAGCACAAAACATGCAATCCAGCCCCTCATAAAATGGAACTTAATTCTGGTGATGGCATTACATGCATCAATCAGCATACGGTTAATCTCCGGGTATGAATAAATCTGATTTAGAAGAATTATATTTTCTGACATATCCAGCAATCCCCTGATGACTGCCAGAACATACGAAAAGGCTTTAACTTTGTTAATAAACTTTCCATTAAATCCGTTCAAAATCTGTATCATGTAATTCAAGAAAACAAGCGTAAAAATAAAATCGCAGATATAATACTTCCAGTATGCGCTCATATTGCTTGTTGCATTCATTACATTTACAAACACATCAGCATTATATTTTTTTAAATCAAAAGTGCCGTATCCGCCATTAAATGCTGCCACAGCCCTCTCTGAAAAGGGAGAAAGCAAGGTAAGGTATAATCCAAAGGCAAACAACGCGATTGATATGATTCTTCTTCTAAGTAATTTTTTACTTTCCATTTTAATAAAACCTCCATTGATTATGAGGTGACTTTAGCATGGATAATTATATTTGTAATTGTCATATGACAAGAGGCTATAGATTTCTTTTGATTCTTGAAAGGGAACTTGGCGTAATTCCAAGATAAGAGGCAATGTGTTCCTGTTTCGCCTTTTCTATAAGTTCCGGCTGTTCTTTCATAAGGAGCAGATAGCGTTCTCTGGCTTCATGCGAAATAAAAGCATGTATCCTCTCCTCGGATTTAATCAGGGAATCCGCCAGAAGTTCTCTTATTTTAGTTTCCAACACAGGATGCTTCTCTTTTATTGCTTCAATATCATGGATGTAAAATTTCGCCAACACGGTATCTTGTTCCGCTTCCAGAAAGAAGAGACATGGCTTTTCTGAAAGATAGTTACAAGAACAGCACCAGTCACCCCTTAAAGAAAAGCACTTTGTTCTGTCATTCCCAGCTTCATCTATGTAAAATCCTCTGGCCAAACCGGAAACAATCAGGCATACATAATTTGCCCTGCGGTCAGCCTCAAGAATACTTTCACCAGAAGAAAACTTTGTAAGATGAGCCGCTTCAGTGAGCATTTCAGCCACTTCCGCGTTATTAATCAAATCAAAAAAATAAGCGTAGATATATTCTTTATACTCTTTCATGTATTTTTTTCTATCGCAATAACAATACTTTTTCCAGTTCTGCGATTTTTTCTTTTGTAGTGGCCCAGCTTGTGGCAAATCTTACAACAGAGTGATTTTCATCATATTTTTCCCAGACAGTAAACTGCACTTTTTTCTGAAGCTCTTGCATTCTGGAATTTTCGAGAATTATGAACTGCTGGTTTGTCGGCGAATCCATGAAGAGCTTATATCCATTGCTGACAAAAAGATTTTTCAATTCTTCGGCGCGTTCAACTGCATTACGGCTGATTTTAAAATACAAATCGTTTGTAAAAAGAGTATCAAACTGAATTCCCAAGAAGCGGCCTTTTGCAAGAAGCGCACCGTGCTTTTTTACAAGGTTTTCAAAATGAAGCGGCATATTATTTTTGGTGAAAACTACAGCTTCACCGCATAAAGCTCCAGCCTTTGTTCCTCCGATGTAAAATACATCACAAAGCCGTGCAATATCATTAAGCGTTAGATCAGATTCCCTACTCATTAAGCCGTAGCCAAGTCGTGCACCATCAATATAGAGGGAAATTCTGTGTTTGTGACAGACTTCGGAAATATCTGTCATTTCCTTTTTAGAGTAAAGCGTTCCGTATTCTGTAGGATGAGAAATATAAACAAGTCCCGGAAAGACCATATGCTCATGACTATCGTCAGCGTAAAAATCAGAAATATATGAATCAAGCTCAGATGCATCAATTTTTCCATTGTGCTGAGGAAGCGTCAAAACTTTACGGCCTGTAAACTCAATTGCCCCAGCTTCGTGAACACTGACATGGCCGCTCTGAGCTGAAATCACACCTTCATACTGGCGAAGCATTGTGTCAATTATAATCTGATTTGTCTGAGTTCCGCCTGTCAGAAAGAAAATCTGAGCATCGGGAAGTCCGCATGCGGCAGCAATTTTTTCTTTTGCAGATTTTGTATAATGGTCTTTTCCATAGCCGGAAAGACATTCCATGTTTGTTTTTGCAAGGGAATCCAGAATCAGCGGATGTGCACCTTCAATATAATCACTTTCAAATGACAGCATATACTTCTCCTCTCTATAAACAATAAATCTGGGTCCTTCTACTCCAATTGTTCCAGTGGCCTTGAATCCACACTTTGCCAGGACTTTTTGTGAAGCGATATTGTTAGGATTGGTTTCTGCTTCAACGGCTTCGACACCAGAATGATTAAATGCCCATTCAAGGGCAAGTTTGACAGCCTCCGTAGCATATCCTTTTCCCTGAAATTCATCATTTATTCCATATCCTATTTCAGGATTTTTACCATCTTCATATCCCTTAAAACACAAATCTCCGATATGAACACCTTCTTCATTTTCTATTATCCATATAGCATACCAATCCCATTCCTTGGGATGTTCAAGACATCCATTGAGCATTTCCATATATGCCTTCTGTAACTCCGACTCTTCTGCTGAAGAAATTATGTCTTCCATCTGCTGTCTGTCAGCAGGAAAAATTCTAATTCGTTTCGTAGCTGTCATTTTCATTTTTAATCAACAAATCGTTTTCTTTCAAAAAAGGTTCCAAAACATTGAAGATATTCTCTTCCATTATTTTATAGCCCTTTGCATTGCAGTGTGTCATATCGAACTTGCAGTCCTTGTGCCCCCATGCACCGTTCCAGGCATCCCAGATAATTGTTACACCGTAATCTTTTTCAAGCCGCTTTAACATTCTGTCAAAACGCCCGAAAAGATCCAAAAAACGCATCTGATTGTTATAAAAGCGCATGATATAAACTTGAGTTGTTGAAAGATCAAGCCTGTCAAGCATCATACGGAAATTTATTTCAATCTGTTTTCTGGAAAGCCTCTTCTTCGGATAAAAAAGATCATTTCCTCCAAAATCCAAAATTACCACAGCAGGATTATGTGAAAGAACATCTGTATCAAAACGCAAAAGTCCGTCAGCTGTTGTATCATCATTTCTGCCGGAATTAATTACAGAAATCTTTACCCGTTTTTGTAAAAGTGCCGGCCAGCTTTCAGTTGCAGACTCGGCTCCATGCCCATAAGTCAGGCTGTCACCAAAACAAACAATAGTCGAATCATCTTTTATTTCTACAGTTTTCACAGATTTCTCCTTATGAGTTTCTGTCTTTGATGTTGCACAAGCAGGGAAAAGAAACGTAAAAGCAAATACAAGAATTATAAATCGCATCAAATTTCACTCCATTTTTCATCCTTAATTTATACAAACGCCGTGGTTTCAAATATCTTTATATTACAAGAATACATGGAATAAACAATGACTTTCAGACAAGATGCAAATTTTCTATATGAAATGCAAATTTCCTTGCAGACAATCAGCTTTCCGAACGGCTCTATTTATTTTCTGGCATCCATCAGTTCATCATTAACAATTTTGAGCACATGTTCATTCGAATAGTCCATAGTAGTGGTTGCTATCACTGTACAAATCCCATGTACAAGCAGACTGCATCTTTCAAATATGCTTTTAACGCGTTCAGAATCAATGTTATATCTATCAATCAGCTCTTTTATAATAAGCCTGTTCGTCTGATACTTTTCCCGCTCTTCCAGAAATGATTTTTCACTTCGAAAATCCGAAAGATAAATAAGCCTATACAAATTCTTATGCTCCCTTGCCAAATTTGCCAGCACAGTAACTGATATTTCAATAAGAGATTGTTCTTTAGTACTTTCAAGTCTGTCAGCTATAGTTTTCTCTAATTTATCACAGGCATATTTGAATACTTCTTCTTTAAGTTCATCCATATTGGGAAAGCGACTGAATACAGGCTGTGTAGAACATCCAAGTTTCTTTGCAATTGCCCTGCAATTTACCTGACCTATTCCTTCTTCATCAGCAATACTATATCCGGCTTCAATAATCATTTCTTTAGTTGTTGAAATTTTCGGTGGCATAATTGTTCTTCCTTTATTTCATAATAGTTTTCTTTCTTATAATTTTATCTGGTAAAATCCTGCTGCAATAAACAATCTCTGTTGATTTTTTAATCCGGTCTTATAATATTGCATTTGTTATATATCATAACAACTTTCTTTTTTCAATGCATCTTCTGTATACCCTAGAAATTTCCTTTATCTTTATCTTCTTAAAATTCCCCCGCTCCCCCATCTTGAAGAACCTATTGCAAGTGATTAAAATAGTAGCATTATTTACATTTATTTTTGGAGGTGAACCTTATGGTTCCAACTTTAATTAAAGATTTACTTAAAACAAAACCGGAAGGACAGAAAGTTACTGTCTGCGGATGGGTTCGCACAGTTCGCGACTCAAAAAACTTAGTATTTATTCAGGTAAATGACGGAAGCTGCTTCGCAAACATTCAGCTCACATTTGACCGCAACGCTCCTTCAAATAATGCAAATGTAAATAATATAGAAGAAGAACTCAAAAAATTGAATACAGGCGCTTCTGTACGAGCAGAAGGTATTTTGATTGAAAGCCCGGCTTCCGGACAGGCAGTTGAAGTTACACTCGAAAGCCTTAAAATGTTAGGCGCTTGTAATCCTGACGAATATCCGCTTCAGAAAAACAAGATGTCTATGGAATATCTTCGCACAAACGCACATCTTCGCGCACGTACAAACACCTTCGGTGCTGTTTACCGCGTACGAAACCAGATGGCTTATGCCGTTCACTCATTCTTTCAGGAAAGAGGATTCCAGTACATCAACGCGCCGGAAATTACCTGTTCTGACTGCGAAGGTGCTGGCGAAATGTTCCAGGTAACTACCCTTTCTATGGAAAAGATTGCAGAAATGGGTGTTAAAGCCGGTGCCGGTGGAATGAAAATTGAAGACGCACACAAAATCGTTGACTACTCAAAGGACTTCTTCGGAAAGAAAGCGTCCCTCACAGTATCAGGACAGCTTGAAGCTGAAACTATGGCTACTGCATTGAGCCGCGTTTACACATTCGGACCTACATTCCGCGCAGAAAATTCAAACACTCCACGCCACCTTGCAGAATTCTGGATGATTGAACCGGAAATGGCTTTCTTTGACCTTGATGACGACATGGACATTCAGGAAGAATTTGTAAAATATCTTTTGAACTGGGCTCTTACAAAATGTCGCGAAGACCTTGAATTCTTTGACAAGAGAATCCAGCCGGGACTTATTGAAAGCCTTACAAAAGTTGCAAATGCCAAATTCGTACGCATTTCGTACACAGACGCAATTGCTAAACTTGAAGAAGCTGCTGCAAACGGCGCTAAATTTGAATTTAAGCCTTACTGGGGCTGCGACATTGCAACAGAACATGAACGCTATCTTACAGAAAAGATTTTCGGCTGTCCTGTAATGGTTTTCAACTATCCGAAAGAAATTAAATCTTTCTATATGAAACAGAATGACGACGGAAAAACTGTAAAGGCTGTAGACGTTCTTGTTCCTGGAATCGGCGAATTGATCGGCGGTTCTGAACGCGAAGAAAGTTACGAAAAGCTCTGCGCAGAAATTGAAAAGCGCGGCATGGATAAATCAATCTACGACTGGTACCTTGACCTTAGAAAGTTCGGTACAGTTCCACACTCTGGATTCGGTCTTGGATTTGAACGCCTTATCCGCTACGTAACAGGCATGGAAAATATAAGGGATGTTATTCCTTATCCTAGAGCTCCAAAGTTAGCAGACTTCTAGTCTGCTAACTTTAACGAGTTTTTGCCTTGCAAAAACATCGCAAAACTGGCAGATTTTTAGTATGCAAGATTCCGCAAGGAAACTTGGTAAGCACGCTTGAGTGCGACTAATTCCTTACCCACGCGCTCCAAAACTTGCAGACTTTTAATCGTCCAACTTTAATGAGTTTGCTTTTCAAAAACCAGCAAAAATTTATACAGCACTTGATTTCGTAATCAAGTGCTGTATTATATATACTGAATGAAATCGATAAAATCTTTTTTTACAAGAATCTTACAGACTTTCTACCTTACAACGGCATTTTACTTTAAGAACAATCTTGATGCCTGCGCTTCTGCATGCGCATTTAACTTTATTTTTTCATTCATCCCGATTCTTGTAATCATACTTACGGTTTTTGTAAAGGTTCTTCACATTTCGCCTGCCGTACTGGAAGGCTTTGATCACATTCTTTCGCTTGTAACAAATTATATTGACGTACACAAAATAATTACAAAACTGCCGGACAGATTCATCATCTCTTGGGGAAACCTTTTTCTTGTACTTTTTATAATCTGGATGGCAAGAAAACTTTTTCTTTCTGTCATAAAAGGTCTAGGACAGATTTTCCACACTGAAGCACCGGCTCGCCCTATATTAAATCAGATTCTGACTTTTGCTGGAGAACTTCTTGCAGTAATTACCTGCGCAACAGTTTTCTTTGCGGCATTCATCATGCGCCAGATTTTTACACTTCCGTTTTTCTCTAAAATAACGGAACTCTTTCCTCTGATTTTCAGTTCATTTTCAAATAAAATCGTAAACTGGACTCTTTTTACAATCATTCTGACGTTTACAGTGTGTGCCTTTAAATTCGGTTCGGGATCAAATCCAAAAAAACGCCACTGCTTTTTCTGCGGAATTCTAACGACGGGACTTTTTTACGGTTTCATCTTCATAATTTCGCTTTTTATGAACCGAGCAAACTACAACACGATTTACGGATTTTTCAGCAAAATCATCATTCTGCTGTTTGAAGTTTACGTATATTTTGTGTTTTTCATGTATTTTGCCCAGATGCTTTACGCACTTCAGTTCTTTAATTCACTGCTTTTGGGCGAACTTTATTTTCTTCCGCAGGAACAGCCTAATTCAATCAACGACTTTATAAGAAAACTGCTTTTTGTTACGCCGTTTTCGCTTATGACGCGCGACAATCTTGTAAAATACACTGCCGGCCAGGAAATCTTTAAAAAAGACGATTATTCTGACTACGTATACTACATTGTTTCGGGAATTGTATGCGAATACAGGAACGACAAAAAAGTCCTTTTTGAAAAAGGCAGCTTCTGCGGCGAATACGAATTCTTCCTGAATACAGACAGAACAGGCTCTGCAACTGCCATTACAGACTGCACGCTTATAAAAATCCCGGCAGTGGACTTCTCGCTTCTTTTAAAGAAAAATACCAAACTTGCCTCAATTGCAATGTCAAAGCTGGTAAATTTCAAAAAAATCTTTGACTGACAAAAGTGACCGCCGGCCTGTAGTGGACGAAATGCACGCATTCTGTTATATTTCTAAGATATATTGTTTTCAATTTTAAGGAATTTCTGATGACGAAGTATATTTTTGTAACAGGTGGTGTTGTTTCTGGTCTTGGCAAAGGAATCGCAGCGGCTTCTATCGGTCTTATTTTAAAGAACCTTGGACTTAGCGTTGTAAACCAGAAGTTTGATCCATATCTTAACATTGACCCGGGTACAATGAACCCTATTCAGCACGGAGAAGTATTTGTAACTGATGACGGAGCTGAAACAGACCTTGATTTGGGTCACTACGAACGCTTTACAGATACATCTTTGTCTCAGTCTTCAAACACAACTGCCGGTCGCGTTTACCTTACAGTATTGAATATGGAACGCGAAGGTGCCTTCCACGGCGGAACAGTTCAGGTAATTCCTAATATTACAGAAGAAATCAAGCGCCGCATGCTTCTTTCTACAAAAGAAACAAAGGCTGACGTTATCATTACAGAAATCGGCGGTACAATCGGTGACATTGAATCGCTTCCATTCGTAGAAGCAATCCGCCAGATTAAATACGAAGTTGGTGAAGAAAACTGCTGTTACATTCACCTTACTCTTGTTCCTTATATCGGTACTGCAAACGAACTTAAAACAAAGCCAACACAGCATTCCGTAAAGGAACTTCAGGAACTTGGAATTAAGCCTAACATCATCATGCTCCGCACAGAACACGAAATTGACCAGGCTACAAGAGAACGCCTTGCAAACTTCTGTAACGTTGAGCCGGATCACATCATCCAGAACCTTAACGCACGCTCAATCTATGAAGTTCCGCTCCAGCTTGAAAAAGAAGGAATCGGCAAGGCTGTATGCGATGCCCTTGGAATCAAAAAAGGACCTGCAGATCTTTCCAACTGGAAAGAAATGGTTGATAAATTCAACAACCCTACTCAGAGCGTAAAAATTGCGCTTGTAGGAAAATATGTTGCGCTGCACGACGCATACCTTTCTGTTGTAGAATCGCTTATCCACGGCGGAATTGAAAATCTTGCTTCCATAGACATTGACTGGGTTTCTTCTGAAGAACTTACAGACGATGCCGCTACAGAAAACCGCCTTAAGGACGCAGATGCAATAATTGTTCCAGGCGGATTCGGTGACCGCGGAATTGAAGGTATGATTAATACTGCAAAATACTGCCGCACACACAAAGTTCCATATTTTGGAATCTGCCTGGGAATGCAGATTGTCTGCATTGAATATGCGCGCAACGTTCTTGGCTTTGCAGATGCAAACTCTACAGAAATGGACAAGCACACAACTCATCCTGTAATTGACCTTATGCCTGACCAGAACGGAAAAATTCTTGGCGGTACACTTCGCCTTGGCAAATTTGAATGTACTGTTGCAGAAGGAACAAAAACTCTTGAAGCATACGGTTCATCTACTGTATGGGAACGCCACCGCCACCGCTACGAATTTAACAACAAGTACCGTGAAGACTACAAAAATGCAGGACTTATTATTGCCGGCGTAAACCCGGAACGCGATCTTGTAGAAATTGTAGAAGTTCCGGAACACCCGTGGATGGTAGGCGTTCAGTTCCATCCAGAATTTAAGAGCCGCCCTAACAAAGCAGGTCCGCTTTTCCGCGAATTTGTAAAGGCTGCCTGTGAAGCTAAAAAGAACAGATAGTTTTTAAATCCTTATATAAAGAAGGAACGTACGTATGCCAAAAGGCTCTTATGCGTACGTTCTTTTTTTTTGAAAATTATGTACATATTTAAAACTTGCAAATAATGACATATATATGTATCATCTATGATGGTGGAATCATTTGAAAAAATTAACATAGTAAAAAATTTTCTCAAAACTACGGAAGAACGCATATGCTACCTTGTTGCAGACAAGGATTTTTCTGAGAAAATAGCTGAACTCTATAAGGATGATTATACCGTAATCGACCTTGCCGATGATTTTTCTCCATACAAGCCGTTCCTTAATCTTATTAAAAATGAAAACCCTGATTTAAATCTTGTTTCGCAGTTTTCTTATTCCGTACAGACAGAATCGTTCGTTACATTCTTTAAGAGCGGACTTTCTGTTGAACGCTATGACCTGCCTATACAGAATGAACAGATTTACGAAATAAACCAATTTGTAAAGACAATTTCCGAGCTTTTTAAAATATACAACAAGAAGAATTTTATATTTTTGAACTCACAGAATATTTTCAGCGACACAATTAATGTCCTTGATATACTTGAAAAAGATTTTTTTACAGGAAAACTCCTTTTCTGCTTTGACGCAAACATAAAGAATACTTCAAATGCAGTTCTGGACTTTATGGAAGAACACAACACAAAGCCGAATTTTCTTTACTTGAAGAATACTATTTCCAAAAAGCCGATTTCAACAAAAAATCCGCTCCTCGATTATGAGCACCATTATTACGGAAGCGACAAGCTTTCCAAACTTCTTTTTAATAATTTCCAGAAAATGTTTGAAAGCCTGCACAATAACAGGATTTTCATGTCGTATGACCAGTTGAAAATCCTTATTACGTGGTGCAAGAAAAACCTTCCAAATTTCAATTACTCACGGTATCAGAAACGAATCCTGTATTTTGAACTTGCACTTGATTTCTTTATGTGTGAACTGCCGGATGAAGCGATATTCTATCTTAATGATATCATTGAATCTGCAGAGGATGATGACCTTACAACTGCATCGCTTTTCTATCTTGCCCGAATTTTTTATGAAAAGCAGTCAGGCGATCTGGCAAAGAAATATGCACTTCAGGTAGCACAGCGTCTTGAAACTAAAAAAGATTCTGCTTATTACGCACTCCTTGCAATGCTTGAATTCCAGTTTGTAAAACGTGGAAATGTAGAAATTGCAAAGGAAAAATACCTTGCAGCCCTTGAACGCCTTGATTCGCAGGGATTCGTGAACAATTATATTGCTACAGGCCTATCTATCCCATGGAATCTTATTAATGACGTAGACTCCAGGCCACTTTTGGAAAGCATAATTGACACCTGTATGGCAATCTCTACAAAAACCGGTAACAAGCACCTTTTTTCTACAGCCTGCCACTGGAAAGGAATTATGAGTTCCCATTACGGCGAAAGCGAAAACGCCATGAAATGGTACAACAAGTGTAATGCAATCCGCACAGAAATTGGGGAATTGATTCCTTTAATCAATATTCGAAACGGTCTTTCCTATGAATCTTTGTGCCGCGCGCTTTATAAAGACGCCTATAATCAGGTAAACGGAATCATTAAAAATCTCTACAACCTGAATGACTATACAAGAATTATTGACTGCCTTAAAAACATAGGCTATGCACTGTTCTTCTCCCGTCATTATAAGCTTGCATACGATATTTTCTCCATGCTTCTGCATCTTTTGTACCTGTTTAATATGGAAGAACAAACGACAAATTCATTTCTGCCGTCTGCAAGCGACATTCTGATGTTCATGACAATCATTGATTTAAATCAGAATGAAATGATTCACGCAAAAATCAATTTTGGACAGATAGAATCGGACTATGAAAACCTGACTATGGAAGACAAACCTTTACTTGCTTTTGTAAGGGCATTGATTTTTGCAAATGACAGGCGCATTGAAGAATCTGTAAAAGAAATTGACAGCTGTATTGCACAGTTCAAGGAAATTAAAAGTTCCCTGAGCCACAAAATCTGTTTTGTATGCTATGAATACGCAGTCTGCCTGGACAAAGCCGGTCAGACAGAACTTGCAGAAAAATATCTGAAAAAAGGCTTTAAACTTGCAAAAGAAAAGAATTTTTCTTATTACACAAAAAACAAGAAATCAATAACCCTTAAGGATTATGTTGACGGAATCGAAGAATTTGAAGAACTGAAAATTGACCTTGCATTCCTTAACGAAAAGGCAGAAAAAGAAGTCCTTCTGACCCAGCTACACAAACGAATTCATGATTACCAGTTCCTGAACAAAATCAAGAGCAACAATCAGAAATCTGTACCTTTCCTGCAGTACATGGAAAATTCAATGCAGCAGATTTACGAATACACGTTTGCAGACTCAGTTTTAATCGGTGAACTCAAGGATGATTCTTTAAGCGTTCTGTATGAACATCACAGGGCAGAAATAAAGGACATCTCTGAAAAAGTATGGAAATCTCTTTTCAAATCTTCTTTAAGCAGGGAAAATGCCCAGTTCATATACAAGCCGAATCTGGGACTTTACTTTGGAAACATTTCTCAGTCCGGGACAAATATTGCAATCATCATTATTTCATCTCCGCAAAATCCGCTTACTATAGAAGACGTTTCTACGCTAAACATTGCACTTGCTTCAATTCAGGCACAGACAGTAATTTACAAACAGGATGAAAACCTTCTCTTCCTTTCTACAACAGATACGCTTTCTCTTTTGAACAACAGACACGCACTGCAGCAGCACATTACAATCGAAGGCGACCGCATAAGACGCTATGAAATACGAAGAAAGACAAAACTTCAAGTTTCAATTGCATTCATAGACCTGGACAACTTTAAATACTATAACGATACTTTCGGTCATAATGTAGGAGACATATTAATCATGTCTTTTGCAAAACTTCTTTCAAAAATCTGCCGACAGTCAGACTTTATTGCCCGCTTTGGCGGCGACGAATTTGTAGTCGTAATGAACGATACGGAAACGACAGAAGCATTAAATGTCTTTAACCGCCTTGTAGAAGGTCTAAAAAAAGAAGACTACTTTATTCCAGAAATAAAAGAAAAACTCGGAGTGAACACACTGGAAATTCCAACAAAAAGGCTTTTAGGATTCAGTATGGGTATAAGCACAAACCAGGATATAGAAGAAATTTACAAGCTGGAAAAGGTTCTTGAAAACGCTGACAAGGCTCTTTATTATTCAAAGGAGCATCAGAAAGGCAGCTGTTCAATCTGGTCTGAAATAAAAGATAAATTACACTCATAAAATTCAGCCTGCACATTAAATTCATAATTCACACAAACCGTTGAATCTGATACAATCAAGGAACAATCAGCTTGATGCTGCTTTAGTTCTACAAATATTTTTTGACAGCCGCTACACGGCACAGGATTTTATATGTCACGCTCAAAAATTGTTGTTTTGGATTTCGGGAGCCAGTATGCTCATCTTATTGCAAAAAGATTCCGCATGCTCGGTTACTATTCAGAAATTGCCCTTCCATCTACAGACCTTTCAGTTTTTGAAAACTGCCGCGGAATTGTTTTTTCCGGTGGACCAAGTTCCGTTTATGACGAAAAAGTTCCGGAATTCAATTCAGAGATTCTGAATCTTGACATTCCTGTTCTTGGACTGTGCTACGGACATTACATCGTTCAGCTTGGATATAATGGAAAAGTCGGCAAGGCAGAAACAGGCGAATTTGGATTTGCAGAATTAAACTTAAATCCAAATGTAAAATGTCCGCTTTTTGAAGGAATTGAACAAAAACAGCAGGTATGGATGAGCCATCAGGACGGAGTTCTTGCTCTTGGCGAAGGCTTTGAAGTTGTTGGAAGCACAAAGGACTGCCCTTTTGCGGCAACTCAGAACCTTGCAAAAAAACGCTTTTCCCTTCAGTGCCATTGCGAAGTAAAGGATACTCCATGCGGAAACCAGATTTTTGAAAACTTTGCACGTTTCTGCGGCATGGAAAAAAACTGGGATCAGGACACAGTTCTTAACGTAATCCTTGAAGGAATTAAAAAAGATGCTGCTGGACGCAACGTTCTTCTTTTCCTTAGCGGCGGCGTAGACTCTACAATTACATTTGCACTTTTGAATAAGGCTCTCGGTCAGGACAGGGTTCTTGGACTTCATATTGATAACGGCTTTATGCGAAAAAACGAAAGTGCAAACGTTGCAGAAGCATACAGAAAGTTCGGATTTAACAATTTTATTGTTGAAGACGCTTCTGAATCATTCCTTAAGGCAATCAGCGGACTTACAGATCCTCAGAAAAAACGAATGGCTGTCGGCGAAAACTTTATCACTGTAAGAAACAAAGTTGTAGCAAAACAGCATCTTGATGAAAGCCAGTGGCTTCTTGCACAGGGAACCCTTTACCCGGATATCATTGAATCCGGTGGAACAAAAAATTCAAATACAATTAAAACTCATCATAACCGCGTACAAGGAATTCAGGAACTTATTGCAAAGGGACTTATTATTGAACCAATCCGCGACCTTTACAAGGATGAAGTACGCGCAATCGGTAAAAAATTGGGCTTAAGCGATGAACTTGTAATGCGACATCCTTTCCCGGGTCCGGGACTTTCAATCAACGTGCTCTGTAACGACGGAAAAAGCTGGACAAACAAGGATGAAGATGAATTTAAAGCTGCAAAAAAAGAACTTGATGAAGTAAAAATTGATCAGTTCTGCGAAAAATGCACAAAATCCATGGAAAGAAGTGTACTTCCTGTTCGTTCTGTAGGTGTTCAGGGAGACTTTAGAACTTACAGATTCCCAGCAGTACTTTCTTTTAAGGAAGAAACTTCTGAAAACAACGGATTCTTCCATGTTCCGGGAAAACGAGAAAAAGTTGAAGCCGCTTCAAGTGCAATTACAAACAGCGCTAAATATCTTAACCGCACATTGATCAAGCTTTACCAGAAGCCTGGAATTAAAGATGAAGATTTAAAGCTACAGGAAGGTTACTGCGACAGACAGCGCCTTGACCAGCTTCGCGAAGTTGACAATATTGTTCTTACTGAACTGCATAAAACAGGCTGGTACAATAAGATTTTCCAGCACCTTACAATTGACCTGCCGTATGCAAGCTGCAAAAATCATGCAAGTTTTGTACTGCGCCCAGTTTGTTCGGAAGACGTTATGACTGCGCGTTTTGCATGGATTGATTCTGAAGTAATGGATTCAATTCTTAAACAGATTGCTGCCCTTGAGTTTGTTGATGCAGTTTACTTTGACGCAACAAACAAACCGCCGGCAACGTTTGGGTGGGAATGATGAAAAAATGACATCCATGTCATTTTTTTATTACGAGTTTTGCTAATAGCAAAACTCTGATTGATTTGCAACATTACAAAGGCGCCGTCCTTGGCGCCTTGTGAAAATTCGATGATTTCGCTGTGGACATCCATGTCATTTTTTCATTACGGGTTTTGCTAATAGCAAAATTCGTGTGGTTTTACATGCCTATGTAGGTTTTCATCATGCTAAGGGCATTCAGGATGCGGTCCATAAGGACGAAACTTTCTGCAGTAAGGGATTCAATATTGTCGCTTTTGGTATGGAAAAGTTTCCATGTTTTTGGAATCATGCCGTCCAGTTGGCGGCGGTCAAAATACTCGGGAATCTTCTGGTTTGTAACATAATTTTCCAGAACCGGTACGCGGACAAGATCAAACATATAACGGCTGGCTTCATCCGCCGGTAAAAAAGTAATTGCAACCGCAGGAATTCCGCAGGCAATAAATCCCGCATTATCGCTGTACGAAACAGGAAGCGTTACAAAACTACCGCCACCTGCAGTACGCAAAAGATTTTCCGTTCTGTCCCTTAAATCTATAAATCGGCGTCTGAAATCAGCATTTACTTTTTTGGGAAGAATTGTACGGCTTATTACAGGAACAGTTCCCCGCCCTACACAGTCAAAAACAAATACGTCATCATCTGTAATCCCAAGACGCTTAAAAACAGAAGCAAGTCCGAAAGCGCCCTGATCAGAGACAGAACCGCCTCCGTTACGCCCGCCAGAAATTTCTTCTCCGTCTGTAAAAATAAGCCTTACATTATGAACCGTTCCCGGAGCAGAAAGTTTTACAGCCCAATCCATCAGCGCAAATACAGACGAACTGTTGTCATTTGCACCCGGACTTCCTTCAAAACGATCATAATGGGCAATCACTGTCTTAATCTTAAATGCAGGATTATATGCAATTTTAGGAAATTTAACGTAAATATGCTCATGACCGTCTATCGGAAGGACAACAGCCTTTACTCCGCGCGCAGCCAGATATTCAACAATAAAATCGCGGCGGTTGCATGAGGAAGATATAAACTGTTCAAAAGCTTTCCAGTCTGGATTCATAACTATATTATAACACAGTTTTTCAATGATTCAAAAATTCTTCTTTACATTTGATAATTACGACTAAATCATGGCGACGATTAATTGAATTTCAGTTGTTCTTTTCTATATAATAAGCGCATGAAAAGAATTTATATCGGAAACTTAAGTTTTTCCACAACAGAAGAAGATCTTTCCAAAGCATTTGGTGAATACGGGGAAGTTATTTCTGCAGAAATAATTAAAGACAAATTTACTTCTGCTTCAAAGGGATTCGGATTTATTCAGATGCCGGATGACGACGCAGCATTCAACGCAATCCGCGGACTGAACGGAAAAGACCTTGCCGGAAGAAAAGTTCGTGTTAGCATTGCAGAAGAAAAACCTGCACGTACAGACAGAAAAAGCCGTTTTGACAAAAATTAAAAATCTGTCGTATTGAAAAAAAACGCACAAAAAAGTAAAATAAAGAAATTTTTACCACTAAAATTCTAAGGAGACATAAATGTCAACACCATTGGAAGAATATCTTGCATCTTGCGGCGGAAAACCAACAGCTGCAATGTGTGCCTATGTTGCAAATCTTCAGCAGGTAGCTGCTGTTGGTCCGGATATTGCAGCCAGCATCGTAAACGAAATTGAAAATCAGCGCAGCCACCTTAAACTTGTAGCTTCAGAAAACTACTGTTCTTTGAACGTACAGGCTGCCATGGGAAACCTTCTTACAGACAAATACGCAGAAGGCTATCCTGAACACCGCTACTACGGCGGATGTGTAAATATCGACGCTGTAGAAAATGTTGCAGCACACGAAGCAGAAGCTCTTTTTGGAGCAGATTACGCTTATGTTCAGCCACACTCAGGTGCAGACACAAACCTTGTTGCTTACTGGGCAATTCTTTCTGCAAAGGTAGAAACTCCAACTCTTGAAGAACTTGGTGTAAAATCTTTGAATGACCTTACAGACGAACAGTTTGACGCACTCCGCAAGAAGTTCGGAAACCAGAAATTGATGGGTCTTGACTACTCTTGCGGTGGTCACCTTACACACGGATACAAAATGAACGTTTCCGCACGTATGTTCGAAAGCCATCCTTATGGTGTAGACCGCGAAACAGGTCTTTTGGATTACGATGCAATCGAAAAGCAGGCAATGGAAGTTAAACCTTTGATTCTTTTGACAGGTTTCTCTGCTTACCCACGCAAAATCAACTTCAAGCGCTTCCGCGAAATTGCAGACAAGTGCGGAGCAGTATTGATGGTAGATATGGCTCACTTTGCAGGACTTGTTGCTGGTAAAGTATTCACTGGCGACTATGATCCGGTTAAATGGGCTGACATTGTAACAACTACAACACACAAAACACTCCGTGGTCCACGCGGTGCCATGATTCTTTGTAAAAAAGAATTTGCAGACTACGTAAACAAGGGATGCCCGATGGTATTGGGTGGTCCACTTGGTCACGTAATGGCTGCTAAAGCAATTGCTTTCAAAGAAGCACGCACACCAGCTTACCAGGCATGGGCACAGCAGGTTGTAAAGAATGCTGCCGCTCTTGCAGAAGGATGTAAGTCACACGGAATGCCGCTCCAGACTGGCGGAACAGACAACCACCTTATGCTCGTAGACGTAACAGGCTACGGACTTACAGGAAAACAGGCAGAAGCAGCTTTGTTCGCCTGCGGTGTAACAGCTAATGCAAACGCACTTCCATACGACAAGAACGGTGCATGGTGGACTTCTGGTATCCGTATCGGTACTCCAGGTCTTACAACTCTCGGCATGAACGAAAAAGACATGAAGGAAGTTGCAGACATCATCGACTTCGTTCTTAAAGGAACAAAACCAGGTCTTACAAAAGAAGGAAAACCTGCAAAGGGTAAGATTGACCTTGACCCTGCTGTTCAGGCAGAAGCTAAAAAGCGCGTAAACGCTTTGCTCAGCGCTCATGTTCTTTATCCGGAACTTGACCTTGACTTCTTGAAAAAAGCATTCGTAAAATAAGTCCGGTTTTCCGGCATAAAAAAGGCTGCTGTTTTCAGTAAAATGAGAACGGCAGCCTTTTTTTTATCTGGAAAGGAAAACATCATTTTTCTCCTTCTCTTGTTTTTTCCTCATTTTTTCTATATTCTATCTGACATAAGCCGTATGGCTTTTAGCGGTTCGTGACCATCCCGCTTTATCAAAACTACGGAGTATTTTATGAGTCGTTCAGAATCTGAACTTGAGGGCGTAACTCTGCTTGGTAACCAGAATACTAAGTACACTTACGACTACAATCCCGATCTTTTGGAAAAATTTCCAAACAAACATCCGGACAACGATTATATGGTAATGCTGAATTGCCCGGAATTCACTTCTTTGTGTCCTAAAACAGGACAGCCTGATTTTGCAGAAATCCGCATCAACTACATTCCGGATCAGTTTATTGTAGAATCAAAGTCTCTTAAGCTTTATCTTTTTAGCTTCAGGAATCACGGTGATTTTCATGAAGACTGTGCTAACATCATAATGAAGGATTTGATTAAGCTTCTGGATCCTAAATATATCGAAGTAGAAGGAATTTTTACTCCTCGCGGAGGCATTTCAATTTATCCTTTTGCAAATTACGGTAAACCAGGAACATATTACGAAAACATTGCCCGCGACCGTCTTTTTGCAAGCGTAGACAGACGCAACAGCTGGAAATAAGGCGGAACATTCATGAAAAAAGCAGTTGTACTCTCCTCTGGTGGACTAGATTCCACTACATGCATGGCTTTAGCTGTGCGCGATTATGGCAAAGAAAATGTTGTTTCTGTTTCTATTTTTTACGGGCAGAAGCATAAAAAAGAACTTGAATGCGCCCGCGCTGTAAGCAGGTTTTACGACATTCCACATTACGAATTTGACCTTTCGTCGATTATGGCTTACTCAAACTGTTCCCTTCTGGAAGGTTCTAGCCTGCAGATTGAACATAAAAGCTACAGTGAGCAGGTTGAAAAAAATGCAGACGGCAAAGTGAATACCTATGTTCCGTTCCGAAATGGTCTTATGCTGAGCGTATGTGCAAGCCTTGCCCAGGGACTTTTTGAAGACGAAGAATGCGATATTGTAATTGGCGTTCATTCTGACGACGCAGCGGGAAACGCGTACGCAGACTGTTCAGTTGAGTTTATAGACACGATGAGCAGCGGCATTTCCATAGGAACTTACAATAAGGTAAAGGTTGTTGCACCGTTCTACAAAAACAACAAAGCAGGAATTGTAAAGTCAGGACTTGAACTTGGTGCACCGTACCATCTTACATGGAGCTGCTATGAAGGTGGCGCACAGCCATGCGGTGAATGCGGAACATGCCGAGACAGAGCCGCTGCCTTTGCCGCAAACGGAGCCGTTGATCCAATAATCAACGTAAAACGCTAAAGTTTTTTCTTTTAAGGAATATTTATGAAAAAAAATGATACAAATCTCTCTATATTAAATACATTGTTTGCAGTTTCACTGGTAATTTCAAATGTTGTTACAGGAAAACTTATTTACACCGGAATCAGCCTTTTTGAAGGTACTGTTGTAACGCTTCCCGGAGCAGGAATATGCTATGCATTCACATTTTTGTTTACAGATGTTATTGGCGAAATCTGGGGTAAAAAACAGGCAAATAAAACTGTTCTGTTCGGACTTATAGGACAGATTTTTGCAACACTCCTGATAATAATGACTCAGTATCTTCCTGCTGCCGACGCAGACATGCAGAAAGCTTACAACATGCTTTTAGGACAAAACTGGATTTTTGTACTTGCAAGCCTCGCGGCATACATCTGTTCGCAACTTTGGGATGTATGGGTTTTCCATAAAATCCGCGACCGTGTTGTTTCTAAAACAGGAAATGCACATTCCCGTTGGCTCTGGAACAATGCTTCAACCATGACAAGTCAGATTATCGACACGATTGTATTCATTGCAATCGCCTTTGGTCTAGGATTCGGCTGGTTCTTAAAAAGCGAAATGCACATTGCCCTCCTTTCAATGATGATTGGTCAGTATGTATTCAAATTTATTCTGGCAGTCCTTGATACACCGTTTTTCTATCTTTTGACTCACCAGAAAAAATCTGTTTAAAAAAAATGGGGCAAACATATGTCTGCCCCTCATCACTTTATCAGTCTTTATGCGTTTTCCATGCTCTTGAAGCATCCAAAATCATTTTTGTTCCCTTGAACATGTCAAGACCGGCTCCATTAGGATACTGATTGTTTCCACCGCCATTTCCATTATTGAAAATTACGTAAGTTTTCTGCGATTCAAGTTCATACGGAAGAACATAGCACAGAATGATTCTTGATTTTTTTTAAGGTAACACTACAATATTTACACGGGCTTTTTCAAAAAACAAACAGATTTTGAAAAAACTCTTACCCCTCAAATTAATATTTTTAAGGACAAACAAAACAGCAGGAGTCTTATGATTTACAGATACACTTTCGGTAAACCGTTCAACACAGAATCAGTTGTAAATTTCCCATCTGATGCAAAAACTTTTACAGACAAACCAGAACTTTTCCCTTACGGAAAGACAGATCTTTCTGACGGCTATAATTTTTCTTACGTTTTAAAGGAAAGCGACCAGATTTTTGGACTGGGTCAGACCGTTGCAGGAATCAACAAGCGTGGCAAAGTGTACGAAAGCTGGTGTTCAGACGATCCCTATCACACTGAAGAAAAAAAATCCCTTTACGGTGCACACAACTTCATAGTAATTAATTCAAAAGAGGATGATAAAACTTTCGGGCTGTATTTTGACTATCCAGGAAAGCTTGTAATTGATGCAGCTTGGTCAAAATTTGACACGCTTACAGTAAAGGCAGAAGAACCGCATCTTGACGTATATATAATTGAACCAAAAGCAAAATGCACTAAGAAAATTCTTTCTGTTGTAGAACAGTTCCGCAGCATAATTGGAAAAAGCTACATTCCTCCGCTCTGGGCATTCGGTTACATGCAGAGCCGCTGGGGTTACGGAACAGAACAGGATTTGCAAAACGTTTACGAAAACCATAAAAAATACGGCATTCCGCTGGACGCAATTTTTCTGGATATTGACTACATGGACGGATTCCGTGACTTTACAATAAACAAGAACAATTTTAAGGATTTCCGAGCAGCAGTTAAAAATATGAAAGACAGGAACATTCACATTGTTCCGATTATTGACGCAGGAATTAAAGTAGATCCGGAATCTGACATAGACAGGGAAGGACTTGAAAAAGACTTTTTCTGCAAGAAGGCTGACGGAAAACCTTTTGCGGCAGGTGTCTGGCCCGGACTTTCTCATTTTACAGATTTCCTGAATCCAAAAGCCCGCGAATGGTTCGGTTCAAAATACAAGGCTCTTGTTGACGACGGAATTGACGGCTTCTGGAACGACATGAACGAACCAGCCCTTTTCTATTCAGAAGACGGACTTAAAGAGGCCTACACAGAAATAAAGAAAAAGCTCTCAAACGAAAATCCAGACGTTTACAACACCTGGGACATAAAGAACATCATTCTTGGCGTACAGAACAACATGGACGACTACAAAAGTTTCTATCACCGTGTACCGTCCACATTTGCAGGTGCCCTTGCAGAAAAACAGGAAGCAGAATCAAATGACGGAACAGTTTTAGTCCGCCACGACAAAATCCACAACCTTTACGGCTGCAACATGACACGCGCCGCCGCAGATTTCTTTGAAAAAAACTGCAATGACAAAATCCTTATGATTTCGCGCGCTTCCTACATAGGTATGCACCGCTACAGCGGAATCTGGACCGGGGATAACTTTTCGTGGTGGAGCCACATTCTTATGCTTTTAAAACAGCTCCCGTCACTTAACATGTGCGGATTCCTGTATACCGGCTGTGATTTAGGAGGATTCGGCTGCAATACAAGCCGCGACCTGCTTCTGCGCTTTTTGAGCGTAGGCATTTTTACTCCGCTTATGAGAAACCATTCGGCTTTAGGTACCCGCGAACAGGAATGCTACCAGTTTGAAAATACGGAAGATTTCCGCGCAATTGTAAGCTTCAGATACAGGCTGCTTCCTTACCTTTATTCGCTTTACCAGAAATGCGTCGAAGAAGGAAAAATGTACTTCAAGCCACTTTCTTTTGAATATCCTTCTGATCCTGTTGCACAGAATATAGAAGACCAGCTTATGATTGGAGATGATTTAATGATTGCTCCGGTCTACACTCAGAATGCACAGGGACGAACAGTCTATCTTCCGGAAGCAATGACATGCGTAACATGCGGAAGTGGAACCGGACTGGACACAGGAAAACCTGTAATGAAAAAGCTTAAAAAAGGCGTTCATTTTATTGAAGTACCTCTGAACAAAATCGTCTTCTTCATAAAGAAAGGACACAAAATTCCTGTTGCAGAAAGTGCAATGAACACCGCAGAACTTAATTTAAACAAAACTGAACTCTGGTAAAGAGCCTTAATTTCAAGTTAATAAATTGCAGAAAAAGGGGCTGACTAATTAGTTCGAATTGCAGTGGTAGAGGCTCTCGAAACCGCGTAAAAGGAAGTTGCTTTCGCAACATTTACAGATTTCGACAGGTGGTTCCTGCGCTTGGCAAAGGGCTCAATGACCGCATGCACTGAACTTATTTGTCAGCCCTTTTTTATTTTAGCTTATTTAATTCGTCTGCTTATTTCTGTCTGCCAGATTTATAAGCCAGCGTTCTTTTTTCAGCCAGAAATGCGCAATTAGAGCCTTTGGAATGTCGCTCAGTTTTACAATTGCGTACATTACATAAGGCGTAAGCGACGTAAAAAAAGTAAGTACCACCATTCCGCCTACAAACAGAAGATTTCCAACCGTATCGCAGACCGCGCCCATCTTTGTATCTCCTCCAGTTCTAGAAACAGAATACTGCGAATTTATTAAAGCCCATAGAGGAAGATAACATGCGGCAATTATAACCAGGCAGCAGGCAATTTTCTGCGCTTCCATCGTAAGGTTCTTAAATACAAACGGAATCAGGAAAATTGTAGAAAGTCCCAGCAGTGTAAACATGAATCCAAAAATCACAGAACCAGTAATTATCCAGTTTTTATAACGTCTGCTTTCTTCAAGACGGTTTGCACCAAGTTCCTGCCCTATTATTACGCCTGTACTAGTAATGATTCCGCTGAAACAGACAAAAAACAGGTTTGCAATTGCAAATCCAGCCGCCATGCCGGAAACAACTTCGGCACCGCCGCGCGTATTGTATAAAGCAACGGAAAATGTTTCCGAAAAAGCCCAGAACACTTCTGAATAAAGAATTACAAGAGTTTTTTTGAAAATTGAAACGAACAGCCTGATTCTGACCTTAAAAATAGAAAAAAGAGAACATACAAAAGGCGGTCGTTTTACAAGCAGATATATAACAAAAAGCAGAAGTTCAACAGCGCGCGCAATGCAGGTTGCAATACCGGCGCCGGCAACTTCAAGCCGCGGAGCACCAAGATTTCCATAAATAAATACCCAGTTAAAAAAAGTATTTACAAATGCCGCTGCAGTAGAAAAAACAAGCGGTGGGCGAACATCTTCTATCTCCCTTAAAGAAGAAGCAATGGACTGCGCAAAAACCATAAATACCCACGAAAGCGCCACTGAACGGGAATAAACCTGAGCCTGATCCAGAATAGGACCTGCATCAGCATTTACAGTTACCATAAGGTTGAATACAAAGCGCGGAGCCGCATAACAGAAAAGTGCATACAGAATGCCGAAAAAGCCCGTAGAAATAATCTTGAATTTAAAAGTCTGCCTCATTCCTTCGGAATCCTGAGCCCCCTTGAACTGACTCATAAAAATTCCGCCTGCAATGCAGATTGAATTTACAAAAATCATGAATACAAAATTAATCTGCCCGGCAATATTTACTCCGCTCATCTTTATGTCACCAAGTCCGGCAACCATAAAATTATCAATGAGGGAAACAAGGTTCATTATCAAAAGCTGAGCCATAACCGGAAGTGCAATGGAAAGGGCGCGGCGATAAAATGAGGCTGTACCAATATATCTTCTGAATGAATAGTTCATTCTTCAATTAAATATCAAACCAAAAACAAGAGCAATAGGGTCAATTGTAAAACAAATGAAAATTCATTATATTATAAGTGATTGTTTCAGAAACTTTATAGAATTCTGAAACAGCTTCAAGTCGCTACAAGCGAAATTTTTTATACATATCATAAGGGGCTTTCCAATGGCTACATGGTCAAATGCAGACACACTTTCTTCATGGAAAAAGTTGATGTCATTAAAAGGCATGGTAAAGGTTGCAGACGAACTTTCTTCTGCAAATGCAGTAAAACGCATTCAGGAATATTCAATTCCAATGGCAGAAGGACTTACTTATAATTATGCTGCAAAACAGGTAAATGAACAGATTCTTAAGACTTTGCAGGAACTTTCTGACGAATCCCAGCTTCTTGAAAAATTCGAAGCTCTTTATAATGGCGAAGTTGTAAACACTGGAGAAAAACGCATGGTTCTTCACCAGCTTACACGCGGTCAGCTTGGCAAAGATGTTATGGCAGACGGTGTAAACAAGCGCGAATTCTACATCAATGAACAGAAAAAAATTGCAGACTTTGCAGATGCAGTTCATTCCGGAAAAATCGTAAACGAAAAAGGCGAAAAATATACTCAGGTTTGCCAGATTGGTATCGGTGGTTCAGACCTTGGTCCACGCGCAATGTACCTTGCTCTTGAAAACTGGGCAAAAGCAAACAACACATTCAAGATGGAAGCAAAATTCATCTCTAACGTTGACCCGGATGACGGTGCAGCAGTTGTAGCTTCCCTTGACCTTGCACACACAATTTTCATCCTTGTTTCTAAATCAGGAACAACACTTGAAACACTTACAAACGAATCATTTGTAAAAGACTTCATCAAAAAAGCTGGTCTTGATGTTTCAAAACACATGATTGCCGTAACTTCAGAAACTTCTCCGCTTGCACACAACCCTGACTACATGCAGGCATTCTACATGGACGACTACATCGGCGGACGCTTCTCTTCTTGTTCTGGTGTAGGCGGTGCAGTTCTTTCGCTTGCATTCGGACCAAAAGTATTTGCAGACTTCCTTGACGGTGCTGCAGCAGAAGACAAAACAGCAACAAACAAAGACATCCGCAAGAACCCTGCTTTGATGGACGCACTTATCGGAATTTACGAAAGAAACGTTCAGGGCTACCCTGCAACAGCAGTTCTTCCATATTCACAGGCTTTAAGCCGCTTCCCTGCTCACCTTCAGCAGCTTGACATGGAATCAAACGGTAAGAGCGTAAACCGCGACGGCGGAAAAATTGACTATGTTACAGGTCCTGTAATTTTCGGTGAACCAGGAACAAACGGTCAGCACTCATTCTACCAGCTCCTTCACCAGGGAACAGACGTAACTCCTCTGCAGTTCATCGCATTCAGCGAAAACCAGACAGGAAAAGACGTTATCATTGAAGATTCTACAAGCCAGAAAAAACTCTGCGCTAACGTTGTTGCTCAGATTGTTGCATTTGCATGCGGTAAAAAGGATGCAGATCCAAACAAGAGCTTTGCTGGAAACCGCCCTTCATCTTTGATTTACGGAAAACAGGTTAATCCAAAAACAGTTGGTGCACTTCTTGCTCACTTTGAAAACAAAGTTATGTTCCAGGGCTTTGTATGGAACATCAACTCTTTCGACCAGGAAGGCGTACAGCTTGGTAAAAAACTTGCAAAAGCCGTTCTTTCAAACAACATGGAACCGGCTCTTAAAGAATACGCAAGTCTTCTTATCAAATAATTGATACACAAAACACAAAAAGCGCTGGTTTTCAAAACTAGCGCTTTTTTTTATGTCAGAAATTTTTGCAGTAAAAATTCATTATTTTTCTATATAAATTTAAAATAAAAACTTGAGAATTCCATAAAAACAGTAAATAATTTAACTATATATTTTACGGAGATGTTTAGTGTGGAGTTACAATTTTGTTGTTCCTAATCTGATTCTTTTAGGAACATTTTTGTTTTTTTATTTAATGCAGCCTCATTTACCGGTAAGCAAGAACCGCTCTTTTTTACGGCTTGTTCTAGTTGAAATTTCTGTTCTGATTCTTGACCTTGTTTCCGTAAAATGCCTTGATAATTTTTCTGCCTATCCTGTTAACATGCATCTGGCGCTTAATGTCCTCTATTTTATTGCATTTTTAGTCAGAATTGTATTTTTCTTTCATTTTACAGTCGTTTTGTTTTGTACCCGCTATAAAAAATCACCGAAAATACTGCTTTTAACTTATTCAGTTTTTTTAATATGCGTGGGCTTTGCAGTCGCAAACCTGTTCGTTCCAACATTGTTCGTAATCGACAGTTCTGGATATCACCGGTGGAAATTTTACAATCTGATTTATGTATGCGCTTATTTTTATATTCTGCTTATATTTATATTAATGTTCACCCACAGGAAAGAATTTAAAAAACAGCCGCTAATATTTGCAGCCATATACAATTTAATTCTTCTTGCAGGTTATCTTGTAAGGCAGTTTTTCCCACGTTATCTGGTCATGGATTTTTTCTGCATGATGGCAATTGTCATAATATCCCTTTCATTTGAAAACGGGGCATATTATATAGAAACAAGAACAGGAGCCTTTAACATTATCTCTCTTGAAGCTTTGCTGAATGAAAGAAAAAAAGTTCATTCTTTCATTTTAGGAATTATAATTCGCGATTATGAGGGCATGAGGGAAATATACAGCGGAACAAAACTGGATATTGGACTTTCGCTTATAGCAGATTTTCTGAAAAAGAATTATTCCGGGCTGTCTGTCTTTTATTTGAACAGCGGTCGCTTTGTTCTTGTCGGAAATGCAGAAAATCATTCTGCTGAAGTTATAAAGGATGAAATAAAAAAAAGGTTTAATTCTCCATGGCGGCAGGAACAGACGGATATGGAATTATTCCTTGGAGTTCGTTTTGTCGAAGTAAATAATGAACTTCAAAATTCAAGTTCTGCAATTCTTTTGCAGGGACTTTTGTCTGCATTCAATCTGCTTAACAGTGCCGTTGATTCAGACATGCAGATTTCTGATGAAACTCTAAAAATGATTGAAAAAAATACGGAAATAAAGCGCATTGTACGCGATGCTGTAGAAACAAAAAAAGTTGAAATGTTCCTTCAGCCTCTTATTTCCACAAAAAACAATAGAGTTACAGGTGCAGAAGCCCTGGCAAGGGTTCGTAATACAAACGGTGAAATTATGTCGCCGGCGCTTTTCATTCCAGTAGCAGAAAAAAACGGTTACATAAACCTTTTGGGTGAACAGATGTTCGAAAAAGCCTGTGAATTTGTAAGTACACACGATATGAATGCCCTAGGGCTTTCCTGGATTAACGTAAACCTTTCTCCAGTCCAGTTTTTGCAGAATGATTTGTGCAGGAAATTTTCTAATATTTAAAAAAAATATAATGTAAGCGCGAATAAAATTCATCTGGAAATTACAGAAGAAGCAATGATTGACTATGCTCTTTTGCATAAACAGATCCAGAACATGAAAAACACAGGTTTTGAATTTGTACTTGATGATTTTGGTTCCGGCTATTCGAATGTAACACGCCTCAAACATTATCCTTTTATAAACATCAAATTAGATATGGAAGTTGTCTGGGATTACTTTAAGAGTCATGAAGCCATTCTGCCTGCTCTGGTAAAAGCCTTTAAAAATATGGGATTTACTGTTACAGCGGAAGGAATTGAAAATGCAGAAATGGCAAAAGTAATGAAATCTCTAGGCTGTGACTATTTACAGGGCTTTTATTTCTCCCGCCCTATTCCTGCTGAAGAATTTGCACAGAAATATGCCCTAAAACATTAATTCCGCCAGATTTTTTTGCATGAACATTATACAATTCAAGCACATTCGGATTACCTTTTTTCATTCTTGGTATTACACCCCTCCATTTTTAGAGGAGCGTTAACCTGTTTTGAATCTTACGTAATAAATACCGTTTTTGTCTTTGCGCTGGACTAAATGAAATGGATAGGCACTGAATTTCGTCATTAAAAACCCCGTAAAAGTACAAAGAAAGGGCATTTTTGTTTAAAAAGTACCCCTTTCGGTACCCCTTAACAGTTTTTTTTATACTTTCCAGACTATCTAAGTATAAAAACTAAAGGAAATTATAAATATTTAACGCTTATTTATTTATAATACATATAAATAAGACAGTGCCAGAAACCAGACTCGAACTTGCCTATAATCGAAGAACCGTTAAAAAACGAGCCGCAAGGGTCGTTTTAGGTTCATCGATAAAACGGCTCGCCGAGATTCATTGAGGCGGTACGTGCCAGTTCGCGCATTTTTTTGCAATTAGAAGCGCTTTCAATAATCACTAAGGCAAAAAAAATACTGAACTAAAGTTCAGTATTTTTTTTGCCGGGAACCAGACTCGAACTGGCACGGCGTTTAACCGCCGAGGGATTTTAAGTCCCTTGTGTCTACCATTCCACCATCCCGGCAACGTATTAATCTTAACGGAAATTTAAGACTTTTACAAGTAGGGCTTTTAGTATATTATCTAAGCATGTATTCAGACACACACTTTCATTTTGAACACACATTCATCAGAGACAACAAAGAAAAGACAGTAAACGGTTCGGAAATCCTTGAAGCCATGGCTAAAAGAAACTGTTTTTTTGGGCTGGACATTGGAACAGAGCCGGAAGACCTTATAATGCGGCAGTCATGCCTTGATACAGCCATAGCGGGAATAAGCGATTCCTGGATTGCAGACAAAGTTCGTAAATTCATATATTTTTCTGCCGGAATTTGGCCGTCTGTAGAAGACATAAAAAACCGCCACGAAAGCATGAAAAAATTAAAACAGCAGATTGAACTTACAGAAAATTCAAAGGACAACGATACATTAAACAGAAAAATCATAGCCATTGGCGAATGCGGACTTGATCATCACTGGAATCCGACTGGAGTAGACGGACGTAAAGAAAGCGATTTTAACACCGAAATGTACATGGCAGAACGCGAACTTTTTGAAATGCAGCTTGAACTTGCAAAAAAAATGTCTCTTCCCGTAATAATTCACAGCAGGGATGCTTTTGAAGACACTTTAAACTGCATAAAAAATTCCGGATACGACAACGGAATCATCCACTGCTATTCCTATGGGATAGATGAAGCACGCGCATTTTTGGACCGGGGCTGGTACATAAGTTTTTCCGGCGGAATTACATATACAAAAAAAAGCAAGCTTGAAGCTGCAAAAGAACTTCTCAACTTCATTCCGGAAGACAGACTCCTGTGCGAAACAGATTCTCCTTACCTTGCACCTGTTCCACTGCGCGGCACGCTGAATACTCCGTTCAATGTAGAACATACCTATAAATACATTGCAGAAATGCGGAACATTGAACCTGAAAAATTAAGTGAAATAGTTGATCAGAATATTCCGCGGCTTTTTAAGCTGACCTAAAACATTTAACACAAAAAAAAATGGCTGTTTGACTTAAAAATCAGACAGCCTTTATAATACAAAGACTAAATTCACAAGATTTATTCAACCTGACTGAATAGTCCGCTCATTTCGTCACGCCACGAAGCCCGGTTATCCCTGTCTTCCATTTCTATGATTTTCTTAATCTGAAAATGACGCTGATCCCTTATATTTTCATAATACAGAACCGCAAAGCGCCCCTGACCGATATATGCAATTTTTTCGTTCTGACCTAAAGTTTCAGAACTTTCAAGCATTTTCATAACGCATTCAAAGTGCATCGGCTGACCAGAAGCCTTGTCACAGATTGCGCTTGCCATATCAGTTATACGTTCATTGCATTTAGGGCATATGATTTCACGTGCTTTAAGTTCTTTTATTGCTTTTTCTTTCTGCAGACGAAGTTCTTCGTTTTCATGTGCTACATAATGAAATTTTTCTGTTTTAGCAGAAGGTTCATGATTTCTGTTTGAATTACGGTTTTTGTTATTCTGATTTTTTGAATCATTCCAGTTATGATGTCTTCGACCGTGTCTGTTTCTTTCCATAAATAATCAAGCTCCTGTTCCGAGCCGAAATTCAGTCACGGAACTGCAATTCATCCGGGTCTTCAACCAGTTTTCGGCTGATAACCTGTGCAATCCTGAAAATTGCATTGTTTAAGTAATCTTCATCATGAATCTTTTCCCTAAGCTCAAGCAGCCTTGGAGAAAGCGATTCTTCGCGTTCAAGAACTAATGTAGTAACGGCATCTCTTCTTTCAGAAATCATAAAAGCTCCGAAAAAGCATTTTCTATATGATAGACACCAGGAAATCCCGGCATATCAAGAACAATTACATCAAAACGAATATAGCTGTTACTATATTGTCGATATTTTAATAGAAAACGTTTAGCCGTTTTTATAATTCTTTTTTGTTTCCTTACATCCAGAACAAGAGAAAGAAGTTCTGGATTTCCGTTTGGAAGAGTTTTTACTTCTACAAAGACCAGCGTGTCATCTTTTTTAACAATGACATCAATTTCTCCGCCTGGAGCCCTGTAATTTCTTTCAAGTACAGAGTATCCATTTGATTCAAGAAACCGGACCGCCCTGTCTTCACCGTTATTTCCGATCTGCTTTGTTGATATCTGCAATTTTATAATTCTTCAATTTCGCCTACATCGTCATCCTGTTTTTGTGCAGAATCAGACGACTTGGATGGAACATAATCATAAGGATTTATTTCCTTTCCGTTTGTAAGCAAATAAGGTATCTTCCATTGCTTAAGGGCAGCAACATGATATGCCTTTGCAGTTTTACCAGCAGCAAGGAACATATTTTTGCCATCCTCAAAATATACCGGCTCTGAAAAACATACACCAAGACGTATTTTATTTATATCAAGTTTTGCCAGATCCTTCATTTAACTCTCCTAACTACTTTTATTCTATAATATTTTTCTATTATTCACAAGGACGGAAAAAATATCTGCAACAATTTCCCAGGTTGATTCAGGAATCATGCTGCCTATTTCCTGGACAGAAAGAATGTCTGCTGCAAAATCATTTTTTACAACAGGAACATTATTTTCTTCTGCAATTTCAAGAAGGCGCTCTGCCAGTC
>JBGVIP010000028.1:0-65595 GCA_045123335.1 Treponema sp.
TACAATCAGCATGGTTTTGCCGTCATTTGCAAGCCCCATCATTACATCAAGAACTTCGCGAACCATTTCTGGGTCAAGTGCCGCAGTAACTTCGTCAAAAAGCATTACTTCCGGGTGAAGGCAAAGCGCGCGCACAATTGCAACACGCTGTTTCTGACCGCCGGAAAGCTGGCGCGGATATGCATTTTTTTTGTCAGAAAGCCCTACACGTTCAAGCCACATTTCTGCTTCTTTTTTTACATCATCCATGTTCAGGTTAAGCTCATGCGCGTGCTTTGGTCCAAGCAGAAGGTTTCTCATTACTGTAAGATGAGGAAAAAGGTCGTAGCTCTGGAAGACCATTCCAATCTTCTGGCGGATAAGGTGCATGTCCTTTGTCCTGTTAGAAATAAGTTCGCCGTCCAGATGGATTTCGCCAGACTGAATTTTTTCCAGCCCGTTAATGCACCTAAGCAGGGTCGACTTTCCGCAGCCAGACGGCCCCAGAATAACAATAACTTCGCCCCTTTCTACGTTAAGCGAAACGTCTTTTAAAATCGTATGTCCGTCAAACGACTTCTTTATATTTTTTATTTCCAGCAATGACATAAATTACCCCTGAACAAAATCCTTTTATAACTTCTACAATTACTTCTGTTTCTTTTCGATATAGCGCGCCCCAAGACTTAAAATCCAGCACACAAAAAAATACATCATGAAGATTACAAAATAAACCGCAATTGCCGCGGTTGGAACCGTAAGACGGTTTGCCTCTACAATCTGCTGCCCGATTTTTACAACTTCTATTACGCCTACAAAAACAACCAGTGAAGTCGTCTTTATCATTCTAGTAACAAGATTCATGCAGAGCGGAATAAGCGATTGAATCGTCTGCGGAATAATTATATAGAAGAAAACCTGCCTTTCCGTAAGCCCAAGTGCACGTCCGCTTTCATACTGATGGCGTGGAACGCTTTCCAGAGCACCGCGAACTAAATCTCCCATTTCGGCAGTTCCCCACAAAGTAAACACAAGAATTGACGCAGCTTCTCCGCTAAGCGAAATGCCGAACGCTCTTGTAAGACCGTAATACGCAACGAACAGAAGAACCAGCTGCGGCATAATCCGCATAAATTCAAGGTAAATGCGGCTTACAATCTTTATGACACGATTTTTAAAAGTCATAACGATTCCAAATCCGAACCCAAAAATAACAGAAAGCATTACAGAAACAAGCGCAATCCACACAGTAACCCAAAGCCCGCCAAGAAGACGGACAAAATTGGTCCCCATAAAAAGAACGCCGAAAGCGCGCGCAATAGAATCAAGCATGTCCGAACTGAGCATAGCGCAATCTCCTTTCTGCAAACGAAGCTAAAAGCGAAACTGGAAGCAGCAGAATAAAATAAGAAACGCACAGCAGGGTAAGCGCTTCATCTGTTTTGTAATAAAGACCGATAAGATCCTTTGCCACATACATAAGGTCAGCAAGCGCAACCGCACTGAATACAGAAGTTTCCTTAATCATAAACATGATGTTTGCGCACAAGCCCGGCACAGACACAGAGAAAGCCTGCGGAAAAATTACGTACTGCACAACCTGACGTTTAGTAAGCCCAATGCACTGGGCACTTTCAATCTGAATTCTAGAAACGCTTTCAAGAGCACTGCGGAATGTTTCTGCCATGTAGCTTCCGCCTAAAAAAGTAAGCCCGATAAGCGCACACTGAACGGAAGAAAGCTTTATCCCCATGCGCGGAAAAGCAAAATAAAGGAAGAAAAGCTGAATGAGAAGCGGCGTATTTCTGGAAATTTCAATATAAACGTCAACAATACGCCTTAAAACCGGAATCCTTGCATATTTAACAAGAGCACAAAAGAGACCTAAAACAATCGAAAAGACAATTCCAAGTAAAGAAAGCTTAAGCGTAAGGCCGGCAGCTGCAACATACATGGGAATTACTTTCTGTATAAAACCAATATCCATAAACTGCACAATTTTAAAAGTTTTAATTTTATTAGTCAATGGACTGGTTTTATATAATCAGTTCAGTAATCCCTGTTTGTACATTTTTTATGCGACCTGTCTGCCTATTCCGGGAATGTTACGGAAATAGTAACTGTGCTGTTTGCAGGTTCTCCCAAAAGAGCACCAGAAGTCTGTTCAGGAATAATGCCTGAAGAAACAAGCTGAATGCCTGAAGTTCCCGCAAATGGAACAGCATTAACAGCCTCTTTCTTAGATTCCTTGTCTACAGCAGAAGCAGTTCCGCTTGATTCCTGTGCATTGGTCAAAGCATAAGAAATGCTTCCGTTTTCAGAATAATTAATACTCTGATTTCTGCTTACAAGCGAAGAACCTTTTCCCGGAGTTTCATAAGAATCTACTTTGTCAGATTCATTTCCATTTTTATCTTTAAAGAGAGCGTTAGGAGAATTTGAATCACTCATATCAACTTTTGGAGCAGAAACGTCTGTCGGCCAGGTTTCTACAGAACCATGACCCGTATTAACAGCAGTGGATCTGAATACATTTCTTACACCAAACTTTGTACCGCGAACAGAAGCGGTTGCAACAGGCGAACGTACTGTAAAGCCAACCTTACGATTATTTGTTCTGTTTACTTCAGAAGAAACGGAACCAGTCGCAACATAAATGCTGGAACTGTCTTTTTCTTCCTGTGATTTTAAAAGTTCAATAGTCATTCTAGTAAGCGGAGCAACATTAACTACAGAATCCTGAATTTTAAGAACAAGTTCGCTCTTAAATCCAGTCTGAATTACTGTTCCCTTAGAAAGCTTGTCGCCGGCCTTAGCCGCAGTCCACTGATCATTTTTCATGTAGTCAGCGCGTCCTGTTACAGAAACAACCTCTGCATAAAAGTCAGCGGCATAAACATTTGAACAGAACAATGAAGAAACAAGAACTAAAAAACTTATTATATTTCTCTTACTCATAAACATCCCCCTTAACTTAGAACGAAAGTGCCGCACTCAAACTGAATGCAGTTTTATCCATATCGTCGCAGCTTTCTTTAGAAAGATACTGTGTAACAGAAGCCGCAAACATAAGGTCACTCTTAGCCTGCCACTTTACGCCGGCAGCATACTGCATTCCTGAATACGAAAATTCATCCAGTTCGTCGCTTTCATGAGCAGAAGCAACACAGTCACATGCAGCAATAATCATAAGCGAGTCAACCGGTTTAATTGAAGCTGTAAGCCCTACCTTGGCAAGCCCTGTATGCTGAAGTTCCCTGAGCGAATAAGTTGCAGAAACCTGAGTAATACCATGGAAGTTTTCAAGTCCGCCCTGTGCACAAGAAGCATAAACTCCGTTAAGCCCGATAGAAGCCGACTTAAAGTTTGAATAATAAACAAGTCCCGCCTTAGAAAGATTAGAAACCTCTGTTCCGCTTCCGTCATACTGAGTAAAACCAAATGAAGTATTAACACCGTAGTAAAGGGAATGAGCAATAGGACCTTCTGCAGCAAGAATGGCATACATTCTATTAAATGATGATTTTTCAAGTCTGAATGCGCCAAGGAACTGTGCACTCAAAGACTGAGTTTTAATCAATCCCGGAAAACCGATTGCAACAGAACCAACGGCATATTTTTCTGCCATATCATAAACTTTGTCCGGATCAAGATAGAAAGCATCTGATTCCGGAGTAAGTCTGTTAATAACAGCAAGATTCATTGGAGTAGCCATTTTTTTAGATTCAAGCTGATTATATTTTTTATCCAGTGCCATATCAGGATCAAGCATCATTGAAACAAGACCGCTAAATTCTTCTGTAATATATCTATCCTGTACCAAAGAATTTAACTTAGCCTTATTGCGGCTTGAAGCCAGATTTGTATAAGATTCAGAACTAATCATTTTTGCATTCTGTGCATTCAAAAGTCCTGTGTATGCACCATAAACAGTAACCTGCACTACAGGCGATTCATATAGGAATTCAATTCCGTCAGAAAGCTGATTGTAGATTGTTCCAGTAAGGTCAGAATAGTAGAATCTTCCGGCAGAGATTCCCAAAGATCCCTTTCCGACCGGCTTTTTAAGAACAAGCTTACAAAGATCAACATCAAGAACATTTACAGGTGAATCAACATTAAAATCACGTTCAAAAGAATAAATTGTTTCCGCAGCAAAATAACTGCTGCCGTCTTCAGAAATTGACTGTCTTAACCACAGGGAAGCAGAGTTTTTCTGATCAAGACGGAATTTAGAATCCTGACAAGTTTTGATGATTGTATCGTTAGTTACAAGTCCACCAAAATCAAATGCAAAGGAAGAACCCATTGCAAGAACAGAAATTAATATAGAAAAAAACTTTATTTTTGCGCTAGAACTCATTATTTTTTACCTGCCTTTTCATCACAGCAATTCATAAGGGCAATCAAATCAGTGCCGGAAACCTTTACAGAAGGATCCATTGAAACCGGAATAATTCCTAAAGCCTTAAGTTCCCTGAACGCGTAACGGTCATTATGAAAGATTGAATAAAGCAGTCCGCCTTTTATTCCCGAACTTTTTACACAAAGATGAGCAGCTTTTGCAAGAGTAAGAAGCTGATCTGGAGAATTGCTTTCCTTGAAAAGTTTTTCAGAAACCAGAGCATTATAGGAATCTTCATAGGTTGCATTTTCTTCTACAAGCCCCATGCAAGATGCAATAAGGTAAGAAGCCTGTCCGTTTGTAAGATTCTGGAATTCAAGCAGTTCCGAAATTTTCTGCGAGCTCTGGGCAGTTACATGAAATGCACAGAAAGCAAAAACTAAAAGTAAGACAATTTTTCTTAACATTTAAAACCCTCTATTTTTAAAAACTAAAGTTTTTATAAGTTTCCTTAACAATAACCCTTATATTTTATCATAATGAATGTTATAATTTTAGTCATGAGTAGTAATAGCAAAAATCGTTTAAAAGATAAAAATTTCAAAAGATTTTCAGTTGAATTCGTAATTATCGCCATTATTTCTATCGTATGTTCAGTCTTTTCAGTTTTCGGACTGTTCCAGAAATTTGACTACCGCATTTACGACATCCTTCTTTCTTTAAAAAAAGCTCCGGCAGAACGCCAGGAACTTCTTCTTGTAGACATTGACGACATGGCTCTGAACGAAATGGGCGAATGGCCATGGACAAGAGATAAAATTGCCGATGTACTTATTACAATACGTGAACTGGGTGCGCAGACAGCACTTTTCGATATTGAATACCTTTCTCCTTCAAGAAAGACGATTGACCAGAATCTTGTTGAAAAAATAAAAGCAAACCCGCAGATGGTAAATCAACTGGACAATATTTTTATTGATAACGACGATTATTTTGCGCGTGCCGTTCAGTTTTTTGGCAACACGTGGCTTACAATCAATTCCGGCGACCTTGCAATTACCTACTCTCAGGACGAGCTTGACTATGCAAAAAAACGCTTTTTGTACAAAGCAGAAGATAGAAACAACTCTTTTGAAAAGCTGGGCTGCCACAAGGATTATGTAAATTTTTCTCCGGCACTGAACAAAATCCTTTCTCATGCAAAAGGTGCTGGCTACACAAACGTAAATATTGACTCGGACGGTACACGCCGCCGCATTAAGCTCCTTCTGGAATATGAAGACGGTGTTCTTGGCCAGCTTGCAATGGCTCCAATGCTTAAAATCATAAAGCCTTCAAGAATTGTATTGCACGGGCAGACGCTGATTCTTTACGAATGTTCCATTCCGGGCGAAAATTCAAAGAAAACAATAAAAATTCCTCTGGATGACAACGGAACAATGCTTATCAACTGGCTCCATAAGCCGTTTACAACAATCAGGACAAACGAAGACGGTGTAGAAGAAATTGATTATGAAAATACATCTTTCAATCACAATTCAATTTTTTATCCTTGGTATTTGAACCAGCTGGAAAAAGGAATTGTAGACGGCCTTAACAGCTTGAACAGCCTTGAAGCGGCAAATTTGACTTACGCAAACGGAAAACCGCTTGCATACCGCAGCGAATACAAAAAACTTTTGAATGACTACAGCGACATTCAGGAATACAAACTTTTCCTTTTAAGCTGCATGAACGGCTACGACAAAGACTCTTTTGCAATTGGCGGGGAAACTGATTCTTCTATGTTTGAAGAGTATTTTGCGCTAAGAGCCGCTTTCTTTGAAAATGTAAATGCATTTATGAACAGCGAAAGTTTTAATGAACTTCTTCTTTCTAATGCCGCATTGTACAACCCGGAATTCATGCAGGACATTGAAAAACTTTCTTACGACCTTGAAGATTACACAACATATTTTACAACCATGAAAGAAATGTACGCAGGAAAATTCTGTATCATCGGCAATACGGGAACTGCAACAACAGATCTTGGCTCTACTCCGTTCAACAAGTCTTATCCAAACGTAGGAACACACGCAAACGTATACAACACAATCATGAACAGGGATTTCATTCAGCCAGTTGACTGGTACTGGTATACTCTTCTTGCAGTTATTCTTACATACGCCGCACTCATGATTCAGTTTAACCGCCGTGGACTTGTTCAGGCTGTAACATTTGTCCTGCTGATTGTAATCATTTCTGCGCTTCCAATTATTGCAATGGCAGGTTTCAGCGTATACCTGCCGGCCGTAAACGCATTTATCCTTACGGCTTTTTCTGTAATTTCTGTAACCGTAATCAAATTCAGATCGAGCGAAAAAGACAAGAAATTCATTACAAACGCATTCAGCCAATGTCTTTCAAAAGACGTAGTAAATGAAATCATCAAGGATCCGTCAAAACTGACACTTGGTGGAAAAAACATGGAAATGTCTGCAATTTTTACGGACATCCAGAAATTTTCGGGCTTCAGCGAACTGCTTTCTGCAAGCGAACTGGTACAGCTTTTAAACTATTATCTTACCCGCATGAGCGAAATCATCATAAACGAGCATGGAACCGTAGATAAATACGAAGGAGACGCAATCGTTGCCTTTATGGGTGCCCCTGTTCAGATGGATGACCACGCTGCCCGGGCTTGTTCTGCCGCAATCAAGATGAAGGCTGCCGAAAAAGTCATTAATCAGGAAATTATAGAAGCAGTTAATGCTGGAACCTGCCCTGCAGAAATGGATCCAACCCTTTACAGGGCATTCACTATAATGGTTCAGAACAAGAGGACAATCTTTACCCGAATCGGTATTAACAGCGGCGAAATTGTAGCCGGATTTATGGGTTCAGAAAACAAAAAGAACTACACCGTAATGGGAAATAACGTAAACCTTGCAAGCCGTCTTGAAGGCGTAAACAAGCAGTACTGCACGGACGGTATTCTTATAAGCGAAGCCACACGAATGGGTCTTGATGACAGTTTTGTTGTGCGCAGCCTTGACCGCGTACAGGTAGTAAACGTAAAAACTCCTATCCGCCTTTACGAACTGATATGCTTTGCTTCTGACTGCGACGAAAACCTGCACCGCTACATTTCTGCATGGGAACAGACAATGCGCGTTTTTGAAGCCGGAAAGTACGAACAGGCCCTGGAGCAGTTCAAAAAGCTTCTTACAGTACGCCCGAACGACAACGTATGCAAATACTATATTTCCCTTCTGGAAAAATTCTTTATTAAAGGAACATATCCAAAGCCGCAGGATGATTTTGGAGTTGCCTACAACGCAGAAAATCCAGCCGACATTGATCCGTCCTGGATCGGTACCCCAAAAGAAATTAGGGGAACCTTTACACTTTTGCAGAAATAAACGCCGGGAAATGCATTTTTTTACGAAAACTCCATATATATATTTTAGAAATATATATATGGAGTTTTTTTATGGAACACGATTTTCTTACCAGCCACCAGAGCCAGTACAAAGACCGCCTTTTTAAGTTCATCTTTGGGCGTGATGATGAAAACAGCAAAAAATGGCGACTTGAACTATACAACACCCTGAACGGCACAAATTACACCGACCCGGATGCGCTTGAACTGAACACTATTGAAAACGTAATTTACATTACAATGCACAACGACATTTCGTTTCTCTTAGGCACAGAGATGAACCTTTACGAACAGCAGAGCTCGCGCAACCCGAACATGCCGCTTCGTGGATTGCTGTATTTTTCGCAGTTGTACCAGAATTACCTTACTAAAAACGGGAAAAATTTGATAAGTACCCAGCTTGTAAAAATTCCTACGCCGGAGTTCATCGTTTTCTATACTGGCAGCGAAACCGATCCAAAAGAATGGACGCTTAAACTTTCCGATGCCTTTATGAACAAAGACAATTCCGGAGCCTACGAATGGACTGCAAAAGTGCTTAACATTCACCCTTTTTATGCAAAAGAACTTCAAAAAAGCTGCAAAGCGTTGTATGATTACAGTTGCTACGTCTATAGAATCAAGAACAACATAAAATCCGGCTTGACTAGCGACGAAGCCATTGAAGAAGCAATCGGTTGGGCAGAAAAAGAACACCTCTTGGGCAACTTCTTCAAAATCCAAAAAGCAGAGGTAATTGGTATGAGTTTAACGGAATTTGACGAAGATGAATTCAAGCGCATCTGCCGCGAAGATGGCTACGCAGAAGGTCTTTCTGAGGGGCTTTCTAAAGGACAAAAAGACGGTCGCATGGAAAAAGCTGTTGAAGCGGCAGTAAATTTTCTGAAAGAAGGTGATTCTCCAGAAAAAATTGCACGATGCACCGGCCTGCCTTTGGAAAAAGTTCTTGAACTTGCAGAAAACATTACGGTAAAAGCTTAGCAGTAAATCGCCGCCCACCCCATTACCTTAAAATCTGCTATTTTCCAGTGCGGCTTCTATTTCTTTAACAAAATCGCGGCCCCAGTAGTCGCAGAGCATTTCGTAGGCTTCTTCTTTTATTTCAGGCTCAACCATTTTGCGGAACGTCATTATATTGTGCGCAAGAAAAGAGCGGCAGTTCTGCTTTATGGTGTCCATAATTTCTTTTGTAAAGACTTTTTCCATCTGTGGCTCTGGCAAGCTTTCTATTTCTGAAAAAATAGACGTAAAAACCGATGCCGTAGAAACAATCTTTTCCCAGTTCTTAATGTCAGTGATTTTGCGGTTTCCAGTAATGCCGTTTCCAACGCAATACACATAGGCGGAGTCTTCAACACCAAGATATTTACAGTCGTGTAGAGCCGCCTCGTAAGAAAGCCACACAAACTGAAGATAATCTTCTGCCATAGTACAGGAAACAGGCGGAATATGCTCCATTGTATTCAAAATAAGCTCGCGGTCGTAAAGCTTACCACACATAAACCCAATAATATCCATGTCGATTAAAAAATGCTCTATAATCTGATGCCCGCAAAGTTCCCCTAAATGAACATTATGAGCCTTAGAATTCATTTCCTGCATGTAATGTTCAGAACCGCTGCCTACTACCCGCAAAGCACTATGAACAATCTGAGCATTGTTTTCCTTTGCATAATTTAAAAGCCCAGGTAAAGCGCCGGCTTCCAGATAATCGTCGCTATCCAGCATAAAAACCCGCGCACCATTAGAAGCGTAAACCGCCGTCCGCCGCGCTTCAAACGCACCCTTATTCTGCGCATGACGAATATACTGAACCGGAAAATTACATTTTTTCTTAAAACCCTTTACAATTTCTGCACAGGAACGCCCGTCCTCATCCTTACCGGGCGAACAATCGTCAACAACAACAAGTTCTATAGAACATCCTTCTGTCACCTGCGCCTTTACAGATTCCAGACACCGCAGCAAAGTATTTTCCGTGCCATACACAGGAACAAGAACGCTTATATCAATTTTTTTCTTTCCAAACAAAAACATAATTCCCCGATGATTACACCATTACAAATTCTGCATTGCACAATACCATTCATTTAACGGTAGTTGAGCCTGTCAAACCACTATACATAGAATTTCGCAATTAATAGCTCAACTTTATAAAAAAGACCGCCACAGGCTAGAACCTCGTGGCGGTCTTTATCCGCAAAGTGAAGCAAGACGCTAAATTGCGAAATGCCGCCTGTTTTTAATATAACAAACCTTATTGCAGATAAGCAATAACAAACAATTTAGCCATATAACTGCCTTATTCCTGCAATTCAAGATAATAACCGTCTGCTCCGTCATCAGTACTAGTACTTTTTAATTCATATGAAGTAGAAGAGTCAATGTCTAAAAAATAGTGTTCGCTAATATTATTAACTTTTTTCATATGATTATTATCTGTAAAATTAAAAGTATATGTATCTGCTTTATTTTTTAGTCCTTTAACTAGAGTGTGAACACTGCTATCATAAACATTTAAGCATTCGTAATTCTCAAAATTAAAAATAATTTTTCCATCTGTTACATCTTGACTGCTAGTAATATTTTTTAAATCAATTGCAGCCCCATCATATAAAGTTATAAATAATGGAACAGAAATAGCATGTGAATCTCCATATGGATTATTAATAACAGAATCATAAAGGTAAAAATTAAAAGTAGAATAAGTTCCTTTTCCTTTTAATTTCACATTTTCACCATAGATTGACAATATATTTTCATTTTTAGTTGGATCTGAATAATCAACATATGCTTCTAAACGGTAAGTTGTACTTGGAGTAATTATACTAATAGATTTTGTTTTTGCTGCATCATCTGGTAATGCACCAAAAAGTCCGCTAGATCCATCTTCACCATACAAATCTACATAATCAAGAATAAAACTGTCATCGCAATAAATATAAATATTTTTATATTTATATGCTTCGTTTTTACAGTCTTCTTCAAAAACTGTTTTTATATATTTGGGATAAGCAACAGAACTTCCATCGCCATCTGCTTCTGGGGTTGTTGTTGCATGTAAATAAACTGAATAAAAACGTTCATCTGTAATCGGTGTAAGATATGCATCGGCATAACTATATTTCATAACATAGATTGAATCATAATCAGAATACAATAATTCAGAGGAAGAAATATTAAAATTATTATCCATTGAGTCCGTATTTAAAACGAACCTATATAGACCTTCTGTAACATTGTCTGGAGAAGTTTCCGTAAAATTAAATACAACACCATTGTCATCTGAGTTAGGAGTGGAACAGCTATAGAAAATAGTGTTATCATCCAGATTAATCAAAGAAGCAGAACATGAAGCAAACACAGCAAATTCACCTTTTATATGAACCTTGGCTATGTATCCTAAGTTATCATCAGCATAATAATCTGTGCCATCTGGAGTTTCAATAGAATCAATTGTATAAGGAACTTTTATTGAATTTCTTTTTTCAAGAGAAAATGAGATATTTTCAAGCACTCCAGAATATGTTACTTTGCATTCTTGATAACCAGCGTCTGAAAAATAATATTTACAAGCATCGTTATTTATACCTGTAAAAACTATCTTGTCATAAGTCTTATTTAGTTCAACATAAAGCCATAGTCTTTCATAAAAATTATTATCCTGTTTAATTGTCAATTCAAACGGATCTCCTTCCGTCGGAAAACATACAGCTGTCCAGTTTGTTCTTGAATCTTTCGCTTGTTCATAAAAAGTTGGCATAAGAGTTCTTGAATCTGTTTCTGCAAAACATAATTCCACAGGGATTAATTCTGAATCAGATTCATTAGAAGATAATGTATTTTTTGCTAAAAGTAGTGAACTTAAATTTGTTAAATTCTGAGTATCTGAACAGCCAAAAAATAAAAATACCAAAATTGCAGTCATTATAAAAATAATTTTTTTCATATAAACTCTCCTTTCTAGTACAATACAATACCTGAAGCAGATTTTTTAACTATTGTAAAATCAGTACGTGTCTTTTCTGTATTAATTGAAGATGTAGACAAATCAAAATATACAACACGATCTGTATTTCTAAAATACAAATCAGATGTTGAAATAAAATTATCTGTATAGATTCCTCCATCCTGTAATAAAATATGATCGTCTTTTATTGCAAGGATTTTATAAACTCCATAAAAATATTCAGGATTTTTCCCAGAAGGAGCATAGGTATATTCTGTCCCTTGATCCTGCAACATTTCAGGATTAACGCCATATAAACCTTCCTGAGTTAAACTTCCATCTTCATTACTTATAGATAGACATGCAATAGCACCTAAATTTGTATAATATAGAGACTGCGCATCAGAATAACTGTACATTGTAACATACAATTTACCGTTAACGACTGCCATATCTGAATAATTCTGTGTTAAATCAGAATAAGAATAAATAGGTTTCAAAGGAAATGAGTCGCTATATATAGCCGCAGTTGTGGCATCGTCAATTTTTGTACCATCTTCTATACTAAGCCCATTATTAGTGCGGTTAATCTTAATCTTATATATTCCTTTAGTTTTTCCATTTTCAAATGACAAATATACATAATTTCCGTATACAGCCATTTGACTAAGCGACAAAGCAGTACCTTCGTAATTAACATCAACATTAAAAGTGTCTGTCTTGTATACCTTGTTATTTCCCGAAACATCTGATTTTGCAATTAAAGGACAAACCGCTATACAATAATCAGTTCCAGAAGGAGAAGTATCTGTTGATTTTAACAGCAAATAAATCTCTCCGTTATATTTGTTCATATCTACAATTAGATAACTACCAATATCATTTTTAAATTTGCTATATGCATAATTTAAATCCTCTATTATTTTTTTTGATGAATTGCTTATTTTATAGGCAAAAAAATCTGAAATTGAAGAAGACGTACATTGACAAATATACAAATAACCGTCATTTAAATTCCAGTAATTCCATGAATCTTCGGAAGTTCTTGGCATTTGAATATTGTTTAAAACAATATTTGAAGAACCTTCGTCAGAATAATAATCAATGACATATTGTTCATCATAATCTATATAAGATCTTTCAAATGCAACCCAATCAGTATTAGCCGCAGTTTCATTAAAACTAAGTTTCATAACAGTATTAACTTCATCATTACCGCATTTCATTGTGCAGGAAATATAGTTGTCAGTGCCGGTAATAAACTGCGAATATTTAAGATTAATTGTTGAGCCCGTCCCAACAGATTTGCCGTTAATTTTCCACTCAAATGATGATGGAGATACTTCTTTATTATAAGATGCAGCAAAATTTATTGTAGAAGAAAGGTTGTCATTCCAGTCAAATGTTGCATCAGCAGATTTGTTATAAGTTTTCTGTCCGCCGTCATAAATGCCTGTAGCATTTATAGAAAGGTCATAATAACTGTCTTTTGTGGATATAAGAGAACCACCCCTCTTAACAAGATAAAGATTAGCGTAAGTTCCTGTAGGAGCAGTATCTCCAGAATTAACATAATCTGTGTCTACTGCAACTTCAAAAGAAAGGTCATAATAGTAGTCTTTCTTTGCCTTGTCATAAACATAAAGCTTAAGCGTAGATGCGCCTGTAATGGCTGAATTTAATTTTGTTAAAAAGTTATAATCTGAAACATAAATTGCCTGTGCTTCTGCATGCGTATTTGAAATCCTAATAAACGGATTATCTTTATCCAAATAATTTTCCGGATCATGAATATAACATGTGCTGAACGGCATTAAAGCTGTTTCCAAAACAACATTATTTTCAAAAACACCGATATAATCAGAATCTCCTCTAAAACTATCACCTTTTATTACTCCCAATGAAGATTTAGTATTAGAAGAATCAGCAAAAACAACTTTACCGTTATTGACAGTAACAGTATAAGAAGAAATCGTATATGTTCCGGTGCTAGAAATTACAGATATACTTCCTTTTTTACTAAAGAATGTACTGTCAGATTTTGCACTGTCTTTTACAATTGAATTATACTCTTTTGCATCCAAAACAAAATCACCGCAATATACAACAACAGATTCATCTTCCTGCCAAGGAGCACTTATCAATGTATCAATAATATTCCAGACATAACCAGCTGTTTCCGGGTAAAGTCCGTTACCAGTGCTTCTTGGATCAGAATTTGCATAATAATAAGGACGAAGACTGTTCAAAGAATATGTATAATACGCTTCTACAGTTCCTTCTGTAATTTTATCAGAATTTATTGCAATAATAGAGTCAGAAAGCGGAATATTGTCCAGGCTTATTGTATTTATGCCGTTCTGAAATTCTTTTAAGCCTACTGTAAGTCTGTAAAAACCAGGGGCAAGACCTGTACTTGTAGATGGGTTTGGTTCAAGCGTAAAAATCTTTTTACTTTCTTTAATCGTAGAAGTAACAGAAATATATTCTTCTGTTATTGAACCAGAATCAAATGTTGAAGAAACGTTTGTAAGAGAGAAAGAAAGATTAGTGTCTCCTAAGAAATCATTTTCCCATATTTCCATATCAAATTCAACATTAATAGAATATGAACCTTCATCTCCACTATTCTGTACGGAAGAAACTTCCATGTCTATTCGACTGCCTGAATTTTCAGACAAATCTACATCGGCTTTTTCTGCATGGAACGAATAAGTTACCTCTTCAGAATCTGTATACGAGCCGAAAAGATAAATTGAATAATGACCCTTTTTAATCATCTTAAAAGAGATATTACCATTTGAATCTGCCTTAAGATTTTGAAAATAAGCAGAGCGGGCTTCTTTATATGTATTACGTTCACTTGGATAAAGACTTACTGTCCATACTATGTCATTAAGATAGTCTAACAGATAACTGTTGTTTACGCCTAATACACGGCTTTCTGCCTGTTTTACAGAAATTTTATATTCTGTTCCCTGTTCTTCCTGATTAAAAATAGAGGCAAGCAAAAACTTTTCTGAAACAGAATCGCTGTTTGAACAGCCTGCAAAAATCAGGGCAAATAAAATTAATGCACTAAAAATCTTTTTCATATATCTCTCCTGATTATTTTTCAATTATAAGACTATTAATGAGACCACTACCAGGCAACGTAATTACTATAGAAGGATCTTCCATGGCAACACTAACAGTTTTTTCTTTAAGGTTAAACTTCATTATTCTTGATTTGTATTTTGCACAGTTATAGTCAGAATCTACTTTTTGATATATTCCAGTATCTGGAATGTAAAGTTCATCTTCCTTGATGGCATAAAAACCAAGTGGATTATAGAACTGGCACTTTTCATTTTCAGGTGTAGGTATAATTAATTTTATTGTTTTGTCTGGAGCCTGTTTCAAATCTGAAACTGTATCAGCTGTAGCAATTCCATAAATTTTTATGCTGTTATTCACATTTTTATCAAAATCAAAACCAGTTTCAGTGATTGCTGCAACTGCAATTCCTCCTGTAATAGTATCAGTAGAACCTTCCTCAGCTGACATACCATTCGAATAATCTATGAAATTAACCAATACATATATTTTGTATATATCACCGTTTTTTACAGGATAAATTCCAACTATATAACAAGTCTTTCCTAATGCAGTAATAGTTTTAGAATCAATAATTTCAGTATCAAATGAGGGAGTTCCTTCAGTATAATTAATTTGCTTGCAATTAAGGGTTTGTTCAGAATTATCATTAGTATTAACATAAACAAAATATTTATCGGCTATAGCAAATCTAGAATTTGATATAGTATAAGTTACAGATTTATATTCAGAACCCATTATTTTTACAAAACAATTGTTATTCTCGCCATCTTTCCCATAAATCCATAGATATCCATCTGTATCATATGCTGCTTTTGAAGCAGAACTAAGTCCATAATTTGAAATAGGAGTAGACGAAGTTTCTGAGTAAACACCATTTACATATGAATATTCTATTATCTTATAGCTATAAGTACCTGAATCACTATCATATTCAGAATCTAGAAAAGTAAATGTACTGTCTTTAAATGCATATAAATTTGAACTGCAAAATTCATATGAATTTTTCATCGTACAATCATATATATAAAGTTCACCGGATCCAGCATTTTTAGGGTAAATATACTGCTCACTATCAGCTTCTGTAAAATTAAATGCAAACATTCTGCTGCAGGAAACTGTTTTTGCAGAACTTACATATGCGTATTTTACAAAACATTCAACAGTATTTTTGCCTCCAATATCTACAAGAGCACATTGTTTTGGATTAAAAACAATGCTGTCTGTATCGTCATAGTCTTCTGTAGAATCATCATTAAGATTTGTGCCGTTTATACGCCATTCATATGTAACGTTTTCAGTAATTTTTGTGCCGTCAGCATTAAGGCAGGTAAATACAAGTTCCTTACCATCTTCAATATTGAATGTTTCTATCGATGTATCTGAATCTTTCTGTGTACCGTATTCAGCCTTAATCAAAAGTTCTGTTGTTTCAGGCTTAAGGTTTATAGAACCATCCGCATCAACGCTATATGCAAGGTCAATTGTTATCGGGGTAACTTCGCCGGCAAGGATTAATGTTTTATTTGCGGAATACAGAACGTCGCCGTCTGAGTCTTTAATTTCTATTAATGCAAAAAGGGTTTTATTCATTGGAAGATTGATTACGGCAACTGTACCGGATGCTTTGTTTCCATCGCCGTGTTCTTCCTGCCACTTTGCTCTTTTAATTTTTCCGGAACCCATAGAAACGCCACCATCCCATGTAATTGTTACGTCAGCGGTGTATTCGATGAAATTAAATTCTTCATCCTCGATATGGGGTTCTTCATCAAACTGCAGCAAATGAGATGCCGAATTTGCCTGAAGAAAACTGCTTTCAGGAAGGGAAACATTCAGACCGATTGCAAGTGAAGCTTTTTTTTCACTCGGTTCAATCAGGCTGCAAGAAACAAATAAACTTAACAAAAATACAAAAACTGATAAAACTGCATATCTTCTCATGTTTTCATATTAAGTCTTTTTAATAAATTGTGCTACACAAGAAGCATGTAAAAAATGATTTTTTTTAAGAATTTAATTCACAACAGGTGGTTTACTTCGTGCTCTTACGAATCGACAAACTCAACCACCTATTTTTCTATTCAATTCTTGCTTTATCAAATAAAGGAGAAGACAGGAACTTGGAAAGGCTTTCTTTCCAGTCAGGCAGAGCTATGCCAAGGGTTTTCTGGATTTTGTCCTTGCTTAAAACTGAATAAGCCGGGCGCTTTGCAGGTGTAGGATATTCATCTGTTGTACACGGATTTACGACGCAGTCTTTGTTTGTAATCCAGCCCTTTTCTATTCCCTGTCTTTTGATTTCGTTTGTAAAATCCCACCAGGTAATTTCGCCAAGGTCTGTACAATGGTAGATTCCATACGGAACATCATCTTTTTTGATTATCTGAATGATTACAGAAGCAAGATCTGCGGCAAAAGTCGGAGTTCCTTTCTGATCATTTACAACTTTTACGGCATCGTGTGTGTTCATGGCGCGAATCATTGTGTAAACAAAATTCTTTCCGGCCCAGCCGTAAAGCCAAGCTGTTCTAAGGATATAATATTCATCTGTAGTAGAAGCTACTGCCTTTTCTCCGTCAGCTTTTGTTACGCCATAAACTCCGATCGGGGCAATCGGCATGTCTTCTGTTCTTGGTGTGCTGCCCGTGCCGTCAAAAACATAGTCTGTAGAAATATGAATCATCTTTGCGCCGTATTTTTTTGCTACAGATGCAATGTTTTCCGGGCCTTTTTCGTTAAGAAGACGGGCAAAATCACTTTCGCTTTCTGCCTTGTCTACGGCTGTATATGCAGAACAGTTGATTATATATTTAAGTCCGCTAAGGGATGAAGCAAAGCTGTCCAAAGCTTTCGGGGATGTAATGTCTACATCAATGTCAGTTCCCTTAAATTCAATATTATTTTCCTTAAGCTGACGCGCAATTTCTGTTCCGAGCATTCCTTTGCAGCCAATTAACCAAATCATATTAACCCCATGACTAAAATCTTTGTCCGTTTATTTAAAGACTTTTTTATAAATTTTTCAAGTGCGGACCGGATTCGAATAGAAAGATTTTACAACTTCTACCATATAGTCCACGTCTTTTGCTCCGGCACTTTCCATAGGAGAATGCATTGCCCACTGGGCAAGTCCTATGTCTACAGAGCAGATTGAAACCTGCTTTGTGCTTATGTTTCCAAGGGTGGAACCGCCCGGCGTGTTTGAATTGTTTGTGTAAACCTGACACGGTACACCGGCTTTTCTACAGATTTCGCGGAAAACTGCGGCGCTAAGCCCGTCTGTTGTATATTTTTGGGATGCGTTGAATTTTAAAACCGGTCCGCCGTTTACTGCAGGCTGATTAACAGGGTCAGCAGACTGAACATAATTAGGGTGAACGGCATGTGCATTATCAGCACTGATTAAAAAACCCTTTGCAACTGCGCGCTGGTAGTCTTCTTCTGAACAGCCGGAACACAGGCAAATTCTGTGAAGGATGTCCTTTAAGAATGTTGAAGCAGCTCCCTGTCGGCTCTGGCTTCCTACTTCTTCGTTGTCGAACATACAAAATGCCCTTACACCGTCTGAATCCGTACAGGCAGCATTTACAAAGCCCGTGCAGCAAGTGAATACGCATTCAAGGTCGTCAAGGCGCGGAGAGCAGATGAATTCGTCCTGAAAGCCCCAGAACGACGGTTCATCCCTATTATATAGAAAAATATCGTGGCCGATTATGCTGTCTGCGGGAATTCCTGCCTGGGAAGCCAGAAGGTCTGTAAGGCAAAAGTCGGCGCAGGTGGAAACAAGGGGAAGGACTTCGTTCTGAACGTTGATTTTTCCGCCGTCGTTGGCATCGCGGTTCATGTGGATGGCAAGGTTTGGAATCATAAGAAGATTTCTGTCTATACTAACAAGTTTCTGCCCGATTTTTATTGCGTCAGTGCTGGATTCGCGGTATACGACCCTTCCGGCTATACTAAGGGGACGGTCAAACCACGGGCGAATCAGCATGCCGCCGTATTTTTCTACGTTTAAGCGAACCAGTCCGGCCGACTTCATTTCAGGATTTTCCTTTACCTTAAAGCACGGGGAATCTGAATGGGCTGCGGTTATGTAAAAGGCGGCCGGTACTGCGGTGGCCGGCATTATGAATGCTATAAGAGCGGAGCCGTTTCTGGAAACAAAATATTTTCCCTGCGGTTTAAGTTCCCAGCGGTCGCCTTCGTTAATTTCTGTAAAGCCAGATGCAAGAAGGATTTCCTTTATGTTTTCTACTGCATGAAAGCAGCTTGGACTTTTCTTTATGAATTCCAGCATTTTGCCGGCATAAGTTGATGTATTCATTTGTTTTCCTCAGGAATATTATACATCAAATATGGACAGATTGTCACAGTTTAGTAGACGGAATTCGGATGTGACAATCTGTCCTTATATATAAATTCTGTCTACCCTGTTTTGTGATAAAACGTCCACATATTTGTGACATCTTGTCCGTGCATTGAGATAAATTGTCCATATATTGTGATTTTATGTCCACATATGCATAAATTCTGTCTACTTAACGCCTGTATACCTAGAAAAATTCTACAGAATTTGAATGGGAACCAGGACAAATTGTCACAAAATCATTGTGATTTTATGTCCTTATAAGGTGTGATAATCTGTCCGTATATTTTAAGCATATGTGGACAGAAAATCACAAACGCCACTCCCCTACTCTGAACAAACTCACTATAAATTTAAAAAAAATTTGCGCGAAGGAGCGAAGCGGAATGAAAAAAGACTCTGATTGTGGGTGCCGCGAAGCGGCATATCATAAGTTCCTTTGCCACAATCAGCGTCTAGCCCGCTAGCGGGCGATTTTTCATTCCGCTTCGTGACTGGGAGCATATTTTTGATAAATATTTATTATGATGAGTCTGCTTCCGCTTCGCTCCTTCGCGCATTTTTTTTTAATCTCACTTGTATTTTATCGCCCCTGCTCCCCTCCCCTACTGCTTTATGTGACAAAACGTCCATATAAGGACAGAAAATCACAATACGAAAAACAGGCTGTGACAATCCGTCAACATAAAAAAGACAACCTGTCCGTACCAGAATGATTTTCTGTCCACATGAAAAAAAGCAGAAGTCTGCATAAAAAATGACAATCTGTCCGCATAACCATGACATTACGTCCGTATAAGATGACAAACTGTCCGTATTAGCATAAATAACTTTTTTTATTACAACAAAATACAACGGCCTATATTATTTAAATTAACAAAAATTTAAAACAAATTTTAATAATTTGTGCAAATTCTTCAATATGAATCTCGACTTATATGTGGACATGTGATAAACTAAAGTCCATATAAGGGAAATGGGGAAAATGGATCGGGAGCCAGAGCTTTTCGATGAATACAATTATTCATCACTTGCAAGAGATACTGAAATCAAATTTCAGACTCAAAAAGTAATTAACCAAAAATATGTAATTCAGCCGAACAACATCACAAAAGCAATCTATGACATGAACTTAGGTTCTAAGCGAATTGTCATGATGGCATGCTCTCTTCTGCTTGAAAGAGATAATACTGATAATCTTACGGCAAAAAAAGACCTTACTGTAAAATTCCGTCTTGAAGATGTAATGAAGACGCTGAATCTTGCGCATGGCAGCACCACAAAAAAAATGCTGGAAAATGCCATAGAAACAATCTTTGATCAGAAAATCCGCATACGCACGGAAGACGGCTGGACAAAGCTGTACCACTGGTTTGTGGAATCAAAATATTCGCTTGAAAAAAACGGCATAGAACTTACCTTTACGCCGCAAGTTGCCCAGGCATTTATTGACTACCTTAAGGGATATTCTGTCATTAATCTTGACGTTTACGGAAACCTTACCGGAAAGTATTCAATCCGAATGTACGAGCTGTGCTGGTCATATCACGGTTTTGCCTCAAAAAAAGATGGAACCTGGAAAACTCCGCTTGTTGAAGTTTCGGAAATACGCACCATGTGGCAGATTGAAGATTCCAAGTATCCAATGATGAGTGACTTTAAAAAACGCGTTTTTGATGTTGCCAAAAAGGAAATCAATGACTACGAAAATTCTCAGTTCACTGTAGAAAAAATTGAAGACGTAAAGCAGGGAAAGAAAATCATAGGATGGTACTTCCACTGCAAGCTTAAGGGCGAAACAAGGTCAAAGCTTTCTCTTTCCAGTTCGGCTTTAAACCGCGAAGATGACAGCATTGCGCGCGACCACCAGCAGGAAGTGCTTCAGCTTTTTAAGACACTGATTTCTTCTGAGGAAATTAAGAATTCTGAAAATCGTATTGAACGCGAAAATCAGGCGCTGGAAGAAGCCAAGCAGACTATAATAAGCAAATACAGAGAATAGTAATTTTGGTTAAACTGTGTTTAATATAGTTTAATGTTTGTTAAATTGTGTTAAACGTGGTTAAACCGAGTTAAATATGATTTAATTAAGTTTAATACGGTTTAATTTCTGTTTAACTGTAATAAACTTTGTCTACAGGCAGTTTTTCTTAAAAAAATCAGAAAACAGAAATGCTCCTGAGATTAAAAAAACAGGGGGTAAAATTAAAGATTGATAAATTACCCTAAAATCAAAAGAAAACCGCTCAGAATCAATCCTAGAGCGTCTGAGAGGGTGTATAAATGCGGTGTTCCATTACCCCTTTTTCTTTTTGAGCGTTTTATCCGGTTTGGTTAAACTTTAGTTTAATAAATGTTTAACTTTTTGATAAATCTATATAATTTGGTTAAACGAAGGTTAAATACAATTTAACTAAGTTTAATTCAGTTTAATCATTGTTAAAAATGGTTAAACGTGGTAAAATCAGATTAAATTAAGTTTAATTTTTGTTTAACGCTGCCGATAATGACAGTGTAATTAAAAAATTGTCTGGAGATATTATGAAGACATATGCATTTGCAATTCAGAAAGGCGGAACAGGAAAGACAACTGTAAGCGTGTCTGTTGCCGTTGAACTTGCGCGCCGCGGAAAGCGTGTTGTGCTTATAGACGGAGACCCTCAGGGAAATGCTTCCAGCTGGCTTTTGGACAGCCTTGACTACGAACTTGCTGACGTTCTTTACGGCAAGGTAAGCCTTAGTCAGGCATACACAAAGACAAAAATAGAAAACCTTACTTTCATTCCTACTGCCGGACTTAATGGCGAATTAAGAAGCTATTCAACAAAGATGGGCGAATCAAAGCCTTTTATCTTTAAGCACATGCTTCCAGAACTGAGCAAAGACTTTGACTACTGCATCATAGATACTTCGCCGAGCTTTACAGGTCTTGAAAAATCAATCTTCCTTGCTGCAGATGAAGTAATTGCCGTAATGCAGGTTGACTATTTTTCTACGGACGGACTTCAGATTTTTATGGACAATCTGTCCACAATGAAAAAAGATTTTGATTCTGCCGAAAAGCCTGAATTCAAAAAAATCGTAATGAACGTAAAGGATAACCGCATAAAATACCAGGATGACATGATTTCTCAGTTAAAAGCGCTTAAAAAGTTCGAATTTTTCATGATTCCGGTAGATCAGGGCTTTAAAAAGGCTCAGACAACTCACTATGCAATCCAGGATTTTCCGTCAATTAAGGGCGAAACCCTTGAAGCAATTACTGAAATTGCAGGGAGTCTTGAATAATGGCACTTCAGAAGAAAAAAATTACTTATGATCTTACGGGTCAGATTAATTCCATGAACAGCATTGTTGATGGCAATGAACCAGAAGAAGCCGGTGCGGCTGCTGTTCAGGCTTTGCGGGAAGAAAACGGAGTTCAGGCTGCGTCAAAATCTGCTGAATATGGACAGAATGTCACAAAGCAGACGGAAAAAGCTCCTAAAAAGGCTAATGAAAGCTCTGTAATGGTGGGATTTAAGATTCCAAAGGAAGCAAAGGACCAGTACAAGGAATTTTTTGAAGGCTACGGGCTTAATTTGAGCGAAGCAATGAAAAATGCGCTGGAATATTTTGCCTCTGACGTTGAAAAGGGAAAGGTTAAGATTACTTTGACCAGACATTTTGAACGGATAGAGTAGAGCGTATTTATCGATTGTTTAATACGGTTTAACAGTGGTTTAATATACGTTGAATAATCGTTTAACTTTTGTATAAATTTGCTGTAAAAATGTGACAATTTGTCCTTATATGGACAGGTTGTCACATTTTTTTTATACGGGGTGTTGCGGGGTGTCCCCGCTGGAAAGGGTAGCCCGCAACGGAGTGCGGGCGAGGGGAAGGCTTTCCCCTACTGTTGCTTTGTCTAAAGGTTGTCTGCAAGTACGTAGTAGCTTGAAGGATCGTGGGCTTTGGCAAGGCCGCCGCTTACTGCTGCGGAAATAATCTGCTGTGCAAAAGGACTGTATTTTTCTGAACTGCTTATGCCGTTCAAAAGACTTGAGTTTTCTGCAGATACAATTATTGCAGGAATGCAGCTGAATACAAAGGCTGGGCTTACATATCCCTTTATGTAGTATTTTCCGTCTGAAGAAACAACAGAAAGGTTTCCGAATTTTGCAATTCCAAGTGTGTTAAGTTCTGCAAGTTTATCGTTGGCAGTCTGTTTGTCTTTCATCAAGAGAGCAAAAAGGTCATCATCCGTGCTGCCTGTAACGTAAAGTTCGTCGCGAGAAGCTGCGCTTGACTGGAAGCTTTTTACAACTTCCGTATTGTTTGCGCCTGAAGAAACGTATGTTCCTGTAAGGTCTTCGCGCTGATATGCCAGAAGCAGGTACCATGCGCTGCTTAATTCTGAAGAGTCAGAAATTGAAGCATTGCGTGTAATTCCGTTTCTTGTAAATCCCCATGACTGGAGCGGAAGTATTGTAATCATGTCGTCGTCGTTTATAAAGTTGAATATGGTTGTGTAAGTTTCTGCATCTGCCTTATCTGTTGTTGTAAACGGACTTGCAAAAGTGTAGGTGAATGTTTTTTCAAATTCTGTTGATTTTTCGTATTTTGCACCAAGTATGTTTGCAATTGCTCCGCCGCGTGAATGTCCTGTAAGGAAGATGATTTTTTTTGCTGTTCCGGAAACGTTTGCTGTTATGTAATCCTGGATTTTGGCGTCTGCGCGTTCTGCTGCAATAAAAAATCCCTTGTGATACTTTTTGTTTGTCCATTCTGCATGCGAGCCTGTTGCGGCTGTGTAGGAAACAGTTGTGTTTCCAATGTCAAAGTTGCTGTACCACTGTTCTTTTGTTGCGTTTGAACCCTGGACTGTAACCATTATTACTTCGTATTCTGCTGAATCTTTTGTAAAATTTTTGTGGCTGATTACAAAATTTGTTATGTCATCTTTGTCAGATGTGTAGACATCGCTGTTCAGTTTGTATTCTGCTGCGTCTGTAAATCCAAAATTTGAATAGATTGAAATATTGTCTGTTGCAGAAGCCGGAGAAGTTCCTCCGCTTGTTACTACCATTTCTGATGAATCGTATACGTCGGTTGCCATGCAGGCTGCGTATTTTGCATATTCCCGGTTAAATTCTGTTTCGTCTGCAGAAACAAGGGATTCCGGAGAAAATTTAAAATCGACCATATAGACAAAACCGGCTTCTTTCATGACTCCTGATGTACGTGATGTAAGGGATGAATAGATTGCGTTTTTAACTATACCTTCAGCAAATGAATCCTGTTCAACTTCTGTAGAGCAGGAAAAAAGACCTAAAGCCACTGCGGCTAGTACTGATAAATGTAATTTTTTCATAGTAATTATATTTTATGAAAATTTTAAGCAATTGGCAAATTTATAGTTTATAATAAGTTGATTTAAAATGTTTTTTTTTAGTTTTGCTGGAGGTTTTTATGATTGATTATACAGAGGGATCCGGAAAACAGTATCATACAGGGGTTGGACCCAGGGATATAGGAAAATATGTAATCATGCCGGGTGATCCAAAAAGGTGCGCAAAGATTGCAGAACATCTTGACGGCGCAAAACTTGTTGCCGATGTTCGCGAATTTGTAACATATACGGGAATGCTTGAGGGCGAAAAGGTCAGTGTAACTTCTACGGGGATTGGCGGGCCTTCTGCTTCTATTGCGATTGACGAACTTTCTAAATGCGGGGCGCATACTTTTATAAGGATAGGGACGTGCGGAGGCATGCAGGAAAATGTTCTGGGCGGCGATGTTGTAATTGCAACCGGTGCCGTGCGCATGGAAGGAACCAGCCGGGAATTTGCACCGATTGAATATCCTGCGGTTCCGGATTTGAATGTTGTAAATGCGCTTGTTGATTCTGCAAGGGAAATGGGCATTCAGCATCATGTTGGGGTAGTGCAGTGCAAGGATTCGTTCTTCGGGCAGCATGAGCCTGAAATCATGCCGGTAAGCTATGAACTGGAAAACAAGTGGCAGGCATGGATAAGGATGGGCTGTCTTGCTTCTGAAATGGAATCTGCGGCGCTGTTTATTGCCGGAAGTTTTCTTCGTGTAAGGGTTGGTTCTTGTTTTCTGGTTGTTGCAAACCAGGAACGCGCAAAAAAAGGGCTGGAAAATCGGCAGGCACATGATACGGAACTTGCAATCAAGGTTGCGGTGGAAGCAATGAGGCGGCTTATAAAAAGCGATAAGAGTAAATAGGTTTGCGGCGTGGTGTGAGCGCAAACCTAAGTATTTTGGTTATTAACAGGATATATTTATAATAAAAAGGGCAGGATTGCGGTGAATGACTGTGATTCTGCTTTTTTTTTGATGGATTTTATTGTGTATAAAAAAACGCAGGCTCCGAACACAACGTATCCAGAGCCTGCGTTGTCCGGTTTTCACGGACATCGGAGAGAGTTTATCAGCTTATTTACAAGCTGATTAGAATATACCATATGTAATTTTTTATGTCAATAAAAAATTAAAAAAAATTTAATTTTTTTTAATTTTTTTTTAGATACAGGAATGTCCGTCTGTTCGTGCGGCGCGGGTCATTAAGACAGCTTTTTCTGCATCTTTTCCAGTTCTTCCCGGTATGCCTGCTTTAGTTCCGGCGGGTTCAGAATCTGAACGGAAGAACCGAAGTGCAGTACCCAGAAAAGCGTTTCCTGAAACTGGTTTGATTCAAAGCTTAAGTATACGCTTCCGTCGCCGTTCTGATGGCATTCCTGGTTTTTATGCCAGGTTCGTTCCAGAATATAGGTATTAACTGATTTGTCAAAAAGAAGTTCTATTTTCTTAAAGTCAGATTCGTTGTTCCAGATTCCAAAGTTAGGATCGATGTGAACTTTTTTTTCGTAATCTGGGTCGGGTGTAAAATCTGCGCAGAGAACTATGTCTTTCATGCGGGAAAGGTTGTAGGTTGTGTAGCCGTTGTGCTTATGGCAGAAACCGATTGCATACCAGTCGCCTTTCTGACAGTAAATTTTATACGGATCAAGGGAGTGGGGCGTGTGTTCCGTGCTGTTTATTGAACGATAGCCGAAACTTATTGTCTTATGCTGTTTTATTGCTGCAAAAATCTTTGTAAAAACGTCTGATTCTATTGTTGGAAGCGGATCTGAGATGAACTGAACGTCGTTTAAAAGCGAACTTTGAACCTGAACCTGGTTTGGTAGCATTTGCGAAATAGTTTTATAAACCTTTGAAATCGTTTCCTTTAAAGGTGTGTTGTCGTAACGTTCAAGCAGAGGAAGAATTCCTGCCATTGCAACAAGTTCACCTTCGCTTACAAGTACGTTCCGTACAAAAAATGTTTCGTCGGTGTAATAATAGCCTTTTTTGGCGCGGTCGTATTCAATTGGAGCGTTGTAATAAAGTCTTAATTCATCTATGTCGCGCAGAACTGTGCGTCTTGAAACTTCCAGTTCCTTTACAAGGCGGTCAACGTCAGGGTAGTTCATTGTCTGAATTGCTTTTTCAAGCTGCAGAAGCCTGAGGGATTTTACGTGGCTTTCGCGTGTTTTATTTAATTTTGACATATTTTGATTTTAACACATAAATTTCTGTTTAAGAAGACTTTATAAAAATGAAAGACGGGCAAAAAATCGTTGCAAAATACAGATTCAGGGATAAAATTATTGTATGGATTTACAGGAGATAGTTGATTCTTATGACATGGCTGCCATAGTCATGTCTGTTGAAGACAAGGGAAACGGTCTGTACGGAGACATTCGCATTGTAAGGGCGAATGCCGCTTATAGAAAATTACAGCCGGGTGATTATCATGATAACATGCTCTATTCAGAAATGGTTCCGCCGGAACCAAAATTTGAAGATTTCTGCTATAGATGTGCCGTGAAAAAACAGTATCTTCATTCCTATGTTGAAACAAAATCCCTGAATGTCTGGAGTAATACTTCGTATCTTCCTCTTTCTAAATCCCTTGATAAGGGAAATCTGCATTATTTTCTTTTTACGATTGAATTTACGGAACATCCTGAATATGAAAAAATGTCGGACGTTTCAATTGATTCGGCAGCGTTTATTATAAAGACGTGTCTTAAGTTAAGGGGTTCCTTTGATTTCTGTACTTCCATGAACGAAGTTATAAGTGACATTCAGAAAAAAACTGATTCGTTCTGCAGCGCCATTATTCTGATTGATTCTGAAAATCAAAAATCTTCGCTTTTGTGCAGTAAATTCAGAAATGACTCTGCTTCGTTTAAGGATTTTGAAAAAGTTCTGACTAATGAGGTTATAATGTCATGGGAAAAAATGGTGGAAATGCATGACAACATAATGATTAAAGATGAAGCCGACATGCAGAAATATGAAAAAATAAATCCTGTATGGGTAAAGTCCTTGAGGGCAGGTCATGTTGAGAGCGTTATTCTGGTCCCGTTTGTTCATATGAAAAAAATTATGGGCTATCTTTTTGTTACCAATTTTAATGTTGAGCGCCTTATAGAAATAAAAGAAATTATTGAACTTACAGCGTTTTTTCTGAATTCTGAGATTGCCTCTAATAACATGATGGAAAGACTTGAACTTATGAGCAACATGGATCTGCTTACGGGCTTAAGGAACAGAAATTCCATGAACTATCGGGTTGATCTTTCTGTTAGCGGCGAAAAAAAGATTGCAGAGCCTTATGGAGTTATTTTTGCAGATCTTAACGGGCTAAAAAGAGCTAATGATACAGGCGGCCATTCGGCTGGAGACGTTCTTTTAAAGAATGCGGCCGCTCTTTTGCGGGATATTTTTGAGCGGCACGAAGTTTACAGGGCCGGTGGTGACGAGTTTGTTATTATTGTTCCGGAATGCCAGGAAAAAGAATTTGACAGCCTTGTCTGCGAACTGCGTTCAAAAACCGGTTTTGGCTCTGACATTACGTTTGCGACCGGCTCTTACTGGGATGAAAAGGGTGGAGACGTAAGGGTTGCAATGCATCTGGCAGATGAAGCAATGTATGCCGACAAAAAACGCTTTTACGAAGCTCATCCCGAATTAAAGAGCAGGTAGATTACGGCTGCTTAATAAAATCTTTCATGCAGTTCCAGAACTGTTCGGCAACTTTTTCGTGGTTAAAGTCAGAAAGCCGTTCCTGTTGATTTTTAAGAATTTTTTCCTTAAGGGAAGAATCAGTAAGAATTCTGTTCATTACGGCTGCTGTAAGTTCCGGATTTTTTTCTTCCAGCAGGAAGCCGCTTCCATTCAATGTCCACGGAATTGCAGAACTTGCATACGCAACAATCGGAATGTTAAAGAACATTGCCTCAACAAGTGGAACGCAGAATCCCTCATGCTCGCTCATGCACAAAAACAGGTCAGAAAGCTTGTAGTAGGAGAGGATTTCATCGAAGCGGGTATGCCCGGTGAAAATAACATTCTTTACATTAAGTTTTTTTGCGTATTCTTTTAATTTTTCGCTGTAGTTTTCGCAGTTGTCCGGATTACCTACCAGAAACAGACGAGATTTTTTGTTGTAATTTTTCTGATATGCAGAAAAAGCACTGATTACGTTCTCTGACTTTTTGTTTGGAACAACTCTTCCAAGAAAAATGATGTTTGCATAATCATCATCGTATTTATTCAAGACGGACATATCCGGCTGTTTTTTATAGTCATCAAATGGAATAAGAATAGGCAGTACGTTTATTTTGCAGGTATAACCCATTTCTAAAAGGTTTTGCCTGTTGAATTCTGAACATGCAAAAACCATATCAAAAGTGCTGTTAAGGCTTTTTACCTGTTCCAGTCCGCGGCGGCAGTAATCGGCACTCTTATTATTGTAACCGTTAAAGAATTCTGGAGGTGTAATGTTGTGGTAAATCATTATTTTTCGACATTTTACGGTTTTTATCCACTCGTTAAGTTTTGTAGCGCCTCCAATATGAAGTATTATGAGGTCGCTTTCCTGCGGCTTGTATGCAGAAAAATCTTCTGCAAGTTCGGAAGGAATGCGTGGATCGATTTTTTCTGCATAAATGTTTGTCTTATAGCCGCTTGCTTTAATTATGCCGTAAATGGCAAGTATATCATTGCTTATGGCGTCTCCATATGAGAGTGAAGAAAAAAGCTGAATTATCCTCATTTTTGTTCCTTTGAATTGTTTTTTTCTTTCAGGCAGTTTAATTCTGTTTCCAGATAATCTATCTGTTCGTGCATGGAATCAATTTTTCCGATTAGTTCCCTGTTTATGGAATTCTGCATGTCCATCATCTGAATAAGTGATTTTTTAATCATCTTTAATGCAATTTTATTAATTAATTTTTTTATTCCTTTGCCCATGCTGATGTTTTCTATTTTTACAGAATACCCTTTTTGTGCAGCAGGACTGATTTTAATTGATTCAAAAACCGCAGAATTGCCTTCAATTTTTTTGTTAAGAGTGCTGTTTAATTCATCAATAATTTTTTTTGTATTAATTGATTCCATCATAAGACCTTTTATATATGATTGTTCGGGCATTTTGCAGCACGAGTTTTTTCGTATATAATATGAAATGAAAACATTATACTGCATTTTACAAATAAAATACATTGTAAATTTAAAAAGTTACTTTTTTTATTTGATTTGTGAGTATTTTCTTCTATTTATTTATAAGGAACAGATATGAAAGATGTTACAGTTGTAATTCCATCATATAACAGGGCGAGGATTTTGCCGAAGACAATTCCAACTTATATTCAGCCGGAAGTAAAAGAATTAATCATTATTGATGACTGTTCATCTGATAATACGATGCTGGTTGTAAAAAAACTGCAGAAAAAATATCCGATCATTAAATATTTTAGAAATGAAGTAAATTCAAAGCAGACTTTCAGTAAGAATGTCGGCATTAAAAATGCAAGTTGCGATTATATTTATTTTGGCGATGATGATTCAATAATCAAGCCGGGTACAATCAGGAAATTAATTGAAGTAAAAGAAAAATATGGCTTTGATCTTGTTGGTGCCAGATATTTGACATGTGAAGATTACTGTAGCGACAGAATCAGAGATATTGCTGCCTATGAAATTTGGAAAAGAAAATTATGGACTGTGGACGGATCTCGCATTTCAAATCTTGAACCTTTCAGGTCTTTCTTCTGCGGATATTGCAATGCAGAATATGTTGAAGTTCCTTATGTTCACGCCTGTTTTTTAACGGATCGCAAAATTGCAGCTGAAACTCTTTTCAGTACATTTTATACGGGGTGCGCTTTAAGGGAAGAAACTGATTTTATTATCCGCTGTCTGCTTGGGAACAAAAAAATTGCCTATGTACCGGATGCCTGTCAGATTAATCTTGCACCGAAATATGTAAAATCTACCGGGGCAAGAACCGGCGGGCAGGAAGCATGGTTAAAATCGGCACTAGAATGCAATGAAATCTTCTTTACAAAATATTGGGAGTCTTTAAAGGAAAAATTCAACCTGACTTATTCTCTGGAACAGATACTGGAACAGACTTCAAAGGATATTAAGGACTGTTCTGCATCAACTAACAAATTCAGCTTGTATGAATATTTATATTTTAATCTGCATGTAGTCCGAAAATATCGTCCTAAAGGGAAAGAGTGGAAATATAACTGTAAATAGCAGCAAAATTTGCACTTTGAAACATCGGGTGTATAATTAAAGAATGTCATTCTATAGAATGGCAAAGGTGGCGACCGATGACGATTTCAGATGAAGAATTCAGCAAGGTAATAAATTTGATTACGCAGAGAACTGGAAATCAGCTGCGGGATTCTTATATTATGGGATTAAGGCGCTACATTGAGCGCAAGCCGGCCTTTGACATAAAGAATGAGTCTGATGTTGAAGACATAATCAACGAAGCTACTGTAAATGAAACCTATTTTTTCAGGGAAGAAAAGCAGTTTGATGCCCTTAAGGATTATTTTTTTCCGGAATGGAAAAAGGCGCACGGGCTGGTTCCTTTAAAAATCTGGAGTGCGGCAAGTTCTACCGGTGAAGAAATTTATTCCATTGCGGCGTTTGCAAAGTATTTGGGAATGAATGTTGAACTTTCTGCAAGTGATATAAATACTGCGGTTCTTAAAAAGCTTGAATCCGGCTATTTTATGCCAAAGACCGGGCGGCACTTTGACGGTGATGAATACAGGAATATTATAAGCTGTTACCTTAAGCCGGACGGCAGTTATGAGTTTCCGCCGGAATTTTCTCGTTCCATAAAAACCATGCAGGTAAATCTTTATGATTTTGCCTTTGCCGGAAAAGCCTTTAATCATCCTGCTGAGCAGAACCTTATCTTTATACGCAATGTGTTCATCTATTTTGACCGAGAAACCCGCGGGCGCATCCTTAAGGGAATTGCGGAACGTGCGCTTGCTACAGACGGATATCTTTTTGTATCTATAAGTGAAGTTGCAAGTTTTGATGCGGAAATAATTCCTTCCTGCCTTGAAAAAATACGAGTGGGCGGAATTTACTGTTTTCATAAAAAGAAATAGTGGTTAGCAGCATCTAATAATATTTCTTTTAGCTTTCTTTAAATAGACTTATTGAGAATTTCTCTATATAATTATTCTGTTATGAAACTGCATACTTTTAAGGGTGGAATTCATCCTAAGGAAATGAAGGAATTAAGCAATCAGTGTCCTATTACTGACGCTTTTCCTGCTTCTAAGACTGTTACTATTCCCGTTACTATGGGCGGTGCTCCAAATACTCCTGTAGTTAAAGTCGGTGATCTGGTTGCAAAAGGTCAGGTAATTGCAACCGGCGATAAATTTATGAATTGTCCTGTACATGCTTCCATTGCCGGAAAGGTTAAGAAAATCGGAAGCCACATTGTTACGGGAAACGGCATGGTTCCATGTATTGTTATTGAATCAGACGGTTCTGACCGTACTGAATTTATGGAACCTCTTGATCCGTTTACTTGTTCGCATCAGGATGCCTTGGACAGAATTAAGGCTGCAGGTATTGTAGGTATGGGCGGTGCTTCTTTTCCTGCTCACGTAAAATTAAATCCTCCGGAAGATAAAGAAATTGAATACGTTCTTGTAAATGCTGCTGAATGTGAGCCGTATCTTACTTGTGACGAACGTACAATGCAGGAAACTCCGGACCGCCTTATTGATGGGCTTGCAATCATTTTGAATCTTGTTGGCGCAAGCGGAATTATTGCCCTTGAAGACAACAAGGCATACATCAAGCCGATTCTTGAATCTGAAATTGAAAAGAAAGGTTACGGTGATGATATTTCTGTATGCATTGTTAAGACAAAATATCCTCAGGGTTCTGAAAAATTTATTGTAAGTTCTTGTCTCGGCGTTGAAATTCCAAGCGCTAAGCTTCCTGCTGATGCAGGCTGTATAATTTCTAACGTTGGAACTGTTTGCGCCATAAGCGATGCATTCCGTCTTGGTAAGCCGCTTATTGAACGCGCCCTTACAATTTCTGGCGGCGCTGTAGAAAAACCTTGCAATGTAAAAGTTCCGGTTGGAACTCTTATAAGCGATCTTATGCCGGAGACATTTAACCTTAAGGATGGAGAAGCTGTAAAATGCATTTCCGGCGGTCCTATGATGGGCTTTGCAATGTCCACTATCGAATTCCCGGTTGCAAAGGGAACAAGCGGTGTAACATTCCTTACAGAAAAAGAAACTTATCTCGGTTCAGAAGATCAGTGTATTGGCTGCGGCCGCTGTGCAAGTACCTGCGCAATGCGCCTTAATCCGATTATGATTATGCGTTCATTAAAAGAAGGAAACGTTGACAGGGCTAAAAAATATGGTCTTATGGACTGTATTGAATGCGGATGCTGTGCATTTGTATGTCCGGCTCATGTCCGCATTGTTCAGCGCGTCCGCCTTGGAAAGGGTATTGTCCGCATGAAGATGGCAGAAGAAAGGGCTAAGGCTGAAGCCGCAAAAGCTAAGCAGGCTGCAGAAGGAGCAGAAAATGGCAGAAAATAAATTTCACATATCATCAAGTCCGCATTTTTCGTTGGGAAATACAACTCAGAAAATAATGCTGACTGTGCTTATAGCATTGCTGCCGGAAGTAATTGCCGGTATTGCAGTGTTCGGCATACATGCCTTGATTGCAGTTGCTGTTTCTGTTTTTGGCTGTGTTCTTTTTGAATCATTATTCCAGAAAGTAACAGGACAGAAAAATACTGTTTCAAATCTTTCGGCAGCAGTTTCTGGCGTAATGCTTGCGCTGGTTCTGCCTTCTACCGCTCCTGTATGGATGATTCTTTTGGGCGACCTGGTTGCAATGGTTATTGCCAAGGGAATTTTTGGCGGAATCGGCAGCAACGTGTTCAACCCGGCTTTGACTGGTCGTGCTGTTCTTTTTATAAGCTTCCCGGCTGCAATCGGCGCTTCATGGGCAACTCCAGGCAATCTTGATGCTGTATCATCTGCGACTGTGCTTGCACGCGTAAAGGCAGGCACTCTGGAAAATTTCGATTTCTTGCAGTTCTTTATTGGTAATCGCGCCGGCTGTATTGGAGAAACTTCAATTCTGTTGATTCTTGTTTCTTTTGTGTTCCTGCTGGTTGCTAAGATAATTGACTGGCGCGCACCGCTTGCAATGGTTTTGACTGTTGCGGTTTGTACGTTCCTAGGCGGGATTTCCAGCGGGCTTGAAAATGCCTGCCGTGATGTTGTAATTGCGCTTCTTTCTGGTGGACTTTTATTCGGTGCAACATTTATGATTACTGATTACGCTACTGCGCCGGTAACTCGTCCTGGTCGCCTTATTTTTGGTTTTGGAGCAGGACTTATTACTTTCCTTATCCGCAAATTCGGCGGTTACCCGGAAGGCGTTATGTTCAGTATTCTTGTGATGAATGCACTTGCTCCTCATCTTAACAGAGTTACAGGCCGCATGTACGGTTATGGAAAAAAAGGTCATCAGAGACCGTGTTCTGCAAAAATCAACATGGAATTTGACCTTACTACTGCAAAAGAACGCAAGCTGTCAGATGCTCAGTCTGCTGCAGAAGGAGACAAAAAGAATGATTAAATTGGGAATAATTCTTGCAGTATATGCTGCTGTATCCTGTACTGTTCTTGCAGTTGTAAATAATTTTACGGCGCCAAAAATTGCCCTGAATCAGGAAAATAAAGTTAACAGTGCAATGAAGGCTTTTTTTCCTGAAGAAGGATTTACTTTTGAAAGCGTTACTGATTACGAACCAAAAGCCGTTGGTTCTGTAAAAATTGAATCGCTCATTATTGCTAAAAAAGACGGACAGGTTGCCGGCGGTGCAGCTCAGGTAAACGGTCCTACATACGATCAGGGAACAATTCTGGTCGGAATGGATAAAGACGGTGTAATAAAGGGACTTAAATTCCTTAAGCTTACAGATTCTCCTGGTTTTGGACTTAAGGCAAACGATCCGACCTTTACGCTTCCTTCCGGAAAGACTTTTTACGGTCAGTTTGAAGGAAAAAACGCAAAGGACGGATTTACGGCTGGCGAAACTTTTGATGCAATTTCTGGAGCAACAATTTCCAGTGTTGGAATCGCAGGTCTGTTAAAAGAGGGTACAGATGCCTTGTTCCGTTATATAGGAGGAGACAATGAATAAGCAGCTTCAGATTTTTTCTAATGGTTTTGTAAGGGAGAACCCGCTGCTGGTTCTTAATATTGGACTCTGTTCATCTTTGGGTGTTACTACAAGTATTTTTAACGGACTTGGAATGGGCATGGGTATGCTTTTCGTTCTTGTGATGAGCGAAATTGTAATCAGTGTGTTCAGAAAATTCATTCCGTCGGCAATACGACTTCCAGTATTCATCATTATTATTGCGGCTTTTACTACAATTGTTCAGCTTGTCCTGAATGCATACGTTGAATCGCTTTATGAGGCGCTTGGTGTATTCCTTCCGCTTATAGTTGTAAACTGTATCATCATGGGACGAGTAGAGGCTTTTGCTTCTAAAAATAATGTTGGAAATTCTATTCTTGATGCTCTTGGAATGGGGCTTGGCTATACAATCGTTCTTGTGCTTATTGCATTCTTCAGGGAACTTCTTGGAGGTGGAACTCTTATGGCCGGAACTGCCCTTAAGGTTACTGTAATTCCAGAAGCATATAGAATCGGTGTGTTCAACAGTGCGCCAGGCGGATTTATGGTATTCGGTTTCCTTGCCGCTCTCGTTCAGTTCTTTAAATTCCTTTCTGCAAAAAAGAAGGGTCAGAAATGCCAGGAACCGACTGCTCACGACTGTTCTGCATGTTCAGCTGTATGCGGTTCCCGTGTTCAGCCTGCTGCGGCAGCAAAATCTGAATCAACAGAAGGAGGTGCAAAATGACAGACATGCTCCAGCTTTTAATTAAATCAGCTATTATTGATAACGTTGTATTCATCCAATATCTTGCAATCTGTCCGTTTGTCGGCATGACAAGTGATACAGACAAGGCTGCGGGCATGGGTATTGCTACTTCTTTTGTTATTGTGCTTGCTACTGCCGTAACATGGCCTATCTATAAACTGGTAATGGTTCCGCTTGGACTTGAATTCCTTCAGACGCTGTTTTTTATTCTTGTAATTGCTTCTCTTGTTCAGCTTGTTGAATTCTTCCTTAAGAAATCAATTCCGGCTTTGTACAAGTCAATGGGTGTTTACCTTGCACTTATTACTACAAACTGTGCGGTTCTTGGTGTAACAATCAACTGTATCAGCAAGAACTATAATTATGGCGAAAGTCTTGTTTATGCCGTTGGTTCTGCAGCCGGATTCCTTTTAAGTATGGTTGTAATGGCTGGCGTAAGGGAAAGAATTAAAATCGCTTCAATTCCGCAGAGTTTTAAGGGTTCACCAATCCTTTATGTTGCTGCAGGGCTTTTAAGTCTTGCCTTTATGGGATTTAAGGGACTGATCAAATAGGATTTTTGACTGGAGAACGATATGACTTTGATTATATATACAATCGCAGCTGCCCTTGCCATTGGATTCCTTCTGGGAATTCTGCTTGGGCTTTTTCAGAAAATCTTTGCCGTAAAGGTTGATCCGAAGGTTCAGGCTGTGCGCGAGGCTTTGAGCGGTGCAAACTGCGGTGGCTGCGGATACGCCGGATGTGACGCTTTTGCAGAAGCTGTTGTTGCCGGCGACGCTCCTGCAAACGGATGTGTTGCGGGAGGTTCTGCTGTTTCAGAGAAGGTTAGTGCCGTAATGGGCGTTTCTGCCGGCGGCGCAGAAAAGAAAGTTGCTTTCCTTGCCTGTAATGGAACAAAGGATTGCGCAAAAGACAAGGGCGAATATGAAGGCGTAAAAACCTGTGCTGCGGCTCAGCTTACAATGAACGGAACAAAGCTCTGTGCATTCGGCTGTATCGGTTACGGTGACTGTGTGGAAGCCTGTCCGTTTGATGCGCTTTCTATGGGGGCAGACGGACTTCCTAAGGTTGATGCGTCTAAGTGTGTTGGTTGCGGAAAATGTGCTAAGACATGTCCGAAACATCTTTTCTCTCTTATTGATGCAGGAACTAAGGGTGCTATTGCGCGCTGTTCAAACCACAGTGACAACAAGCCGCAGATTAAGAAAGACTGTTCTGTAGGCTGTTTTAAATGCGGTATCTGTTCTAAAAAATGTCCTCTGGGTTGTATAGACATTACTTCTGGTATTCCAAAGATTGACTACAATCAGTGCGTAGGCTGCGGAGTATGTGTAGAATCATGCCCGGATAAGGTTCTTACCCTCATTGGCTGATATATTATACCTGAAAGGTGAGCTTAATATATTTCTGCAAACTTATTTGAGTATAAAACTCACCATTCAGGCAATTTAGTAAAAATTAAGCACACAAGAATTTACCTGCAATTAACAGAGAATCTGTTTTCAATCTGCGCTTTAAAATCTATCATCTGGTGATGATTTGGAATTTGCTTTTACAGATATCCGGGTTTGCGGGCGCTTTGTGCCTTCTTCTGTTTGGAATGGACATGCTTTCTGACGGAATTCAGAAAGGTTCAGGTAACAGTCTTCAAGCTTTGTTGGGACGGCTGACCGGGAACAGGTTTTCGGCTGTTTTAACTGGAATCGGAGTTACTGCAATAATTCAGTCATCCGGTGCTACAACAGTAATGGTTGTAAGTTTTGTAAATGCTGAACTTATAACGCTGGTCCAGGCAATTTCAATAATTTTTGGAGCGAATATCGGAACCACTGTTACCGCCTGGATAGTTTCCTTCTTTGGTTTTTCTTTCAGCATAAGTAAGATTGCAATTCCGCTTTTTGGTGCTGGCTTTGTACTGAAATATTTTAAGCGCCTTAAGATTCATAATTTTTCTGACTGCTTTATGGGATTTGCGTTCTTGTTCATGGGTCTTGATCTTCTAAAAAGCGCAGTCAGCCTGAATACAGAAACAGTTTCTTTCCTTAAAACTTTTTCTGAGATGGGATTTCTTGGGCTTATGCTTGGAGTTGCAGCGGGCGCATTTTTTACGGCTCTTATTCATTCGTCTTCTGCAATGACGGCAATTGTCCTGACCATGGCTTCTGCCGGTTCTTTGAGCTGGGAGCTCTCGGCAGCAATTGTGCTTGGAAGCAATATCGGTTCCACTGTGGATGCTGTCATGTCGGCATTTGGGGCGTCTGTAAATGCAAAGCGGACAGCGGCCGTTCATGTTGCCTTTAATGTTACCGGAACGCTTATTGCTCTCATCTTTTTTGAGCCGTTCCTTAATCTTGTAGACATGATGATTCCGGGTTCGCCTGCGTCAAATATTACTGTGCACATTGCAATGCTTCATACATGCTTTAATGTTATGGCAACCCTGCTTTTTATTCCTTTTGTAAAACAGATTGCGCAGCTTTCCGAGCGGTTTATTACGGTAAAAAACGAAGAAATGGATTCTCACTACAGACTTCCGGCCATTCTGCCTCATTCGCATTTAAGTGCAGATCTGTATGCTTTTCAAATTCGTACGGAAATTACAAGGATGGCGGGAAAGGTCATGGAAATGCTGGATATAATTTCCGCTGCCTTGAATGGAAAAAAGCCTGCTGATGAAGAAATGGTTCAGGATGTAAACGCCCGTGAAAACTACGTTGATGAAATGCATGAAGCGATTACAAATTTTATTCAGAAATGTTACCGTTCTACAAATGCCACTCATTCAGACCGTCAGTATCTTTCGCGGTTAATTCATGTTACCCAGGCTCTTGAAGATTTAAGTGATGAATTCTGTTCACTCATGCATACTGTAGAAAAATATACGAATCGGAAAATTTTTAATCCTGATTCCGGAAGGATGAAAAAACTCCTTGTTTTTCTTGAGCAGGTTCACGTTTTTTACGAGCAGGTCTGCATTTTTATTGCCTTGGGAATTTCCAGTGAAGGGAAAAAAGTTTTTGCCCAGATGCAGGATGAAATTGAAAAAACAAAAAAAGAGCTTAATAAGTCCAGCCGCCACCGGATTGAAGCCGGTAACGACGTTAAAGCTGAACTTGATTATATGGATATTCTTAGAAAACTTAAACGTTCCGGGGATTGCGTTTACACTCTTGTTCAGTCATTGTGCAATTCCGGCGGGAATGCGTGCTAAGGCTGTAATTTACTAAAAATTTATTGAGCCTATATCCAGCGAAAAGAACGGAGTAACGGATTTTTGCATTGTTGATGCTGCTCCAAATCTTATGTAAATGCTGTATGCGGATTTTATTTTTAACGCAATTCCGGCTCCGCCAGTCCACAGAATAGGGTTTGTTTCGTTTTCTTCAGAGTCAGATGGAATCATCTCTGTAAAAGTTTCCGTTACGTTACCGACCGTTCCGTTCAGCGTAAGGATTAAGTCGCCGCCAAGAATTGTAAGCTGCTTCCAAGGTTCAATTTGAAATGTAAGCGCAGACGCAAGAATGCAGCTTCCGAATGTTGTAGGGCTGCAAATCTGAGGGAAATAGATTCTGTTGAAATTTGTAAATCCTTCTGCAAACATTGATGCTGGACTGGAAGCCATGTTTCCGAAAATGTCTGTTCCAATTAAAGTTGTTGAATTCATGCTTACGTGCCGGCCAAAAGGAATTACGCTTTTTCCCTGTGATGTCAAAATCAGCATATGAGGCTTGGAATTCCAATTTTCGTCAAAACTAAAGGCATATTTTGCATTAAGATTATAACTAACTCCTTTGTGCGGAAAAATCTGCGAATCCAGTCTGTTTATTTCGTAATTTACAAATATTCCCGAACTTTTTGCATTGGAAGTTGTCTCGTAATATTCTTCAAAAAGAGACTGAAGGAGTTCAAGCTTGTCATTGTTTTCAATTTCGTATGCAGTTTCATATGGTTCAATAAAGTATTCTTTAAAGTAATTGATTTCCGGCAAGTCTCTGGAAGAAATGTATTTGTAGAATCCGCCAAGCCTTATTGTTCTTCCAGTGTCTGTTCGGGCACCAAGAGAAAGGACTGCATTGAATTCCTTAAAAGAATTGTATTCCGACATGTCTTTTGGAAGGCTTCCGAACGGAAGCTGCGGATATCTTCTATCTTCCAGATTAAGGTTTAAGTCGCAGAAAAGGTTTGTGTTGATCGGCTGAAGGTAGTAAAGGTTTAGTCCAAAATCGTTTACGCTTTTTGCCCGCATGGAAATAACGGAACCGCGGCCGGTAAGCCCCCTGTATTGAACACCAAGTGTAAAATCCAACATTGAAGTTGTTCTTGTAGAAATCACCTGAGTGTAGTCAATGTCCAGACAGAGTTTTGCGCTTTTTGATTCTTCCTGCGTCATTTTTAAGAAAAGTTCTGAACCGCTGTCTGTGCTGTAAATTCTTGCCTTTATGCTTTTGTAGTTTCCGGTAAGCTTAAGGCTTTCCATAAAATCAGAGAAAACCTGCGGAGTAAATTCTATTCCTTTGATTTTTTCTGACTGAATTTTTATATATTTCTGGTCAACAGGGAAAAGTCCTTCTGTATTAATGGAAGAAATCACAGGAAGCGGCTTAAAGTCATATTCAGAATATTCTGGGAGGATTTTGTAGTTAGAAATTCTTTTACCGCTTGAGTCATAGTCTTTTGGGTAGATTTTTTTGCGGATGTCTTCAAGCGCCTGAGTATATTTTGTTACGGTTTTTTTGCCTTCTTCATATATAAGTGAAGATTTTTTAAAATCCAGCGTTCCAAAGTCGGCAAGCTCTGGAAGAATTACAAGATCTGCGTCCTTGTACATTGACTGAGTTGCTGTGTACTGGGCGATTGTAATTGTGTTCAGCATGGCAATTGCCGGATTTGAAGAAAAAACATCCGGGTCGTTCCTGACTTTCTGCGAAATGTCTATTGCAATGATTATGTCGTAACCCATATTTTTTGCTACGTTGATTGCAAGGTTGTAGCGGATTCCGCCGTCCATGTAATATTTTCCGTCAATTTCCATCGGTTCAAAAACGGAAGGAAGGCTCATGCTTGCCCTTATGGCCTCTGCAAGGTCGCCTTCGTCCAAAACGAGCGCTTCGCCAGTAAGCATGTCGCATACTACGGCGCGGAACGGAACCGGAAGCCTGTTAAAATCCATGTTGGAAGGATATTTTAAGGTTCGTTCCTTTATCATTTCGTAGATTTTCTGGCCGTTAGAAACGCCTTTTCCAAGTTTAAGGGAAAGATCCAGCCCCAGATTCAGCGTAATAAGATTCCTGAAAAGGCTGTGTTCCATTAAAGTATTTTCATACGGCGAAAAGGCTGCATCGGCAAAAATAGGGGTCCAGTCAACATTCTGAAAAGACCTGTCTATTTCTGAAGGCGTGTAGCCGGCAGAATAAAGTCCGCCGATTATGGAGCCGATGCTTGTTCCTACAATCATATCAATCGGGATGTCCATTTTTTCTATTAGTTCAATTACCGGTAAATGTGCAAAACCTTTTGCGCCGCCGCCGGCAAGGACAAGTGCTACGGAAGGCCTGTCTTTTGGTTTTGGACCGGCGGGCAGTTTACCTTCTGCGGAGCGCGGTTCTGAATATATATAAATGCAGAATAATGACAGCAATATAATGAAGAAATTTTTTTTCATGTTTTTATAATATCACAATTTATTGCATATGTATTGGATTTGGGTGTAAAATATAGAAATGAATAGGAAAGTTGTTTATACCGCAAGCTGTCTGCTTGTTCTTTTATTGTTTTGCCTGCATGAAATATTTTTGAATTTTCATCCTGACATAAGAAACGTAAGGGTTGCCCTTAAGTTTTCAATGAGTTTTATACCGTTCGTTCTGTCTTATTTTGGCTGGAAAAATCACAGAAACGTTCTGGGCTTGTATGTAACGGAAGGGCTTTTGCTCTGCTGTATTGCCGATGCCTTAATTAACATTAATCTGATTGTTGGAATTGCGCTGTACATGTTTGGGCATCTTTGCTTTGTTTTGGGATTTATAAAAATAAGAAAACCGCATTTAATCCAGTATATTTTGTGGATTGTGACTGCGCTTACAATTTCGCTTTTGCTGTGGTTTGTTCCAGAAAAACCGGCTCAGATTAAGATTGCGGCAATTGTCTATACGCTGTTCATGACTGCAATGGTCAGTTTTTCTTACTGCGGTTCAAAGAGAATTTTCTTAGGCGGTATTATTTTTGGTCTTTCTGACATTCTTCTTATGATAAGCATGGCACTTGGAATTAACGATGGAATTTTTCATATTTTTTCGCTTGGCATTTATTATCTGGGTGTGCTTATGTTTGCCAACAGGACTTTTGTTGGCGCAGAGGATGCGATTCCAGTTATATAGGGCTGAATGTGCCGGCGCCGGCATGGAAGGGCAGCCGCAGGCTGTTCCGGAGCGGAGCGCAGGAATGAGCGGTGAGCGGAACCCTGGAACGCCGGTTTGCGTGATTCGTTCCGCCCGTTATAGGAAAAAAGTATAATTCGCATATTTTTATAAATATTTCACTATAAACCTATTGACTTAATAGGAAATAATCATTATAAAAATCCTATCAGAATAAATCTGAAATTGATGAGATTGAGGGTACTATATGAAAAAATCTACATTGTCTTTTTTGATTGCAGGATTGCTTTTGCTTGGTTCTTCTTTTTCTGTAGAGGCAAAATCTAAATACAGGTCTTTGGCTCAGATTAAGAAAAGCGGAACAATTAAGGTTGCGGTTTTTAGTGATAAAAAACCGTTCGGTTATGTTGATGAATACGGAAAGTATCAGGGATATGACGTTTATTTTGCTGAACGTCTTGCTGCTGATCTTGGCGTAAAGGTTAAGTATGTGCCGGTTGAAGCTGCTGCCCGCGTGGAAGTACTTCAGACAGGAAAAGTTGATCTTGTTCTTGCCAATTTTACAGTAACTCCTGCACGTGCTGAGAAAGTGGATTTTGCGCTTCCTTACATGAAATGTGCCCTCGGAATTGTTTCCAGCGACAAGGCTCTGGTAAAGTCTCCTGACGATTTGAAGGGAAAGGTTCTGATTGTTTCCAAGGGAACTACTGCTGAAACATATTTTACGGAAAACTATCCTGAAGTTCAGCTCTTGAAGTTTGACCAGTACAGTGAAGCTTACAATGCGCTGCTTGACGGTCGCGGAGCCGGTCTTTCTACAGATAATACAGAAGTTCTGGCGTGGGCTTTGGAAAATCCTGGATTCAGCGTTGGTGTTGAATCTTTGGGAAGCGTTGATACAATTGCTCCTGCCGTTGCAACAGGAAACACAACTTTGCTTGACTGGATTAATGAAGAAATCCGCGCCCTTGGAAAAGAAAAATTCTTCCATGCTGACTACGAAGCAACTTTGCGCGCAACATACGGAAAAGATTCCAACGCAGATTCTCTGGTTGTTGAAGGCGGAAAGATTTAATTATTGAAGATTTCTGATTCATTATAAATTTAAACTTTTTTTCAAGAAATGCATTTTTAGCACAAAAACTCCTATATATCTTATAGGAGTTTTTTTAATGGAACACGATTTTCTTAGCCGTCACCAGAGCCAATACAAAGACCGCCTTTTTAAGTTCATCTTTGGGCGCGATGACGAAAATAGCAAAAAATGGCGTCTTGAACTATACAACGCGCTGAACGGCACAAATTACACCGACCCGGATGCGCTTGAACTGAATACGATTGAAAACGTAATTTACATTACAATGCACAACGACATTTCGTTCCTTGTCGGCACAGAGATGAACCTTTACGAGCAGCAGAGCTCGCGCAATCCGAACATGCCGCTTCGTGGATTGCTGTATTTTTCGCAGCTGTACCAGAATTACCTTACTAAAAACGGAAAAAATTTGATAAGCACACAGCTTGTAAAAATCCCTACGCCGGAGTTCATCGTTTTCTATACTGGCAGCGAAAACGATCCAAAAGAATGGACCTTAAAACTATCTGACGCTTTTATGAACAAAGACAATTCCGGCGCCTACGAATGGACTGCAAAAGTCCTGAACATTCACCCGGTTTATGCAAAAGAACTTCAAAAAAGCTGCAAAGCGTTGTATGATTACAGTTGCTACATCTACCGCATTAAAAACAACATTAAGTTTGGAATGAAAAACGACGAAGCCATTGAAGAAGCAATCGGTTGGGCAGAAAAAGAGCACCTCTTAGGCAACTTCTTCAAAATCCAGAAAGCAGAGGTAATTGGTATGAGTTTAACGGAATTTGATGAAAATGAATTTAAGCGCATCTGTCGCGAAGATGGAATTGCAGAAGGACAGGAACTTGGCCGCATGGAAAAGGCTGTTGAAGCTGCACGAAATCTTTGCGACAACGGCGTATCAATTGAAATCATAGCAAAATCCCTGAACATGACTATTGAGCAGGTAAACGAAATCGTAAAACAACCCATTTCTTTGCAGAGGTAATTGGTATGAGTTTAACGGAATTTGATGAAGATGAATTTAAGCGCATCTGCCGCAAATATTTATAACTTATATCATAATTAGTTAGGCACGTTTCTGTCCTAAAATTTTAAAACTGAAAATACACGAACTGTGTTTTTTCTGTAATTGAATAGAAGATAAGTGCGAAAATTAAGGCGTAGTAGCAGAGCCAGCGTACTGGAATCGGGAAGCGGGTAATCAGTGTGCAGCCGTCGCTTTTTCTTGTAATGAAGCTTACTGTCATAAGGATAGCAATAAGTACAAGTGACGTTATGATTGCAGAAATGTCTATGCTTTCATGCAAAAACAGCAGATAGTTTATTGTTGCCGTAAGCGGGTAGTGAGGTGCATGGCGTGACATTGTTTTTACTGCAAGTGAGATTTCTGAAGGAATCATTGTTAATTTTTTTAATGCATATAAAAAGTCTGGAACGGAATCTGCCCTGAACGATATTGCAAGCAGGGTAAAGACTGTAAATGTTGCAAATATTTTAAAAATCTTAATTCCTGTATTGCTAGTGCCTGCCTGTGCGGAAGGCATTTTTTTTGCCGCGCGGAATAGAGCTTCTGCAGAAAGGACAAGACCGTGCATAAATCCCCACAGGACAAAGTGCCAGCCGGCTCCATGCCACAGTCCGCTTAAAGTCATGATTATAATAAGGTTCAGGCAGTGTCGTAAGAGGCCACAGCGTGAGCCGCCAAGCGGAATGTAAACGTAATCCTTAAACCATGAAGAAAGGGTTATGTGCCAGCGGTTCCATAGTTCGCTCATTGATTTGGAAAAAAACGGGCTGCGGAAGTTTCTGGATAATTTAAAGCCTAAGATGCGGGCGCTTCCGATTGCGATGTTTGAATAGCCTGAAAAATCGCATAGAACCTGAAAGCAGAAGAAAAATGTAGAAAGAAGAACGGCGCATCCGGTTGCCGGCTGAAGCTGGCTGTAAACATTGTTTACGTAAAGGGCAAGCCGATCGGCAATTACGATTTTTTCAAAAAGTCCCCAGGCTATAAGTTTAAGGCCGGCTTTTATTTCTTCCGTAGTAGGCGGCAGGACAGTCTTAAATTGAGGAAGAAGATTTTGTGCGCGCTCAATTGGCCCTGCGACCAGCTGCGGAAAAAATGTAACGAAGAGCGCGTATGCTGCAAAGTTGCGTTCGGGCTGTAATTTTTTTCTGTAGACGTCAATTGTGTAGCCTAAAGCCTGAAATGTATAGAAGGAAATTCCGACCGGAAGAAGGACGTTGAATTTTACGGAGCTGTTGATTGCTGCGGTAAAAAAGTTGAAATATTTGAAGGCAAAAAGGATTCCGAGGTTTGAGATGAGCGAAAAGGCGAGCATGGCTTTCTTTATTTTTGGAAAGCGTTCCATAAAAATGGCGTTCAAATATGTAATTATTACGCTTAGAAAAATCAGTGCCAGGTATGCCGGCTTCCAGCATGCATAAAAAAACAGGCTGCAGGCAAGCAGAAAAATCTGCGTAATGAAAGGCTTTCTTATATAAATGGCGGCAATATAATTTAAGATGAAAACTGCTGGTAAAAAAAATGCATATTGAATCGAATTAAAGTACATGCTTAAATCTGGCTAAAAAAGCCCTGCTCCTGTCTTATTGATTGCCTCTAGGATTTCATCTGTGTATTTTGCACAGTATTCGTCTTTAAGGTGAACCGGATCCTTAAACCATTCTTCGTGATTCATGTATTCTTCTGAACGGTTGTAATCCAGCCAGTTTATTTCTATCTGCTGATTTTTGCATTCATCTAAGATAGCGCTCTTTAGTTTTTCAAATGCAGTAAAATAGTCAGTTTTTTCAAGCGCATGTACGGTGTTGGCGGGAAGGGGCGGCGTTACTACAACAGGATGAACGTTATGTTCGTTGCAGAGTTTTGCCATTTTGATTACATAATTTTTGTTGTAGTCTAAGCCAGCCTGCTTTTGACGCGGATAAGTCCTATTAAAAATATTCAGGAAATTATCCTGCTCAAGCCGTTTTTCAAGAAAACATGTCTTCTTTTGTGCCGCGTCCAGAATTTCTTCCGGTTCGTCCTGTTCTTCTTCTTTTAAAAATCTGCGTTTAATTTTGTAAAAAGGGTATTCCGCATAGACAATCGGAACTGCACAGTACCGGATTCTGTCAAAAAGTGAATAGTCTTCTATATATTTGCTTTTTAAAAACTGGTAGTAGCGGCCTTTTATTGTTCTGTAAATATCGTCATTTAGAATTCCGTCTACCTCGCCGTAAGACAATACAATAATAAAGATGCTGTCTCTGGCAAAATGATCTATGTACTGTTCCAGAATATGAAAGTCGTAATTAATCGGCTGCATTAATAGAGAAAATTTAACTGCGGTTAAACCCGGGTGATTTTTATAGTTCATCTGCTCTCCCAGGGAATTTCCGGAATTTGCAAGCTGTATGCTGTATGGCACGTTTTTAAAGCGGGAAACATCATTGTCGCCAAAAGAATATTCTGCATTTTTATAAATCAGGTTGAGTAGCTCAAACGGAAGAAAAAGTATAAGCAACGACAGTAAAATTTTTTTCATATTTAAATAATATAGCCAATGTCACTAAAAAAAAAGTGATTTTGTATAATTTTTTTTACTATAAGCAAAAAAACGTGCTAAAATTGTTAACATAATTTAACTGTAAGGTTTTACGTTAAAAAAAAATCCGCTTACGCGGAAAAAAAAGGAGATTGTTAAATGAAAAAGCTTAATCTAATTTTTTCATTAACTTTAGGTACTGCTTTTCTGTTTGGCATTACAAGTTGTAATAACGATGTAGATCAAACAAAAAATGCAATGGCTGTAATTGCAGCCAGGAACACGGGTGTTACAAAGGTAACTTTTAACACATCGCACGGAACAAATGTTGCGCGGTTTGATAATGAAAAAAAGAAAATTGTATCATCGGATTCAATTGACCGTCAGACTGGAATTGTTACAAGCCGTTCCTACAATTATGACGGAGACAACAATATCCGCATGCTCAGCATTAAAAAAGGATATTCCCCGGAAGTAATTTATTACTATGGAACAAAAGACTCTAATTCCAGAAGTCTTGCTTCATCAATTTCTGATGATATTGTTGCAACTCCTGTAAAAATCCGTTCTGTTACAAAAACTACGGAAGCCACTTCCCGCGCGCTTGCAAAAGAAGAATCTGCCGTTACAGAATATTATGGCGATGAATCAGGAAATATTGTAGCAGTCATTCAGAGAGATTCTTATGGAAATATCAAGATGAAATCAGCTGTAGGAGATGAACAATGAAAATGATTAAAAAGATTTTATGTTTTGCATTGGCTCTTATTCCTGCCGGTGCGTTTGCAGATACTCATCTAAGAAACTGTGTATACGACTACAAGCCAACTGTATTCGATTTTTCTTCAGATGGTATTGAAGAAGTATTTATTGACGGACGTGCTGTTGTTCCTACAGTTATGGATCTTCGTGTCGGTGATCTTTTTATCGATGAAGACGGAGTAATTCAGGTTGTAGACAGCATTATTGTAGATTCAGAAGGAAACCTTACCATTAATTCGTCCATGCCGTCTAACGTATATGATTTTATGGATATGGTAAGCATTCCGCAGCAGGATATTGAAGTAGAAACCGGCGACTGGGACATTATGGGGTATGATGCTCAGCCGGAATTGCTTGAACAGGAAAAGAACAGTTCAGCTCTAAGCCGCGGTGCTGGAACTGCTTCTTCAAGCGGAATGCTCGGTAACGCAATTCCTGTTGAAAAGCGCGATATGACTCCAAACATTAATGTAACAATTCCTTTGGGAAGTTCTGCTTCTGCAGATGAAATTGCCAAGTCGGCTGGTGCTTCGGCAGCCCAGACAGACGAGGCAAAGAAAAGGGTAAAGGATAAATCTGGCTCATCCCTTACAATTAAGGCAGAAGTTCCGTATCTTGCAAAGAAATTCAGCATCACTCCAAAGGTTGACTTACCTTATACAACCGTAATTACAAGAAAGAAGACTTACAATATTTACAAGAAAGAATACTGGACAAAAGAAAACTGGTATCATCCGGGTAGTGCTTCCCTTAATGTAGATCTTGATCTGTATACAGGTATTGGATTTGAAATTGATGTAGTTGCCAAAAAGGCCTGTGAAATAACAATCTGTCAGACTCCGACAACGGGTATTACAGCAGGTCTTTACCTTTGGCCGGAACTTACTCTTATGTCAAGCATGACACTTCAGAAATATGTACACGTTCAGTATGCATGCGGATGTTCCTGTGACCTTGACGGTGAATACATTCTTTGCGTTCCTCATAATTTTAACAAGTATGTATATAGGAATGAAGTTCACACAGGTTCTTCGTTTGACGGTTCTATTGTAGGAACAGCTGGAATATTTATCGGGCCAAAGATTGCAGTTTCTATAGCCGGTTTTGACCTTGCTGCAATATCGGCAAAATTCGGACCGGAAGCAAAGGCTGTATTCCCGCTTATAGGATATATTTCGTATAACGATCCGTATAATGAAATTGGTAACGGTGATTATCTTGGAAGCAAAGGTGGTGTTGTAAATAAAATTTACGGTCCTGAGGAGTCAAAATTTACACTCTACTTGAAGGCTACAGTAGGCGGAAGCTTTATTAAGGGACTTATTTCAACTGATTTCTATACATGGAAATCCAGCCCGATTATTGAACTTCCAAAAGACTGGGGAAAATTTGATAAGTTAACGGAAGAAGAGGTAGACTTATGAAAAAATATTTAATCACAGCCGCTGCAATCCTGTGCGGCATTGCAATGATGTCATGTTCAGACAGTTCTAATGATAATACCTCAAAACTGATTGCTGCTTATAAGGCTTCATCTGGTTCATCGGGTACATCTAAGACAACACCATATGCCGACGCAACACTTGATGATTTAAAGGTTCAATATGTTGATTTCTACGATTTAATGTCGGATACAAACTTCAGCAAGGACATTGAAAACCTTAAATCAAGAATCTGTTTTAGTAAAGAGGTTGAAAATCTAGATTACTATGAAGTTGTCGTTCATGATGAAGGAAATACAGATTCTAATCATAAGGCAACCTATTATCTTCTTAAAGAAATACTTTCTGAAGATGGTATTAAGGAAGGTGATAAAGTTATTGGAATGGGCGTTTATACCAGGGATTCTGTTAAAAAGGAAAAAACTTTGCTTGAGTATTCTTTTGATGGTGAAGTAACAAAAGCAGAAGCGGACGCTAATCCAGGAAATGCAACTTTTGCTTATTATGAAACTTTCGATGACGAAGCGCTTACAAAGTCCAAAGTCAGATGTATTTACTGTCCAAAAGATAGTAACAGAATTGATACATTGCAGGTAACTACTTACTCTGATCCGACAGGAACTGAAGATTCGGTTGTTGAAGATACATATGAATATCTTCCATACAATTTGAAGTGGGATGAAGTTAATTATAAGGGAGTAGCAATTGATACATCTTTAGTTTCAGATGAAGGTAAGGTTACGCTTGCTGATTACAAAGGAACTGAATATCAGTTTGACTTTCCAGTTATAGCAGACAGGTCTCTTACGTATCATAAATTGAATTCGGCTCATCCTTATGACTATGAGGTTGTGATGAATAACGATTTTCAGCGCATTTATACGGGAGATAATGAATATAACTTCTGCGAAACACGTTACTATATGTACGAGTTTACATGGAATACTGGTGTTTGTGCAGATTCTTATATTCAGCAGGTGTGCTGGAATCTGAATAAGTCCGGTGACTCTGAAATTAACCTGTCTGATAAGTCTACATATGTTATAGACGGCAGATGTTCAACCTTGATAAAGGATTACAAGAAGTTCGGCGGTATTCCGCGTCTTATCCGTTACACCTGGTTTAACGCTGAATTAAAGACAAACTATTACCGTACTTTTGATTATGAACCGTTTACAAAATCAGACGAAACCCTTTCTGATACAGAATATTATGAATACATGTACAAGTACTACATAAGTGACGATACTTCTGATTATCCTACACATCTGGCCCTTATACGGGAAGGACATCAGGATTATATTAATGGAAATAATGTTTATGGAGAAACGTGCTATTCAAACAACGAAAAAACAACCGAATCAACACCAGCGTCTGATATTTCAGTTGGTTTGCCTACGGACAAAACAGCCAGAACAAGAGTTTCTTTTGCTTCTGACGATGTGAAATCTGCTTTTGCAAGTACTTTGCCTGAAGCCAGAATTGGATATGCTAACAGATAAAATTATTTAGTTAGAATATTCAGAGAATGCTTCCTGTGCCGATTTGGTACGGGAAGCATTTTTTTTGCTCAAAATAAATTCTATACTGTGAAATAGTGGGGAAATTTTACCCATAATGATGAGTTATTTTGACCCGTGGGTAATTTTTATGCGCTGCTCTGGCTGTTTCTGGAGGGAAAGTGTAGGAGAAATCGTTTTCTTGTCGTTGGACAGCCTAAAAAAGCCTCTTTTTATATATAAAAATCTGTTTTTTACTAAATTTTTGCGTTTTTTTTAAACTTGGCACGGCATTTGCATAATTATAAGTGTAAGCAAAAAACTTACAGAAAACTTAAAATAATATAAATGCTGCAGGAGGCATAATATGAACGAACTTTCACTTTTTGATTCAATTTTTGGTAATGGTATGGACAATGTGTTCGGCGGTTACGCCACTAGGGCTTCAGTTGCTCCTCGCGTAGACGTAAAGGAATCTGAAAAAGCTTACAATCTTGATATGGAGCTTCCGGGACGTACTGAAAATGACGTTAATATTGAACTTGACCGAAATACACTGACAATTTCTTCTAAGGAAGAGGAATCTGTTGAAAAATCTTCTGAAGACAAGAAAGAGAAAAAAGAAGAAAAGAAGAATGCTGAACGCTGGTTAATCCGCGAACGCCGCTATTCTTCATTCAGCCGCAGCTTCCAGATTCCGGAAGATGTAGACAGCGAAAACGTACATGCTTCATTCAAGAATGGCATTCTGAGCGTAACATTGCCTCGCAAGGCTCTTGCTGCTCCAAAAAGAATTGCCATTGAATGCGCATAATGCGGTTCCTTGAACATGGAACGGCGGAAATCTGGCTTCAGGAAAGTCGGGTTTCCGCCGTTTTTTTTTCGAAACTAAAGCATCGGTGTAGTAGTGGTGTAACAGCTTGAAAAAGTAATAAAAAGAATAATAACAGATATAAAACGTATAAAAAATAATACAATCTAATAATAAATCTAATACTGAATAAAACAGCCTTTGTTTTATCCTCTTTCAAGTTTCCTGTTCCTGCTTTTCATACGGCAAATTTTTTCCTAAAGCCGCAATTCAACCTTCCGAAAATCAAAGTGATAGAGGGGATCTTCATGAAAAAGTTATTTTTAGCATTAAGTTTTGTTTCATTTGTTTCGCTTTTTGCGAATGCTCAGGAAAAAATTAATATTGATACAGAATACGTAGCAGAAGCCGGCAGCGCTTCTTATGAAGAATGGACTGGCGGATATTCGCCGGAAGAAATTAACACTGCTTCTGAAATTATGGATATTGGTCGCCGCCTTGGCCGCGGAATAAAATATCAGGAATCGGTTCAGAATGACCCAAATCCTTTTAATAAGGGAAATCCTGCATACAAATACAGTGCAGCTAGAATCTACGGTTCAACAAAGCGCGGTGCGGATGTTATTTTAATCGGTCAGACAGCTACTGTTGATACAATCAAGTGTCTTAAGCTTATTCTTCGCGGTTACCTTGAATCTGCATTTGGTTATGGTCCAGAAGATTCAAAGCGTCTTGCAGAAAAAATCTGTTACTGGAATACAAAAGGTTTTGATGATTTTTCATATTTTAATTCGCGTTTTGAAGGTGCAGTTTCTTCTGTTTTCAGCGGTTACTATAACCACATCGGTCTTTCTTCTTCTTACAAAGACTGGAAAGGTTCAATTCTTGTAATTCCTCATGTAAGCAGTCTTGAATTTGCCGGTGATTATGCAGAAGAAAGCCCGGCCGTTTCTGAAGAAATTACGGATTCCTACGATGCTGCGCCGTCGTATCAGGAAGAGCAGGATTATTCAGAACAGGCCGCGTCTAATGATTACGGAATATACTCAAATAATTCAGAAAATGCCGGCTCAGATTCAAGCCGTTCAAAGTCTTACGGTTCTGTAAAGTCTGAGCCTGAGCCATTCCTGAACAGAACTATGATTATTATGATTGCGGTCGCCGCGGCAGTGCTTTTGGGCGTAATTGCGGTAGTGGTGATTATTTCAAGGCGGCAATAGGAAAGTCATTCCGGCCCTAAGATAAGAATTGATTTATTTCCTTACCATGTTATACTTTAATCTGGGGGTTTTTGTGGAAGGAAATAAAGACAGGCTTAGTCCGTATCTTTCACCTGCTGCAGTTTTGTCGCTTTCTGTTGGAACAAGCATTGGTTGGGGAGCCTTTGTTGTTACAAGCAGTAACTACATAATGCGTGCCGGACTTTATGGAAGCATAACCGGTCTTATTCTGGGCGCTATTGTAATGCTCCTTATTGCAAGAAACTACGGCTATTTAATGAATGAATTTCCTTCGGCCGGAGGAGTTTTTCATTATTCTGCAAAAATCTTAGGCTATGACTACGCATTTCTTTCTGCGTGGTTTTTAGGGCTGACTTACATAGCAATCTACTGGGCAAACGCAACCAGCATTCCGCTTTTTTTTAGGGTCATTTTTAACAATGTACTTTGTGTTGGCCTTCACTATACGCTTTTTGGCTATGAAGTTTATCTGACAGAAGTTTTTGTAACGATTTTCTTCATAATGCTGTTCGGCCTTGTGTGCTGCAAGTCGCGCAGGGCAGTGGCTCTTGTAATGAAAATCCTGGCTTCTGTCTTTACTGCTGGAATCCTTATCTGCTATTTCCTTGTTATGTATAAAAAAAATGCCGGCGGAATCTGCTACGAAGAATCTTTTTCCTTTGATTACAAGGCACTGACTAATATTCTGACTATTGCATCAATTTCTCCGTGGGCGTTCATCGGGTTTGAAAGCGTGTCTCACTGTTCGGAAGAACTGGATTTTCCGGCAGAAAAAATCACGGGCGTGCTCAGGATTTCCGTCATATTGACTACAGTGCTTTACCTTGCAGTATTTATGATTTCTACTTCAACATATCCGCCGGAATATGACAGTTTTCTTTCCTATATAAAGGATATGGGAAATCTTTCCGGCTTAAAATCTGTGCCTGTATTTTATGCTGTAAATTATTATCTTGGAAGCAGGGGCGTTTTTATCCTTGTATTAACGCTTTTTTCCCTTATTGTAACAAGCCTTATAGGAAATCTTCTTGCGCTTACCCGGCTTATCTATTCGCTTTCTACAGACGGAGTAATTACTCCGTATTTTTCTAAAATCAGCTGCAGAGGCATTCCGTGCAACGCAAACAGAATGCTGGTGCTTATTTCAATATTGATTCCTTTTATGGGGCGAACCGCCATAGGCTGGATTGTTGATGTAACTACAATTGGTGCTTCTGTAATCTATATTCTTGTTTCCTATATGACGTTCAGACATGCAAAAACGAATCATGTCCGGGCAGAAACTTTTACTGGTCTTGCCGGATGTGTTGCGGTAGTTTTCTTTGGTGTATACATTATTTTCCGCGGATTTTTTGCTGGTCAATCCATAACAACCGAGTCTTACATTCTGTTCTGTATCTGGGCTATATTGGGATTTTTGGTTTTCCACATGATATTAAAAAATGACAGTTCAAACCGTTTTGGAAAATCTGTTGTTGTATGGGTTGTATTGGTAACGCTCATTCTAGTTCTTTCCTTAATCTGGATGATTGAAACTAACCGAACTTCAACAATTAATCATATTAACGAAATTCATGAGTACATTCATGAAATTACCGGTACCGAGGAACATATTCCGGGTATGGAAGAATTCCTTAATCGTTCTCTGTTTACTATCTATGATGGAAACGTAAAGAGTTCATTTATTGTAATTCTGTTCTTCGGTTTTTCTATTGCAATGCTCATAAGCAATTTCTTTATTATGAAAAAGCGTGAATACGAGCACGAAATTGAACTTGGAAAGGCAAGGCGCATTGCAAATACTGATCCCCTTACGGGCGTAAAGAGTAAGCATGCCTATCTTGAATACGAAAGTGTTCAGGACGGACTTATAGAGGCCGGTGAATTAAAATCGGTTGCGGTTGCCGTCTGCGATGTAAACAACCTTAAATATGTAAATGATAACATAGGTCATATGGCGGGTGATGCATACATATGTGCGGCAGTTAATATTATCTGCAATGTATTTGCGCACAGTCCTGTCTTTCGTATTGGCGGAGACGAATTTGTTGCTGTCCTCAAGGATCGCGACTATGAAAACCGTTCAAAAATCCTTGCAGAGATTACTGCAATTTCTGAAAAGAATAACAAGGAAGGCAAGGTTGTAATTGCTGTTGGAATTGCAGATTTTGATCCTTCTACTGACAAAAACCTTCTTTCTGTTTTTGAAAAGGCAGATTCAAAGATGTACGAAAGAAAGCGCACTTTAAAGAAGACTGAAGTACTTCCAAAAGTGGAGCAGGATATTTCTTAAAATTTATGAATTTTTTTTCAAAAAAATATTGACTTTATAGTTAGCCCTCACTAATCTATCATTATAGTTAGGTTAGATTAACCCTAGGAGCGGATATAACTATGCCTTTAAGTTTTGCAACAGTTGGTGAACATTATCTGATAAAAAAGATCAGCGGAAAAGAGGAAGTTCGACGTTTTCTTGAAAATCTTGGTTTTGTTGCCGGAACTGACGTTTCTGTTGTCTCTGAAATTTCCGGGAATGTAATTGTTATGGTTAGGGACTGCCGTGTTGCAATCAGCAGGGAAATGGCTCAGAAAATCATAATTTAAATTTTTTTTTAATCTATTGGTTAGTTATAACTAACAATCTATAGGAATGCAATGCCGCCAGCGCGGATTATAGGAGAATATATGACATTAAAAGAAGTAAAAACCGGTCAGACAGTTGTGGTAGAAAAACTTAATGGCGAAGGAGCCATCAAACGCCGCATTATGGATATGGGAATTACAAAAGGAGTTGAAATTTATGTCCGCAAAGTAGCTCCTCTTGGTGATCCGGTTGAAATTACAGTCCGCGGATACGAGCTTTCTATCAGAAAGGCAGATGCAGAACTTATTCAGGTAAAATAAACGAGGGTATAATAGAAAATGATTAAAATTGCTTTGGCAGGAAACCCGAATGCGGGAAAAACTACATTATTCAATTTTCTTACAGGTTCAAATCAGTTTGTAGGAAACTGGCCTGGAGTAACAGTAGAAAAGAAGGAAGGTAACCTTAAAGGTCACAACGGTGACGTTGTAATCATGGACTTGCCTGGTATATATTCGCTTTCTCCGTATACGCTTGAGGAAGTTGTTTCCCGCGAATATCTTGTAAAGGAACGCCCGGATGCAATCCTTAACATTATTGACGGAACAAACCTTGAACGCAACCTTTACCTTACAACTCAGCTTGCAGAGCTTGGAATTCCAATGGTTGTTGCCGTAAACATGATGGACATTGTAAAAAAGAACGGCGATAAAATTCATATTGAAGCAATGTCTCAGGAACTCGGTTGCCCTGTAATGGAAATTTCGGCGCTCAAAGGAAAGGGCTGCATTGAAGCTGCAGAAGAAGCTGTAAAAAAAGCTCGCGAAAAAAAGCCTATGATGTACAAGCACCGCTTTGAAGGCTGTGTTGAACATGCCCTTGCTCATATTGAAGAAGCAATTGTTCACGATCTTCCTGCTGAACAGCACCGCTGGTATTCCGTAAAGCTTTTTGAACGTGACGAAAAGATCATTAAATCCATGAAGATTCCAATGGATAAACTTGATCATATTGAAAAGGACATTAAATCATGCGAAGAAGAACTTGATGATGATTCTGAATCAATCATTACTTCTGAACGCTATAAGTATATTGAATCAATAATCAAAAAGTGCGTTTCTAAAAAGGCGCGTACAAGTCTTTCTGTTTCTGACAAGATTGACCGCATAGTTACAAACCGATGGCTTGCACTTCCAATTTTTGCAGTTGTAATGTGGCTTGTTTATTTTGTTTCTGTAACAACTGTCGGAACATGGGCTACAGACTGGACTAATGACGGTCTTTTTGGTGATGGCTACTATCTGTTTGGAAATGGGCGTGCCGCATATGATGAAGCGCTTACTGATTTTGCTAAAGAAAACATCTGGACAGATGAGCTTGTTGCAGTTACAAAGAACGCTGCAGATGCTGGTGTAATCGGTGCAGACGAAGTTCTTGGTGCAATTGAAGATGAAGATTATGGCGCATTTGAAGAAGCCTATGGGGTCTACGCAGATGATATGGCAGAAGCCGGTTATGATATTTCTTCTGCAGGAGAAATTATGGAAGGCGAAGAAATGCCTGATCCTGCTGACGGCTACGGCTGGTGGGTACCTGGTGTTCCTGTCCTTGTAGAAAAAGGACTTGATGCAATCGGCTGTGCTGACTGGCTTAAAGGGCTTGTAATAGACGGTATAGTTGGCGGTGTAGGGGCAGTCCTTGGCTTTGTTCCGCAGATGCTTGTATTGTTCATCTTTCTTGCTTTTCTTGAAGCATGCGGTTACATGGCACGAATTGCATTCATTATGGACCGTATTTTCCGCCGCTTTGGTCTTTCAGGTAAATCATTTATCCCAATGCTTATCGGAACAGGCTGCGGTGTTCCTGGAATTATGGCAAGCCGAACAATTGAAAGCGAACGCGACCGCCGCATGACAATCATGACGACAACATTTATTCCTTGTGGTGCAAAGCTTCCAATCATTGCGCTCATTTCTGCTTCTTTGTTTGGTGGCGCTTCATGGGTTGCTCCATCTGCATATTTCCTTGGAATTGCTGCAATTATATCTTCAGGAATTATCCTTAAGAAAACAAAGCCTTTTATGGGTGATGTTGCTCCGTTTGTAATGGAACTTCCGGCATACCATTGGCCTACAGTTACAAACATCCTGCGCTCAATGTGGGAACGCGGCTGGTCATTCATTAAAAAAGCCGGAACAATCATCCTTCTGTCTTCGATTATTATTTGGGTTGGCTCGGTATTCGGTGCAACAGAAAGCGGATTCGGTTTTGATCCGGAGATGGAACTTGAATCATCTTTGCTCGGTCATATCGGAAACGCAATAAAATGGATTTTTGCTCCGCTCGGATTTGGTAATATTCGTGCTGTAATTGCTACAATCATGGGTCTTGTTGCCAAGGAAGAAGTTGTAGGTGTATTCGGAGTCTTGGACTTTGTTTCACTCACTAAACTTGCCGGATATTCATTCCTTGTATTCAATCTGCTTTGTGCTCCTTGTTTTGCCGCAATTGGTGCAATCAGACGCGAAATGAACAATGCAAAATGGACATGGGCTGCAATCGGTTACCAGTGTGGATTTGCCTATGCAGTTTCATTGTGTATCTATCAGTTTGGAAGCCTTGTTTCCGGAAACATGAATATTGCGGGACTTGTTGCTGCTGTTCTTGTTCTTGTAGCTTTCGTATGGCTTCTTGTAAGGAAACCGGGCTGTTCAAAATAAGTAAGTGAGGTTTATATGGCAGGAACTATTGTAGTATGTGCTGTACTGGTTGTAATTGTTGCTGCAATTGTACATTCTATGTTTAAAAAAGGGCCTGCTGGCACTTGTTCCTGCGGCTGCGACAAATGCAGCTGCTCTAAGACAGGTTCTTGTAAAGCACCAAAAGCTTAGGTTTTAAGTGATTTAATTTTTCCGCCGTCTGTCTGCGTGATGTGAATAATAGTCAGCTTTGTCGGCATACATTGCGTTGTCAGCACGGTGGAAAATGTCCCTTAAATCTGCGTCTTTTCCAAACTGATAGGTAGAAAAACCTTTTGAAACTGCAATTTCCGGTTCTTTTTCCTTGCGGCAGGAATTCTTCTGTTCTATTTTCTGTTCAATATCTCTGAAAATCTTACTGATATCATTTTCTGTTGAATGTTCAAGGATTACGACAAATTCATCGCCGCCGATTCTGTATATTTTTTTGCTGTGAACGCTTTCCTTTAAAATTTCAGAAACCGAAGTAATTACAAAGTCTCCGTATTCATGTCCAAGACTGTCATTTATCTGCTTAAGTCCGTTTATGTCAAAAATTGCAACGGAAAAATCTGCTGGATTTTCTGCGGTTGACGCGGAAATTTCTGCATCCAGACTCTTTGTCATGTCAATATAGGCGTTGCGGTTTCCGATTCCTGTAAGCATGTCGGTATAAGCGGCGGTGTGGGCATCGTTTATGTAGCGCTGAAGTTCCTTGCGCACAAAATTAAGCCGCCTTCCAAGAACTTCAAAGCCTACGTCAGAAGAAGATGCTGCAGAAATATCGTGCCGTGATTTTTTAGGCATATTTCTTGCAGAGGCAAGACACAGAATTTCGGCAAGTTCTTCTACATCGTCTGTAAGATGAACCATTTCCTGGTTGAGGCAGTTCAGCCTTTTTCTGAGGCGGTCCATTAAAAGGAAAACAATTGTTCCACCAGCAATAAGCGAGATTGCACTTATAATCAGAGTTGTATACAGGTGCTGCCAGAGCTGGCTTTCGTACCAGTCTGCATTGATGTCTACGGCTATGATACCGCCGACATTTCCCTTTGAATCAAATACTGGATTGTATGCACTGTAAAAGCGACCCCATCTGTCTTGATACGGCACTTTGTCAAAAGACGGAATTCCCTTGCTGGCAGCGTAAAGCGCATCCGTATATTTTACGGTTTCGCCAAAATCGCCCGGATTTTCAGGATCAGGGTCAATTGTAAAGGTAAAAGTTCCGTCATTCATTGCGCGGATTCCGTATATATAGCTTAAATTAAAGTTCTCCTGAAAAGCTCTTAGAATTGAAACGACTTCTTTATAAGGTTCTGTATCCCTGTCTTCTGCCTTAAGGTTTGCAAGAACATCTCCGTCCAGCAGGGCTCCAGCGCTCTTTAAAATGTCGAGCATTCGTTCCTGCATCTGCTTGCTTAAATCTGCCTTGGACTGATACATTAAAGCCGTACCAAGGAATCCGTTCATGGCAAGCAGAAAAACAGAGATGAGGATTACAAGTTTTCTGGAAAAATTTCCGTTTTTCAGTTTCATAAATGTTGTTTCTGTTGAATATTATTTTAATACCGCTATAGTCATAACGCAAGGAAATTGTAAAGAGAATACAAATCAAAGAATTTGAGGGAAGATGTGAAAGGAATAAAATATTGCCCGTTTAGAATGATCTAGACGGGCTTTTTTCTGTCTGAAAATGATTATTTGCTGAATGAGTCCTTAATAGAGTTACATACCCAGTCGATGCATTTTTCGTAGCTTGAATCATCTGAGTTGTCAAAATCATGGCAAACATAAGAAGCAATGATTTTTCCAGTATTATAATCTGTCAGAACAAAATTAACGTTTGTAGAAGTACCATTATAGTCAATCTGATATTCGTATCCCAAAAGGCTTTCTTTTTGTGCATCAGAAAGAGACTCAGTATCTTTTATAACTTTAAGTCTTGAACTTGCAAATGCAGTATCAAATTTTTTCTGGACTTTAGCAATTTCTTCTGGATTGTCATGTAAATCCATTTTTACGTACATAACGTACTGGTAATCTTCTGCAACTGGATCTACATTTGCCTTATAATTCGAAGATGAAAATGTAAGACAGCTTGTAAAAAGACAGGCTACAGCCAATAAAGACAATAAAGATTTCTTCATAAAAAACTCCTTTTTTTTAATTATACCTTCTTTGGATATTTTTACAATACAAATCAAAAATAGATAGGAGATTTTACATTTTTATTGCGAATTCCCAGATATCGTTTTACTATAAAATGATTCTTAATTTTTTTTTAACAATGGGGTAAACAGGTTTAAAAACATTTTGGGGAATCATTTTTTTGATTTTTGTATTTTTAGTTTTGGAGCGACCGCTAACGCGGAATTCAATTAGGAGTAATATATGAAAAATATCAGGTTCACAGTTTTTTTAAAGATAATTCTTGGCGTTACTGTGACTACGGTTTCAATTCTGCTTGTTTTTGGTGCAATCATTTTTGAAAAAATGAAAGTAATCGACAAGGAAGCCTTTGACAATTCGTTTAAGAACATTATTTCGGAAGTTGACGTTGCAATTGAAAATTATTTTGAAAGCTTTGACACTTTCTCTAATGCTTTTGCAAAAATTGAGCTTATAATGGAGCCGGACAACAGCATTACTTCTTACGTGAATAAGTCTGATCCGAGCGGAAAAATTCCGGTTGATCCAAATAAATTCGGAAAGTACGAGCGTTCTGTCTATGAACTTGCAAAAGCCTTTACCGAAGAAAAGCCGGAAATTACCGGAATTTCTGTTTCTCTTGAAGCTACGGGGGCCTATGTGCGCTATCCTGTTGAACCGCGCCCTAACAACTATGATTCCAGAACCCGCTCCTGGTACAAAAATGCCAAAAAGAACAACGGAAAAACCTATATTTCAAACGTTTACGTAACGGCGCTTGGTGGCCGAACGATTGTCGCTTCCAAATATTTTAATGACCTGTACGGTAATCCGCGCGGAGTAATTGCTACCGACATTGATTTCAGTTATCTTGATTCCCTTATGAAGGCGTTCAGAAAAAACAATACTGAACTTTCGTTCATGATTCTGGATAACGGCGGAAACATTGTCCTTAATCAGATTGATTCTTCTACCGAATTCCATAAAATTGATACTCTAAATATAGAAAAACTAAAGGACTTTAAGCACGGAGACCAGCTTACCTTTAAGGCTAAGTACAACGGAACAGAGTATGAATTTTCTTCGCTTCCGTCGGAAAATTCCTATGTTGAACTTGACTATATTGTAGCGGCGCCGCTTTCTTACATAAACCGCGCAAACAGAACAGTTCTGGCAGTAATCATCATTGTTGCCCTTGCTTCGGTTATTTTGAGCATAATTGTTGCACTGCTTCTTGCAAAAAAAATAACGAATCCATTGAATTCAACTGTTTCTCTTCTTAAAGATATCTCGGAAGGAGATGGTGATCTGACAAAACGCCTGCCACAGAACGGAAACGATGAACTTTCTGATCTTGCAGTGTATTTTAACAAAACCATAGAAAAAATCACTTCGCTTGTAGGTTCTATAAAAAATGAATCTGATGTTATGGATTCCGTAGCATCTAATCTTTCTTTGAATATGAACGAGGCGACAGAAGCAGTTCATAAAATTGATGAAAACGTTGTTCTTATTAAAAATCAGATTGGGGTGCAGCGTTCGGATGTTTCTCAGACTTCAGGACGAATGAAGAATATTTCGGAAAACATAGAAAAGCTCAGCAATAATATTGCGGATCAGGCAATGAGCGTTGCTCATGGTTCCAGTGCAATTGAAGAAATGGTTGCGAACATCCGCTCTGTAACAGATATTTTGGATAAGAATGCGCATTCCGTTAAGGAACTTACTGATTCTGCAGAAAAAGGACGCGAAGTTGTACGCAAAACTGTTGAACTTACTGACCGGATTTATGAAAATTCGGACGGGCTTATGGAAGCGTCTAATATTATTTCTAATATTGCAAGCCAGACAAACCTGCTTGCCATGAATGCCGCAATTGAAGCTTCTCATGCCGGTGAAGTTGGAAAGGGCTTTGCAGTCGTTTCTGGCGAAATCAGAAAGCTTGCGGAAGATTCAAATAATCAGGGTAAAAAGATTTCTGAGGCACTTACCGGCTTAAAGGATCTTATTGCCGATGTTTCTAAATCTACAAAGGACATTAAGGATCAGTTTGAGCGCATTTTCAGTAATACTCAGGAAGTTTCGGAACAGGAATCTGTCATTAAGGCTGCAATGGACGAACAGAGTGCCGGAAGCCAGCAGATTCTTAACGTAATACGCGACATCAACAGTCTTACAGACGAAGTAAAGAATGGAATTGCAGAAATGACTCAGGAAGGACAGTCTGTTTTGGAAGAAATGCAGAGTCTTGCGGATGTATCTATTGAAATTTCCGGCAGTATGGATACAATTTCTTCAGAAATCAGTGAAATTACAAATTCCGTTTCGGATGTAAACGAGCAGACACAGAAGAACCAGAATTCTATAATTCGCGTTACGGAAGAAATAAACAAATTCCGTATTTAAAAGCATTTTGCAGACTTTTATGGAGAACATTATGACATTAGAAGAACGCGCTCTTAAGGGTGCTGAATTAAAGGCAACTGGAGCATGCAACTGTACGCTTTCTGTCTTAAAGGTGATGGAAGACAAACTGAATCTTGATGAATCAGAAATGAAGAAAATATCTGCCGGTTTTGCGGCTGGAATGGGCGGTATGGAAGGAACTTGCGGAGCAATAATTGGCGCCGTAATTGCTGCTGGAATTCTTACAGACGGGCAGGGAACACCTCGGCTTGCAAAGCAGATTGTTTCAGAGTTTAACGAAATGTCTGGCGCCACAATCTGCAGAGACTTAAAGAAAATGACAGATGGCCACCCTGTATGCGAATGCCCGCAGTGTGTCTACAACGCAGTTAAAATCCTCGGAAAACTTACAAATATGGAATAATGGATGAAGCTTGCGCCGGCCTTTTATTCCACAATCGTAATTACGTCTTTAAGAATATAGTTGAATGCCGGAGCAGAAGAATTTTTGTTTTCCTTAAATTCAACGGACAGGTTATAAGTGTCATCCGGGTTATATGGGTTTACTCCCGTATAATTTCCGTGGAATACTTTCTGTCTTCCCCTTATAAAGTTTTTCTCAATGTGCCTGATTGTTTTTTCTGTATTCGGAGCAATATAGCTTTTGTTGCATTCAAGAATCTGTACCCAGTTTTTTTCAAGTCCAGCACCAATGTCGTTCCCATGAATGTGACCGCCAATACTGTGTTCAATGTTTTTATGTTCCAGAACGGCTTTTATTGCACCCGTAATGTAAGGAGACCAATTTATTCTTGTGCTGACAAGCGAAGTTGTAGGGGCAACGTCCATCATGCTGTGGTTGTAGCCTATGTGATACACAGTTTTTGTAAGCGCAGCTTCTTCGCAGACGGCAGCTGGACCAATTGTATCTGAATGCTGGGAAATTATTATGCAGTCATCGTCTATAAGGCGGCCGGCAATTTCTTTTTCCAGACTGTAGTTACACCATGTATTTGAATAAATTACTTCCATTGTTGCGCTTGGACAAAAACTTCGTGCGCCCAAAAAGAATGCAGTATAGCCGGAAATGACTTCCGGGTACGGGTAGGCGGCAACATAGCCCAGCTTTGCCTGTTCAGGAGTGATTATATTGTTCTTAATCAATTCGCGAAGCTTAAGCCCTGCAACAGCACCGGAAATATATCGTCCCTGGTAGATTTCGCCCATAAAAGTATGGTAATTTGGACAGAAAGGTTTTGTATTTGCGTTGTCGCATGTGGCGGCGCAAAACTGAATTTCAGGATTTTCCAGTGCAAGCCGCTTTGCAGTCTCGCCAAAGCCGTAACTGTTTGTAATTATAAGACGGCATTTTTCATCGATTAGTTCCTGAATTGCTTCCTCGCAGTCAGATTCCGGCACATTATTTTTTACAACAGTCTGTATGCGGTCTCCATAAAGGAACTCCGCTTCTTTTTGCGCCCGTATAAAGTTGTACGAGTAAGGCGTGCTTGCATCAGAGTCGTATACAAATCCAACTTTTAAAGGTTCAATATTTTTTTCCAAAGGTTTGATGAACAGGGAAAAAGCATAAAAACAAATCAGGGCGGCAATAGATGTCAAAAGTGTGACTATAAAATTCTGTTTCATTTTGAATCTTCCTGATTTTCTTTATTATTATAAAGCTGATCTATGTTGATTTTCTTTGTTTTAATCAGATTAAGCAGGATGTCTACAATTTTTGGATCAAATTGAGTTCCTCTGCCGCGCTTAAGTTCACTTATAACGTATTCAATGCTCTGCTGTTTTCTGTATACGCGGTTTGCCGTCATTGCATCAAAGGCATCTGCTGCACCAATTATTCGTCCGTAAATCGGAATGTCTTCGCCTTTAAGGCCTTTTACATAGCCTGTTCCGTCATAACGTTCATGATGATATAAAACGCCGTCAGAAACATGCTCAACAAAAGAGAAGTCTTTAAGGATTTCTGCACCGCGAGTAACGTGCGACTTCATTACAGCGTATTCTTCATCTGTAAGACGAGCCGGTTTATGCAGAATGCTGTCAGAAATTCCGATTTTACCGATATCATGCAGAAGGGCGGCCATACTTATGTTTTCGCATTGCTGTTTAGACATTCCAAGTTCTTCTGCAATAAGAACCGCATACTGCGAAACCCTCATGGAATGCTGGCTGGTGTTCTTATCCCTTGCGTCTACGGTTTTTGCAATCGTAAGGATTGTCTGCTTGGACATCTTTACCTGTTCCTGTGCAAAAAGAATCTGCTTTTTCTGAAATTCAAGCGTCCTCTGAATCTGAGTTTTTACGATAAACCAGGTGAACCATGCAATTGCAATCATGGCAACAAAAAGCATGTACAGTTTGAACCAGCTGTTGTCGTAAATGTCCTTTTGCTTGTACAGATGCCACTGATTCTGTTCCATTATGCGGCCTTTATTATCCAGAACTTCCATGTGGAATACATAATTTCTTGAAGGCAGGTTAGTGTAGGCAATGCCTGTTAATTCACTTTGAAGAATCGTTGTTTTTTCTGTGTCAAAGCCTTCCAGCCAGTACCTTACGTACGGATCCTGTACGGCGTAGTTTACGACTTCTGGGAAAAGCTCAATTTTTGCGGCATCGCGGTTTATTACAAAAACTTCCCCTTTTTCAAAAGGATGATATTGATTGTCTACTTTGATTGTAGAAAGCATCATTCTGTAGTAATCCTTGTTTTTCTGGTAGTCGTTCATCTTTACGGTGTACACACCGGTGTCGGAACTTAGATACAGGGTTTCGTCTTCATCAATATGATTCCATGCGTTTGCAGTAAGTGAACTTGTAAGTCCGCTCCTTAAATCCAGAAGTTCGTACTGCATGTGTCCTTCGTCTTTTACAAGATCTTCCTGATTAACAACATAGATTCCAGCACTTCCCAGAACAAAAAGCTTGCCGCTTTTAGAAATCTGAATGTCGTAGTTGTTAAAGTACGGGAAATTTTTTATTACGCGGATTTTCCAGCTTTTTTTAGCCTTTGAATCAGGCAGTATGTAGCACAATCCGTTGCTTGTAACGGCAAAAACTCCTTCGCCGTTTGATTCTTTTATTGTGCGCAAAATTACACCGGAAGTAAGACCGTCTTCTGGGGTAAGGAATTCGTCTACTTTTCCGTCTTTGATTACGGCAAGACCGTCGCCGTTCGTTCCGGCAAAAACAGTTCGTTTGTCGTATTCCATAAGTGAAAGCGTCATGGAACTTCGCAGTTCCTTATTGTTTTCCAGTTTATGAACAAGATTTTGGTTCTGAATGAAAGAAAGACCTTTTTCGTCGGCAGAAATTATTGTTCCGTCAAAGCGTTCTAGAATGCAGCGGACTCTGTTTCCAAATCCCGGAATTGAATTGTCGTAAAGGCGCATAGAACCGTCCGGAAGGAATTCGTAAAGCCCATGACCGTAA
>JBGVIP010000029.1:0-29256 GCA_045123335.1 Treponema sp.
AACGGCTACAAGTTCGATTATGTAATCACGCAGAACATGAAAAAAGACGATGTATTAAATTACATCATGGAAGCTACAGGCGCGTGTATCTATACCGATATTTACGGACGGCGCGCCGTTGCATTTGACCACCCGCAGGAAAACGCGCTCGCGGTTTATAACCCGCAGAACATTATAGACATACAGAATAAAAAGATATTCGGCCGCAGAACCGACGCGCTCCGCATTAAATGGGTAAACAGCAGTGATGATTTATTTCAAGAAGAAACATACCTACTCAAGCGCGAAGTTGACGGCGTACCTTTGACGCTGAACGAAAACAGCATAATTCGAGATATTACAGTTACAGGAATCACGACCTTTGACCACATCGTCAAATACGCGCGCCGTTTAATGGCCGTTGAGATTTTGCGCCCGAAAACCACCATTATTGAAGTCGGCAACGAGGGCATTTTCTACACCCCGCTATCAAAGATTTTAATACAGGACGACAGTTTAAAAATTGGAATCGGCAAAGGCTACACAATCCGCGAGTGTGTATGGCAAAGCGGGCTTTTGAAAAAGATTTGCACAAACGAGCTTCTCACATTCGACCCGCAGAAATCCTACGGAATAATTGTCAACTGCTATTCTACCGACGACGGGAAGCCCGTAGCGATTAAGGTAGAGGGCACGGGCACGACCGACGAATTAACCGTATTGACAACTATTCGCACCAGCGCAACATTTAAGCCCGAAGCTGGTAATATTTTCAGCTTCGGCGAGCTGGACATTGACGGCGAGTTTAGCAAAGTAACGACCGAATATTTAATCAGCGACATCAAGCGCAGCGACAAAGGCTTTAATCTCGAGCTGGTAAACTATAACGAAGCTATTTATAACAGCGGCACTATACCAGCATACAAAAGTAATATCACGAAAAAGGCAACGGAAGAGAAAAAGGGAATCCCAGCCGACGCGGTAACGCATGAGGAATTATTAGAAACCGTCGCCACCGTAGACGGCACAAAGGCCGCGCAGGAAGCAGCAAACGAAGTCGTCCACGGAATCCATTTTACAAATGTACACCGCATTAAAGATATGGAACTGTCGCTCGAAGAGATTTTAAGCAAGATAGACCAAGACCGACAGGAAGCGGCCGCAGGAATCAGCGTGTCCGAAGAAGAAATCTTGCTAAAGGTCGCCGACACCGAAGCGGGGTTATATTCAGCAATCGACTTAACGAAAGACGAAATCCTCGCCACAGTCGCCGACACCGAAGCGGAGCTGCGCGCCCTAGTAGATGTACAATCCAGCGCAATAACGGCAATGGTAGAGGGCGGCGGAGCTACGGGGCAGATGTCACTATCGCTAGAATTGCCCGTAATGATAGACGCAGCAACCCGCGCGCAATTCGTACAGGCCAGCACCGAAGAGAAAGTCGCCGCCGTATATGCGCAGCTAGAGGGCACAAGCGGCGCGGGCATAAGATACGCAATCAAGGGCAACGCAAGCAACGCCGCCGTAAAAGCACTATGGGACGACGCAGTGGAGGGCGCATTGATTGCAAGCCAAATAGATTTGACCGCTACACAAATCCACATCAACGCTCAGAATGTGCAGATTGACGGCGAAACGATTATTAACAACGCAAAGAAAATAAAAGCGGCGATGATTGATGTAGATACATTACTCGGTAATAACGCGTTTTTTACGGGCGAGATTTGGGCACAAGAATCTCGTTTTGAAAAAGATGTATTTCTCCCGATGATAGAGTTTTGTCAAAACTACAGTGCCGCCAACCTTATTGATATAGATATGGATACGGAAACCCCCGAAGCTATTAAAACAAAACTTGATAATATTTTGTCGTATTCAAAAGCGATAAATATAGATTGGGACGACACCACAAACAAGCGCGTTTATGTTTATTCAGTATCAAACGACAAAAGCCGCAAGAATATAACACCATATTCCAAAGCGTCATTTTTTTTGCAGAAATACAAAGATTATCAAAAGGGTTTTATATATTATGAACTCGGCAGCGTTTCTGCTGGTACTATGTTCGGAAGTAATAGCCGCTTGTTAATATCAGTAAATAGCAATGGCACTGTATTTAAACATACATCAATATCAGATAGCAATAAAATCAGAATGAGTTATTATGCTAAAGAGTTCGGCGTAAATGCTTCTGCATTTTTTGGCGCGACAATCGAGAGCAGACAAGGTTATCAATTTTATGAACCGAACCGATTGCTTAATCAGAGCTATTCATATTCAAACACAAGCGGCGAATATTGGAAATATTGCCGTATGCTTGGTATATCATACACCCCTCGCTTATGCTGCGTAAAACGAAACGGCGGCAATTACGAAATAGGCGTTGTTTATAAAGAATCTAGCAACTATGTAGTAAATATTACAGGAGTAACAAAACTAACATTTACCGAGGGAAGCACCAGCAGCAGCGGCGTAGATTACCTTATGATTTAGTTATTGCCGCCTGCGCTAATTGTACTAGCCGTATGCTCACGAATCGAAACCCCTATAGAAATATAGGGGCGTAGATTATACGCCATAGTATCACTAATATTCGTGCTATATTGTATTTTTGTATCAGAAGAAGCAATCGAAGCAAGCGGATAGAATGACGCGGCACAACCAGCAGCGCAAACAAAATATTTATAGCGATATTTTGCGTATATATCGGCGGTCATACCAACACCGAAAAGAGAATCGAGCGTAACGCGTTTAAAAATGCTTTCCCGATTTTCAGCATTTACAAAAAGGATTGAAACAGCGGGCGCGACATTCAGCGAGAAATTACCAAAATTAAACGCATAAACGCCGCCCACATCAAAAAATACATTATAGTCTATTTCCGTATTGTCGATTTTATCAGTAACACCGCCCGCCGTTCGTTCAACGCCCGAAACGCCCATTAAACCAGCGCGGAAATAAATACCAAACGGGCACGGATTAAAGAAGCAGTCAAAACCAAGAGAGCCGCCTCCAGCGCGGAAAATTGCGTTATAATCGCCATTCACGGTTACATTATCGTAACCCTCTAATTTTGTATAATTTGCTTTGCCCGTAAAAACATTTGAATAATTATAAAATCCGCCGAGTAAAACATCAGTCGTTATATCAAGCGAAAACACAGGTAACGAAGAAAATAATAGAACTGCGCAAAGCAGCAATGATTTATTAGTTTTCACACCAACCCCCTAATAATTGCAGTATAGCACAGCGCGTCAAAGTTTCAAGTATTACCCCGCGCGGATTGTAGCCCGCCCGCTATGCGTATCGGCGTAGAAATATCTATACAGCAATTCTTTTTCTACAATCGGCATGGAATCGCCCACACAATCCGTTATTGGCTCGGCTAGCTCTACCCCGTAATATTTCCCGCCCATATACGCCCGCAACCCGTAACTTTCCGACAGGCAGAGAGTAAACGAAACACAGGCAGCGCGCGCAGCAAGCAGATTGAACTTGTAACCATGATAGATAAATGAACCATTGGCGCGCGTTTTCTTTTCGGCGCGGACACTAAAAAGAAAATCGAAATCATGCGCGGCGGGCGGATTTTTCCAATGCAAAGCTAGATCTTGTGCTTCTACGGCAAACCGCGCATTAAACCCGTCGATAAATCCCGCTAAAAACGCGTTCGCCTTTTCGATTGTATCAATATGCAGAAATCGGAAAATATAAGGCAATCGTCCTTGTAAAGTTTGCCATAATCTTTCTATGCGCCCCTTTGCCTGCGGGCTATACGCGGCAATCAATTCTATTTGCAATTCGCGGCAAGTTTTCTGCCATTGCGTTTCTGATTTTTCCGCGCCCGCTAATTGCTCTTCCAGCGTAGCCCCGCGATTGACGAAGAAGCACGCCGAACGGTCGGAATAAATCGCACACGGCAGCCGCCCGCCCGTTCGCGTAAATATTTGAAATAAAAGCTGGTAATAGCCTAGCAGACATTCATTAGCGCAAAAGTACAGGGCTATTATTTTATGCGTAGCGTCGTCTATAGCCCCATGCAGCGTGACCTTATGGCCATTCATAAACCAATCATGCAGCGACGCGTCAATCTGTATCAAATCGCCCTCGTTCGGGCGTTCATCACGCGGCAGATGTTTCTTTTTTTCGCGTACAGGAACACGGGCGCGGGGCGACATAATACCAGCACCCGAAAGCGCATTATATACCGTAGAATATGAGGGCGAATATCCGAGGAAATCCTCGCAATCATCACGAAACGCGGCGAACGGCGACCCCGTAAAATTGGCATAATCGGCGGCGATTTTCGCAGAATCATATTTTTTATTTTTGGGTGCGCGCCCCGTATTTCCATGAATAAAAATAGCCGCGCCGAATTGTTTATAACGAGCCTTTAGCCGCGAAACCGAATAGGGAGCAATCCCAATTAGCTTCGCACACTTTCGGACAGACAGAGAACCCGCCGCGCATTGCGGAATATACACCATTTTCTTTTTCTGTAACTCGTAATTCATAATTTTTTGTTCGGAATAAAGCCACAGAAAACTTTAATAAAAATGTATGCAAATGCAGTTTTTGCACGCCCGTATTATGCAAATGCAGATTTTGCAAATGCAAAAAATGCAAAAATTATTTTGCATAAACACGAAAAACAACGCAAAAACACGCGAAAACACACGCACGCGCAGCAGAGCAGAAAACGGGCGAAAATCAGCGAAAAAATGGCAGAAAAACGGGAAAAACGCGACGACAGCCAGCGGAGCAAATGACGAGCAAATAAGAATTAACGGTATAAACGCCCGCCGTAAGTTATTATTATATATGGATTTAATGCAAGCGTATTATTTGCAACTGCAAAAAATGCAAATGCAGATTTTGCATAGTTTTGCATTGTCGTATTATGCAAATGCAGATTTTGCAACCCGTTTGCACTATGTATATGATTATGTATATGTATATGTATATGATTTAAAAAGAGAGAGCGCGACACGCGCACGGCGGACAAGCCGCCCGCTCCCCAGCAAAAAAAGACATGCGGCCATTATCGGCAGGATTTTCAAAAACTAAATAATTTTTTATTTTTCATGCTTGACAATAAGGCAGACTGCCTTTATATTTAATCTATCAGCCGATTATCACGGCTGCATTTCTTAGGTGTCCACCATTTCAAATTATTGCCAACATACCATTTTCTCCTTCACTTACAAAACCGGAAACAGCTGCCGCCCACGAACTGATTGGTGCAATAATACAAATAGGAGCCGCCGTTGCGTCAATCAAATATGCAAGCTTTGCCCGCGAAACCCCGTGCTTTTCTGTAACAGGTTTCATTACAGAACCGACGGTAAGACAGTTAAAATAGTCATCAATAAAAATCAGGATTCCAAGTCCGATTGTAGCAATCTGAGCACCAGCCTTGGTTTTGATGTGTTTTTTTGCCCATTCACCAAAAGCCTTTGAACCGCCCGCCTTATTCATAAGGGCAACCATAGAACCAAGCACAACAAGGAAAACCAGAATGCCAACATTCCAGCTGTCGCTAAGCTGAGCAATCATTCCGTCATTAAATACATGCGTAAAAAATCCGGTAAAACCAGTGCCAGCCCCCGCTGCAAAAAACGCACCGCCAATTGCAATTCCAATAAAAAGAGAAGAATAAACTTCCTTAGTAATCAAGGCCAAAGCAATCGCAACAATTGCCGGCACTAATGATAGAAAACTTGCTTCCATTTTTTTCCCCTATTTCTTAAACTTCGAAAAATCAATATTAAGCGGCTCCTGAATTCCCTGAGCCTCAAGTTTTTCAAGCACAGCAATAGTGTAATTCACCGCATCAAGCGATGTTGCCGAACAGTAAGTCTGAAGTTCTTTAAGAACCTTAATTGCATCCTTGTTATTCATAAACACTCCTTAATATATGTTAAATATATTAAACATTCCGGGTTTTATTATATTAAAAGACATTTTTTGGTCTAGAAGGAAAAAGGCAAGATTTTATAAAAAAAGCCGCCATAGTGTTCAGTGAAGTGCACTTCACTTCAGTGTTCAGACTAATGGCGGCTTTTATTTTACTCTTTTACTTTACAGAAAACTTTTAGTCTTCCATATTCTTGTAAATATCAAATTCTCTGAGCATTTCAGGATCTTTGTTTTTATCAAAAAGTGAAACTACAACTGTTACAAGAAGACATACAATGAATGCCGGAAGGATTTCGTATACGTCAAAAATGCCGCCATGAAGATAGTGCCATGCAACGTCTGTTACACCGCCGCAAATAAGACCGGCAACAGCACCTTTTGCAGTTGTACCTTTCCAGTAAAGTGCAAGAAGAATAAGAGGACCAAAAGTTCCGCCAAATCCAGACCATGCAAAAGATACAAGAGAGAAAATAGAACTTTTTGGATTCAATGCAAGCAAAAGTCCGACAACCGCAATTGCAAACACAGAAATACGGCTTACCAGAAGAACCTTCCTGTCATCAGCGTCTTTTTTTATCAAACCTTTGTAAATATCCTGACCGATTGCAGAAGATGCAGAAAGAAGCTGAGAGTCAGCAGTAGACATAGAAGCCGCAAGAATTGCACAAAGGAAAAGACCGGCAATAAATGCAGGGTACATTCTGAGCATCGATTCACTAAAGATAGCTTCTTCTGTTCCAAGACCAAGAACCTTAATTCCTTCAAGTGCAACTTCGCTTGAATCAGCGCCAAGCAAAACTCCCTTGTTAATAAGGTAAGCAGTTCCCAATGTACCGATAATAAATGTACCGATATACGAAATTATCATCCATGAAATACCGATTCGGCGGGCAGTTTTAATTTCCTTGTTAGAACGGCAGCCCATAAAGCGCACGATAATATGAGGCATTCCAAGATATCCCAGACACCATGCAAATGCAGAAATTGCAGACATAGGAGAGAATGTTTTGTTCGCAATGAATTTGTTCTTTAAGATTTCGCCGAATTCTCCGCTTACAGCACGCTGTGTAAAATCCTTTACCTGATCAATTGAATTTGAAACTCCACCCAAAGAAACAATCACAATGACAGAAGAAATAACAAAGGCAATAAAAATCAACATTCCCTGAATAAAGTCTGTTGTACAAACAGCTTTGTAGCCGCCCAAAATCGTATATGAAAGAATGATTACAAATCCAATTGCAAGACCTGCGTTCCAGTTAAGACCAAATACAGAACGGAAAAGTTTAGCGCACGCTACAAATCCGCTGGCAGTATAAATAGTAAAGAAAACAACGATAAAGAAAACTGAAACAATTGTAAGAACGTAAGATTTATCCTTAAATCTGTTTGTTAAGAATTCTGGAATTGTAATAGAGTCGCCGAATGCAATAGAGCATTTTCTAAGCTGTTTTGCAATCAAAAGCCAGGCAATATAAGTACCAACAATCAATCCGATTGCAGTCCAAAAAGATTCCCTGAATCCACCTATGTAGCACAGTCCCGGAAGTCCCATTAAAACCCATGCAGAAGAGTCAGAAGCTTCTGCGCTTAAGGCAGTAACCCATGGACCAACTTTTCTTCCTCCAAGGAAGAAGTCAGAGGCAGAATTATTTCCCCTTGCGTTTCTAAGACCAACGTAAACCATAAGTCCAAGATAAAGTACAAATGCGATTATTTTCGCAATTACAGTGACAGACATTTTGTCCTCCAATATAAAATCCGCGTTAGCGGTCGTGCAGGAGCCACGATATTGTAGTTTTGCCAACGGCATCCCATTTTATAAATATAGGTGATTTTAAATTTTCCTCATAAAATATGCAAGTTGCCCGTACAGCGTCCCTCTTGACCTTCATCTTTGTAATTGTTACCTTATTTCTAAATAAAGGTTTACAATTATGAAAAACAAAACATTCGGTAAAAAATCAGTAATTACGGCACTTTTTGCGGCACTTATCTGCGCAGGAAGTTTTATTCAGATTCCCATTCCGGGCGGAATTCCTGTTACAGTCCAGGATATGATGGCAATGCTTTCGGGCATGCTTTTAGGGCCTGTTTACGGCGGACTTGCAGTCCTCATATTCCTTATTTTGGGAAGCCTTGGTCTTCCGGTATTTACAGGAAAAGCCGGCCTCGGCATTATACTGAACGGTCCGACCGGAGGATTTTTAATCGGCTATTTTTGCGGAGCCGTTGCCGCTGGACTTATAATCCGCATTTTTGTACGGGAAACACCTGTAGGCACAGAAGACGGAGAGCCGGAAAAAAACCGCGCACGCACGCTCCTTAACTGGATTTTCATTGCACTTGCTGCTATAACTGCTACAGTGATAATGTTTGCACTTGGAATTTGGGGCTTCCACCGCATCAAGCCCGATTTTGAAATGAAACGCGTTTTAGCCGCAGTTCTGCTTCCATTCATTCCAGGCAACACCATTAAAATCATTGTGGCCGTACCGCTTGTAAAAAAGCTCTGCCCCGCAATCAATAACTTTATGGACAGGACTTAAAATGGAAACCGGCAGTAAAAACGTAATTCAAATAGAAAATGTCTCTAAAATTTTTCCAAACGGGAAAAAAGCCCTTAACGCAGTTTCCCTGAACGTAAAACGGGGAGAATTTGTTGTAATCGCAGGACGGAACGGTTCCGGCAAAAGCGTGCTGATGAGCCTTATAGCCGGGCTGGACGAGCCTTCTTCCGGCAGGATTAACGTACCGGAAAACAGCACGGGTCTTGTGTTTCAGGACGCGGATTCGCAGATTCTTGGAGAAACCCCGGAAGAAGACATTGCATTCGGACTGCGCGCAAAGGGACTGAAAAAAAACGAAATTTCAGAAATTACTGCCGCCATCCTAAAAAAATCAGGGCTATACGAAAAGCGCCGTTTTCCGGCCAGAGAAATGAGCGGCGGCGAAAAACGTCGTCTTGCAGTTGCAGGCATTCTTGCCCTTAACCGCGACATAATCATCTTTGACGAACCATTTGCAAACCTTGATTACCCGGGCGTATGCCAGGTTTGCGCAATCGTTTCGGAATTAAAAGAAGAAGGCAAAACCGTAATCATCCTAACGCACGAACTTGAAAAAATCCTTGCGCTTGCAGACCGCTTTGTAATCCTTGATCAGGGAGAGATAAAATTTAACGGAACTCCGCAGGAAGGACTTACGCAGAATCTGGAAGCGTTCGGAATACGGAACCCGCTCGCCAGATACAGCCAGGTGACCGACCTTTTCTGGGGAAAAACAGAAAGCAGCATAGGAGCGCAGAATGAAATCTGAACCGGCTCTTTTCTGCTACAGGCTTGCAGACTCACCCGTTCACCGCGCGCCAGCCTGGCTTAAAATCATTTTTCTGGTAACAGTCACGCTAAGAACGTTCAGCAAAACCACTTACGCGCTGCCGGAAGATTTTTTTATTCCGCTGGAACTTATTCAATGGATAAGAATTGGATTTTATTTTGTGCTGAGCATGGCACTTTTTTTTGCCGCAGGCACGCCGCTTTCCAGCCTTAAGAAGCTTAAATTCATTCTGGTGCTTGCCGTATGTCTTCTGCTTATTTCGCTGTGTACGCCATGCATAGAACAGGAAGACGGAGCCACTTTTATTTCGCTGAATATTGCCGGCTTAAAGAGCGACATGCTTTATATTTCAAGATTTTTTGTTACAGTCCTTGCGTCACTGGTTGTTTTTGAAACCACAAGCCGGCTGGAGCTTTTTGATTTTTTTGTTCAGGCAGAAAATGTCGTGTGCCGCGTAATTCCGCCGTTCAAAAAGCTGAATGCAGCTCTGATTCTTTCGGTCACAATTACGTTCATTCCGGAAGTTTTTGCCTGCTGGTCGCGCATTTCCCTTGCCGCAGCCGCACGCACGCCGGCTTTTAGAAAAGACCGCCGCAACTTCTGGAAGCGTTTTTGTTCCGCCCAGAAACGGCTAAAGTTGCATGTAAGCGCACTGAATGCATGCATTACTGCGTTCTTTTTAAATATGCTTCAGTACGCGGAAGAAGTGCGGCAGGCGGTGAACAGTAGAATCGAAGGTTGAGAGGTTCCAGAGACTCACGAAGGACTCGAAACCACCCTCTCTCCTTCTACTGGAACATTACATAATATCTTACCGCAGATGCATCTTTCTCATTATAAACATTCTTGCCCAGAACACCTTTATCCATTGTAATTGTTACGCTATCTGCATCATCGTCAACAGTGCCAATTTTATGCAGAGTAAATCCATAAGGAGGAAGCGTACAACCTCCATTAGAAGAAAAATACTCTGGGCCATCGTATTTTACGTATTTTACATAGGGACTTGATACTGTTTCCAAGCGGTCATTCAAATGCCACAAGTCAATTGCTTTCATCGGATATTCATAACCATTACAAGTGATATCTGTTTCGGCAGCTTTGTTCATAGTTGGATAATCATACTCAGTATTTGTAAATACTAGAGCCTGAGTATACTTTCTGAGCAGATCAAGATAACTATAATCTTTACCGGTAACTGTATTCACAGCATTAACCATACAATCTATTCCAACATATTTGTTCAGGGCCATTTCATGGATTAACTTGGTTCCTCCATACTGACGGGAAAGCCATGCGCCAAAGGCATATGTATTAGCATAAGCAATAGACATATATTCATCCTGTGAAAATTCATTTAATCCCAAATAAAAGTAATTTTTGTTGAATAGAGGGAGTCTGGCCAAAGGAACATTATTGTCAGATACCTCAAGGTATTCCTGCATCATGTCTTCAGAGAGCATGGAAAGCATTTCTGTAAGAAAATATGTATCATAGTCCAGACCGTATTCAACATATTTTATTCCAAAACCAAGCAAATGCTGGAATTCATGTGCTATTGTAGAATAAGATTCCTTTTCATCTTTTACAGCCCAGTAAGAATCAAGATAAAAATAATTTCCCAAATTTGAAGCATCAACTACAGTAGTCTTTCCCTTTACCCCGCTAGCATAAAGATCTTTCTGACAGACCATGCCCATTACTCCATTATCATTGGCAGCCATTTCGTTAGTATTATCAGAAAAAATATCACCAATTACGATATTGATTTTTATACCGGTAGTACTTAAATCCGTCATTGGACGTTTTACACAGTCCTTGAAAGAACCGTTTGGACTGTAAATCATATTCTCCGGAAGCGGTCCAAACACTGCCTCAACATACTTACTCATTTCTTCCATTTTTTGAGAATACTTTTCAGCAAGTGTTTTAGTAACTTCTCCCTGTTCTGTAGTACTTATCCACGGATTTTTATCATCTTCGATAACCCAGCAATATACATTATCTGTCTTGGCATAAAGTTTAGCAGTTTTCTTTACATCAGCTGTTGACGAAACCGAAAAATACAAATCCCTTGTATCGTCAACATTGTAATTTACCTCTTCTACAGAACTGCCTCTGGAAGACAATAAATCTGCATCAGAAGCACCTTCCTTCATCTTAAATTTTATGCCACCGCGACAAAGAACCCGTTTTGACAGATTAGAATCTGAATCCTCAGAATAATCGAAATTTTCTTCAGTCAAACCACGTGTTTTAGTAACATTATCCGTCGTCTTATTCAGCGTCATTCCAACGGCATCGCTTACATAATACTGAGAAGCTATCGTTCTATTTGTTGGATTAATCTTTGCCATGTACATGGTCTTGCCGGCAATACGGTCATCTGTAATTGTTGCACTTGTGCCTGAAACCTCAAAAATAAGGCCAGCGTCAGTATTACTGGTGCTCAGCAATACAGCCAGTTCAGCCGCAGAAAGCCCCGACGATTCATTTTTACATGCACCCAGCATTACACAAAAAAATGATAAAACCACAGAATACTTAAAATATTTTCCAATCAACCTCATAAAATCTCCTGGTAAAAGTAAATAACAATAACCATTTATGAAATAAAATTATAACCGATAAAATCTTAATTTGTTACAAAAAAAAAATTCAAAGCCTCTAAAAAAAAAGGCTTGTTCCGAAGCTGTTCTACCTTAAAAAAATTGCATATTTTCAAAACACAATTTTCTCATTATATTTTAAATATGATTACAAAACATAAAATGCAGGAATTGCAGGAACTGGCCGCAGAACGCGGTCCTTTGTGTGTCGGGCTGGACACAGATCCATCTTATCTTCCAGACTCAGTTATTAAGGCAGTAGGCTCTAAAGAAGAAGCCGTGCTTATGTACAATAAAGAAATAATTCGGCGAATTGCTTCAGACAAAAGTGCGTGCTGCTGTAAAGTTCAGATTGCCTATTATGAAGCCATGGGACTTAAAGGACTTCAGATTTATTCAGAAACCCTTAAAGCTATAAAAGAAGCTGGGCTCATTGCCATAAGCGACATTAAACGCGGAGACATTGCTGCAACAGCAGATGCTTACGCACGCGCTCACTTTACAGGCGACTTTGAAACAGACATCATTACAATCAATCCTTACATGGGATTTGATACACTTACTCCGTTTACAAACTATGCTGCTCCGGCAAAAGAAGGAAAAGGCGCATTCGTGCTCTTGTGTACTTCTAACCCAGGAATGACAGACATTGAACACCAGGAACTTAAAGCCGGCGGACTTTTGCTTGAACGCGTTGGCGACGAAATCAAGCGCATTAACGACGGCTTTAAAGCTGACTACGCCGCTCAGACTTGCGGTCCAATCGGCGCCGTTGTAGGTGCAACACAGGAAAAAGACGCACGATACCTTCGCGATAAATACCCAGAAACATTCTTCCTTATTCCAGGCTACGGCGCACAGGGCGGAGCTGCCCGCATAGCCGCAACTCTTCTGGATAAATGCGGCGGAACCGTAAACTCAAGCCGCGGCATCTTGTGTGCATGGAAAAAAGACGAAGACCTTGCAGAACGCCGCGAAAGCGGAAGCCTCAGCATGGCAGAAATTGCCGATGCCGCAGCTAAAAATGCGCTTTTCAGCAAGGACGATCTGCTTAAGGCTAAGGCCTCACTGTAAACCCCGCAAGTACCTCGCGAAGCGACTCGTCCTTTGTAACAAGGACGAGCGTTTCCAGAATATCATCATCGTTTGCCCAGATATCTGGGTAAATGCGTTGCCCTTCACTTCTTCTTCATTAAAACTCGACATTCATACTAAATTTATATTATCATATTCGGAACAAATTTAAAGGGGTTAATGATGAAAGAACTTACTGACTGCAATGGAATTCCATATCCGGTTTTTACTACAGGAAACGTAACTTTATGCGAAACTGTAAAAGGTGCTAAACCAGAAGGATCTGTATATTTCTTAAAGATTGAAACTCTTGGAGAAAATGCAAGAATGCCGGTTCCAGGTCAGTTCTTTATGCTCAGGTCAACAAAAAGCCAGCAGCTTCTGGCACGACCTATAAGCGTTTTTCATGCAGAAGAAAAATCCCATGGCGTCGAAATTTCATTCCTTATTCTTTTAAAGGGAAAAGGAACAAAAGAACTATGCTCGCTTGAAGTTGATGATAAAGTACAGGTTTTAGGCCCTCTTGGAAACGTATTCCCTAAACCGGCTGCCGGCAGCGGAAAAGTTCTTATCGCAGGCGGCGGCATTGGTGTTGCCCCTGTTGCAGGTTTTGCCGAAAACCTCCCTGAAAATTCCTACGACTTTATTGCGTCGTTCAAAAGCGGCTCTTATGGCCTTGAAAACATAAAACCTGCAAACCTTACCGTAACCACAGACGACGGTTCAAAAGGCATAAAGGGTATGATAACCGCCGCCATTGATTCAGCAAAAATAAAGGCCGCCGGTTACAGTGCAGTATATGCCTGCGGTCCGGCTCCAATGCTCAACTACATCAAGACCATTTCTGAAGAAGCCGGCGTTCAGTGCTGGATAAGCATGGAAGCCCGCATGGCCTGCGGCGTAGGTGTATGTCTTGGCTGCGTAATTCCTACAACAGAAGGAAACCTCCGCTGCTGCAAGGATGGTCCTGTATTCGATTCAAAAATCCTTTCTTTCCCAAAACCGGCTGCAAGTCTGCTTCCTAAAAAGGATCCCGTAGAGTCGCCTGACCTTAGCGTTACAGTAAAAGGCGTAAAGTTCCAGAATCCGCTTATCGGTTCTTCAGGAACCTTCGGCTTCGGCACAGAATACGCGCCTGTGTTTAACGTAAACCGCCTTGGCGGAATCGCCTCTAAAGGACTTACCCTTGAACCAAAACAGGGAAACAACGGAATCCGCGTATGGGAAACTCCAAGCGGACTTATGAATTCAATCGGTCTTCAGAACCCAGGAATTCCGCACTTTATCGAACATGAACTACCTGAAATGATGGCGTTGAAACCGGTTGCAATTGCAAACCTTTCAGGCTCATCACTGGAAACTTATGTAGAAGGCGCAAAACTTCTTGAAAAAACAGACGTTCCTGTAATTGAACTTAATATTTCATGCCCTAATGTAAGTGCTGGTGGCGCTGCATTCGGAATGAGTTGCTCTTCTGCAAATACAGTCGTAGCCGCAGTGCGCGCCGTTACAACAAAACCGCTCTGGGTAAAGCTTACACCGCAGTCACCAGAACTGAACGCCGTAGCCTTAAGCTGCATAGAAGCCGGCGCAGACGCAATCAGCCTGTGCAATTCTTTCCAGGGCGTTGCAATCGACATAGAAACCGGCCGTCCTGTATTTGACAAAATCAAGGCAGGATTCGGCGGACCGGCCGTTCGCCCGATTGCTGTGCGCCTTATCTACGAACTTTACGAAGCAATCCAGACTTTACCAGAAGAAAAGCGCGTTCCAATCATCGCAATCGGCGGAATTGCCACATGGCAGGACGTAATTGAATTCATCATGGTCGGAGCCACAGCCGTAGAAGTAGGAACAAACACCTTCGCAAATCCATTTACAATGATTGAATGCATTGATGAAATCGAAGCCTACATGAAGCGCAAGGGCATAGCGAACCTTTCAGAAATCCGCGGAATCTCTCATAAAAAATAGAGATGTGCAACGATATAAAAAAATAGCTCCCAGTCGAGTAAATGCCTGCAAAACCGCCCGCTAGCGGGCTACATGCTGTTGTGCCTTGGAACCATCAAGTTTGCCGCTCACGCGGCAGCACAACAGAATGTTTTTGCAAACATTTCCTCTCCTTCGCGCTATTTTTTTATGACATTTTTCCACATAAATGTCATTTTGACGCTTTCTTAAAATTTGTAAAAATGTTATTCTTTCTCCATGAATACATTAGTAGCATTGTGCCCAGTTGGAGCAGAAAAGATCCTCGGAAACGAAATAAAGCATCTCGGATACAGACTTGCCGGAAACGCACCTGGACGCGTTTTTTTTGAAGGTGATAACGACGCCCTTTTTTACGCAAACCTGTGCCTGCGCACTGCCGACCGCGTTTTCCTTCAGATGGCAAAATATCACGCAGAAGATTTTGACCAGCTTTTTGACGGTACATATTCAGTCCCGTGGCAGGACTTTTTTAAGAAAGACTCAAAAATCGTTATCGACAAAGTACGCTGCTACAAAAGCAAATTGAATTCAGAACACGCAATTCAATCAATCATTCAGAAGGCAATTTATCAGAAGCTCACAGAACGATTCAGAATGTCTTCCATGCCGGAAACAGGAACAGAATCAACTGTGCGCGTATACATGGATCAGAACGAAGCGCTTATTCTTCTTGATCTTTCAGGACTTCCGCTCCACAAGCGCGGTTACCGCGTAGACGGCGGAATTGCACCGCTACGCGAAACTGTTGCCGCCGTGCTGCTCCAGGAAATGATGTGGCGCCGCAAAACTCCGCTCCACGATCCGTTCTGCGGTTCAGGTACAATCGCAATCGAAGCAGCACTTTACGCCTACAACGTTGCACCGGGCTTTGGCCGTCGTTTCGCTCTGGAATCCCTTCCAATCTACAACGAAAAACGCGCCCTTGAAATCCGTGCAAAAGAAGCAGAAAAAATCCGCACAGACGTAGAAGTCCACATTACCGGCTCAGATATTTCGCAGGAAGCCGTTGACCGCGCCAAAAAGAACGCAGAATATGCGTGCGTTATGGCTGGCCGCGCCCTTCAGTCTATCGGAAGCGATGCAAAAATCATCCGCCCGGACTTTATTCAGGCAGACTTTGTAGAACTTAGCGCCCCTTACGAAACAGGACTCCTTTTATGCAATCCGCCGTACGGTGAACGCCTTGGAGACGAAGAAGAAGCCGCAGAACTTTACAAAAAGATGGACGAACTGAGGAACAGCTTTAAGGGCTGGGACATCGGTGTCATTACGTCTCACAAAAGTTTTCAGGAAAATTTCGGTCATTACGCAAACCGCTTAAAGGACATCAAGGCTGGAAACCTGGACACAACGCTTTACATCTATTCAAACTCAACTGCTCCGGCAAAAAAATCAAACGACAAAAAATCTTCTAAAGGAAAGGTAAGATTCTAATGGCAACCGTAGTTGAACACGACAAAAGAAAACAGGAAATCCTCGAAAAATCTCTGGACGTATTCATGGACGAAGGCTACGAAGACGTTACTTTTCAGAAGATTGCCGACCGCTGCGGAATTACAAGAACAACTCTTTACATCTACTTTAAGAATAAGCGCGAAATCTTTTTGTGGAGCATCAAGCAGCTCCTTTCTGCCCTGGAAGAAAAACTTATGGCAATTGCCACAGACACAACAATTTCTACAGAACAGGTTTTAAAAGACATAATGCAGTTTATTCTTGATAAGTGCGTGGAAAACAAAAAGCTTTTTTCCGTTCTGCTGCCTTATCTTGTTCAACTTCAGAAATCCGGCATTAATACAGAAGAAAGGGTTCGCCGCCGCACAATAAAACTTCAGCACATAATGAACTGCGCAATTATCCGCGGAATCCGCTGCGGCGAATTCAGGAAAGTAAATATAAAGGCCTCCTACGAAATGCTCTACGGACTTATAGAATCCGCAATCTTTAAGATTGCAGTTTTAAATCAGAGTGATGTCTCTGAAATTTATGCCGCAGCAGAACTTGCAATAGAAGGCCTTAAGATAAAATAATTATCTGCGTTTGTTTTAACTTGAACTTCCAGAAGAACTTGTATTTTCGGAAGCAGTTTCCGGATTGTCTACTGGAGAATCATAATCGTATCCGCTTTCCGAAGAATGCTTTATTACCGTGAATTCTGTAACACTCTTTGAATCCAGCATTACTTTTACCTTTGCTGGATTAGACCAGTGAATTGTCTTGTACTGGAGCGTTTCTGAACTTGCATTTTCCGGGAATTTTGTTTCCTTCTGAAGAACAGGTCCAACCATTGTTACTTTATTTCCTATAAAAGAAGCTGGAAGAGCCGCATCCATAGAAAGATATTCATTCTTTGTAAAGTTTGTGTGAGCGTCTTTTGTAAGTTTAAGAAGGCTTGTTTCTCCGCCGCATTTAAGACAAAGATTTACAGTGTAATCCTTAAAGTAAGAATCAGAATCTGCTACATCACTGAACCCGATTTCTCCTTCTGTAAGGGTAAGCCTTGATGTATCCGAATCATATGTAAAGTAGGCATCCGAAGAAACATATGCAACAGGTAGAGAACTGAATGATGAACCAAGAACATTTACTTCATCCGTCCAGTCCGTAATGAAATAATCACCCCACATATAATAAACTGCGAGGTATTTGTATACTGTATTGACTACAAGGTCATCTTCAAAAGTATAGGAAATGGCACAGTTTATGGCACTCGGAATTATTTCTCCAATGTGATAATAAACCGATTCTTTTTCATCCGTTCTGTAAATCTTTATATAAATAGTTTTATCCCTATTAGGAACAGCCAGATAAACCTTTCCGTTTGCTACGTAATATCCAAGCTGTTCCGGATCATCTTCTTCCTCATCTGAACAAGAAACAAAAAGTCCGCCGAGAAGCAGAATTCCTAATAAAAAAACAAAAAACTTCTTCATATAGTCCTCCCTGCAATTATCGGCGGATGTTTTTCTGTACTTTAGCCCTGTAAAAAGGCTAAACCCTTGCAAATACGGTTACGGTTTTAGGAAGTACGGTAACAGTTGAGCCTCCGCCAATAATCTGCCTTTCATTTTCTTCAATGAATTTCTGGCCGTCTGTTACTGTAATCCAGTCGCCTTCCTTAAGGTTCATAGAAACTTCCGTTTCTTCCGGGTTTGCAACTATAAGAATGCTCTTCCAGGTATCGCCGCATCTAAGGCCGTTCAGTTCCCACGCAAGAACTTTTTCCGGAAGCCCCTCTTTCTTGTTGTTCAGGAAGCTCAATACATCACTGCACTGCTGCTGTGTAGACAGCCTGAATGCCGGATGAGCCTTACGCAGCGCAATAAGATTACGCACGTACTGAACTGTTTCGCGTTCATCATAAGCACGCTTCCAGTCCAGAGCATTTACGCGGTCACATACATTGTAAGAATTCCTGCAGAAAGAATGCTTTTTGTCATCAGAAACTGCAACGTCATAAATTACAGGATTCTGCTCAAGGATTTCACTAGGAATTTCCTTTGTACGCAAAAATTCCATTCCGGCATGAAGAATCGGATAGCCTTCGCTTAAAAGAACCAGCGAAATCGCCATCTTCTGAAGCTGACGTCTGTAATCTTCTGACTTATCCTGATCGGCAAGGAAAATCTTGTCATAACAGGTCATGTTGTCATGAATTTCTGAATAGTTTACGCTTACCCAGGTCTTTAAGCTCCACGGATTTGGATTTGCAGTTCCTTCAATCTTTGCATAGTCAACCTGAGAATGCTCCGTTGCGCCTACAATACCAAATTTTACAGCTTCTCTGCGGCTTCCGTTCTGAATAAAGCCTTTTTCCTTGTCGTCAAATACAGGGCCCTTAATTCCGCATCTTACCGCATCATTAAAAAGTCCTATTTCCGGCATTTTCGAAGAATTAAGCTGGCTTGCGCTTATCATCTTTCCGGCGCGGTACATATCCCAGCCTTCTCCGTAAAGAAGTACGTCGTTCTTAATCTTTACAAGAGTATGACGGATTGCGTTCATTGTTTCTGCATCATGAAGTCCCATAAGGTCAAAGCGGAAACCTGCAAGTTTGTATTCCTTTAGCCAGAAACTGAGCGTATCTACCATATACTTGCGGAACATCTGGCGTTCACTTGCAGTGTCTTCGCCAGCTCCAGAATATCCTTCTACGCGGAAGAAATAGCCCGGCACGCTTGTTCCCAGCGCCTGATGCAGTCCGTCGTTTACATGGTTATAGACAACATCCATGATTATACCAATGCCGGCATCTGCATAAGCCTTTACTAGTTTTTTGAATTCCTTAATTCGTACGGCGCCATCAAAAGGATCTGTAGAATAAGAGCCTTCCAGACAAGAATAGTTTTCCGGATCATAGCCCCAGTTAAAGTTGCCGAATGTAATGCGGTTCTTTACGGATTCCGTCCTGCACTTAGCTTCATCAACTGAGCGGAAATCAAACACAGGCAGCAGCTGCACGTGAGTAACGCCAAGTGATTTTATGTAGTCAAAACCTGTAGGAAGTCCTTTGTAAGTTGTTCCGCTTTCTGCTGCCCCAAGGAAAGTGCGCTTGTAGGTTTCGGAACCGTTCCAAAGCGGACTGGAAGTAATGTCCGCAATATGCGCTTCATAGGCAACAACATCTGCTGGAGACTTTACCGAAGGCGACTTTACCTTTTCCCATCCTTCCGGGTTTGTTTCTTCAAGGTTTACGACCATTGACCTTGTGCCGTTTACACCGCAGGCGCGCGCATATGGATCTGCAGAAACCTGTTCAACGCCATGCACCTGAACAATGTACAGATAGTATACGCCGTTAAGATCGCCTTTTTCTTCTGCTTCCCAAACACCGGCATTGCCGTTTTGACCGCGCTTCATTTCTATTGTTTTGTATGCAGGCGAGTCTGTTCCGTCAGCAAAAAGCTGAACCGAAACTTTTTTAGCAGTCGGCGCCCAAAGCCTGAACACTGTTTTGTGAGCCGAATAAATTGCACCAAGATTTGTGTTAGTTACGTAATTCTGAGCAAATGAAGCCGAATCAAAATACCATTCAAGGGCAGCAGTATTTTCGCCGCCGCTGGTACGGCTCTTAAGACGACCGCTCTTTATAAGGTTGAAAAGATAATTTTCCTTATGCTCTGAACCGCAGAACTCATTGTTAAGATTATGACTTTCAAAAGGAGCGCGGTTCCATCTTGCCGGGACAATGAACTTTTCTACGGATTTAGCTTTTTTGTTTCCATCCAGCGCAGAAGTTTCGATTTCTACAAATTCGCCTGGCGCAATGCGCTTTCCGCAGATTGTAATATGCTTCATCGTTGCATTTTTGTCCGGATCGTTCCACCTTACAGTAGATTTATAGACCTTGCCGCTGCGTTCTACAGTCGCTTCAAAAGTCCAGTTTTTTCCGAACGGGAACGTAAAGTTAATTTTGCTGCAGCCAGCAGGAAGACAAGGACTAAACTGAATCTTGTCTTCTATCATGTCCGGCTTGAATCCGGCAAAATCCTGTGCAATATTGCGGACAAATTCCGCAACACTCCACGCCTGACTGAATGTACCTGAAAGTACAGGGTTTCCGTTTTCATCCGGACGTGCGTGAATATTTTCGCTTAAGGAACCGGCGCAGCCAGTTTCCAGAATCATCTTTGCTTCATTCTGAAGTATTGCAGAAGCCTTTTCCGGCATGGTTCCGTTTGATTCCTGAACACTTGCCGTAATGTAAGGACCGGAATTCCATTCCCAAATTGTTCCGTTATGATATGCCGCATCTTTGTGATACCATTCCGGGTTTTCGTGCTCCGGATGGAAAAGAGGATCTTCAGGACTTAAGCTGAAAAGCCCGAACGGACTAACCAGCTCCCTGTCAACGTTTTCCAGAATCCTTTTGCGTATTTCCTTGTTTACAAAACCGGCACCTTCGTCCGGCTCTAAAATTCCCGGAACAGAAGAAATGAACAGCTGGTTCGGGCGAACGCGCATATCTTTTGCCCATTCACCGTATCCGCCTTCCGGAAGATGGTCAGCCAGCGCACTGCAGTCCTTATTCCAGAAGAACTTTTCGAACGAATCCCGCACTTTATCGGCAGTCTTTCTATAGGCTTCAGCCTTGTCTTTGTTTCCAGTTAAACTTTCTATTTTTGCACCAATGCAAAGTGCTGTATACCACAGCGCCTGTACGTCATTTGCCCGGCTTCCGCGAGGTGAAAGAGGTTCGTTTCCTGCAATACGCGCATCCATCCATGTATCTGCATCGCCGTGCAAAAGGAAGCCGTGATCGTCACAGCGCGAACAGTCAGCGTCCAGCGCAATTTCTACAGTTTCCTTAAGCTTTGTAAGAATTTCCTTGTCGCCGGAATAAAGAACGTATTCCCAAAGCGCACGGATAAACCAAAGTGTACCGTCTACTGTATTGTAAATTACGTCGTTTTCATCCCTGTAGCGGTTTGGAATTCGACCGTAAGAAGGACTCTTAGTCTTTATGTCCTGGAAACCTGCAAAACCGAGCAGAACGTCTTTTGCTTCGTCAAAGCAGCCGCTCGCAATCAATGTTCCGCAGAGAGAAATAAATGTATCGCGCCCCCAGTTGTCCCTGAACCATGGAAGCCCAGCCCAGATTCCGCGATAATTGCTGCCGTGGTCCTTTGTAGCAAGCTGCCATGCGCTGAACCTTGCCCAGCTTACAGCTTCGTTGAATCTGGCGTCTCCGCAATCAAATTTAACTTTTCCTAAAAATTCATCTATCTGCTTTTTATGAGCCAGAATTCCCTTTGACTTTACAAGGCGAACCGCTTTATCAACTGCCTGCTTTTCTGTATCTTCAAAGGCAAGGTACCATCCGTCTGATTCAAAAGGTTTTTCAGAAAGCCCAAGCAATTTTCCGTCAGAAACTATAAGTTCAAGATCTTCGTTCTTTACGGCATAATAAAATTTAAAATCTGCCGCAATGGCAATTCCGCAGTCTGCATAAAGAACGGTAACGTCATCTACTGTTTTTACGTTCCATTCCGGACGACGGCAAACTTCTACCGTTTCTTTTTTTGCCCATACATTTTCTACTTCAGAATCATCTTCTTCGATTGCACGCTCAATGATTTCCTTAGGGCAGATTCCTGTCAGTCCGGCATTTCTGTCTGTAGAAATATAAAACGCCTTTTCGTCCAAAAGCAGACACACATCAAGACTGCTTTTTTCAAATGAAGCCCGGAATCCATAAGGATAGACTCGAATTACTTCAGCGTCATTTAAAGAATGTCCCTGGCAGGTAAATTCCTTTAAAAAATGCTTATTTCCCCGATGATATCCATTTTCCTGATTTGCATCCCCGAACAGAAACTGAAAGTAACCGTCCATGCGGTCTGTAAATGCGAAGCGTCTTTTAGCGCCTTTCTGAATTTTAATATGCATAATTTAAGAATATTCCATTAATAACAAAAACTCAATTGAAACATTCAACAAAAATACGATTTTATACAGGCAGAAGATTTCTATAATTTCTTTTTGCTTTTGACAATTTTTTGTCATATAATTATTTTATGGAAAAATTCGGAAAGAGCAAAATTGTTTTAGTCACAGGTGCTTCATCTGGCATCGGCATGGATACTGCACTCCGCCTTTTGGACAAAGGCTATACTGTTTACGGAGCAGCCCGCCGCACAAACCTTCTGACCAAACTTGAAGAGCATGGCGGCCACGCAGTCTACCTGGACCTGTGCAGTGACCAGTCAATGGTGGAATGCGTAAACACAGTACTTAAGGCAGAAGGCCGCATAGACGTCCTGGTAAATAACGCAGGTTTTGGAATGGGCGGGGCGCTTGAGACCGTTTCTATGGAAGACGCAAAAAAACAGCTGGACGTAAACGTATTCGGACTTATACGAATGACTCAGCTGGTGCTTCCGTCAATGCGCAGCAACAAAAGCGGAACAATCATAAACATTTCTTCAATTGCGGGAAGATTTTCTTCGCCATTTTTGGGATGGTACCACGCTTCAAAATACTGCGTAGAAGCTTTAAGCGACGCACTCCGTCTGGAAACAGCCGCATTTGGCGTAAAGGTCGTAATCATAGAACCGGGACTAATAAAGACAGATTGGGGCGTAATTGCTGCCGACTACATCGAAAAAAATACAAAAGGCACAGCGTATGAACAGAACGGCTTAAATACAGCCGCTTATTATAATCATCATTATAAAAACTTAAAAGGAGTTTCGGACATAAGCGTAATTTCTAAAACTGTTGTAAAAGCAGTTGCCTCCAGGCATCCAAAAATCCGCTACAAGGCAGGGAAATATTCGCATTTGTTCATCAGTGCAGGACTGCTGCTTCCGGGCGCAGTTCTAGACAGGATTAAAGTTTATCTTTTTAAAATTAAAGAGCATCTATAAGGATTTTTTATGGCAGAAAACTTTTCAATTTTAAATCTCCTTAAAAAGATTAAAAGCGCATTCCTCGATTTCAGATATGCACGAATCCTAATGATTATCTCCATTGATTTTGCGTTTGTTTATCATCTGACTTTTCTTTTTATATTTAAATATCTGAATATTCTTCCGCTGTTCTATCACAATATTGTAAGCGTTTCGCTGTTTTTAACTCTGGCAATAATTGTACCAAAACTAAAATCCTATACCGTTGCGTACTTCCTTACTTTTATAGAAGTATTGATTCATCAGATTGCGGCCGAATGGTTTTTAGGCGGACTTACAGCGTTCCACTTTTTTATCTGGCTGGTCGGAATCCTTCCGATTCTTACGTTCAGAAAGCACTTTAAACTTGCTGTTTTTTACGGCATTTTTACTTCACTGATTTTTGCCGTTCTGGAAAGCATAAGCCCTTCCATTCAGGCAAAAGTAGAAATTGCTCCACAACTTTTAACGGGAATCCGCGTAACAAACATTTTCCTTTCTGCATGTCTTATCCTTACAGGACTTTTGATTTTTGCCTTCATCGTATGGAACATAGAAAAGAGCCTTCAGATTCAGGTTGCGCTCAAAACCCATGAAGTTGAAACAAAGAACAAAAAAATTACAAGAATCCAGAACCACATTATCATCAGTCTTTCTGATCTTGTAGAAAACCGCGACACAGATACCGGCGCGCACATTCAGCGCACCAGCGACTACGTTGACCTTATTGCAAAAGAAGCCGCCAAAATGGGATATTTTACAGAAATCCTTACAGAAAAATACATTCCGCTCATTAAAAAAGCAGCTCCTATGCATGATATCGGAAAAATTACAGTATCAGACCGCGTATTAAAAAAGCCGGCTAAACTTACGGCGGAAGAATTTGAAGAGATAAAAAAACATACCACAGCAGGTGGAGAAATCATTTACGAAGTTCTAGGAATTTCTGATGACCGGGAATATGTATTAACGGCACATGATGTTGCCCTTTACCACCATGAACGATGGAATGGCTCCGGCTATCCAAAGGGACTTTCAGGCGAACAGATTCCGCTGTGCGCGCGCATAATGGCAATCGCCGACGTCTTTGACGCCCTCGTTTCCAAGCGTTGCTACAAAGAACCGATGAGCCTTGACGAAGCCTTTGATTTTATCGAACAGAACGCCGGCTCTCAATTTGACCCTGTTCTGGTAAATGTTTTCCTAAACTGCCGCCAGCAGATAACGCAAATCTTTAAGAGTTACACACAATAAAAAAAAACGGTCATTGGGGCTCTCAAAATAGCCGCAATAACCGTTATATTCTTTACCCCAAACTCTGGCGGTAGTTTTCGTACAGAAGTACGCCAGCCGCAACAGAAACATTCAGGCTGTCAATTTTTCCACAAGTAGGTATAGAAACAATCTGATCGCACTGTTCTTCCAGAAGACGCGCAATTCCAGTTCCCTCGCTGCCCATTACAATAACAGCCCGGCTTGAAAATTTTACGTCCTTAAGCGACTGTCCACCAGCATCTGCGCCGTACGCCCAGAAGCCGTTTTCCTTAAGCCGCTGAACAGTGCGCACAAGGTTATTTACAACAGCAACAGGAACCCATGCGCTGGCACCGGCAGAACTGCGTGCAATTACTTCGTTTGTTTCAACGTCCTTTGCACCGCGGCGTTCCGGCACCACAACTAAAGAAGCGCCAAACTGGTCACAGCTTCGGATTATGGCACCCACATTATGCGGGTCAGTAACAGAATCCAGCACAATTACAACCTGGCGCTCATCTTCGCTTTTTGCAGCAGCAGCAAGCAGCCAATCGTCAAATTCTACAAGGTTACGGGTTTTAGCCTGCTCGCCGCTAAGGCACAGCACAATACCGCGGTGATCACGGCTTGTTTCCGGCAGATTCTGAACAAGACCGAATAAAGTCTTATCATCTGCCTGGCTTACAGCAATACCGGCTTCTTTAGCCGCCGCAAGAATCTTCTTAACGCGCGGTCCCGGTTTACTGTAAACAATCCGCATTCCTTCACCGTTCCCGGCATCCTTTGCCCTAAGAACTTTTTCTTCTATTGCATGAAATCCTGTGATTATACGTTCAGCCATTCTATTCTAGCGTCCGCAGCACTTCTTGTATTTTTTTCCGCTTCCACAAGGACACGGATCGTTACGTCCGATTTTTTCACCGTCACGCTTTACAGTTTCTGTAATGATGTTTCCGGCAACATATTTCCATTCGCCGTTAAACTTTTTGAAACCTGCAATTTCGTGGTGATGTTCAATCATCTGGTTCAAAGTGTAGTCAGCAATGAATTCAACAACGCCTTCATCACCTTTTTCTTCTGTTCTAAGGATTTTAAGACCCTGCCACTTTGACTGGCGGCTCCATTCTTCTGTAGCTTCCTTATCAATGTCTGCAATTCCTTCGCCTTCTTCGCAAGAATTGATGATGAAGTCAATTTCATGTGCTACGTAAGCTGAATAACGAGCACGCATCAAAGCTTCTGCAGTAGGAGCTTTTTCTGTACCTTTAATGATAGGTTCACAGCATTCGCTGTATTTTTTTCCTGAGCCACAAGGGCAGTTTGTAATTTTTTCACTCATAATCTCAATAATACCAAAATGTTTATTTGTTAGCAATTATCCTGTACATAGGGTCTTCGCCCGGGTGCAGTTCCAGAATGTATTTTTCGCACTTAAGGACTTCGCTCGGCTCATGTGTTACGTGCAGGAACGTAGTAGTTCCGCAGTCTGCAATTATATCCAGAAGGTCCAGAATCTTCTGGCGCATCTGCTCGTCAAGCCCGTGGCACGGTTCATCAAGAATAAGCACAGGAGGGCACTTTACCGCACCGCGCAAAATCAGCACAGCACGCTGTTCGCCGTAACTAAGATTGCCGAACATTTCGCTGCCCCGGCCCGCAAATCCCGCAAGCGCCAGCCACTTTTCTGCAGCAGCCGCTTCAACGTCACTAGGAGCTTCGTACAGCCCGATCGAATCGTGGAAGCCGCTCATAATAACGTCACGGAGCGAAGTTCCGCCCAGCATCCTGTATTCAACGTGCAGCCTGTAACTTACAATCCCCAGGCGGTGCTTAATGTCCCATATAGTTTCGCCCGAACCTCGGCGCGCACCAAAAATCTTAATGTCGTTTCTGAACACCTGCATGTTGTCGCCGGTAATAAGCTCAAGCAGCGTAGTCTTACCCGAACCGTTTGGCCCACGGATTAACCAGTGCTCGCCACGCTTTAAAGTCCAGTTCAGATTCTTCAAAACCATGTGGTCATCCCAGCCCACATTAACATCATGCATATCAATCAAAATGTCACTTTCCGGCTGGAAATTTTCCACGCCCATAACATAATTCACTTCGTTACTGAGCTTTTTTACAGCCTCAGAAAATTCCCTGTAACCGGCAAGGCGCTTTTCTTCTTCAAGAGCATTCTGCCTTTCTGCAACAACCTCGTAATCAGCACGGCTTCCGCAGAACGAAATTTTTCCGTTCCTGAATTCCAGCACGTTAGAAACCGCATCCGGAATCTCCTTAAAGCGTTCCATGCAAAGAATAATATGCGGGAACGCACCAATATCGCCGCCCTTAAGCTGCTTACCCGCAATCGAATCAAAAAAGTCCAAAAGAATCCCGCGGCTTTCCGCATCAAGCCCTGCAAACGGATCACTTAAAATCAAAAGCTTTTTACGCGAAACAAGCGCACGCGCCAGAAGAGTACGCCGGATTTCGCCCGTAGACATATATTTTATTCCGCGGTCAAGAATTTTTTCCACACCGCAAAGCTTAATTTCCGGGTAAGCATCCAGCTCAGCACAAACCGCCGGAAGTTCAGAACCCTTTTTTATAGGCCCAACAATTCCTTCCGCAATCAAAACACGCCCGGTTCGCCCAATATCAACACCGCCGTCAATAAATTCACTTTCATCAAGCTCACGCTCTTCCTGAATAAGACGCGCCGCACGCTCAAGCGAAACAGTTTCCACCGAATCCGCAAACGCATTCACATACTCAGCCGCACCGTCCCCGCTGCACGCAAACTTAATCCCAAAACCGCCGTCCAAAGCCTTAAGAAATTCAGCCTTACCGCCGCCGTTCGGACCAGTTACAAGCCACGCCTCGCCAGACTTCATTTCCCAATCAAGCCCGTCCAGCAAAGTCCCCCTGGAACCTTCAATCCTGCAATTATTTATCTTAATCAACGAAGAATCATTTTCCATAATGCCTTCAGCATACCACAATGCAAAATTCTTTTCACTCTTTTTCTCTCAGCGCAGCATTTTCCGTAACGGGCTATTCCAGGCTACCCTCACGGTCGGTACCTCACTTTCGTTCGGCACGGCGCTCCGCGCCCCTTCCATATCCCGGCGCCGCTGGAACAGCAAAAAAAAATCCCGCGGAACAAGCCGCGGGATAAATGTCCTGTCTAAGCACAGAAGTTTTTAATAGTTTCCTGACAGATACTCTCAGCACTATTTGGCAGAGCGACAAACGCGGAAGCCCAGGCCGTAGTACCAGTAGTCCTGGTAGAAGTCGCTCCGTAAGCAAACCGACGCGCAGTGGGCGTCGATGCGCCAGCTACCGCCGCGATTAACGCGGTCAGAGCCCGACGAGGCGCCAGTAGGGTTAATCACGTTGCCTGTATCAAGACTGCTACTATACCTGTCATAACACCATTCCCATACGTTTCCGCTCATGTCGTATAAGCCAAGTGCATTTGCAGCTTTTTTTCCAACTTCGTGTGTTCCGTACCCAGGTGTTCCGGCAGATGGATCATCAGTTATTGTTACTCCATTATTACAAATGTTATACCAGTACCAGCCTACGCTGTCTAATCCGGTATTTTTTGAAGAAGAGTATGTTGCATTCTCTGCATCATCCGCAGTTGAAACTTTACCTGTTGCGGCTCCACTGAACAAATAATTCCAGTCTGCTTTTGTGCTGTCGCCTCCGCGGGCTGCAAACTCCCATTCTGCTTCTGTCGGCAGGCGGTAGCCGTTTGCGTTGGCTACAGGGGTTACTGTTGCAGCTGTAATATGGCCGTTTGTTTCTGAATTTATACCTGTAACCTCAATTGTATATGCTTTTGTAAGGTTTAATTTTTCGCTTAATGCGTTGCAGAAATATACTGCATCATACCAGGTTACATTTTCTACAGGGCGGTATTTCTGGGTTTCGCCTTCTGCAATTACATATTCTGTACTTCCTTCGCTGCAGCAAGACGGTTCTGCAGCCAAAGTATATTCTGTTCCACCTACAGTTACTTTCTGTCCGTCCATTACTGCCTTGTAAAGTTCCTGTGTTACTTCGTACTTACCTATAATAAACGGGCTTAAGGTAACGTTGCGGCCTTTTATGAATACACCGCTATAATTGTTTGTATTTGTAGAACCTGTAATTGTTACAGCAGTTTCTGTAGCATAAACTTCAGCAGTCTTATCAAATGTTGTTTCACCAATAACAATTGCTTCTTTTGCAATTTTTCCACCTGTTGCCGGTTGTTCAGGCTGCTCCGGTGTCCCAGCTGTTCCGCCGCTTTTCTGGCCAAGCAGCACTGCTGCCGCAAGGTTTGAACTGTCGTCAGCATTTGTGTCACATGACGCAAACCCAAATAAAACTGCCGCAATGCCGGCAAGAGCTACAATTTTAGATACTTTTAATTTTTTCAATTTATTTCTCCCTCAAAAAAAACTTTAACAATTATATCACAAATTTTTCTCCGGCAAATGCATTTTTTGTAATTCCTCCACGTATATATAAGGTAAGGAGCAACGTGGTAAAAAATGTCATTCATCAACAGAAAATACAAAGATTCAGTTTTTACGGATCTTTTTGGAAGCGACCGCGACGGAAAGAAAAACTTTCTGGAACTGTACAACGGACTTTCCGGCTCGAACTACAAACTGGAAGAAGTTTCGATTGAGCGCAAAGTCATAGAGCAGTCGCTTTAT
>JBGVIP010000030.1:0-10450 GCA_045123335.1 Treponema sp.
GGAACGACAGAGAACATATGATTTTGAAGATGGACGCGAAAAAGGCATTGAAATTGGTGCTCGGCAGAAAGCAGTGGAAGATGCTGAAAATATGATGAAAAAAAATTATCCAGTTGATGATATATGCGAAATTACAGGACTTTCTTTAGAACAGGTTCTTAAAATAAAAGAGAAAATTGCAGTAAAAGCATGATTTGCAACCGACTACACAAACAGCCATAAAACTTACGTTTCAAATGCAAAGCAAAGCACGGAGAACAAAATGCAGTTCATGACATGGGAAAGACAAAGGGCTTACGATTTAGATACAGGGCGCGAAGAAGGACGTGAAGAAGGCATTGCAATTGGTGCTCAGCAAAAAGCAGTGGAAGCTGCTGAAAATCTTCTAAAAGAAAATATTTCAGAAGAAATAATTGCTAAATGCACAGGTCTTCCTCTCGAAAAAGTTCTTGAACTAAAAGAAAAAGTTTCTGTAAAAGCATAAACATCTACACCTGCGAACTAAAAAAAACTACGTTTCAAACGCAAAGCAAAGCACGGAGAACAAAATGCAGTTCATGACATGGGAAAGACAGAGGGCATACGATTTAGATGCAGGGCGCGAAGAAGGACGTGAAGAAGGCATTGCAGAAGGAATTAAACAAGGGCCACTTGTCGGTGCACGCCAAAATGCTATTGAGGCAGCAAAGAAACTGCTTAAAATGAATGTATTAACTGTTGAGCAAATTGCAGATGCATAGGGACTTCCTATAGAACAGGTAAAAGTTCTTGCCGAAGAAATTCATAAAGAATAATTTTTATTTACTGATTCTGTTAATGCTGCCTGTATATCCGCAAAACAAAACACATAAATAACAAAAAAAACGCCATGCCGAGATAAAGTCGACATGGCGATCGATTATATAATTACAATTCTATTAGTGTCCAAAGTATAGAATCAATTATTTGAAAAACACACAATCATCTGCTATTCGTTCTGTGATCATTGGATCCCCAAAAATGGACTTTCTTTAGCAAGTTTTCCAGGAGCTGCTGTTGCAAGACCTGTTTTTACAAGAACAACAAGTGCAGAATCACTAGAACCACTCGCAGTACAACTTATTTTACCATTAGAAGCAGTTACAGTTTTTCCTGTGATTACGTTTACATAATCACCATTCAAAACTCCTTCCCAGCTGTGAGTTCCTGCACCTACACCAACAAGAGCATAAGAATCGACATTCTCGTTAGTAATCTTATTTTTTCCTGTATAGCGGCGTTTGTAGCCAGCCCATCCACCGGAATGACCTTCTGTAGAATACTGTCCCATCTGTAAAGCAGGAATTGCCGCACGGATTCTGTTCAAGTCTCGTAAATGCTTTGAAAGTTCAGCAGACAAAGTATTTGCAACTTCACCACTTGCAGTATATTCACCAAAGTCGGTTGCTGTAACAGATCCTTCAAGATGAGGTCCATAATATGCACGACCTGTTTTTTCAAGAGACATATTTACGCCGTTTGCACCACCACCCGGCCAGTCATTTGGTTTTCCTTCTGCAAAGCGGATTTCTGAACCGTAATAAACAATAGGAATACCACGATAAGTGAAGAGCATAGACCAGGCTGCAGCAAAATCACCCCGCCATCGAGTTTCAAGTTTATTTGGACCATAGTCATGGCTGTCTGTATACCATGTAAGATATGTGGCATCATTGTACTTACCATCATTTCCATGAGTACGACCATAAGCCCCACCTACACCATCGCAGAAACCATTATGAGCGATGATATCAATAGTTGATACATGGTAGTCACTTTCTGGAACTGCTTTATGTGAATAATCAGTCGTTCTATAATTATTTCCATTCAAGAGGTGGTTACTTGATATATCTGTCAAATCAGGAGTAACAGAATTATCCCAAGTGTAATTTGGCTGACGCAATTCTTTAGGCTTATCCGACAACTGATTTACAAAGTTTGCAACTTCACCAAAGATAAAGAAATCTGAACCACCACGAGCTTTCTTTGCATTTTCGGTAGCAGCTTCGGCCAGGAATGCAGGCCAGAAAGCATTATTCAAAGTTCGCTTGTCAACATGCATAATCGTATCAACACGGAACATATCAACGCCCATATCAATATAACGCTTGTATGCATTAATAACATATTCCTGAACTTCAGAACTTTCTGTGTTCAAATCAGGACAATCTTCATGCATTGTGCGTAAATTTGCATCAGGGAATACATCGAACATACCGTCATTGTTATATCCGTTTGCCCAACCATGAGCATGAAGCTTTGGAGAAGCACAATATTGTTCATAGGTGTAACTAGCTGTTGCACTTCCATTGACTACAGAAAAATCCCCTGTATCAATCGTATACTGATAAGTTTCCGTACTATGGTATTGATGCTTAGATTTATCAGCAAGACTAGAGTATGTCTGAATATCAATAGGCAAGAACGGTCTTACATCACCAACAAAGTTTGCATAAGCCGGAATATCTGTACCACCCACATCTACATAATTATTACCAATCTTGATTTTAAAGCCTGCAGGATACTTTCCAGGGCTAGTCAAACCATCATATTCCCATCCATTCGGGTAACGCTGAACACCTGAAAGTCCAGTTTTATTTGCAACACTATAAGCCGCTTCATAGGCTTCTTCATCATAAACAAAATTTTCCCATCCTACTGGGGTTGGCATTGTGTCAGGGTCTCGATTGTATTTGTATTCTGCAAAATCTTTAAGTCCGAAGCGTCCTGAATGCTGCAAAACAATATCAAGACAAATCTTCATACCTCTGTTATGAGCTTCATCAATTACACGCTGGAAATCATAACCGTCAGAAACTAGACGAGCGTCCTCGCGGTACATATCCCATGCATGATAACCATGATAACAAAGCGGACTTCGGTTCTGTACTACAGGAGTAATCCAGATACAAGTGAATCCAAGCGCTTTAATATAATCCATTTTTTCTACAAGACCTTTAAAGTCACCTCGCCAGGTAACATCTTCAGGACCTGTAAAACCATCTTGATCAGACGGAATATTATCGTTTGCACGAGCTTCTGTCCAAGAACAGTTTTCATCACCAATTGAATTAGATAAATCACCATCAAACCAGCGAGCTGTAAGCAGGAAGTAAATAGTCTCCTGACGAGGATCCCAGCGGGTTGCTTCAGGTGTTGTTCCAACACTGTAATAGTATGTCCCTGTTGTACCATTTCCAGAAGCATCTACTGCAAGAATTCGGATTGTAATTCTCTCGTCCATACCAACATTAATCGTTGTTCCTGCTACATATCTAGCAGAATTTGTAGTTGGTGTTGAGTTATCAGTTGTGTAATATGCAGTTACTCCAGCAGCGCCTTTGTTATCTGTAAAGGTAAATGAAACACCTATTTCTGCGTCATAGCGACCAGTCTGCTTTGAAGGTACAATTTTAGGTGCCTCAAGGTCTGCATTTGGATCAATTATATATTTTACAGAAATCACTTCACTCCACTGAGGCTCTGCATCTGCATTGAATCCAATAGCCTTAAGAGTTGTAGTTGAATCAATATTAATTGAACCAGTATACATCCTTGAAGTAAGGTTTGGAGTTGAACCATCTGTTGTGTAATAAATTACATCAGTTGCCTGTTTTGATGTAATTGTAACTGTCTGAGATGCAGTATAAGTTCCACCTGCAGGTTTAATTGAAAGAACAGGAGTTACCGGTTTATCCGGATTCTCTGCATACCAGGTACCGTCTTTGTACCACCATTCACCGGCTTCGCGGGAAAGATCCCCAGTCTGACCACTGCCATTAAAAATCAAGTTACAAGAAGTTTTTTCGATTTCAACATCGTACCAGCCGTCGCCGTCGCTATCGGTCATTGCTTTTCCAGGCCAAGCGCCAAATAATTCTGTGTTAGAACCTACCCAGACATAAATATTTGTATAACCGCTTGAAACCGGACAATGCACAATAATTCTGTCTGTTACAGTTCCAAGAATTCCGATATTTGTATCAGCACCAGAAGTTACAGTTACATAAGTCTTTTTTACAGTTTCGCCGCTTACAATTACATAAACTGGCCATGTACCTGGAGCTACGCCAGTTACACTTCCCTCTTCTGAAGCAACATTTGTTTTTACAGAAGAGACAGGGTCACCTACTTGGATGGTACAGTTTTCATAGTAGTTTGTGAACGAAACTGAACCAGTTGAAAGTTTGTAGCTCGAAATCGCCTTAATTTCAGAGGCTTTGTAATCCGCTGCAATTGCAGAAGCGTTGTACAAAGCCCAACTTTCTGAAGCATCTGCAAGTTTTGTCTGAACAGCAGATTTTTCAACGCCTGCAAGATTTACATCAAGCAAACGAAGTTCTTCAAAAACGTTTCCAAGCAAAGTTGTAGACTGATTTACAGAAATTGTATTATTTCCAGAATTAATATCTGTAACCGCACGAAGCATTACAGTTCCCAATGCCTTTTTTGAACTGTCATACGCATAGACTGTTACAACGCGGTTTTTGCCAACAGGGATATTATTTACCGTTATTGATCCTTTACCACTAGTGGCCTCGGAATAACCTACTGATGAAATAACCGATGTTATTCCAGTACCTGTTACATATGCATTTGCATAGGCTATATCACCAATATTCAATGCACGCGAATCACCTGAATTAATTGTAAGCGAACCGTACTGTACTGTTTTTGCATTAGCTGCGGCAAGCATTCCCAACAAAACGTCGTTTTTGTCATTTAAAGAATCTGAACATGAAGCAAAAATAAGTATAGACAAAAATGCCAGACTGCCCAATAATCTTACGGCAAACTTTTTGAACATAATTCCCCCTGATGTGGAAACATAGATAAAATAAATTGAAATAAACTGAATACAAAGAAGCACAAACTTTTATAAATAATTAATAGAAACAAATCTCAAGGGAAACCCCTTACAAGATTCACTTCCTAACTCTCATAGTATTATTTTAAGGCAGAATTTCTAATAGTCAAATAAAATTTTACATTTTATGAAAAAAAAAGACGCTCCTTCGAGAGCCTCAGGAACCGCCCTTCGAGCGACTAAGGAAACACACGGTCATTGAGGCTCTCGAAATGACCGTGTGGTTTCGACAAGCTCAACCACCGTGAAATCAAGCTCAACCACCGTGAAATCAAACTCAAGCATTGCAAAATCAGAGCCAAACATCTTGAACGCAAGATCAGAAAATCACCGCAAAGATGCAACTTCATCTACCGAAGTTTTTACAAAGCTATTTAAGCCAGTTTGTATCTTCGCCGATTTTTCCATCAGCGCCTTTTTCACTTGCAGTCGCATTTTGATAGACGTAAATTCTGGCATTTCCCTTTCCAGTGCAGCTTGCTTTTAATGATCCGCCTTCTTTTACAATCTGCTTGTCGCCCGTTATAACATCTACATAAGTTCCTGCAATAATATCACTAAAAGTTGAATTTCCGCTTATGGTTACAAGGACAAAACTGTCTTCGCCTGTTGACGCATCCGTAAAGCGGCGCTTAAAACTCATAGAACCGCTGCAATTGTCTGTTGAATACTGACCTTTCTGCAAAGCCGGAATTGCCCTTCGTATCTGATTAAGACGGATAAGCTGCTTACATAAAGGTTCGTTTAATGTTTCCTGAATTTTTCCGCTTGCCGCATACTTTCCAAAATCTTCTGCGCTGACAAAACCTTCAAGATAATCTCCATAATATGCACGGCCGGAATCTTTTAACGCAAGATTAGATCCATTGTCTATTGGACAGCCCGCCTGGAATTCAACTTCGCTTCCATAATAAAGACATGGAATTCCGCGGAACGTGAACATGAGCGTCATGTTTTCTGCCCATGCATCAGTTCCCTTGTCATAGCGGTATTCAAATTTATCACTTGGACCATAGTCATGACTGTCTACATAAACAACGTTCCAGGTTGAATCATTATAATACTTATCTCCTCCATGAACGCCGAATGCACCGCTGGCAGAATTAAAATTCCAGTGCATCGGGAAGTCGATTACATTTAATCCGCTGAATTTTGTATAATCTGGAGTGTGATAGATATTTCCATTCAACTGATGGTTATCAGAGGTTGGTCTGTTTGTACGCACATTTGTTGTTGCCATTCCCTGCTTTTGAACCGCAAGAGAATTTACAGGTGTTACAGTTCTTCCATCTTCGGTTTCACGAGTCCAATAAGTCAAATCTGTCAGAACGCGCTGTTCATCTTTTTCATCGTTTGAACAGTCATTTGTTTCCGGCAGAATAATGACACCCTCATACATGTTTTCATCGTCCATTGTAAATCCATAGGTTTCATCATCCTTCCAGGTATAGAAATACGGCGAAAGATTTTCTATTTGACCTCTATACGTTACTTCGCTTGATTTTGCACAGATTTCTGTAAACATGTAAAAATTATCATTACCGCATCTGGAAGCAGCTTCCTTAAATGCGTCATTCAGATAGCAGTTGAATTCAAGGCGGCTTAAATGCTTTCCTGTATCAATTCGGAATGCATCTACCCCCATTTCTATATACTTTGAATACGAATCTACAATGTATTTCAGGACTTTTGGATTTTCTGTATTAAGGTCAACACAGTCCCCCGCCATCTGGAAGAACTGAACGCTAAAGTTATCCCAGTTACCAAATCCAAAATGATGAAAATAGTTGTTAGTTTCATGATTCTTCCAGTCTGTATTTTTCATCATCTTTAAGCGCATGTCATACTGTGCAGGTCCAGAAAGCTTAAAATAGCTTTCATCCAGCAGAGAATTAGCGCTCAATTTAAGGCAGGCATTTATATCCTCAAGATTAGCAGAATAATCCTTTTCAAACATTGGAGCCAGATATGCTTCTCCAAAGTTTCCGGTATGATTAAATACAACATCAAGGACAAGTTTCATATCACGGGCATGAACTTCATCAATTAATGTCTGAAAGTCAGTGTCTGTACTTTCATAGCGAGGATCTACTTTTTGAAAGTTCATTGCATGATAGCCATGATAATCAAGCCCAGAACAGTTTTCTACGACCGGTGTAATCCAGACCGCAGAAAAGCCCAGTGCCTTTATATAATCAAGTTTCTGTATAAGCCCCTTAAAATCGCCGCGCCATGCAGGATCATTTGCCGGCGTTTCTGCATTTTCATCCCAACAGTGAACGTTATTACCTGAATCCCCGTCAAAAAATCTTGTAGTCATGACAAAATAAATTGTTTCTTCGCGGAAATCATTAGTTTCTTTAGGCACAATAATCTGAACCGTTTTTGAAACCCATTCTGAATATGCGCCTTCATTGTCTTTTACCCTAAGCTTAATTGTTGCAGAACCCTCTGAATCTGGGAACGCTACGCTGATTTTTGAAGCAGTTCCACTTGCCGGAGTTGCGCCCGTTACCTTCCATTCATAAGCTGCAATAGAACCGTTTTTATCATAAGAACTTTCTGCTGAATATGTAAAAGTTTTTCCCTTTGTTACACGGTTACTTCCTGTAATAAGTGCAACCGGAACCTTATTTTCATTTACAAAATTAAGTGAAATTGATTTTGATGCAGACATATTTTCCGCAGAATCATAAACCACACAGCTTACAATATGACTTCCGTTAGAATAATCGCCCGTATCTATAGTACATGAAATACTTGCATAGTCCCCCGAAAGATCTGCAACTTTTGCTTTTACACCGTCAATGCTGATTACAGCTGTTTTCAGACTTTTATTATCGCTTGCAGTTACATAAAAAATCACATCGCCGCTTACAGTTCCAGATGAAGAACTTGTAAAGCTTTCCAGAACCGGTGCCTGAGAATCATCAGGATTTGAATCATACCAGGATCCGTCTTCGTACCACCACTCACCGGCGATTAAAGTGTCACCACCCGTTGCCCTATGCTGACTACTTCCGTTATTGCTGAGCACAACATCAACAGAAGTAACATCTTTTTCAAATGAATAGACATACCATCCGTTTGATTCAGCAGTCATGGCAGCACCCGGCCAAACACCGCCAGTATAATTTGTATTTACATCGCCAGTTTTCCATGCCCAAATGTGAGTGTACTTTGCATGAACAACAATTCTGTCTGTAACTGTACCTAAATATCCGATATCCGTTTCCGTGCCAGCTGATACAGTTGCAAAAGTTTTCTTTAAAAGATTTCCGTCTTTTGTAACGTAAACCGGCCATGTTCCCGGCGCAATACCGGCTAAAGAGCCTTCGCCTGCAACAACATTCTCTTTTATAGAAGAAACCGGATCTCCAACCTGAATGGAACATTCATCATAATAACTTGTAAACTTTATGGCACCAGGATTTATTTCATAAGTAGAAACTTCCTTGATACCACTTGCCGCCAAAACAGACTTATAATCCGAAGCGATTGCAGAAGAATCATACAAAGCCCAGCTCTTTTCTGCACCGGCAAGTTTTGCCTGTACATCATCTTTATTCACGGAAGCAAGATTTACCCCAGCAGAACCAAGAGCTTCAAAAACATTACCCAGAAGTGTTGTACTTTTATCTATATTAATAGAATTATTATTCCCAGAATTGATATCTGTAACACCACGAAGCATTACGGTACCCAGCTTATTATTCGAACTGTCGTAAGTGTAAACTGTAACAACCCTGTTCTTACCAACCGGGATTTTTTCTACAGTTATTGAACCTTTTCCGCCGTTTACAGAAGCATCTTTTGTAGAAACGACAGGTGCTGTAATTCCTGTTCCTGTAACATACGCCCTTGCATAGGAAATATCAGAAACATTTAATGCACGCGAAGAAGAAGAATTAATAGTTAAACTGCCGTATCCCTGATTTTTTGAATCTGCAAGCAACAATCCTAGAAAAGCACTGTTATTATTATCAATAGAATTTGCACATGACAAAACAAATGCAGACGCAAACAAAGCGGCAACAACACAAAATACCTTTACAGAAAACTTTTTTAACATGTATTCTCCTAGTGGTTTACTTCGTGCTCTTACGAGTCGACAAGCTCAACCACCGCAACGGACATTCATCCAACACGCTGGACATAAAACTTGTCGAAAAGACCTCACCATCTGATTATTTGCATCTCGATGAATCTCGGTGAGCCATTTTCTTGATAAGCCTAAAAAATTGCTAGCCGCATTTTTTTTAACGGCTTTTCGATTATTGGCCGGCAAGGTTAATCTTGCCGAGTTATTTTTATAGTTAAGTCTAAAAACTGCATTCGCAGTTTTTTTAACGACTTATCAATTTGAAACTGGATCCAGAACAGCGAAGCCGTTGGCTGGGGCTTTCAGGCTGTACGAGCCGCTTACCTGTACTGTGGATTCATTCAAAACGCCGTTTCCGTTTGAAGTGTAAAGTTTGTAGGTTCCAGACGGCAATCCGCTGAACAAATAGCTTCCTTCGCTTCCCTGATGATTCAAGAGAACTGCAGCAGTTTTTCCGTTCCAAGTGCGTGTAAATGCTGCAGGAACTGTGTTAATGCTTACATTTTCCTGAGCACCTTTCTGAATGCATTCGCTCTTGTGGTAAAGTTCGTTCAAAACCTTAAGATGCTTGTACATAGCAGGTTTATTCTGTTTTACATAATTGATACCTTTATCGCCAAGCATCCAGCGGGAACATACATCCTCTTTATTTGTAGTTTTATGTGTTCCATTCCATGAGTACATCGCTTCTGTTCCATAGTAAACTATAGGCACACCACGGAAAAGATAAATAAAGTTCAAGGCGTTTTTATAACCTGCTTCAGAGAAAGTAGATTCTCGTCTGTAACAGTCATGATTATCTACGAACATTGCAGTTTTAGTATATTCGTCAGCTGTCATACACGAAAAACTCTTATCAGCCCCAGTTGCATTTGAATAAATAGCACCAATAGAATCAGTGCCACCAAAGACTTTGTACATATCACCCATACCGTCCAGACAGCTTAAATGCATATCAAGCATGTGAAGTGAATCTGTTGTATCTTTTGAATGACGTGCAACTGCATCGTAGCGACCGCACCAAGATTCACCAATCATATAGAAATAGTCATTTCCAAGTTCTTTAGCGTGATTATACATTGCATCTGCAAATTCACCGGCAAATTCGTTTGTAATGTATGCCATAGTATCGATACGAAAGGCGTCTACACCAGCGTCAATAAATTTCTTATAAACATTGATAAGATGATGACGGGCATCTTTTCCGTCTTCTCCATGATCACCAAAATCAATCAAATCTGCACACGGCCAGGACTCTATATATGCATAAAAACCATTCCACAAATTGTTTGCATCATAGTACTTGTCACCAGTTTTCCAAGACCATTTTAGACCATCCATAATTGTCTGAACAGGATTATCTTTCCAGATAGAAATTCCGGCTGCAGAATGATTTCCGTGATTGATTACGATATCCTGCATTACGCGGATTCCTTTTGCGTGGCAGGCTTCAATAAATGCCT
>JBGVIP010000031.1:0-16800 GCA_045123335.1 Treponema sp.
GGGGTGCCCTTGCTTTTGTTTTTTTTGCAGGCTCTTTTTTATTCAGCATTCATATAAAAAAAACGCCTGTAATTGACGCTATAACTCCGCCGGTTGGAGCACCGGGAGACCTTATAATAATTTCAGGAAAATATTTTGGAAGCGTTCGCGATACAAGTTACGTTGAATTCGGAGGAAACAAACTTACCTCAAGTTCTTACCTTTCCTGGTCAGACACAGAAATTAAAGTTGTACTTCCGGCAAACATAAAAGACGGTCTTGTTATTGTAGAAACAAAGGATGCACGCTCTAAGCCGGCTTTCTTTTCAAACACAAGTGAAGTACCTGTTCCGGTTACGCAAAACAAGCAGATAACAATTCCTATAATTACAGGCGTAACACCTGAAAAAATCACTCCGGGAACATTGATTACAATTTCCGGTGTAAACTTCGGCAATTCCAGAGACATGTCCAAAGTCTTTTTTTCTGTAGACCGTGAAATTAAAAACGAAGATTCTAAAAACACAACAGATTCAGAAGATTTTTCTTTTATTGAAGCAAACGAAGATAATTATGACTACGTTTCATGGAATGACAACCAGATTCAGGTTTACGTTCCGGACGGAGCAACAAGCGGATACGTTTACGTGCAGACTGCAAAAGGAAAATCCGTTAACCGCAAAATTACAATGGACACAAAAGCCGGAAAAAAGAGTTACATCTCTCCAAAAACTTATATAATCCAACTTAATGTGGATATTGACGAAACAAACGGAGACAAGGATTCTGCAATCATCCTGCGCTGTCCGCGCCCTGTAATTACTGCAGCCCAGCCTTCCGTAAAACTTGCAGAATGTTCTCCGGAACCTATAATTACAGATTTCCAGCATACAATCATTCATCAGACTTCAGGAGCAAAATCTTCTGCCGGAAAAAGACGGTTCAAGCAGAATTTTGCCGTTACAGCTTACGAAACACGCACAGAAATTTCTTCCGGCAGACTGGACTCTTACAGCTACGTAAATAAAAACATTGTTTCAATGTATACAAAAGCAGATAAGTGCGTTCCTTCTGATGATCCAAAAGTTACAGAACTTGCAAAAACGATCGTCAAGGCAGAAAAAAATCCATACAATGCTGCAGCCCTTATTTATAACTACATGCTGAAAAACTTTTCGCTCGGCAAGGCAAACAAGGATTCCGTAGATTTGATTACTAAAAAATACGGTGATGCCTACGACTTTGCAATGATATACACTGCCCTGCTCCGCGCATGCGGAATTCCGGCTCTTCCGGACAGCGGAATACTTGTCAGTTCAGACCTTAAATCTTCTGACCACTGGTGGTGCGAATTCTTCCTGCCGGGACTTGGATGGATTCCTGTTGATCCTGCCTTGGGTGCGGGACTTAAATTTCAGGCCTGGCAAATTGACATAAATCCTTCTCAGTATTATTTTGGAAACCTTGACGGACAGCACATTCTGTTCAGCCGCGGATGGAACGAAATAAAGCCAAGTGCGCCGAACAACAGAACAGTTCACCGTTCAAGAAGTTATGCCCTTCAGTCAATCTGGGAAGAGGCAAACGGAAAGGTTATAAAATACAGTTCATACTGGTCAAATCCAATTATCGTAGGAGTATATTAATGACAAAAGTATTATCAGTCGGTGGTTCAATTGTAGTTCCGGACAAGCCGGACACAGCATTCCTTACAGACTTTATTACAATGGTAAAAAAATGGCTCGCAGAAGATGAAAGCCGCAAGCTGATTCTTGTTGTAGGAGGCGGCGCCCCTGCACGCGTTTACCAGAACGCATATTCAGAAATTTCTGCAAAAGTTGGAAATACATCTGCATTAGACGCTGCAGACTGGATTGGAATCATGGCTACACGTCTTAATGCTCAGCTTGTAAAAGCAAGTTTTGGCGATCTTTGCCAGAATGATGTAGTTTATGATCCAACTGCACCAATCGAATTTAAGGGAAGAGTTCTTCTTGCTGCCGGCTGGCATCCAGGATTTTCTACAGACAACGACGCAGTTCTTCTTGCAGAAAAACACGGAGCAAAAACTGTTGTAAATCTTTCGAACATTGAAAAAGTTTACACTGATGATCCAAGAAAAAATCCAGATGCAAAACCAATCGATAAAATCAGCTGGAAAGACTTCCGCAAAATGGTTGGCGACGACTGGACACCGGGAAAAAACTGTCCGTTTGACCCGATTGCTTCTAAAAAAGCAGACGAATGCGGCATGACCGTTATCTGCGCCGGCGGAAAAAACATTCCGAACATCAAGGCAATCTTAAACGACGAAGATTTCATCGGAACTCAGATTGGGTAACGATTTATTTTTCCTATAAAAAAATTTAGAAATATCTGTCAAAACCGCCCGCTAGCGGGCGACATGCTGCGATGCCTTGAAATCATACATTTTGCCGCTCACGCGGCAGCATCGCAGCTTGTTTTTGCCGAACATTTCTTTCCTTTGCGTTTTTTAATGTATGTGAAAACTAGAATTTAAAGCTGTATAGTTCAACCCTTACCTGAACATTTCCATCTTATTCAATATTGCGTTTATCTTTTCACCGTAAGCTTTGTCCGTTGCCCAAACCCCGGCCAAATCATAAATATCTTCTGCAAATTTAGCCTTGTGAACCCAGTTGTAGCGCGGATCTACAAGTTCCTGATTAAGCGGAATATCCTGCGTTGTAGCATATGCCTGAAGATGCTGAATATGAGCCCTTACTCCAGTCTGTTCATCCGGAAAATATTCGCCGGGATGAGCGGCATCCATTGCGCCAAGACCGCAGTAATTGTGCATTTCAGGAACAACTAGATTTCCAAAACTCAGATACCCGGTTTCAAGACACATCTGTGCAAACGCTACATCCGAATTAATTCCTTCTGCACGCGCTTCTTTAATATAAAGGCCGGCAAAATTCTTTATCTTCTTTCTGTCTGCGCCCGGCTTAACAGACATAAAATAATCAGCAAGAGCATCTTCCGTCATTACGCCGGTTCCCAAAAGCTTTCTTGAAATTTCTGCTTCATAAGTTCGTGTTGACTGACAGGAAAAAACAAAAAGCGAAAAAATCAAAGCCGCTAGAAAAAATGCAAATCCATAAACATTCTTATCGAATTTAAAATACTTCATGATTAAATTTTCGGAAAAATAAAAAAAAAATGAATTTTATTGTTCAAATCGTGCAGAATTTGTGCAAAAACACGCATATATATAGTGATGACAAACAATGATTTTAAACCTAACGTGCGGGAAATGGCACTAAAACATGGACTTACATTTCCAACAGATGAAGAACTGATAATGATGATTCTTGGAACCGGGACAAAAGATTATCCGATTGAACAGCTTTCTAGAATCATTATGGATACATTGAACAGTTCAAATGAAGAAGATTTTGTAAAAAACCTTACAAAAATTAAAGGCATGGGACCCGGAAAAGCGCTTGCAATTGCTTCTGCAATAGAACTTGGAAGAAGGCGCAACCGCCATAAGGAAGCGCTTATAAAACAGCCGAAAGATGTTATTCCCTTTATCCGCAGTTATTCAATGCAGAACAAAGAACATTTTCTTTGCATTACGCTTAACGGCGGAAACGAAATTATCCAGATAAGAGTGATTTCTGTAGGAACCGTAAACAAAACAATCGTTCATCCTAGAGAAATTTTTTCCGAAGCACTGATGGAAAATGCAGCCGCTATAATAGTATGCCACAACCATCCGTCGGGCAACTGCCAGCCTTCCAAAGAAGACATAGAAACAACCCGGATAATAAAAGCCTCTTCAGACATACTGGGTGTAGCCCTGCTGGATCACATTATTTTTTCAAAAAACAGCTACTTCAGTTTTGTAGAAAACGACCTGCTGTTTACCGATTAGAATTCACCCTGTATACTTAAAGAATAGAAAGGATTTATAGAATGAAAGGCAGAACTTTATTTTTACTGACAGCATTATTTTTCCTCTTTTCAGGAACCGTAATTTTGGCGCAGAACTCCGTTACAGCAAATCCTGAACTGACCGAACCCGACAGCGAAGAATTCATTCAGCAGGATATAACCGTAATCACTCTAAAAACAGACGTTCCAAAAGCAAGGATTTATCTGAACGGAGAATACAAAGGCATTTCTCCGCTCTGCATAAAATCTCTTGTTCCGGGATTTTACAGGCTCACAATAAAAAAAGACAATTATGAAGACACTGATACAATGATTCAGGCTGAAACAAACAAAAACAAGACATTTGAGTTCAATTTAAAGTCTGTAAATCCTTCTAATCCTTAAATTGAACATATAAAATAAATTCGCTAGAATAAAAATAATGAAACTTTATACAAAAACACAGGTAATAATTTACACCTCAATCGGAATGGTTCTTGCGGCAGGAATTACGGCTTCCATTATTTCTTTTACCGGCAGCAAAGATGAACCTGCAGAAAATTCTGCACAGGTTGTTTCAAAAACAGAAGACCCTGTTGCAATTCAAATAGATGATCCTGACGGACTTTCTGAAAATGCACTTCATGCAGTTCAGATTTCAACAGACACAAACTACACTATGGACGAAAAGCAGAATATCGGCGTATACGAAAAATGCAGTCCGGCAGTAGTAAACATTAATACTCAGGTAACTGGGGTAAACTGGTTTCTTGAACCAATCGTACAAGACGGAGGAAGCGGTTCCGGCTCCATTATAGACAAGCGCGGCTACGTACTTACAAACGTACACGTAATCAAAGGCGCTTCCAAAATATATGTTTCACTTTCTGACGGAACACAGTACGAAGCCCAGATAATCGGACAGGATTCGGACAGCGATCTTGCCGTAATCAAATTTGAGCCGCCAAAAGGAACTGAACTTTCTACAATCGCATTCGGCGACTCAGCAAAGTTAAAGGTAGGACAGAAAGTTATTGCCATCGGAAACCCTTATGGTTTTGACCGCACAATGACAACGGGAATTATTTCCGCGCTCGGCCGACCTCTTAAAGATGCAAGCACAAACCGCATTATCCGCAACATGATTCAGACGGATACAGCCATTAACCCGGGAAATTCCGGCGGTCCGCTTTTAGACACAAACGGCAACATGATTGGCATTAACACAATGATTTATTCAAACAGCGGTTCAAGCGCCGGAATTGGTTTTGCAGTACCGGCAGAAACAGCCGTTCGCGTTGCTTCCGACCTTCTTAAATACGGGAAAGTGCGCCGCGGAACACTGGAACTTTCTGTAGTTCAGCTGAACAATACAATCGCAAACTATGCAAACCTGGACATAGCACGCGGACTTCTTGTTTCAAGAACAACAAAAGGCGGAAACGCAGAAAAAGCCGGAATTGTAGAAGGTACACAGGCTGTACGCTACGGTTACGGAAACACAATCATCTATCTTGGCGGAGACATAATCACAAAGATAGACAACATATCCATTTCTTCTATTGCAGATTATTATTCTGCACTAGAAAGCAAAAGACCTGGCGACACAGTAACTGTTACCCTTCACCGGAATGGAAAAGACCGGGAAGTTAAGATTGTTCTTGCTTCACCGGATGAAAAAACAACATCAATTTAATGAGGAAACCCGTTAAGATTGTAAAAAAAATTTGACAAAACCAACTCTTAATGTATTATAGAAATATAAAAAAAGTTGGTTTAAAATGAAAAAAGTTCTTTTAAGTTTATTATTTGGTGTTAGTGTCTTGGTTGCATTTGGTTCTTGCCAGAATGCAGTAGAACAAAGAGAGTTTTTAATGGTAGAGAATAAAAAACTACAATATGCGTCGCTTACTCTATCAAACAGCTATGAAGATTCCCGCACTCTGGATGTTTCTGAAATCAAATATGCATCCATAACAGTCAGCGGGCATGATATACCCGAAAACGAAGAACCGCATCTTGATTATATTGAAGTTTCAGACGGAAAAAACAAAAGCCCGATTATAATCAACCATATTAAAACTGGCGTTGACCGAATTGTTACAGTAAAAGCATTTGACAGCAATAAAAACGAACTTCCAAACTATAAAATGCGCGCCGTAACAAATATAGATCCCGACGTAAATAATAAAGTCAACGTTTCAAAAAAGACAACTGCATTCGGAAACGTCCTTTACGGCATAAAGGCACTTTACAATTTTGAAGAACTTGAATCAAACGGCCGAATGGACACAATTCGAGCAGTAATTGATGATTCAATTCACCCTAGCCTTTTCAATTCGTCAAAATTAATTGGTGAATTGCAGGGATTTTCGTTCCCGTACAGTGCAAAAAAAGAAGACTACCGTTTGGAAAAAGGTTCAGTTACATTCAATTATCTTATTGCACAGAAATTTAATGTAAGCGTAAACGATCCTTTTTCTACAGGACTTACAGGTCAGACAGCTGCAAACGGCATTACAATAGAAGATATTGCTCCGGGTAACTGGATTCTTACAGTTACATCGCCAGAAGGAACCGTTCTTGACCGCAACGAAATTCAGATTGAAAGCGGAAAAAATACAGAACTTGGACATCTTGAGCATGACGGAATTGCCATCCTTATGCGTCAGGGCAAAAAATCTGGCGAAAAAGAATATAACCACATTCACTACTGGAATGCAGCATACGACGAAAGCGTTCCGGAAAACGAACGACTTCAGGAAACAGACTGGCCAGGAATTGAATTAACGGAAAAAATCACTGTTACAAATCCAATTGACGAACAGACCGGCGAATATGACAGCGATCACCAGAACTTCTATCTATTTGATTTTAAGAAGGCTTCATCTGTTAAAGTCTTAATTACAAACAGAAGTTCTGAAAAATATTGCAAAGGCGACATGCAGGCCTCTAAAAAAGGTGTATACTGTGTTCATTCAACCGGCCTAAATGCGGTTACAAAACAGGCAGAAGCACCTGATCCAATTACAGGACTGAAAATAACTCAGGAACACTTAAAAAAATGCTTCATAGATGACCCGAAAAACAAACAGTTTGTTGTCCTCTTCAGCGAAGAACTGTACGGTTCAAAACCATCTTCTGTAACTGCTCAATTTAATAAAGGCATAAACGACCATAACGGAAGCTATACAGGAACTCATTATTCATTGACCCGGGACAGCAGAGGATTCTGGTATTGTATCGTTCCATACAGTGACGTTCAGGCAACAAACCAGTGCGGTCAGCCTTCTTACAATTTTAAGGTTAATAACAAAGAGATTAACCCGCCGGAATTCGTATCGGACGGATACAAATACCAAAAATTCAACGGATCAAGCGGCGGAAAAAAATTCCTCTGCTTAATCTACAGTTCTCAGAACGAAGAAGAAATATGTACACGCCTTACAAAAGCAAAGAAAGGCAAAAAAGCTTCTGACTTTGATTTGAACACAGCAGAGGGACAGAAACAGATTTCCAACTTCCGTCAGGTTCCAGGAACACAGAACCTTTACCGTTCTTTCCATCCAATCAAAGATGATAAAAAAGACCTGGACGTAGAAACAAGCAAAGCCCGAATGAAGTATGTAGCCGAACTGTCTACCAAAGCTGGAATCAAGGCGGACATCAACCTTTCTGACAAGTCTCAGACAGAGGCTACATATTATATACCGGATTACTACCAGAAAATCATAAAAAATAATGCCGTACTCTACATGACAGACTGTTCATACGGTCAGTGTTACGAAACTCCTGACAGTGATCAGTTTGCAGGTGGAATCAAAAAAATCATACAGTTCATAAATAAAACAGAAGGACCGTATCAAATTCACTGTGCAATTGGAACAGACCGAACCGGCGTTGTATGCGCTGTTCTTGCAGGCCTTTGCGGTGCAACATGGAACCAGATTCAAGAAGACTACTGCAAGTCAATAGAAATGGGAATCTATGAATACCGCGGTCCTGGAGCTGTAAAATATTCACTTCAGAAATTCCTTAACGTTGACTTTATAGAAGATGTAGATGACCTTCAGAAAGCAATTACAGATAAACTTATAGAAAAAGGAATTTCTATAAGCGACATAACAAAAACGGTAAGCCGCTTAAAGTAAGCCTTGGATTTTTACGACATTATCAGCCCCTACAACTTTCCCGGTTTCTGTGCTAGAATGTACATATGCGCAGATTCGTAGTTGAATCCCCGTTTCAGCCGTCGGGCGATCAGGGGCAGGCAATAGAAAAACTCTCTGAAGGATTTTTACGCGGAGATAAATTTCAGACTCTAAAAGGCGTTACTGGTTCCGGAAAGACCTTTACAATGGCTAAAATAATAGAAGCCGTTCAGCGCCCTACCCTTATAATCAGCCATAACAAAACCTTAAGCGCTCAACTGTACCGCGAATTTAAATCGTTTTTTCCGAACAATGCGGTTGAATACTTTGTTTCTTACTACGACTACTACCAGCCTGAAGCCTATGTACCAGCGCGTGACCTTTATATAGAAAAAGATGCCGCAATCAACAAGGAAATTGACCAGCTTAAAATGAAGGCAACCTATTCCCTTATGGAGCGTCGCGACGTAATCGTAATCGCGACGGTTTCCTGCATCTACGGTCTTGGAATGCCGGAACTTTACAAGAGTATGCGCCTTCATCTGGAAAAAGGCTCTTCTTTAGATCCGCATAAACTGGCACTTGAACTTGCTCAGATTCAATATTCAAGAAATGACATGGTTCTTGACCGCGGAACATTCCGCATAAAAGGCGATGTAATAGAAATCTACCCGCCGTACATGGAATTTGACGAAGCCTACAGAATTGAACTTGACTGGGATGAAATCATAAGAATCCGCAGATTTAACGTTGTTTCCGGGAAAGTTACAGAAGAACTGGACGAAACAACAATTTACCCGGCAAAAAACTTTGTAATTCCGCAGGACCAGCTGGCAACCGCAACAGGACGCATTCAGAAAGAACTTGAAGGTCGTCTTGAAGAGCTTAATGCGCAGCACAAAATTCTGGAAGCCGAACGCCTTAAGACCCGCGTAACATATGACATGGAAATGATGAAGGAAATGGGCTACTGCTCGGGAATTGAAAACTATTCGGCACCGATTGCGGGGCGTGCACCGGGGGAACCGCCGGCAACCCTTATGCATTATTTCCCGAATGACTTTTTGTGCATGATAGACGAAGCTCACGTAACAGTACCGCAGATTGGCGCAATGTACGAAGGCGACCGCAGCCGCAAGCAGAATCTTGTTGATTTCGGGTTCAGGCTGCCGAGTGCGCTGGATAACCGTCCGCTAAAAGCAGATGAATTTTCTAAAATGCTGAATCAGGTAATTTACGTTACCGCAACACCTCGCAAAGAAGAAATCAAGCAGTCAACACAAGTTGTAGAGCAGCTTATCCGCCCTACAGGCCTTTTGGATCCGATTGTAGAAGTTCGTCCTAGCGAAGGTCAGATGGAAGACATTTACCGCGAAATAAAGGAGCGAATTGCCCGCCACGAACGAAGCCTTGTTCTGACCCTTACAAAAAAGATGGCGGAAGACCTTACGGACTACCTGACAGAGCTTGAACTGAAAGTAAAATACATTCACTCAGAAATAGACACTTTTGAACGCGTAGAAATTCTTAAATCACTGCGACTTGGCGAAATTGACGTTCTTATAGGAATCAACCTTCTAAGGGAAGGAATTGACCTGCCGGAAGTTTCGTTCATTGCACTGCTGGACGCAGATAAAATCGGTTTCTTGCGTTCTACAACTTCGCTCATTCAGATAATCGGCCGCGCTGCCCGAAACGCCGAAGGAATAGTTGTAATGTATGCCGACCGCATGAGCGACGCAATGAAAGAAGCCATAGACGAAACAAAACGCCGCCGAACGCTTCAGGAAGCATACAACAGGGAACACGGAATTACTCCAAAGACCGTAAAAAAAGAAATTCAGGATATTCTTGAACACCAGAAGGAAGAAGCAGAAGAAACTGCCCGCGTAACGGTAGAAACACTTAAGAAAACCGCCAACCTGTTTGACAGAAAGCAGCGCGAAAAACTTCTTAAAGCCCTGCGCCAAGAAATGTCCGACTGTGCCGAACGTCTTGAATACGAACAGGCCGCCGCACTCCGCGACCAGATCCGCGAAATAGAGGAACAGTATTCGCGGTAAGAGTTATACATACAACATGCATAGCCTTAATTTCAAGTTTAATATTATTGCAACAAATAAATAGCTACCAGTCTATAAAAATATCACATTGCCTTGCTCCGCTTATTGACTAAAAATCTTTATTTCTATATATTGTTAGAACTAATTCAGAATTTAATTAAGGTAGGTATAGATATGTCTAGATGTTGTGATATCTGCGGTAAAGGCGTTCAGCACGGTAGCAAAGTTTCAAAGTCTTTCAACCACACAAAACGCACATGGCGTCCAAATTTGATGACAGTAAAAACTGACCTCGGTAACGGTGAAGTAAGAACTCTTAAAGTTTGTGCCCGCTGTTTCAGAAGCGATTTTATCGTAAAGAAAGTTCGCGTTCCAAAGCCAGCTACAACAGAAAACAAATAAACTGTCTAAGTTCGCGATTGAAAGCCGCTTCACTACGAAGCGGTTTTTTATTTAACAGGCAGAAGTTTTTTACACGCTAAGTTCAAGACAGTCGTATGCAGGACCTACATAGCCGCCTTCAGAGACAATATTTTTAAGCACAGGAAAATCCTTAAGCTGTTCAAAAGCATAAGCCTTTATTTCTTCGTGGCTCATAAGATGGCAGATATGAATGAACCATGTATTCCGCGGACTAATTTGCTCCGCAATTTCCATTGCCTGCCTGAAGCCAAAATGCGTTGAATGAGGCTTTACTCTAAGTGCGTCTATAACGCAGTGCTCAATGCAGCCGCCCTTTTCCTTTATAAGATTAATGCTGGTTTCCGGAATATAGCTGCAGTCCGTTAAATATGCAATTGAATGAACTTTTCCGTCTTTATCCTTTACAGAAAAAAGCCAGCCGGTTGCGTTAAGTTCGCCATGCTTCATCGGGACAGGAATTACAGTCATGCAGCCAAATTCCTGCGGCTGCTGTTCGTAAAGGACAGAACAGTCTACAAGTTCCAGTTTTGGCTTTCCGCCGCCAATCTGCGTGTCAGAGCGGAAAATATAGTCAAAGCGTTTTTTTACGTCCCTTACTGTATCTGAATTTGCATAAAGTGAGATTCCACGTTTACCTGACTGAGCAAGCAGTTTTGGGTCAATTCCTGCGTTTTCCGGATTTGTGCGCACTAGTTCAGAAAGCCTGTCCGAACCCAACGTATGGCTGAAAATTCTTATATCATCAAGTCCGTGAAGATGATCCGCATGACTATGCGTAAGCAGAACTGCATCAACAGCCTTTATCCCGCTGCGAAGTGCCTGAATGCGGAATTCCGGTCCGATATCCACCAGCAGGCTTGAAACAGTTCCATCCGGATTTTCATTGGTTACATAGGCACTGCATCTGAGGCGCTTATCATGCGGATCTTCTGAACGGCACACAGCACAGTTACAAGCAATACACGGAATTCCGTGGCTTGTGCCGGTTCCTAACAAAGTCATCTTCATACGGAAATTATACTCCCGCGCCCTATATTTTTCAATTACAGCAGATTCCATTTAAATATGAAAAAAAAGTTTGCAAAAAATAACAAATGGGTACACAATTTAACATAACGATTCTTAACAGAACCGCTGATTTAACACAAAAGAAACAGTTTCCCATAAAGAAGCCGTTCGTGCATTTAAGGGAAATATGTTTCGCTTTTTTTTATGGGGGATTTATGATGAAAAAAATTTTCAGCAGACGCAACGTCTTTACCGTTACTGCCGCCGCCCTTGTGCTGGCATGTACATCAGCAGGATTTATTTCCTGCCAGAACGACACAGAAACAAAATATGTTCCGATTAGTTCTGAAAAAACAATTTCAAAAGGCATTGCCTCTACTTCTGACTTAGTTCGCTGTTATGCTCTTGATAACACAAACAAAAAAGTTATTTTCCTTATGGATAAAACTCTCTGGAATGTAGATTCTGGAAAAACAATCTATGTACATGGTTCATTCAACTCATGGTCACATGCAAATGACGAAACTTTCCGCATGCAGGAAACAGATGCATTCTATTATGTTGCCGTTCCATGCACTAAATTGACAGCTCTAGGAAACAGCGGTCATCCGGAATTTAAATTTGTTATTGTAGAAAACGGAAGTGACAACTACCAGAACAACTATGACAAGACATTTATTCCTGAACCATACGTATTCCACACTTCTGACGAAAACCTTATCATCATTTATGATGACGAAGATAAAGATGAAATTGCCGCATGCAGTGCAACAGCTTCTGTCTGGAAAGCTCTCAGCGACTGGGATTTAACAAACGATGCCGAAGTAGCTAAATTTGCAAACTTCCGTAAAGTTCCGGGAACAACAAACCTTTACCGTTCATGGCACCCTTACAAGTGTAAGACACACAAATCAGGTGTATTCAAGGATGCAACAACAAATCCAAAAGGTTACTTTGTACGCGCTACAGAACCTGTTCGCCACGAAAAAGTAATCGGTCTTTATGAAGCAAACGGAATTAAAACAGACATCTGCTTAAGCGAAAATGAAACTGCAAATCTTCAGACATGGGCAGTTGGAACAGATGTTGCAAAGAATGATAATGTTCAGGACTCTGGTACAACTTATACAGAATCAATTCCATCATACTATCAGGCTATACTTGATGCAGGTAACGTTCTTCACATGACATTTACAAATGATTCTGGTAAAGAAGAAGTTATGCAGTACAAATACATCTATCAGGCAGACTACAACGAAAAATACCTGAACGACGGCTTGCAGTGCATAATTGACTTCCTTAAAGAAGGAACTCACCCTGCTCCATACGGAATTCACTGCCGTCTTGGTAATGACCGTACAGGTTACTACTGTGCCGTTATTTCTGGTCTTTGTGGTGCTTCATGGGCAGAAATTGCAGAAGATTACCAGAAGTCTAACTACACATACCTTGGTGAATACCGCGACCAGCGCCTTTTGAAACAGGTATTTGAAAAGCAGTTCAACATTACAGACATTACAAACTACACTGGTACACAGCTTAAATCTGCTATGTACACTTACTACACAACAAACAATGAACTTAAGATTACACAGGCTGATCTTGATGCTCTTGTAGCTAAATTCACTGCAAGCAACTAAACATCTTTTTTAAGATAAATCAGGAAACCTGTAAGGGCTGACAAATAAGTTCCTGCCACACGGTCATTAAGTTTTTCGAAACAACCATTTACGCTGTATCTGGTGGTTTCGAGAGCCTCAACCACCGTAAATTGAACTTATTTGTCAGCCCGATTTTTTTTGAAACGACAAAAATTATGGGAAGGCACCCGCGCGTTCGTGGAGCAGTTGCCGAAGGCAAGGATTTTAAGGCACGGGGCGGGACGCGCCGGGACTTAAAAGACCGAGCGTTAGCGGGCTGCGGAAGGAACGTTTGCAAATATGTCTTTCGCGCATTGAATATAAAAAAAAAAAAGTGTATTATTAAGCCAAAGCGTAAATTTCGGAAGGGATGGCTCAACCACTTTTCCGACTTATATAGGAGTTACTAATGACAGTAAACGAAATCAAAAATGCCAAAATCAAGGCATGGATTGAAGAATGTGTTAAGATGTGTGAACCTGACAACGTTGTTGTTGTTGACGGTACTACAGCTGAATACGACCGCCTTATGCAGAAATGTGTAGACGCTGGTCTTGCTACACCATTGAAGAAGAAAGAAAACTGCTTCCTTTTCCGCTCACTTCCAAGTGACGTTGCTCGTGTAGAAAGCCGCACATTCATTTCTTCTGTAAAAGAAGAAGATGCTGGTCCTACAAACCACTGGATTGATCCAAAAGAACTTAAAGCAACAATGAAAGGTTTGTACACAGGTTGTATGCACGGCCGCACAATGTATGTAATTCCTTTCTGTATGGGTCCACTCGGTTCACCAATCGCTAAATACGGTGTTGAACTTACAGACTCTGAATACGTAGTTTTGAACATGGACATCATGACTCGTGCCGGCGAAAAAGTTTGGCAGTACCTTGATGACAACTTCGTTCCATGTCTCCACTCAGTTGGTAAACCACTTAACAACGGTGAAAAAGACAACGGCGTATGGCCATGTGCTGACGTTGAACACAAATACATCAGCCAGTTCCCAGAAGAACACCTTGTATGGTCTTACGGTTCTGGATACGGCGGAAACGCTCTTCTCGGAAAGAAATGTTTCGCTCTCCGCATTGCTACAGTAATTGCTCGCGAAGAAGGCTGGCTTGCTGAACACATGCTTATCCTTAAATTGACTAACCCTAAGGGTGAAGTTAAATACGTTACAGGTGCTTTCCCATCAGCTTGTGGAAAGACAAACCTCGCTATGTTGATTCCTACTATCCCAGGATGGAAGGTAGAAACTGTTGGTGACGATATCGCTTGGATGAAGTTCGGAAAAGACGGTCGTCTCTACGCTATCAACCCAGAAGCAGGATTCTTCGGAGTTGCTCCAGGAACATCTGCTGAATCTAACAAGAACGCTCTTATCTCTGCAGAAAAGAACACAATCTACACTAACTGTGCTCTTACAGAAGACGGCGACGTTTGGTGGGAAGGAATCGGATACCCTGCAACTGGTAACCTTGTTGATTGGAAGGGACAGACTCGTCCAGCATTCCCTAAGGACAAGGCTCCTAAGGGTGAAGAAATGGCTCATCCAAATGCACGCTTTACAGCACCTGCTAAGCAGTGTCCATGTATCGCATCTGACTGGGAATCTCCAGAAGGTGTACCTATTTCTGCAATCCTCTTTGGTGGACGCCGCCCATCAACTATCCCTCTTGTACACCAGGCTCGCTCTTGGAACCACGGTGTATTCCTTGGATCTATCGTAGGTTCAGAAATCACAGCTGCTTCTACAATCAACGCAGCAGAAGTTGGTAAAATCCGCCGCGACCCATTCGCTATCCTCCCATTCTGTGGATACAACATGGGCGACTACTTCCAGCACTGGATCGATGTTGGTAACGCAGCAAAAGATAAAGATCTTCTTCCAAAGATTTTCTACGTTAACTGGTTCCGCAAGGACGAAAACAACGACAAGCTTCCTGGCGGATTCATGTGGCCAGGTTACGGTGACAACAGCCGCATCCTTGCATGGATTTTCGACCGCTGTAACGGCGTAGACAATGCTGTAGACACACCAATCGGACTTATGCCAGCTGATGGTGCTTTGAACACAGACGGTCTTGCTGACTACTACAAAGAAACTCTCCCAGAAATCCTCAAAGTTGACGTTGAAGGCTGGAAGAAAGAAGTTAAGGACGTTCGCGAAAACCACTATCCTAAGTTCGGTAAGCATCTTCCAAAAGAACTTAACGAAATCTTGGATGATTTGGAAAGCCGCTTGAACAAAGCATAAGTTGAATGAATACGGTCATTGAGGTTCTCGAAATGACCGGAATTTAGAAGCCCTGTCAGTGATGACAGGGCTTCCTTCGTTTCTACTCATTCTTATTTCATCACATCTTCCAACAGTTTCCAATCTTCTCCATCTATATCATCATTGAATGTTTCGGTGCAGATACAAAGTTTTTCTTTTCGATTGGTACGGACAAAAACTCCTTTCAGATTGTATTCTTTTAAATAATTTTTCAAAACCTCAAATTTTCGAGGGGCAAAATCATCTATGTTCTGACTCTGACCGCTTGCTGAAAAACCACCTTTTATTTCTATGATCCAGATTCCATCTTTAGTGCCGACAACGTAATCCGGGTAAAACAAACGGATTTTTCCTGTACCGTCTTTATAGCATACTGAGTGATATTCCGTTCCCTTGTCGCCATTTTTATAGAACCATTGAACAAAATCTACGGTCTCACAAAACTCTTCAAATCTCCGTTCCGGCTTTGACCTGACTTCTGCGGATTCACGATAATCAGCATAGACATTTTTAGAATAGATTTTTTGAGCCTTGTCATTTCCATCGTAAGTAAAAAGACAGACCTGCGGAATATGAAACTCTTTTTCGACAATTTCATCTGGCTCAAAAGTAAGCGTTTTATTGATTGCAGAATCCAGAGCCGTAACCGCCTCGTGAAAATCGTCTTTAAGAAGAGCGGCATTGTTGATTACAAAAGCGTAAAGTTCACGAGTTCCGAGATTTAGTAAAGCATATTTTAAATTAACATTCTTTGTAGAAATATGAAAAATCCTTCGAATCACTGTAATCATTTTTTCATATTTTAGGCTTACTTCCGTACTCAAGATTCCAACTTCATGATGAAACTGCCTTCCGTGTGTATGAGTATTAAGCGGTATCGCAAATTCTGAATCATACATCTGGTTCATTTTACTTGCATCCAAAAGCTCTGTACGTCCCATTTTTGCCGTTACCACGATTTTATCGCTGAAGATATACCCGCCTTTTTGCAAAAGCTTTTTATTTTCATCAAAATTCTTTCCGGCCGTAAGCGAATACTTTTTCGCATAATGATTCACGACGCTGTTCATCGTATCTTCTGCATCGTTTTCATCAATTACATCGGGACGCTGCTGGCTTTTCAAGGTGATACCTTTGTATTCGTCCTTCAACTGAATGTACTGCGCATCCCACGCACCGTGTCCGAGAAATGCACGAGCACCTTCGGTAAACTTGTTGTCCCAGGTGTAAAGATAGCAGCAATCAAGAGCGTCATCTTCAAAATGATGAGCCGTCGGCATTCGGCGAATGCGTCCGAAAGTCTGAATCTCAAATTTCTCGCCCTCGTGGTCGCGAAGTTTTACAAGGATATGAGCGCG
>JBGVIP010000032.1:0-66015 GCA_045123335.1 Treponema sp.
TCCTTTTCGTAGAATCTGAGTGCCTTTACAGTCATCTGACACAACTTTGAAAACTCACCAATTTTCAGCATAAGATTTCGTCCTCCAACTGATATGAAGTCTAAGTTATCCCCTAAGGGGAGAGTCAAGAAAGATTCTAAAATATTCTGAGATTTTTTTTGTGCATTTCATCGCTCAATCCATGCATATTGTCTGAAATGGAGTATCCGCAAATTGAATTTACGTTTACATAATTATACCACAATTTAAATCCATTCTCCACGAATCTTATATGGAGTAATTTCAATATTCCAGGGGAGAAGTTTATCCCAGTCATTTTCAGTTTCAGCATAAGGGGCTTTTTCAAAAAGACATCTGAGATACACTTCAGGAGCAATACCATTCTGCTTGGCAGTTTCAAAAACATGATGCTCTTGCTCCATTACCGCTACCGCTGAAAAGGAAATTTCGCCTTGCCATTACCCAGCTTTTTACGCTGCGTTCTGCCGCATTGGTCGAAAAAGTTGCTTCAGGATATTTTATAAAGTTTTCTAGATTTTCCCATCTGTTTAAACAGTAGTTTACAGCTTCCTTTGTCTTTGAGGAATCAAGAATCATTTCCTTCTGTTTCTTTTCAAGAAGCCATTGCTGCAAGGATTTCCCGGATAATTACCGTATTACTGTTTCCAGGAATTTCAATCTCTATTCCAGCCTTACGGATTATCATGTTCTGTTTTTCCTTTATGAATGTTGATTTTAATTCAACGAAATGAACATCTGTAGCCTGGCATGCTTCTGCAGATTTGTATTTAGTCACCCATGCAGACTAATTTCTTCCACCTTGCGTAGAAGTTTAGTTCAAAGATTTATTTTTGGAAAATACATGAGAATTGACGGTTACGGATGTATTACCTTCCGTTTTCGGATGGTCGGCCAGTTCTTGTTACCTGCCCCTATGGATTATTCCGCTGAATCATTTTGCTGAATTATTCTGGGTATCTGAAATCTCCCGAAGCATTTGTCTGGGTGTAGCTGTCTGGGAGAAGGCGGCGGTAGTCGTTCAGGCCAAGCCAGCTTCCATCTGGATTGCCATTGTCGTACCAGAATTTATAGTAAGGATAGTCTCCCGGTTCTTCAATGGTGATTGTGTTTGTGTAATTTTTTGCTTCAGCATCCCAGTAAAGTTCTGTTTTTTCCCAGGAGTTAAAACTTCCCCGAATATAGATTTTCTGACTTCCGTCGAAATTAAAGCCAAAATCCTCTGGAACAAAGAAGAAGGTGTACTGATTTCCGTCTTTGTAGGCCGGCAGAATATCCGGTTCCTGGGATGGGTTTGAGCTACATGCTTCCTCAATTGTCTTTTGCCTTACCATGAAGAAGTTTGTGTTCTGGTCTGAGTTGAAAAGTTTATATTGGGTAAATTTGTAACCCCAGTCTGCAAAATAATCTCCCCATTCAGAATAGCTTTCGCTTATCCACTCTATCTGACTGGAATATATAGAAGATTCTACCATGTTTTTCCACTTGTTCAGTCTTTCCTGGCTTTTTGTAACATCAAAAAGGCTTTCTGAATCTGAATATTCAAGGAGATATTTTTTGTAAAGTTCCATAAATTCCGGAACAGCCAGCATTTTTTGAATGAGGGGGCGGTCGCTTCCGTAAAGATTTCCCCATTCCAGTGGATTTTGTTTTCCTGCGTCAAAGCCATCACAGCAACCCAGAATATTGTCGTAGTCGTAAGGAATAAAATAGGCCTTTCCTTCTGTACCGGCATTTTTTCCGCTTCCTGTATCAAAATAAAAGTAGAAATTGTTCTGGCTTATCCAGTAGTCATCCCACATGCCAAGAATTACGTTGATGGCGTAGGTTCTTAAAAAGAGGTCTACATCCATTTTTTTATTGAACCAGTTTTTTACTGAATCAGAACCTTTTGAATCCAGATTTGAAAGTTCTTCTGTGAATGCAAAAAGCTGATTTTTAGCTTCTGTAAAAGATTTTTTATTGGTTTTTAAATCGTGAGTAAATGTGTTTTCAACTGGATTTCCCCCGTATTCTCCCTTCCATGGTTGGTCAGGATTTTCAATATAGAGGTTTTCAATTCTTTTTTCTTCAACTCCAAATGTTTCATAATTTGCAGGAGGGTTGGAGAGGCTTGCTCCGCCTGTACATTTCCACAGGTTTCCTTCGTCAGAAAGAAAATCTCCTTCTGCTTTTCCGCTTTTTCTTGCTTTCAGGAACTGCTTGTTAATTTCCTCAATCATTGCGTAAAGGCCAAAGTAAACATCTTCTGTGCTGCCGTCGCTGTCTGCAATATGGATGGTGAGTTTTGTATAAGCTGCTCTTGGGCTTGTCCAGATGCCGTTCTGGCGGAAAAGGTTGTAGCCGTAAACTTCCCTAGTGTGGGTAGGGTCAGCCTTGAAATGCTTAAGGTTCATGCCCTTCATACAGCCTGCCATCTTGCAGCCCTGGTCTTCTTTCAGCCATTCTTCAAAATCCACTTTAAAGTGGCTTTGAACATAGTTGTTGTTGTAGCCGGTAAAGGCACTTTCTCCCTCTCCACTCTGAGGACGGCGGCGACTGGTTTTTCCACGAACTCTTAATCCGATATCTGTAAATTTCCAGGTGTAATTTCCTTTTTTGAACTGAAAATCGGCGTGAACAAATTCTTCGTTACTGCCAGAAATATCATAATAAACAAGAAGAGTATTCCATTCTTTTCTGGTGATGTAGATATCTGTCTGGCCCAGCTGGTCCGGATTAAAAATAAAGTCCAGATTTTCGTTTCTTGTCTGGTAAGGTTCTGGATTTAAGACTGTATTTGGGCTTTCCTTACCGCCTTCTTTGTTATGAGCCGAAAGTAGATAAGTAAGGTATGTGTTATCGGTTGATGCAGAATTTACTGTGCAGGAAAAGAGAGTTAATGCACATACGGCAGTTACAAGGAAAGATAACAACTTTTTCATTTGAACCTCTTTTTAGCAATTTATAACGCAATTATATCATAGCGAATATAAAAAGGTCAATTTGCAAATTTTTGGGAGAAAAAATAGGCCTGGAAAAAATACCGCAATGAAAGCTTTCCGGCAGCTGGAAGAGCACTGCAGAAAGACAGCCTTTTTCCTGAAGGGGTGTAAGTGCGGTTTTGAAATCATCAGCGGCCGTCTGCCAGGTTGCCATCTCAAGTCTTTTCTGAGCAAGCCAGAAACCTGTCTTGTTCCAGAATATAATCTTGAGCAGTCGTATTAGTAAAATTGATCAACTGAAAATAAACGTGTTAGTCTTGTGGTGTACGACCTTTCAAAAATGATATGTACCCATAATTCTAGACAAACAGAAAGACTTTCACAGAATCAATTCATCTGCTCCCAGAGCCGGAAAAAGCCCTTGCAGAACTTAAGCGCGTCAAAGCGAACAGGCACATTTGCAGTAAAGTTCATTGAACTGCTCGGAGCAAACTTCAAACAACAGTTCGATTTTGATTTCTACAAACAGTTCTTTGCCGACATGGGCTATTCCAACATCAATTACGAAGTTGTTGATGGAAGAATGCCATGTGCTCTGGCGATTATTAAAAACTGAACCTCATTACTATTCACTCCCAACTGACACATTTTCCTTTTTCGTATATACTCCATTTATCTGCCACCGGGTAGGAATGTGCCGGGATTTTTGCACCCCTATAACATTCAGCCACATCAGTAGGTCTGCCAATACATTGGCATGAAGATGGGCAATCTTTCAAAAGGAGAAGTTGGCAGTGGTAAAGCTAAAAATTTCTGGCGCAATTTTCTTAACGCTTTGCTATAAAACACCGCTCGCCAGCGAGCTTACACATGTTCAATTACATCTGGCCGCTTTTAATCATCATTTTTTCAAACACACTTTATCAGATCTGCGCAAAGGGAATCCCCGAGCAGATGAACACCTACGCAAGTATGACCATCACTTATGCGGTGGCAACGCTGTTTTCCGCACTGGCATTTTTTGTGACCACAAAGGGCGGAAACATCCTTAAAGAGTTCGGACACACAAATTGGGCAACGGTTGTACTTGGAATTGTAATTACAGGACTTGAAGTTGGTTTTATTTTTGCCTACAAAGCAGGCTGGAAAGTAAACACGCTTTCTGTTACCACAAACGCGATTCTTGCAATCGTGCTGATTTTTGTAGGGCTAATCGGCTATCATGAAGCAATCAACTGGAATAAAGTGCTTGGAGTTGCCATCTGCCTTACAGGACTGTATTTTATAAATAAGAAGTAAGGAGAAAATTATGTTCAGACAAATGCGAAGATTCAAGCAGCAGATTAATGACAGCGAATGTAAAGAGATTTTAAAAAACGAAAAGCGCGGAGTTCTTTCGCTACTTGGAGATGACGGCTACCCTTACGGACTACCGATGTCTCACTTTTACTGCGAAGAAGATAATAAGATTTACTTCCACGGTGCAAAAGAGGGACACAAAATCGACGCAATCAAAAATTATGATAAGGCAAGCTTCTGCGTGTACGATTCAGGCTACCGAAAAGACGGAGAATGGGCTCTGAACATCAACAGCGTAATCGTCTTCGGAAAGATCCGCCTTGTGACCGACCCGGAACTCACCCGAAAAATCTGTACAAAGCTGGTTCAGAAGTTCACAGATGATGAAGAATACCTCGAAAAAGAACTCAAAAACGCCCTACCCCGCGTTCAGTGTCTGGAGCTTGAAATCGAACACATGACCGGAAAGCTGGTAAACGAATCATAAAGAGGTACAATATGAAAGCCGCAGAACTTTTTGCAAAGGGTGAACTTAAGGCAAACTTTGCGGCTAAGTGCGATCATCACGGCGAGCATCATTCTTAATCTTTATTCTGTAACCTCAATCTGATTGCCTTCAATAACCACGATACAACTTTCGTAATAGTCGTCTCCAGTTGTCCGTGGGCCACTAACAACTTCATAACCATCAGACTTAAGAGTTACCGTCAATGAATCAACCTTTTCCTTACTGCCAACACTAAAAGCAATATGAGCGTAACCTGTCCGATTCAATTTCTTTTCATCGTCTGCCATATCGGGCTTATTCATCAGCTCAAGCCGAGCGCCATCTTCAAAAGAAATAAAATATGAGCGGAAATCCGTCTTAGGATTGTGATATCCGTTGTTTGAAGTACCATCCAAATATTTCACAAAGAAATCTCTGGCTTTTTCTAAATCATTTACATAAAGTGCAATGTGTTCGATTTTCATATCTGTACCCTCATTTCAGATTAAGCATCATTCCGCTTTCATTTGCATTTGTTTTTCTGATTTCCATTTTATCTCTCCATATAGCTTTTACTTCCAAATTCATCTTTTTTATTTTTTGCAGAGTTGGTAAAATTATACAGTTAGGGAGCAGGACTGCACAGGGGTTAAAATGAAGAAATTATTATTATTTTGTCTGATATTTTTTAGTGCAATAAATGCATTTTCAAGGGAAATTAAAGTTTCTGTAATACCTGGCGTAAGCTGGAATAAAAAACACACTCCTCAATTGTACCGATAGGTAAATAAAGAGGGGACTATATGAAAACAATCGAAACAAAATCTGCACCGGCGGCAATTGGACCATATTCACAGGCTATTCTTGAAAACGGATTTCTTTATACTTCGGGACAGATTCCTCTTAATTCGGCAACAGGAGAAATCGAAGGAACTACTATTGAAGCACAGGCGGAACAGGCCATAAAGAACATCGGCGAAATCCTTAAGGCCGCAGGAACTGATTTTTCTAAAGTTGTAAAGACAACATGCTTCCTCGCCCGCATTTCAGACTTTGCTGCCTTCAACGCAGTTTATGAAAAGTATTTTGTTTCGAAACCTGCGCGTAGCTGCTTTGAAGTTTCTGCCCTGCCAAAAGGCGCACTTGTTGAAATTGAAGCTGTGGCTGTTGCAGAGTAAATCATAAATTTATAAGGGCAGATGCCTGCCCTACTCCTCGTCAAAATCCCTAAAATCCATTCTCTTTCTGTCAGTTCGCTTTTTTACAGTTTTGCCGCCGGAATTCTTGCTGCGTAAGTCGCCGCTGGTCAGAACAGAAATTGATTTTTCGCTAGAGAGGCGGCGTTTTTTTGCATCGGGTTCAAGAAGTTTCCATGAGTCCGAATTCTTAATCAGAATGTCGTTGGCACTGTTCAAGTGAAGCGCAAATTGCAGCTGACTGTTTTCTGCAAGATATTCAACGCAGACCTCAAGATCTTTTAGACAGATTCCCGCCTTGTTTTTTCCCTGAATCTTTGCGTTTTCGCGCACTTTCTTGGCTAGAATTGCTTCGGTAATGAGCGCTTTTTCCTTAAGCTGCTCTAAAGCCGTAATTATTTCGTTTTGTATAGGACTCAAATTATTCATATCGCTTTTCATTTTCCAACTTCATCAACCAGTTCAAAGCGCCATTTTTGCTTTACATCTGGATACTTTACGTGATCCACTTCGCTCAGAAACATAGATTTTTCCCGAATCCATAAAGAATTGTCATCGTAAAGCCGGCGGTACACAACATATTCTTCCTTAGTTTCCGAATGATATGCAATATCTTCTATTATATAATATTTATTCTTAAAATGCTTATAGATTCCGTGAATCTTCAGTTCGCGTTTTTCTTCCATGTGAGTCTCCTGAATAGTTATTATACATTTTGGTATTCGACCTTATCCAAATTCTATTTCCACCCTTCCCAAGTTTTCTGTGCAAGCCCTACTGTAGCCGCATTCTTTCCGTTACAGCACACCGGCTGCTTCATTAATTTGAGCTGATTTTCAAAAAGTTTATCTGCCTTTTCACTGTCGTCAAGATAAGCGATGCTGGCGTAATCTTTTGACTTTTTATCAGTCATTTCTTCAATAGCGTCTGCCCTGCTCCCAGCCTCACGCGCGATAAAATCCACCACGCTATCAAATTCTCCGCGGCTCATGCCAGGTTTATGCTGGTCAGAAACCTGGCAAACGAACGAGTCAAGGCCTTGAGCAAAGCGTGCCTTGACCGGACGTATTTCTTTTTCTTTCAGGTCAACAAACTGAACCGGAATACGTCACTCTGCAAACCATCTCTGTGCAGTTTTTACGTCAAAGTTTTTTAGAGTTCCAAAAATCTGAATCATAATTTTTTCCCACTTCTTAAACTGAATTGGTATAATTTTATTCTCCTTTTTTATTACTTAATCCCAATTTTTAAAACAAATCCAGCATTGAATCCAGATAAATTGCTTCGCGGACCTCAAGCTGGTGCTCAAGCTTAGTCATATAATATAGAAGAAACTCAAGCATTACTGCACTTCCCAGCCCTCGTCCTTCGATTTTGAAATTTGAAAAACCCATTGGAAGATATGTGTTCTGAATATCCTGAATGCCGATAAACGCGCGGTTTTTCATTGCAAGCGAAAAACGGTAGCCGCCCGCTGCATCCGGCGATACGCATTTATGGTCCGGAACGTCCTCTCCCAGATTTTTGCGACTCACATTTTCATAGCATCGCCTGCGGTTTTTGCAGCCAAAATCACAACATTCATTGCACAGGAATTCTACCTTGTCTTTCTGGCTTTGTGAAAGAGCGGCAAGGCGGGAAAACTCTTTATTCAGGCGAAAATCTGGCACAACGTATTCAAAATCCGGGCGGTTCAGTTCTGCTTCAAAATCAGAAAAATCAGTGAGAACTTTTGTGGTAGAGGAAACTAAGTACAGTTGAGGATAGTTTTGACGAAGGTATTCTGCAAGTAAATCAGAATGAACGATTACGCCATTATTGACGCAGGTGGTTTCGAGAGCCTCAACCATCGGGGCAAGAGCTGGCTCAAATACCGATGAGACTGTGGTTTCGACGGGCTCAACCACCGGGTCCTGGCACGCAGTACTAAACATTCTGCAAAGATCATTGCATTTTTTGTCTGCAAGGTGTTCCACTTTTAAAAGCGAATTGCTGAATGTAAGCCGGCTGGAAATCCCGTATTCATTCATCAGGGCAAGAACATCCGCTGCATCTGCCTCGCCAAAACCAGCTCTTCCCCCACCCCACAGACAGTCGGCAGGAGCGCCGTAAATTGAGCCGATGTCGCACCAGTCATAAAACCAGTCGCGGTGCATGCGCCATAACGGAAGAAAGACCTTGTACAATTCGTAGAATTCAAAGAGACCTGGAAGATGATAACGAGCAGAATCATTCATTTTATAAGGTGTCATTATATCATATTTTTTGATAAAAAGCAGTTGTTTATACAATACAAATTTCAATTTGTCGTTTTGCTGGACAAAGCATGCGAACTTGATTTGAAGTTCAAGAGGTGGAATGGGAATATCAATATTATTCAATATCTGCTGATTCAGATTATGATGTATCACCTTTTCAAAACGGAAGGACGTATTAGCCGGAACCGTGGAAGACAGTCTGAAAATTTATATTTGACAAATTATCATTTGCAAGTGTATTATTTGAATTGTCAGGAATACCCGTAACCATAGCGCAAGGGGACATTTGTCGGTTGGACTGCGCCCTTCCTGTTTCTGTTTTCAAACCGTTGTTATTTGGTTTTTGCCATAGCAGCGGTTTATTTTTTTTTAGGTGTATTTTTGGTTCCGCTCAAGGAAGATGATTTGGTGCAGATTCTGAAAGAGAGCTTGTAAAGAAATCAAAACAGTGGCTGGTGATTTCAGCATTTTTTTGTATAACGACCAGCAATGGCAAAACAACTGTCACCCATCTTTCAACGGGCTTTAAACCACTGCTTCATTGTGCTGCAAATTTTTACAAGTTCTTCTTCGCCTATTATATACGGCGGCATTGAATAGATATAACGGACAAAAGGACGAGCAAAAACTCCATTTTTCCATGATTATAAAATCCACCTTCACGGCTATGCCGCAAGATATGCACAAACCAAGGTCTGGGACGATAATCAGACAATCACACCTAACACAAAGAATCCCGGCCCGGATGGCGATGGAATTATCCTAAGCTTCCGAACCAACCAGCTCATCTGCGTTCAGCGCTGGGTCTGGAAATGGGCTGACGAAGCGCTGCCAATTGAACCAAAAGAACTTGTTGATGATTGGTTAGCAAAGCGGGAGAAAGTGAATTCAATAACTCTATAAATTCCCCTCCCGCGAAAGAGCTTAATTGTCAAAAATCTCATTCATTCGCTTGTTGCGGAACATAAAGAAGTCATCAAGATTTTCTACAGTCCCAACAGGGTCTGCCCATTCAAAATTTTCAATATTCCATTTGGAATCATACGACTCTTTTGCTTTAACATAAGTCGGAACCAAATTACAATATTTTCCATACAATGACTCTGCCTTTCGAACCAAAAGATTTCTAATTACACCATTGAAATCAGTGGGTTTCATAAGACTATTAGGAATATAAACAGAATTTGATGCACATGTATATAATCCATAAAACGGTTTTTCAAAAGAATGGTTTTCCGAAAATGTAAATTCCTCATCCATTCTATTTTTATCCTTTTTATGGTCTATGAGATGTGCAAGACTATATCCAGCAGGCCCATATTTACTGAATTGTTTATCTCTAAATATAAAAGACCAGACCTGCTTTGGATAATCATTATCATCCAAAGCTAAAGCATCCTCAATTCCAGAAATTTCCATTCTTTTTCTGTGCGCAGCAATTTCAGAACTACCTGCATATCTGCGTACTCCAGGAAAACAACAAGAGTTCTTCTCCCAAATATATAATTCAGGATCTATCCCTTTCGATTTTAACTTAAAGTAATAAGTTGAAGAGAGTTTTTCATTCTCTTTTACAATCCTGGCAATAATTTCTGGATTCAAAAATCTTATATACTTTGTTGTTACTTTAGCCAATTGATAACTATCTTCTTCCGTTGGCATATTCCAGGTAGGCCAATCAGATTCTGTAGAGTGACTAACGTTATAAAATGTTCTCTGCTGATAAGGTTTTACAGAAATTGATTCATTGCTTAGAAAGCGAACATATAAGCCAACAGCCTGTTTTAAGGTTGCAGAGCCAGTTCTCTGATTACCATTAATAGGAATTCTATGTCGTACAGGAACATTATTTCTCTCATCCTGAGTTGAATAGCAAAGACGCTCCATCAAATCCTGACACTTATCTTTAGCATACAATGAATCCAAATCACCTTCGTAGTTACACACTGTAAGACAATTTCCTACGCGAGTATTTGCAACATTAGGCTGATATCCCTGTTCTTTTAACCATTCTCTAAATTCTTCGGTTTTCATTATTGTTCGATTTCTCCTATAAATATGTAATTGAGTAACTACCTGCATGATACAGACATGTTAAGAATAGGATTCCAATTGTAAAATTCTTCTTACCATACCAATTTCTCCAATTAATTAATAAAGTAATCAATGATAAAAATCAGTCCATATTGTCAAAACAGCAATTATCATAAAATCTTCCAAAGCAATCTCGATATAAATGAGTTCCAAAAGAACCATCTTCAATAACTTTATTGTTAAAGAAATCAGATGCTGGTACAAAAGGTACATAAGAATAATCATTCCAAGTCACAATCGAATAATTTTCATTATATTGTTTTTTTGCTGATGAGTTATATTTTTTTGATTTCGGATTACTTTTGTTTCTCCGAATCTCGTTTACAGTCTGTTTTTTTTGAATATCTTTGTTGTTGTCAAATGTCACAACAAAGAATTGTTTAGGTTTATCTGTTGTATAAGAAAACTGTATCATATTAAACTCCTATTCCTTCTTATCTGTAGGCATAAAATTCTCTATCTCGGTGTTTAAACTGTTTTGCTTCAAAAACATAAGATTTAAGATGACTCACATGATAAAAACCACAATCTTTACAATAGTATTTGCGCATGGGTTTGTATTTCTGCCCTACTCCCCAATTACTGTAATTATGTCGTTTACATGAATTTACAATGGTACCAGCTTCTCTTTCTGTGTAGCAGATTTTGCGTTCCTGGAAACAAATAATGTCGTTCTGATTCTGATCTTTCATATCAATCCTCCAGATACTATAACTAGTACCAGAAGGAGGAGGAGTTGATATTTTTTGTAAAAATAAATGAAAATATTTTAATAATTATTCTTCATCTGTAATTGATTTTACACGAATTGAATTTGATTCTCTGTTTCCAGAAACATATGCCATGGCAGCAAAAAGGAGATCTGGAGAACGGTTTGTAATAGATTTATCAATATCAAAAGTTAATCTTGAATACACTGCAAAATTTTGTTCAATAATCTTCTTATTTAATTTTTGTAGAGTTTTTAAGATTTTTTCCAAATCGGGATTTTGATGTATTGAAAGTAATTTTAACATTTCTTCATCTTTGTTTTGGCATCCAGTTTTATCATTTCGTAATCGTAAAAGAGCAAGTAATGTTTCTAGATCAGATGCCAAATTTTTTGATGCCAAATCTTTATTCATGTCGAATTTTGAGAGTAATTCTGATATATTAATTAATATTTCCTTAACTACATTTTTTGGAAGAAGATAAATTAAATTACGGCTTCTCCATAAACACTTAGATAAGATTCCTATACTTTTTCCTTTATTTGAATCATTTAGAACCATATTAAATAATTCAACTTGCCAATCTTGTGAACAATCACCGATTGCATTTCCTATACATCTTGTTGGGAATGTATTATAATAATCCATGATATCTTCTGCCATTTCTATTGGCATATCCTTATGAATCATACAAAGGAATTCTTTTAATATATCTCTGGAATCAGAATCAATCTCAGCATCATAGAAAGCAGCATCTCTCGCATAATCTATTGCTTTCTGCATTTTTAATCTGAAGAAATCTGATTTCAAATCTGCATCTTGCAATGAATGTCCATTATTCCACAATGTAAGAACCGCAAACTTCATTCGTTTAGTAATGGACCAATATTTTTTGTGCTGTTCTTTATTAGGATCTACTTCTATGCCCTTCAATCCTCCAGATGCCGGTTTTAAAAAACAAAATAATCTATCCCCAACTTCAATATGGCGTTCCTTTCTAACATAACATTTAGGATTTTTGTTATTTGGACCTATATAATTTAAGAAAGCCATGTCATCTTGCTGATCTTGTCTTGCTCGCACAACATTAATTACTGTAAACCAACGTGCTTCTGGCATTACATTTAATGCATCAATTTTATCTATTTCTGGAATTAATATGTCTTTCATTAAGTTAATTTTTCCAATCTTTGACTCAAAAGTTGTCATATCATCCCATGATAATTCTTCAGCAAATCCAGGAACTGGAAGTTCATCTTTCCAATTCCTTAAAGACATGTTCTTCCATTGTACAGTTACGGATTTTACTTCAGCCTCTGTATAAACAGACTTAAACTTTAATTCATAAGGATATTCATTACCATATGTATAAGTCAAAAATAATTCGCATGGAGTATCATTTTTCAATGGGAATTTTTCACTTTCAAGCAATGCAAAATATGATTGTTTTCGGTTCTTATTGTCACCTTGTACTAAAGGAAATTCGTAATATTTTTTTCCTGCTGGAAGGATGAAATCCTTTACAGGAATTGTAATAGGAACACTTACTCCCCTTTTTGGTCGTACAGCTCCATGATTTTTATTTACCAGATCGATTCTCTTTTCAACGCCATCAGAATCAACTTTAATATACAACGGTGGTAAATGGTCTTTCCATAAAGGAATAGCTGGTGTTAGATTTTGTAAATCTTCTAAGATTAATGCTCCTGAGCAAATATTGTCCTTTATTTCAATTGTAATAACATTTTTATTTGAATAATTCTTCTCTTCTATTTTATTTAATTCAGAAGAAAAATCTGGGATATTTATATTTTGTACAGTTGAATTTAAAAAATGATAAGCATTTATAGAAAGTTTATCTTTAAGTAATTCACACTCTTTTTTCAAAAAAAGTTTTGGAATAAACTTTTCATCTCCGTTGAATACAGTTTCTAAACCATCTTTAGTAATAATAATTGCAGGATATCTTTCAAATACAACACCATCAGAAAGAGGATTCATTTCAAGCAGTTCTTTATCTAACACAGCGATAATTTTTGTATAAATCCAATAATCATCATATTTATCAACTACATTTATTTCAGTACCTGGAAGTATTTTCCTTTTTTTTGTTTCTGCAAATACAGCGGCAATACTTTTTGGTATAGGAGAGGCCTCAATGAAATGCGAGTTGATACTGTTTCTTAAACATCGTTGTACTGGAGAAAAATCATCAAAATGATCAGGAACAATATAAATACACTTCATTGTATTTAGATATGAACTGATTTTTTCTGCAAAGACATCAGCAGTTGCGACTAAATCATCAATTTGTACATTTTCTTCATCAGCGTAAAATGACTTTATTGAATAATTATCTATAACATCTCCATTTCGAAGTAATTTTGAATAGAATCCAGGAACACATAATTTCTCATCGTTAATACTCCATATTTGATTAAGTAATTTAAATGGGACCCTTCCTGACTCTTCCGCTGTAGCAAAAAAAGGTTTACTAGAAGAAATGTCTATCGCTGCTATAGTATTTTCCTTAACATTGTTTTTCGAATTTTCTTTATATTGTAGTTTTGAAAAATGCTTAGAACAAACAGTTTCTATTATGGAAACGATATCTTTAAATGTATTTAATTCAGTAATCTCAACAGCAGTTTTTGTATCATTTATTGAAATTAAAACATTCTCATCATATATTTCAATACGTAATCTCTGATAATTATTTGCATTTTTTATAAAACCGGATATTTGATTCAACTCTAATGAGATTGTTAAAGAATCGTATTTTAATCTTACAGGTTGTTGAAGCAATTGAATGTCTGCAGATTTATTGAGTTTTTTTGCAAGTTCCCAAAGAAGCACAGTAGTTATTGTTTCTTTAGATAAACTGGAATCTTTTTCAATAGATTCATCAAGAGATTGAAGTATATTCCATGATTTCCAAATCTTTCTATAATTTCTGTCATTTAATAGTGTATTATTCGGAGGAAGATTACCCCACTGCCCGATTAATTCTGCTTCTTCACCATTTAACCATCTGTGAATTCTGTTATTAAAATCTTTTTGTTCTTCATTTAATGAATCATAACCAAATACATCTTCTTTGAGATACAAAAGTTCATCCAACCTTTTAAGAAATGCCTTAAAAAGTCTGTTCTCACTGTTATCAAGAGTTGTATTATGAAAAACTCCAAGCATTTTTTGATCAGAAGCAATTTTTTGTTTAATGGTTCTTCCTGGTTTTTTGCTTAAATATCTTATAGAAGTACTGTCAGTTTCTCTAACGTGTTGTATTTTTGTAACAAGATGTTCTCGTATATTCTTTTCATGTAATTCATCCATTAATGAATAAATTGCAGAAGAAGAAAAATCAATAATATTTTGCAATCTATCATTAGGCCATAAAATACTAGAATACTTTTCCAATTCTGGTATTCGACGTAATAGAGAATCAAAGTTTGTACCTATAGGTTCATTTGAAACTGGATCAAATTTAAATGAGGAAATAAACCAATCTTGTATTTGCAAGAGGGTATAAGAGTCGGTTTTAATTCCATGCTTTTTTATATCCTCTAGCAAATGTTCATAAGAATCATACTTCATTTTAAATAAACCTTACTTGTTGTTTCCTTATAGCCTTTTAATAACTTCTTTTGCTAAATTAATTGCATTTTGTCTTTTCATATCAGGTTTCTGTCTCATAATGTATTCTGCAATTTTATTTTCATCATTCTTAAAAGCATTTTTATGTGCTTCAATGTAAGGGAAAACACTATTAAAGTCAGAATCTACACTACTTTCTTCCACTAGTCACTTTTCCGCTGTGTGTTCAGCTATTTCTGATTCCTCGATTTTCTTTTCTTCGTTAACCTCAGTTGTTGTTTCAGTATTTTCCTGTTCATCATCATTTAAGATATAGTTCGAAGAACACCACATAAATTGTCCATATCCCTGATTCTTTGCATTATCAAAGTCAGGATGCAAAGTAGCCGGAATAAGGTTTCGTATTCCACCCAATACTTTACCCTGTTCTCCTCGAGTTTCAATACCACGTAATTTTGGCATAACTTTCTGAACAATCTGATCTTCAAATGCACAATCCATAGCTTTTTTCTTACTTTCTGGATCTTCTGCATAGACAACATCAGGATAATTTGCCATATAGGATTCAATTGACTGCCAAACTCGATGTCCTAAAGCTCGTCCTGTAGCACCGAGCAAATCATTAATATCCTGAATTGTTTTCTTATAGTCTTCAATTTCTTTATCAGTAAAAGGAGTTTCACTTGCTTTCAGCAACCATTTATTCCAAGTATCCTTCGGAAGAAGATCTGAAGGTCTTCCTAACTGATTAATTTTCCCGCTACGTCTTACAAAAGTCTTTGGCCTAGGGAAATTAATTACAATACCTCGGTCAAGAACTTTATCAGAAAGAGTTTTTGTTGTTTCATCTTGATTCATAGTACCTGTCCAGAGAACATTTCTTCCTAATTTGAGCTGCCAGTCTGGCATCTTTGCACCGATTTTTACTCCTAAAGTTGGAACATGCTCATCATCACAACCACGTCGTGTTTCTAATTTGCTTAAAAAATCAGAAAAGTATAATTCAACATTGGCAAGATTCATTTCGTCAAGAAGTATTAATGTCATCGTATCATTCAATCCATGATTATCATTTGGATCTCTTTGACTTTGAGCCAACAATCTCAACACGTCCTGGGCATCAAAATAATTATCAATTGAATTGAAATACCCCAACATTGATTCCTGACAGTCCCAATTTGGTTGAACAGGTATTCCTAAAAAGTTAATTCCACCAAAATGAGAATACAATCTAGGCAACTCTGACTTACCAGTACCACTAACACCAGCTAATACAGTCAATGGAGACATTTCCGAAGTTTTCAGAGATGTATGGAAGGCATTAATAATTCTTCGTGGAAAATGTAAACCAAAGTTGTCAATTCCTTTGCATATATCATCAAGCCATTTTTTTTCTGACTCAGGTTCTTCTTCCATTTTTGGGAGAAGATTTTCTCCTGTAATTAATGGAGTGTTAATTGCTTGTATTCTTTCCTGTTCATTAGATTCATTAGCATTTGTTGCAGTAAGCCTGTCATAGGCATCCTGAATAAGGGCTCTTTCTCTTTCTGCAGTTTTCTTAGCAATTTCCGCTTCATGAAGTTTCTGAATTAAATCGCCATTTTGTGATTGTAAAGAAATATAATCCTGTTCTTTTTTATCAAATTCTCTTTTCTGAAGTTCAAATTGACGTTTTGATTCTTCCAACTTGCCTATTTCCATATCCATATATTCAGTTGGATGCTTTGCAAGTATTTCTTCCTTGTGAGCTAAAATAGATTGTAATTCCTCAATCTTGTTATTGAGAACAGCTTTTTCTTGGAGTTCTTTGAAATCTCCATATGTATTAATAATTCTATCACGTTCTCTAATTTGCTGACGTAAACGTTCTGCTTCCTCTTCTGCAGTTTTTAATTGTGCCTCAACAGACTGAATTCGATATGCACATGCAATCTTAATCTGGTCTTCAATTTTATCTTCTTTATCATTTAATGACTTATTTCTAGTTTCGTATATTTTCTTATCTAACTCAAATCTTTTCTGATTTCTAATAAATTCCTCATTTTTAATCTTTAAGTTTTCTTCTTCTTTTCCAAGCTCAGTTATTTTATTCAAATAATATTCAACTGATTTTTCCCCTAAACTTGCTTTGAGAGTTTCTAATTTTTTTAATTCATCATCTTTTTCTTTGATAAGTTCATTTAGTTTTTCGTTAGCAGTTTTTAATGCTGCTATTTCGGATTTTAATGGCTCATTAATATTCTCAAGCTCATCAATTTTTCCTTTTAATTCTGCAATTTCTGATGTAATAGCCTTTATGTATGCTTCTTTTGAAGCTATAACTTCTTTTGCAGTTTTTTCATTTAATATGGCCTGATCTTTCTCTTTTGTTATCTGAGCAATTTGAGAATCGAGTACTGCTTCCCTACTCTTATTTGCCTCACGAACCTTTTCCATTTCAGCAGTAAGTTCTTTTAGATTCTTTTCATTAATCGCAGCACAATTTGATTCTACATCCTTAAGCATTTTTACTTTCAGATTTGCAATTTCGTTTTGAGCCGCAAGCGTCTTCTCTGTTATCGATACTTCTTTCGCAGTTAATTCTGATTCTCTTTTGGCAAATCTATTTTCAAAATCTTTAATTAATTCTGCTCGTTTTATAGCAAGCTGTTCTTCTTTTTCAGTAATTTCTTTTTCTCGTAATTCAAGAGGTTCAACAATAGATTTAAACTTTTCTTCAAATAATTTTTGATAGCTATTTGAGGCATCTAATTCCCTTTTTGCTAAACCTGCTTCCTTCTTATTGAGTTCTGCCTGTTTTGCATTCAGTTCTTGCTCATATTTCTTTAATTCTGCTTCATTCATATATTATCCTCTCTAACAATTAGTACCTGTTTTTATTAATAGTTGATACTTTCCATTGAAAAATAACCACTACATCCTAGATATTTTATAAGAATATTAATTTTAGTAGTAAAATCAATAATCTCAAGATTAGTATAGGCCGATTTTTCAGGAAGTTCTCCATGGCCTCGTAATTCTGCTATCCTATTTATGATATATGGCAAATCTTTGCACTCACAAGCCATTTGTTGTAGATTATTGTCACTTTCAGAACATAACCAGGCTATGAAATCTGCTTGTAAAGAAGTATCATTATCATTTAATGCTGACTCTATACGCCCATATGAAGCATTTTCAAGTATAGCTAATTTATTTGATTCAAAAATAAACCCAGCCTTTAAAGCCTTATTTTTTGCATATTCGAAATAGTCAACATTGATTTTTATACTCTTTGTTTTCTGCTGAAGAGTGTGAAATATTTTTTCAAGCAATTGATACTCATCTAGAATAACGACTGCCTGAATATTATTCTTATCAAGAGTCCCCTTAACTATTTCAAGTAAAATTTGAATATAATCTCCTGGAAGTACATTCATTAAACCATATCCATAATTTTCTTCAAGCTGTGCAATTGCTTTATTATCAATATTCTCTTCCTGAATAAAATCAAAATAAGTCTGTCTTTTTTCAGAATAATTTGATGTATCAATTTTCTTTTTAAATAGTATATCTATTATTCTTTCAAGGACACCAAAATATTCAGTAATTCTAGTAGCGGAAACATCTGTCATATGACTATGCGCAGCTTTTCCACGTTCTTCTTTTAATTCTAATAATAAAGCTGGTAATGTTGATATTTCAATTGCTAGCTTACGAATCGGGCTAGTTCTTAAATCCTTGCTAATTGCAATTGCTAAATTCAATAATGAGAACAATTCATGATTTTCTCCAGCTTTCATAGAATAATTCATAGTTCCTAGTTTTACCCTAAACAGTTTTTCATTTTCATTACCTATTTGAAAGCCAATTTCCTTAGCTATTTTAACAATATAAAACCCTACTGTTACTCTATTTACATAACCAGTGGAAAGAGAACGCATTTCCTGAAGTTTTTTCTTTGCATAGATTTCATTTTCTTTTATATGATAATACAAAATCCATTCAATAATCTGATAAATATTTTCTATAGCTGAAATCTTAGCTTCGTGTAATTTTCTTTGCTCATCAGACCCCTTCACAGTTTTATCAATAAGAGGAAGTAAGTTTTTTAGTTTTAGTAATTTTTCACCTATTTCGGGATATTTTGACCATTCACCAATATTCGAATCTTTTTTGTAGGTGAATCCAGCATCACGTATAACTTTATTCTCAAGCCGATTCCTTAGTCCTAGAATATATCTTTGCTCAGATTCTTTTAGATAACCAATATTTTCTGAGAAAAAAGGTGTAATGTTTCCAAAGCCATCAGATGTAATCCAAGAAAGTTTATTTCCTTCCTGTAAGATTAAATCAACTGTCAGATATGTAATACGAGAATCGGTTCCAAGATTAAAAGTAAGTTCATCAGTTCTATTATCTTTCAGAACTTTGTTAATTAAATCTCGTATTTCTTCTGTTTTTGGTTCAACATCATATCGAGAATCAATAAGAGAAAACAAAGCCCGTTTTATTTGTTTACTTTCTTCATAACCCGCTGAACTCGGGATGCTATAATAAAAGAAAGAAATATTATCGTGTTCTTCATTTGAAGAAGAAACACTACTAGTTGTGTATACTAATTCCTTTTGGTCTTCCATAGGAATAATATTTGGAAGAAGTTTACCAGAAATAGCATCCTTAAAAATCGAATAATATGATGTTTTAGGGACAGTTGTTTCCTTTATTTTTGATAATCCGTTATCTGTAATACACATGCTTTCATCAAGAAACCCCTTATGTTTTAGACGTTCCTGTAAAAAAGTAATTAAATCAATTTCTAAACCAGTCATTGAACTTAATTGCTTTGTGTCCCTAACATTTACTTCTGCCATTCTGAGAATTAAAGATTCAAGTACATTATCACCAAAATTAGATAATCCTTTAATCGCTATTGTGTATTCATAACATGGCCACAAAACCTTTTCATGGAGTCTTGTTTTTATTCCTGTCAAGGGTTGTGTATAATCTAAAATTTTCATAAACAAACTCCATATTCACTCGAATCACATAAATCAGCAAAATGAGCTAAAGCCGGAATGGTTGCAATTTGAATTACTTTATCAGCTTCAATTTTATTCTCCTTTCTTGCTTCAGGACTTGTACAGAATTTTTTATCCCCAACAACAATTAAGGCTTTTTTCTGTCTTGTCATACTTACACAAAGTCTATTTACAGATTGTAAGAATCCAAAATTATTGTCTTTATTTGATCTAACTACTGAAAGGAATACAATGTCAAATTCCATTCCCTGAAACGCATCGACAGTTCCAATTCTTAGTTTATTAGGTGACAATTTTATATTTCGTTTTTTTAGGACTTCTTTAATATGCACAACTTGTGCCTTATAGAACGCAATAATTCCGTATGAAAGATTCTTTCCTTCTTCACTATTACTCCATTCTTCAATCTTATCTGCAATTATTTCAGCTTCAGATTCTCTTATATAACTATTCCCTTTTTGCTTTTCAAAACCTTTAGAACTTGATACATCAATCCAAATAGCAGCTTTATTTTCTATGCCTTTGAGGGAATGTGAAAACTCTTCAGCTCCTCTTGGTGAATCATAATGTTCTCCATACTTATCATAGAATTCTGCACTGGCAAAATTACCCAAAAGTGGATGAGTTCTATATTGTTTATCAAGTGTGACAGTTCTTTTTATACCATCTTTAAGTTCCAATGCCTTCATTCGTTCGAATAACTTCTCAAATAAACTTAATTCAGCCAGCTCATTCTTGTCCTGAATTGTATTAGTCTTCTCAAGTTTTTCACAAATATCATCATCGACCAATTGTGGTAACTGTCTATGATCTCCAACAAGAATTATTCTTTTAACGGCTTTACACATTGGAATAAGTAAATCCGGTGGTGCTGCACGAGCTGCTTCATCTATAATTACAGTATCATACAAATAGTATGCTTTATCAGAGCTATTAAGATTTCTTTTTTGTATATCCATTACAGCAGAATCTGATTGCTGGGCAGTAGCGGCAAATACATAACTACAATCTTTAATTGCCTTTTCAAGAACTTGACTGTTTGTTTCAAGTAATCTTGCCCAATCCATAAGAATACCTTGTTTTTTATCTCTACAAGACAAATTGTCCTCGTATTCTTTCTCAACCTCAGCACATAGTTCTAATATTTCTTGTTTAAGCTCATATTTTATATAACGAGGTTTTGGAGAAAATCTTTGAAGTAAGAGATCTTTTATTTTTGACAATTTTATAAAAAAATCTGAATTTGACTCATCTGGTATAGTCTGATATGAGTCAAAAAGGATTTCTTGAATATCTTCATTTCTATTTGTGAAGAATCCAATATCTTCAAGGGCAGCAATTAAATCCATTAATCTTTCTGCTCCATCATCAATATAAGACTCATAAGTTAATCTGATACTTCTAATATTTCTAAGAATATCAGAAGTATTTATTATCATTTTTGGTGTTTCGATTTTTGAAAGAAAATCTTTAGCTTTCTGTGAAGCTGAAGATGATAATATTGATAAAGATAATATTTTCTTTAGCAAAGCCTCTTCTGTTTCAACAGATGGTTTATATTGGTATTCTGCACATTTTACTGAGTAATCTATCATTTCATCACTAATTTCTAATGATGCATCGTTTTCTTCCACTCTCTTTACAATTTTATCAATCCAAAGTTTTATATTTTCCTTATATTCTTCCTCTCCTTTTCTTTTACCAAATTTAGGGGTTGGAAGAGAATTTACACTGAGACGGTCTATCATATTTGTAACAGCATCATGTTGGTATGAAGTCGCCAAAACACGACCTGCACATAAATCTTTTTTATCTTGCTGTTCATTAAGCATTTCAAGAATTGCAGTTATAACAGTAGTCTTTCCTGTTCCTGGAGGGCCTTGAATAAGAGCAATATCAGGAGTTTGAAGGGTCATCTCTATCGCTTCTCTTTGTTTTTGGGTAGGTTCATTCGAAAAAACTTTTTCAAGAGTATGTTTTGATATTTTCTGTGAGTTGCGTTTTTTTTGATCTCCCGGAATTGGAGCCTCGTCTTCGAGTAATAATCCTAAATGTTGGATACCACAATTTCCCGTATTGATTAATTCCCAAGCTTTCTCCTGTCGTTCAATTTGTTTTTCTTCAGGAAATGTTGAGATTGTAATAAACCCACTTTCAGGAATCTGTTCATTTTCTCTTTTTAATTCAACCTCAATGCAGTTACCATTAACATAAGAAACTTCTGCTTCAACTTCCTGTTTTACATCCTCATAATCCTTTGGGTTATTTCTTCGTTCAAGTTTTTGTTCTTTTCTCTTCAAAAGATAATCATTCCAACTACATTCTCTGTTCTGTAAGAAATATGGAATTTCTGCATTCTTTGAAAAGAACTGGATTTCATAATTCTGAGGTATATGAACATCTTTTACATCAAGAAAAACTTTATATCCATTTGGGATTCTTTCAATATTGGAATAATTGATATGGTCAAATTTTCTAGCTAAATCAAGAACCTTTTTTCCTCTTTCCTTTGTATATTCTTTCCATGCATCCAAATATGTGTTTTTTTTTCTGCGGATAGAATCTAACTGTTGTTGTGTCAGGATTGAAGTAATTGTTCTCTGATTATCAAAGCTAAAAGTTCCCTTCACTAATCGGTAATTAGACTGAGGACTGTTATTTCTTCTTTTATAGGACTTTGAAGCTTTATAATATATTCCTTCTGATGTTTCGATTTTCTTTACATCGACATTCTTTTCTTCTGTTATGATTGAAAAAGCAAAATCAGCACCTGTAATAGAATCTTCATTCTCTGCACATGAAGCTTTAATAATGAAATATGTTTCATTATTTATTTTTATTAAACTACGGCTAATTACAGAATTAAAATTTTCCTTAAAAAGCTTTGTTGAAGGGGCTACCAGTACATGTACATCATTTAATGTCAGTAACTTTCCACCAAAAAATATCAAACGAGCAAGAAAATTCCCGTTTTCATCAGAGTTTTTTATCTGACAGATGTGAGATGTTCCTACTGACAGATATTCATCTATAGTAATAGCCTGCTGTTTATATACAAGCTCAAAATTTTTTCCATTAAGAACAAAATTATCATTATTTGGAATAATAAAATTATTCTCTACTGGCATTTTAGAACCATCTAGTACTTTTCCTTCTATATTAAATTCTATAGTTGCATAAATTTCATCTAAAATCATTGAAAATCTCCTTTGAAACTTAACTCAAAGATTTTTTCTTCTAGTGTTTTTTTGTTTTTTACCACAATATGAATTGCAGAAAAGTCATTTAAAGAAACTGCTACTGATGAAAAAAGTTCTTCCTTGTGTTTTTCTGTAGTAATGTAAATACGAAAGTTATCTGTAGTGACAGACTCTTCTTTTTTTATAATCAAGTATTTTTCTTTTTCATGTTTTTCAACATTAATAATGATAAATGGTATTGAATTAGTTTTATGGTTAAATTGAACAAAAACCCTTTCAGGAACATAAATTGAGGAATCACTAACTTCCCTAGTAAATACAACCTTATCATCACTTTTTATTAGAAGTATAGCTTTTAATTCTTCATCACAAAATGGACATCTATCGCGTGTTTCATCATATAAATGGGACATAGAACAGTCTTTGCAACTTACAGTTGTATCAGATGCTTCAGCCAGTGCTTTTGCCCAAAAATACATTGGCGGACGAGAATCTGTTGATTCTTTTCCATCTGTAAAAGTTTGATTAAAGAGTCTAAAAAGTTTTTCATTTAAGAAGAACTCTCTTGGTAAACCATTTTCAGTATGATTTCTTTTATCTTCAGGATCTTCTATCCAGGGAATGTTTCCTGAATAAAGAGCATCCACATCTTTAGAAGTGTTACTTTTTGTAATAGAAGCATCCCATCCTACAGATTCTCCTTTATCTGACCCCTCTATTATTCCGCCATCAAATGGATGATTTGATGCTAAAGTTTCAAAGGCTAAAGTTGCAAAAGAATATGAATCAGATGCAAACGTGCATTTTGATTTTTGATTAATTATTTCAGGAGCAGCATATCGTTGAGTATAAACAAGTTTCCCATTATTTGGAGAACTTAAATGAATATTATCTGCATCTATCAACCATGCATTTTGATTTTGATTAAATGGACTTTTTGAAATAAAAATGTTATTTGGAGATAAATCGCAATAAATCAAACCATTAGCATGTAATTCTGAAAGAATTGACGCAACTTTTGAAAGCATTTCAAATCTTCGCCTATAACTGCCAGTTTCTGGGAATGTATTAATATTCATTAATGAACGGAAATCCTCTGTCTCATCCAAAAAACGCATAACATACCCAACATAATCTGTCAAAACTGCCATTGGATAAGCAATATGTATATTTTCTGGAAATGGAATTTTATTAAGATACCTTATGTCATTTGATAATCTCTCAAATAATTCAGAATTAGACTTATTGGAGATAACATTTTTTGTTGAATCTAATAATAGTTTTATAAGTATTCTAGAATCTTTTGTGGTGTAAACGACTCCTTGACCGCCTTCATTAAGAATTGAAACGATTTCATGCTCTTTGAGGTATTCATCTTGCAAAGCTTTTCCAATAAGTTCATTTACATTCATTATGCAAGCTCCATGATTGCAATTGTTTTATCATCCGAGTGTTTTGGAACAGGCCAATTTTTCATTAATTTAGATAAAACTCTTTTTTTAATAAAATATAATTTATTCTGCAGTGATTCTATTAAATCTTTTGAGAATTGTATCTCACTTCCGGTTTGTAAATCAGATGAGATTCCGTCTGTAGAAATCAAAATAGACTTATAGTCACTAATAGGGAGAGATTTATACTCCCATAAATTTAGAAAATTAGAATTAGATAATGAAAATGTCTCATTTGAGAAAGAACCTGCTTTATTATCAGAAAGAAGAATATCTTTTTCATTTGATTTTCCGATTGAACAAATCATTCCATCTCCCAACCTCGCAATAAATATCTTGTTTTTTGTTGCTAATGCAAATAAACAAGTCGCAGAACACTCTTCTGGTTTCCGTTCACCTAAATGGGACTTCCAAAAACTCTGTATATATTCAAAGAAATCTTTGATTGAAGTAGTATCTTTATTATTTTTAAAGTTCTTTGCAGCGTTTAAAACAGCCTTACATGCTGTTTTGGACCCAATATGAGAAAATGGCTTACTTCCTAATCCATCACTTACTACTATTAAAGAGACATCTTTTGATTTATAACAAAGATAACTATCCTGATTAGGAAGATTATGTTTTATATGAGCTGGGCCTGTCTGTGAAAAACCTATTACTTTTCTCTTCACTTTTATTTCCTACTAAAATTATCAGCTACAACATTTATATCTGCAGCCCTAAATACAGAGATCTTCTTTTCAGTATTTATCTGTCTAAAGAAAGCATCAGCACCTACTAATACAATTGCAAAATGTTTATCTTCATCTAAAGAAAAGGCTTGAAGAGTTGACTCACAATTATCATTACAAGTATATCCATCAGTAAGAATTACGAAATACTTTAAATTTTGACAGATGCTATTCAACTCTTCATTACTTCCATCCCAGTCTTGTTGATTAAAGGTAAGTTTTCCGTCACACGAATTCATCTCTGGATATAAGTGTAAAAATTTTACTAAATCGTTAGTAATAGCGTCTTTGCCAAGAACATTCATGCTACCTGATTTATCAACTAAAATTGTTATTTCTTTCATATTAGAAGTCCATCATATTATTAATCATTTTTTGTTCATTATTATCCATAGCAGGAAGAGACAATAGTTTATTTGGATCTGCAGATTTAGAACGTACACTAACACTCATAGTCACAAATCTAAAGAAATCCTTAATTTTGGAAGCTTCATCTGCATGGAACAATCTATTTTCTGTACCTTCAAGGAACTTATTTAGAACGGTCTCTCCTGATTCACCAGCCTGAATTTCCATTGCAAGTCTATCACATTTTGCTGAACGTCCAGTAGTAACAAAATCCAACATGGGCTGCTCCCAAGAGTCATTAGGCTGACCATCTGATACAAGTACAACTGTGGGTCTATATCCTCTAGATGGAATAGTATCCTTATCTTCAATTAAGTCCTTTGCCATCTTAAGAGCCATTCCCATTGGGGTTCCACCCGAAGCCCCAAGTTGAATGTTTGAAATTTGACTGCAACTCTGCAATGGTAAGACATATTGTGCCCCACCATCACCGAATGCAATAATTCCAACCTGAATTTCTACTTCATTTTGGGCTTCTTTTTTAAATGAATTAATCATTTCATTAACTGCAGCATTTAAAGTTGCAATTTTCTCTCCAGTCATACTTCCACTTCCATCTAGCAATAATATAACTGGAAGAGGTCTTGCCTTTGCTACTGTGTACTTTGATGGATCGAATGCCATAGTGTTTTCTCCTTAATAGGGTTATTACCCTTAATTTGATTTTGTTACGTAGATTAGTAGCAAAAAAGCATTAACTTGATATTTTTTTCTGAACTTTTTCAAAAAATTCAGAAATTCTATTACTTATATAGCCTTCATCTTTTCCATATTTTGCAGCCAGTTCGCCTTGTGTAGGCATTGCTTCATGTGAAAGAAATATTTTTAGCAAATCGACATCAAGAAATGTTCTGTTCTGCAATAGTTCTACGATCTGAGCAATTAAAAAGGTTCTTTCCAAAAGCTGAAGAATTCTCAATGTTATAAAAGATGAAAGATATTCTTTTTGTCGTTCCTGGCATTTATCAAAAACCTGTTCAATTACTGCTAAATCCTCCAAGGCATATTCAGTTTTAAAAACATCTTGTTCTGGCGTCAGATAATTGTTGTGGACAGCTTCAGTCTCAAAGATTGAAACATTCTCTCCTTCTTCATTTTCTCTTATTTTTTCTTCAACAACTTGAGACTGATAATATTTTAGAATCAAATCTTTTACGTCTTCTACAGACAACTTTGACTGCTTTGCAAGCCAGATTTGTACCTTTTCATTCGAAGGATTTTTTCCAATTCGTTCAGCTTCCTTTACAAGCTCAACAGCCCTGGTATACTCATCCTTAGTACACATTATGAATTTATTTACTTCTGCTTTCTCTTTTTTATGTCGAACTTCTGTTGCTAAGCAAGTATAGAGAAATCCTATATATGTTGAGCCTTCTTTTTCCTTATATTTTTCAACTGAACGTCTTACGCAGTGTGTGATTTCAATACATGCTTTACAAACATCATCTTCTTTAAAACACATTAAAGCCCAATCCCAAATTGGTGCATACATTTTTTGAAGAAGCTTTTTATAATCTAGAGATTCTTTGTCTGATATTTCTCGAATTTTAGAGAATATGGAAAGAATTTCTTCTTCCTTCTTTTGCTTGGTTGCATTATTTGTCATATGTATCACCTTACAAAGAGAAGAATTCATTTAAGCTTTGTCTCGCATCTTTTCCATTATCTGCAACCATTGAACTTGTAAGATTATTCAAATAATACAGTGAAGTAACATCATACAATTCCGGATTACAAGGTTTATTATTATCATCAAAATCAACCTTGCCATATACCACACTCTTTACATCACAATTCAAAAACTTTTCTGCAAAAGAAAGAACACACATTAGAATCATAGGTAATGGTTTTGGACCATATGTAATATCAGCATATATTTCTGTATGTTCTTCAATTTTATCCAGCATGTTCTGTAATCGTTTTTCATGAATGTCTTTTGTTTCCTTAAACTCAGAATCTAAAGTTTCATAAGAAATCTTTGCTCCAATTTCAGTATTGATAGCGTCTAATTCCTGCATGAATAAGCCGCTATTTTTTCCACTATTACCAGCTTTATCTAGGGTTCGTAAAAGGATAACCCTCACATCATCATTCTTTTTTAATGATTCTGCTAGAATCGCATTTATCGGAAACATTACCTCTTTTGAATAATTGCAATTGGTATTACCTGTACCAGCGTAAACCATAGCATTCATGTTTTTTTTCATTGGAATATCGCAAAAAATAATCTTTTTCATATAAGAAATCTCCTTGGAAATAGTATCAAATATTAATTATTAGGAATGGAAAAATGTTGAGTTGATATTTTCTTTTATAATTCTTTTCATTTTTTTGCCTTAGCCACAAAATTTAGTTAAGCACCTATCAAATAGGTGCTCGTCTCAGTCTTTCTATTATAAACCCACATATAATAGAAAACAACTCATATTTTTGATATTACCTAGATTTATTTAGAGGAGTTTTATCAATTCTTGTTTAAGATTTGGAGTTTGAATTTCAACTTTTTTTCAAATTCTAAGTCTATTGTATCATTAGAAAAACCAATAACCTTAGCGTTTACTTTATATTCCTCACCATCCTGAAAAAAACGAAACGTCATACTCTTGCCTGGTTTAATCGTAAGATTAACTTCTTCCCAAATCTCAGGATGCTTTTCTATAAAGTTTATAATAATTGTTAAAATTTGTGATGTAAGATTTTCTTCTTTATTTAATGGTGTTTTCGTAAAGCGGAGTGCCATCCGGATTTTTGATGAACGAAACAAATTCCTTGAACTCCCCTTCCTTACGCATTCCAAGCTTCTGGCAGAGCTTCTGACTTGAGACATTATAATCTTCTGTATAGGCATAAATGCGGCGAGCACCTTTCTGAGTAAAAAGATAATCAAAGAAGGCATGGGCAGCCTCATAAGCATAGCCTTTTCCCTGATAATTATTGTTCAACATCCAGCAAGGGCTGAAAGTATCCAGTTCCGAATCCGAAATATCCGGGTCACTAGATTCCGGATGAGCAAATATCTCACCAATCACTTTGTTTTCTTCTTTCAAAACAATCGCAAAATAAAAATCAGTATCGCCGATGCGGTTTTTCATTTCGGCTTTAGCGTCATCAAGAGTTGTCAGGGCCATGCTCGTAAAACAGTGAACTACCGGCTCATGCAGATATTCAAAAACATCAGCGGCATCATCTTCTGTAAAAGGTCGTAGTATCAGTCGTTCAGTTTCTAAAGTCATAATTCCAAAATAATGAAAACAATCGCAAATGACAAGAATCGAGATTTCTTCTATATTTTAATCATAAATGGACTACAGCTACATTTTCCGTTCGGCAAAAATCAAAAAGGATTCTCTGGAGGCGGCGGGTTTTACAACAACTGATGGCATCGTTTACACAAAGGACACGGCAGTTTCCAACGGAGCCTTCAATGCAAACATCACACTTTCGCTTTCCGAACAGACTCTTACCGTCCATCTTTTTGATTCAGCTACCGGCGAGAGGTATGCCCTCTTTGACATGCCAAAGGCTCATGGCTCTTTCATTGCATCCCTTCGCGAAGAAGTCCAACAGCTTATTGATGACATAAAATCAAAATGCTTTGAAACCAGCAACCTGAAAGATGATTACATCGCCTGGATAAAAACTCAGTTTGGAGCAGAGCCAGATTACCCGTGGCCGGACGACGCCCCTTATTCTTTTGTTTTCAGATGCCCGAACGAAAAATGGTTTGCACTTGTGATGAGGATAAAGTACCGCCAGCTTGGGCTTACCGGCGACGAAGACGTCTGGGTAGTAAACATGAAAGCCAGCCAGGACGAAATCCTAAACCTCATAGACAAAAAATCAATCTTCCCGGCCTGGCACATGAACAAAAAACACTGGATTACAGTCCTTCTCACCGCCGCCACTGATTTTGAAAAACTGTGCGAGCTGACTCAGAAGAGTTACGAACTGGTAAACAAATAAAACTTTGCCTAATTTCCAGTTTTTGATTATATTTAAACACATATCACTTACAAGAGGTCCTTTATGAAAATCGCAGCGACATACGAAAAAGAAACTGGAAACATCTTCCAGCATTTTGGAAAAACTCAGTATTTTAAGATTTATGAAATTGAAGATGGAAAGATTGTTTCGTCAGAAGTAATCGACAACGGCGGAAACGGCCATCACGCACTTCCCCCATACCTTAAAAGCCTCGGAGTAGAAACTCTGATTCTAGGAAACCGCGGCCAGGGAGCAGTTGATGCAATCGCCGCAGCCGGATTAAAAGAAATGCCAGGAATCACAGGCAGCGCCGACGAAGCTGCAGAGCTTTTTGCAAAGGGTGAACTCAAGCCGAATTTTGAAGCAAAGTGTCAGCACCACGGCGAACATGTGTAAGCCCGCCGGTCAGAGCGGGCGGTGTTCTATAGCAAAGCGCGAGTTCCGAAGGAACTCGGTAAGCTCTGCGACTTAAAACAAAATTGCGATGCAGCAATTTTTAGCTTTACCTACTTCACCACGACTAGAATTCTACTTCATCCCCAGAATAAACATAACTCAACTGCTTTCCCATAATTTCTTTCATCTGATTGAAAACAGGGAGGCCGGTGCAGTGGCAGGTTGCAAAATGAGCCTTATAAGATTTTAGTCGCTTTGCAATTTCTACCACTTCGGCAGTGTCAGCCTCTGAAAACTCAGTTCGCTTCATAAAATGAAAACCGCCGATTACGAGGTCTGGGAGCGAATCCGAACCAAACTTGCGTTCCAGAGTTTCCATCACATTCAAAATACCGTTGTGGGCACAGCCACAGAATAGGATTTTCTTTCCTTCACACGTTAAAAGCAGATTCTGCTCGTGATGGAATTCATCCTGAATATACTGATCGGCGCGCAATTCACGGAGCCGCTTGTTTGTAGAAGGCAGCGAAAAAGCTCTTTTATCAACCGTAAAAAGCTGAAGTTCATCATCAAGCTTTGTATCACCCTGCAAAAGCTGAACCTGAGGCAGAGAAAGAATCTTTTTATCAATTCCGATATAGCGGAAGCCCTTATCTTCCCCGTCGAACGCATAATATTCACCACCTGCATTGTGCTGCATGTAAATCTTAGCCTGAGGATTAATTTCCGCAAAAGCCAGAATCCCGCCCGAATGATCATAATGTCCGTGACTCAAAATCACAGTATCAATAGTGGTCAAATCCACGCCAAGTTTTTCTGCATTCTGAATAACAACCTCGCTCGGACTTGTGTCCGAAGCTCTGCTGCAAGCAGCAGACTTCGGTTGCTCTAGTGGTATTGCAGTCGGGCTTCGCCCTCCGCCCGCATCAAAGAGAAGCTTATGATTTTCAGTTTCCACATAAAAGGAAAGCCCGTGAGCCGCCTCACAGCCACTCTCACCCAGCTCATTTTCTACAAGATTTATAATTCGCATGTTTTCCTCAACGAGTTGATTTCATTCTGCAGTTCTTCCAGAAAACGAGCCCCGTGTCCACCGTCCATCTGAACATGATGAAACTGAAACGAAACAGGAAGCGTTGTTTTAAAAAGAGACTTGCGGTATTTTCCCCAGAGTACCATCGGATTTGCAAATTTGTCAGTGTACTGATTTACGATGCAGTCAAGTTCAGTCTGAATCATTGCTGAAGTTCCGACAATCATATAATCTTCGTTAAAAATACTTTTACATTCAAAAGCAGCTTTTTCAGTGAGCGAAAGATAATCCCAGTTAAATGATTCAGGATTTTCAGAAAAAGGAATGTCGCAGGAATTGATGCCGCCGTTTTTATTCTTCACGATTACATTGACTGCGATTTTTTCATAACGGAGGAGTTTACCCTGCACAGGAAGTGTATAAAACTCCACAATCTTACCCGCCGCTTTTCCGATGCACCAGCACAAAAGCATATTGAACTTAAGTCCTCGTCGGCGTGCTGTCTTCACAAGGTGGCTCACATCCAGCGTCTTTACAAGTGTGACCATCGGCATTGGTGAAGTCATCCACAATTTGAACGTAGCGGCTCTTGATGTCTCTTCAGGATTTATTTCTTTTGGCATATCTTACCCGTCCTTATAAAAGGTCCTTCCTCATACTAAAGTGATACAATTTTACAGAACCATCCATCTCTTCATTATCTATCGTAAAGCCACATTTTTCGGTATAGAATTTTACGTTCTTTTCTTTATCGATTGGTGTGACTAATTCTATCTTTTTCCAGTCATTATACTGCGTTTTCATAAATTTGATTAAATGATGCCCGATACCTTTTCTTTGAAACTCTGGAATCACGCACAGACAGCCAATATAATAAGCCCCTTCACCATTATTTTTTACCGAAATTACACCAATAGGTGTTGAATCTTGATAAGCAATATATTTTGGTATTTCGATTATTGATTTCTTCATATCATCTACGGAACGGCCATAAGCCGGACACTGGCCATACCTGACAAAATCTTCATAAAATGCTTCGTTGTAGATTTTTATGAGGATTTCTGCATCTTCGGAAGTTGCTTTTTTAATTTCAATTTTTGAATTCATTTCTATTCCCCCTGCGGTACGGCATCGTTCAAGCTTTTGTTGCGATAATTAAGATTGGTTCTGAGAGAATAGCCTTCTTTTTCCCAGAAAGCATTTGCCGGCTCGTTATCTTTGAATACAAGTCCGAAGATTTTACTGATGCCTTCTTTTTTCAAAGCCTCTTCCGCATCTTTTACAAGCTGACTCGCAATCCCCTGATGACGATAAGACGGATGAACGCATAAATGATGAATAATTGCCCGACGTCCATCATGTCCAGTCAGAATTACGCCGACAACTTCAGGTGCATCTCCCGAGCCATCTTTTGAGAGAGCCAGAAAACAGGTGTTTGGATTTCGCTTTAAGTAGCGTTCAATTCCTTCACGGCTGTCATCAACAGGATTCAAAGCACGCTTTGACTGTTCCGTACTGCACCAGAGAGCATAAATACTATCGTAGTCGTCTATTGTTACAAGTCTTGTTGTTATGCTCATTTTCTCTTATCTCCTCGCCATCTAACGCTCACAAAAAAACTCTACCTGCTCACCAAGCGGTCCATAGCAGAATGCCATTCTGATTGGATATGGCGGATTTGACTCAATAACTTTATCATTCGGTTCAATAAAAACCTCATAACCGAAAGCCTTCACTTTCGCTGCAATTTCATCAACATTATCAGTAAGAAGAGCCATATGACGGATAGCACCAAGCGAACAAGTTCCTTCTGCATTCGTAAAGATTTCGAGCAGACCATTTCCAGTATCAATCATAATACCCTCTGCCCACTCGCGTACGATTTTCAAACCAAGTAACTCAATATAAAACTCGCGAACCTTAGCAAGCTCTTCTGCCGTTCCGCATTTCATTGAAATGTGATGGATTCCTTTAATCATAACTTTTTTCCTATCTTTTCTTCGGCTTTGGTTCAGGAAGCTCTGCATACATTCCATCCAGAAGTTCCCTAATTAAAGTCTTATCATCAAAACTGTCAAATACATGCATCAGGCTCTTTGAACCTTCATACGGATAACGCAGTTCGGACTCTGCAAGCAATCTGTCCGATGTCGGAGTTCTCTTCAAAAACAGTTCGTCACCACAAACATCACCTATAAGCTTTCCCTTAAAATATACAAGGTATCCACCCATCATAGATTTTATGACAATCTCGCCTGATTCAGAAAAACATTCGCGAACATATTCATTAAATTCATTCATCATGATTTACCCCAAAAAAATCAAACAAGCTCAACTATCGAAGACAGGCTTTCATAATCAATAAAGCTGACCTGCTTGTTGTATGTTTCAATCATTGCTTTAACTTCGGCATTCTTCTTTTCTTCTGGCAGATTCTTTGCTTTATTATACAAAAGACTCATCATAGTCTTATGTTTAAAACCAAGTTTTGCATAATCTATGGCACCCCGTAAATGAAAGATTGTCGCACGATTATAGACATCTTCTGAAAGTTGATTTTTGATGCTTTTTCTGATGCTGCTGGTGTTTTCCGAATCTGCTGGATCTGCAAGTCCCACCGTTGCAATGATAATCTTCTTGTCACCTGCATTGGCCAGTTTGCTGAACGTCTTTTTCATGCCCTGTACTCCACCGGCATAAAGGGAACCAATATAAATAATCGTGTCATAATCGGTTATTGAGGGCACCTTATCATAGGATTTTGCCTCGATACCAGTTCTCCTCGATAATTCTTCTGCGTATAACCTTGAAGTACCATAGATTGTTCCAAACACTATTATTTTCATAGCCATTCCATTATATCAAAAATTTCCGCTCAAAACACTAAAATAATCCCCGTTTTGTGCGAAAATGCATCTCATGGCAAGCATTTTAAAACGCACGGAGGGCGAAAGCCCGACTGCAATACCTCTAAAGTCCCAAACAGATTGCCCTGCGCAATCTGTTTTGATAAAAGACACAACCCGTGAACAGCGAGAGCAGATTGTCCGCGAATCACTGGGCGACGATTACGACGTAGGCTGCGGATACGAATCCACAGGAATCAACTACCAGTTATACATTGACGGCGTAAAAGAACTGCGTGAGCTCAATATGGAAGCAAACTGCGGCTTTGAAGTAGCGCATCCAGAAGAAAGAAAAAGCGGATGTATTGAAGGGTTTTAGAAGAAGGAATCAAAATGCCCGTTCGGAAAAACTTCTTATAAAAAACATTAGATTTTTCAAAAACGCATGAATGCCGTTGTGAATAAAAAAGAAAACAATTAATATTTTAATATTAATAAAAACAAGTTAAGGAAGTTATGTAGATTATATTATTGATACCCTATCAAAACGTGATAGATAAGTTTCGTATCTCAGAGTTTTTTACTAGCGAGTTATTATAAGTTCTCAAGCGTTAGGGATTATAGAGACTGCCCTGCAGAAATGATTTCGAAATTTGCTGGTGCTTTCAGTGGTCGTTATATTGAACGTGAAATGAATTTATGATTTTTTTATATTCGTCGGTAGTGGAACAGAATCGATGTGGGCTGGGAGAGATAATTTATTTAAATGAATATATAACAATAAATTTGACAACAAATAAACTATCTTTTATAATACAGACAGTCAGGAGGTGATTCTCATGAAAGCAATGAATACAGTAAATGTCCTTGATTCTATAATTCCTATCAGCCTTTTTAACAAAGGACAGGCAAATAAGATTTTCTCAGAAGTTAAGAAATTCGGTACAAGGATTGTCGTAAAAAACAATGTTCCTGAATGCATTTTGATGAGTCCTCAATCCTATCAGCAAATGATGGAAGAATACGAAGATGCCATTCTTGCAGCTGAAGCTACAAAACGACTGGCAGATGAGAGCAAATATATAAGCCAGTCTGAAGTAATGAAAAACTTCGGTCTTTCTGATGCAGATTTGGATGATGTAGAAGTAAATCTGGAGTAGTTGATGTTTTGGGAAATCAAATATCATCCGCTCACTCTGGAAGAACTTAATAAACTTGACGGTTCTGTTCGGAAAATAGTTTTAAAAGGAATTATCAAAGTTTCTGCAAATCCAAAACCTCAAAGTGAAGGCGGATATGGAAAGCCGTTAGGCAACAAAGGCGGAAACAACCTGACAGGTCTCTTAAAGATTAAATTCCGTGATATAGGTATTAGAGTTGTTTATAAACTCATGGAAGATGAGGAAACTCATAAAATGTTCATTCTTGTCATTTCTGCCCGGGCAGATAATGAAGTATATGATTTAGCAGGGAAAAGGAAATAGCACATGAACGAAATCATCAAAGCAATGAAAGAACGCAGAAGCATCCGCAAATTTAAGAGCGAACTTCCGTCAAAAGCTGACCTAGAGCAGATTGTTGAAGCAGGTCTTTATGCTGCAAACGGCAAGGGAACACAGGCTACAAAAATCATCGTTGTGACTGACAAAAATCTTCGCGACAAAATCATGGAAATGAACCGCAAAATTGGCGGCTGGGATGAAAGCTTTGATCCGTTCTACGGCGCTCCGGCTATGCTCATCGTACTTGCAGAAAAGGACTGGCGCAACAAAGTTTACGACGGCTCTCTCGTAATGGGAAACCTCATGCTCGCTTCACACTCCCTCGGACTCGGCAGCATCTGGATTCATCGCGCAAAAGAAGAGTTTGAAAGCGACGAAGGAAAAGCAATCTTAAAGCAGCTCGGCATCGAAGGCGAATGGGAAGGAATCGGCCACTGTGCAGTCGGCTACATGGACGGCGAACTTCCGCACCCTGCCCCACGCAAAGAAGGTCGCGTTGTCTGGGCGGAATAAACGCACCGCCGGATTAAACAATTTCCAAAGGATCTTTTGAAACGTCTGTATGATTTTCAACAATAAATGCATTTAGAACAGGCGTTTCTTCCATAAGGGAAAGTATCAGATAACGGGCTTTTGAATCAAAGAAAAGGCGCTTGTCTTCTTCGCTTGGGCGGCTTGGGCTTTCTGGATGAGAATGCCAGTTTCCTAAAGGCAAGAGGCCTTTTGAACGCATGTCTTTTATAGCCTTTAACTGATCCTGAGGACTTATATTGAAATGTTCATTTGAATGGTCTGTATTTTCAAGGAGATATATTTCTTCAATGTGCTTTCCGTTTTCATCTTCTGTTCCGGCAATCAAACCGCAGGCTTCTTCTGGAAGAACACTTTTTGCATGCTGAATGATTTTTTCATAATCTGATTTTTTTATTGTAATCATATGGTCCTCTTTTTTTTAAGGATGAGGGCTGTGGTTCATGGTCATTTCGATGCTTCGGCAAGCTCTCAATGACCATATGCCAGAACAGCCCTCTCAATCCCACGCCTATGCGTCAGAATTATTTAAAGATTCTTTCCATGCTGAGCTTCGGCACATTCCTGCTGTTCATAATCAATCAATTCTGTAATTGTAGGATTATCACCGCAAACCGGACATTTTCCGTTTGCAGGCGGAAGCTTAATGCTGTGGAAATCATTTTTAAGTGCATCATAAGTTAAAAGTCGACCAACAAGATTCTGACCTGTTCCAATAATATACTTAACGGCTTCCATTGCCTGAAGTGAACCAATTACGCCACCCATTGCACCTATTACACCAGCCTGTTTACAAGTTGGAACTGCATCCTTCGGCGGCGGATCTTTGAATACACAGCGGTAACAAGGTCCCTGTCCAGGAATATAAGTCATAAGCTGTCCCTTAAAACGAATGATTCCCGCATGGCAGAAAGGTTTCTTTTCCATTACACAGGCATCATTAATAAGGAATTTTGCCGGAAAGTTATCTGTTCCGTCGATTACAAAATCATACTGGCGGATAAGTTCGCGGATATTTGTAGAATCAACGAACATATGATAAGTGTTTACTTTAACATCCGGGTTCATTGCGTTCATTGTTTCTTTTGCAGACTGAACTTTTGGCTTTCCAACATCTGCTGTTCCATGAATAATCTGACGCTGAAGATTTGAAAGATCAACTTCATCTGCATCTACAATACCGATAGTGCCGACACCTGCTGCAGCCAAATACATTGCAACTGGAGCGCCTAACCCACCAGCACCGATAATAAGAACTTTTGCGTCAAGAAGTTTTTTCTGTCCTTTTACGCCTACTTCTTTCAATATGATATGTCGTGAATAACGTTCAATCTGTTCATCTGTTAATGCCATTTTTTCTCTCCTATCTTGAACCGCCACCCATAAAATAAAGGAATTCTACAGAATCGCCTTCTTTAAGAACTACACTTGCTTCTGCAGCTTTCTGAATGAATTCTTCATTAATAGAAACTGTTACATATTCTGGTGTTTCTACATTTTCAACCTGAATTAATTCTGGAAGTGTAAGTCCATCTTTTACTTCTTTTTTGTTTCCTGCTACTGTAATTACCATTTTAATACCTCTTTTATTTCGTTTTATTTTGCCTTGTAGTACAACATGCAGTGGCAATAACCCTCAAAATCAGGGTCTTTTATCTGATCTCTGAATTCCTTGCACATGCATTTTGTATCATCTGTTTTTTCAAGCCGGCATGGACAGTAACCGCCGCTTGCTTTTAATCCAGCCTGAATTTCTTCTACAACTTCTTTATCTTCATTCAAAGATATTTTCATTTTCTTTCCTGTTTTAACAACTTTCTTCTATAATTCAAAGCCTAGTTTGCTAACCACTGATTCAATGCATCCTTTGTCTGGAAGCCTGATTTTCTGTCAACTTCGTTTCCTTCCTTAAAAAGAATCAAAGTTGGTGTACTCTGAACCTGAAACTTTTGAGCAACTTCAATATCAAAATTTGTATTGATTTTGAATATGCCTATTTTTCCTGCAAATTCTGTTTCAAGTTCGCTTAAAACTGGATTCAATTTTTTACATGGAATGCAGGTGTCAGAATAAAAATCTACAAGTACAGTTCCATGTGCAATCTTTTCAGAATAATTTTCTTTGTTTAGTCTTTCTATCATAAACTTATTCCTCCAGTTTTTTTACATACATTGTGTAAGTGCCGTCTTCATTGTTTATAAGCTTAAGCACCTGCTGTCCGTCATCCTTCATGCTTCTTGGTACGTTCTGAACTGGTTCGCCATCGTTCATGCGCACTGCAAGAATCTGACCTACATCAAGTTCATCTAAAGTTACTTTTGCCTTTACAAATGTAAGAGGACAAACCTTATCTGTAATATCTACAAATTCATCATATTCAATATCTGCCATAGTAATTCTCCTTATAGTCCAGTAATTTTATTTTCCTTCGTAAGCGCTTAGGATTTCCTTACGGAAAGATTCTTCCCCTACCCGCTGTAATGTAAATCTAAATCGTTCGCTTGGATTTGCGTTTTTGCCGAACCAGTTGATTGCTGCATCTGTTACGCGGAACAGAGTATCCTTGTCTTTGATGATAGGAACAATCTGTTCTCCTTTGTAAATCTTATTTCCGAAAAGACCTCCAAAGCTTACGATGTAACCGCTTTCTCCTTTCCAAGCATTTGTAGGACAAGACTTAACGCAACGTCCACAGTTATTGCACTTTGAAGCATCAAACGAAACACCATTTTCTTCGCTAAAGCTAAGGGCATTTTCGCGGCAAGCTTTTGCGCAAACTCCGCATTTAACACATTCATCCTGCACAAGATTTACAATCAGGCCGCCTTTAATACCGACATCATTTTCTTCGGATTTAAGGCAGTTATTCTGACAGCCTGTAACGCCGAATTTAAATTTGTGCGGCAATTCTCGGCCAAAATACCTTTTGTCCAGTTCCTGGGCGATTCCATAAGAATCTATACAGCCGGACGGACAAATCTCGCTGCCCTGACAGGCTGTAACTGTTCTTACGCGAGGTCCACAAACTCCCGGACGAACACCGCCTTTTGCAAGTTCTGCTTTTACTTCTTCAATATCGTTGAAATCAATAAAAGGAATTTCTATGCCCTGGCGACTTGTCATGTGAACATAACCTTTACCGTATTTTTCTGCAACTTTTGAAACTGTTGCTAGACCTTCTGCTGTAAGGTTTCCGCCAACTACGCCAAGACGAAGTGAAAACTTACCCTTCTGCTTCTGGCGCATGAATCCACCTTTTTTTAATGAACTGTAATCGATAGTAGCCATATTGATTCCTCCTGTTCCTTTTATTTATTCTTCTATTGCAGTTTTAAAATCTGCAATCAAATCTTCTACATCTTCAATTCCAACCGAAACTCGGATTGTATCTTCGTATACACCGGCTGCATACATTTCTTCTTTCTTATTATGCAAATACAAAGTTGTTGCCGGATAAATTACTAGAGTTCGTATATCACCAATATTTGAGGCAATTGTTGCTATTTTCAGGGAATTGATTATTTTAAAAGCCTTTTCTTTTGAACCGGCGCGCAATGTCAAAATGCCTCCGCCGTAGCCCTTAAGTTGTTTTTTTGCAAGTTCTGCATTCTTGTTTCCAGGAAGCAGAGTGTAATTAACAGTGATTCCTTCTATGGTACTTAATGCTTCAGCTAGAGTTTTTGCATTATTGCAGATTTTCTGCATTCTTAAACCAAGAGTTTCAAGTCCGATGATGTTAAGATATGCGTTCAATGGAGCAAGGCATCCGCCAATACTTGCCCAGGAATCTTTTCTTAAACGAACCAGATATGCGTACTGTCCGTAAATTTTGTATTCCTTTAATGCCGGATATTTTTCAATGTCCCATTTAAATTTTCCTGAATCAATAATTACTCCGGAAATACTGTCTGACGAGCCGTTTATATACTTTGATGATGAGTGGATTACAATGTCGCACCCATAATCAATTGGATTTACCAGAAACGGAGTTGCAGTTGTATTATCAATTAAAAGCGGGATTTCCTTTGAGTGCGCATAATCTGCAAGTTCTTTAATGTCAATAATTTCAAGACTTGGATTAGAAATTGTTTCTGCAAAAATTGCCTTTACATTTGAATTATAAATTTTATCCAAAGCTTCTGGTGATAAGTCAGAAGCATAAATTATCTTGATCCCAAAATTTTTAAGAACGGAGAAAAGCTGGATTGTTCCACCGTAAAGTCCGCTGGATGCAATTACTTCATCGCCTGAAGAAAGGAAATTAAGCAATGCCTGAGTAATTGCAGACATACCGGATGAAGTTGCAACTGCTCCGTTTCCATGTTCCAAAGCATTGATTCTCTGTTCAAAACTTGCAACAGTCGGATTTCCGATTCTTGTGTAAGCAAAACCGGCAGCCTTACCGCTAAAAACTTTTTCCAGATTTTCCATGTTTTCATATGAGAAAGCACTAACCTGATAGATTGGAGTAATTGTTGCTCCAAAGCTTTCGTCTTTTACAACGGCTTTATGTAATGCATCAGTATTAAATCCCATATGAAACCACCATTCACCTATTGATAAACTAGGTATAAATATACAGTCTATTTCCTACTTAATCAATAGGTATATAATAAAAATCTATTTTCCGAGTCTATATTCTATAAAAAAAGGTATAGCCCATTCATATCTCCATTCATCATCAGCAGTCTGCTTAAAGTCAAAATCATAACCTGCAGAAATTGCAACGTTTTTTATTTCCAACCATAGTCTTGGGTATACTTCGAAAGTCTGACGGCTGGCACTGTTATCATCTTCATCAAGGGCTGCATAATAAAAGAACCTTGGCTTAAAATAGATGAATTTAAATACAGGAATAAGAAGCTGAGTTCCTGCATATAAAGGAATCATTGAACCTTCTTTGGAATGCCCTGCTTCTCCTTCCAAAGTGAATTTTACCCTGCCGATATCTGTAGAAAAATTTACCGATGCAAAATTAGATTTTTTAAGATCAGCGTTTTTATAGTTCGTTACGTTTTTAAAAACTGAACTTGCTACATAAGGTTCTGAATTATATGAATAAGACAATGCAAGTGAAAGTTTTGATATAAATCCATCCAGTTTAGGAGTATACAAAATACTTACAGTTGAACTGAAATCATCTGAATATGTATCATCGTCTTCCACTTCCCTTAAATAAAGTAAATCTGCACCAAGCTTTACAGGAATTTTTGAAGAAATTTCCTTAAAATCATATACTAGCGCTCCATTTACTCCAACGCTGTCTGTAAAAGCTTCATAACTTTCCGACAAAGCAAGGGCAGCACCGCCTGAAAATCCGTTTTTATTTATTAATACGCCAAGACCTGTTTTTCCCCAGCGGCTTGATCCTGTATATATTTCTGACAACTGGAAGAAATTTCCCGGAAGATAATATGAATATAATTTTCCGATGGCAATTTCAAACAAATCTGTACCGAACGGTCTGGCCTTTAAAAATGCCTTCTTAATTTCGATTTTCTTTGCAAGGCTTTCCCATTCGTCTGTAGAATTAAGACGAAAATAAATTTTTCCACCGGCGGTAACATATTCGTTTTCTGCTGTGATATTCAGATTAGCATATGCGCCGCCAAATACTATATTCTGATCTTCTGTATCATCAGTTTTAACAATATCAGAGCCTACAGTCAGAGTACCTTTTGTTTTTGCAAAACCGTTTACCGCAAGAACAGCAGCCAATACCAGTAAAGTTTTTCTCTTTTTCATTTATTCTCCTATTAATATGCTAGGTAATATAAGAGTTTAATACCTAGTAAGTCAATAGGTATAAAGGAATTATTTAAGAAATTCAGTTACAAAATGAACCATTATTTTACCAGCTGGTATTCATAAAGAGATTCAGCACGTTCGCTTTTCTTTACTCCAACGCCCATAACTTTTAGAAGTTTTTCACCAACAGCAATTTCTTCCGGACTGCCTTCTGCAGCCACCGCACCTTTTTCAAGAAGATAAATTTTATTGCAGACGCTAAAGCTCTGCGGCAGGTCATGGCATGTAATTACAATTCCCCTTCCCTGTGCCGCAAGTTTTTTAAGAACATTCAGAATTTCCAGCTGATGCTTTATATCAAGGGATGATGTAGCTTCGTCCAAAAGCAGATATTTTGTGTCCTGTGCAATTACCATGGCAAGATATGCACGCTGACGCTGGCCGCCGCTTATTTCAGAAAGATTTTTTTCGCGAAATTCCCAAAGATCAGTAAGATGAAGGGCATTTTCCACCAGCTGAATGTCTTTTTGCCCCAAAACTTTAGAAAAACCTAAATATGGAAATCTTCCATGACTTACAAGAGTGTAAATATCCATATTTGGGACTGCATAGCTTTGAGGAAGATAAGCCACTTCCCTGGCGCGGCCTTTATGACCAAGCGATTTTGCTTTTTTTCCGTCAATCAGAATGTCTCCGCTGGAAATTGAATTAATTCCAATTACTGTTTTAAGCAGGGTTGATTTTCCGCTGCCGTTTAACCCGACAATTCCTGTGATTTTACCTTCTTCAAAAACCGCATTTTTAATATTCAGAAAATCTGATTTTTCACCGACACCGTAACCTGCGTGCAAATTTTCAATTTTAATCATACAGACCTCACACGCCAAGTTTTTTCTTTTTATTAATCAGCATCCAGATAAAGAAAGGTGCTCCAAAAACACTTAAAAACAGTCCCACAGGAAGTTCGTATGGGAAAAATAAAACTCTAGCAAGTAAATCGCAGAAAAGCAGGAAATCTGCTCCAAAAATCATGCAAAGTACAATACTGAACTTTGTTTTCTGCTTCCCAAAAAGACGAATTATATTCGGGACTATTAATCCTACAAAACCTAAAAGTCCGCATACACTTACAGCAGCACCTGCAAGAATACCGGAAATAATAATTGCTCCAAGCCTGTAAGTCCGGACATTTAATCCAAGTCCAAATGCAGCCTCATCTCCAAGTGCAAAAAGGTCAATTCCTCCAGCAAGAATAAAGGCTGACACAATCCCAGAGGTAATAACTGGAACTGCAATCTTAACTCCTGCAAGATTCAGATTTCCGAATCCGCCAAGATTAAAGGCAACTTTATCAGTTACAATTTCAGGCCGGAGAGTTATTATAATGTCAATTCCTGCAGCCATCAAAGAGGATACCGCTACTCCCGCAAGTACAAGTGTGGTTTTAGAAACACCGGCTTTTACGCTAATTAAATATACAAAGAGAACTGCAATTAAAGCGCCGCCCATTGCTCCTACAGAACGCCCCCAGAAAGAAAACGGCATTATTAAACTGAACAAAAGCACAAACAGCCCCGCTCCAGAATTAACTCCAATAATTCCAGGACTCGCAAGTGTATTATTCAATGCAGACTGCAAAAGAAGTCCACTTACAGAAAGTGCAATTCCACAGAATATAGCTGCTACTGCACGCGGCAAACGAAGCTTAAGCAAAATAACTCCCGCACCGCCTGCATTTCCGCCGTCAAGTGCAATCAAAAAAGCAGAAATCCCGTCTTCAAAACTTAATGCCTTAGTTCCAAGAAACACAGAAAAGAAAAAGAGAACAATAAATGTAATTATACCAGCGGTAATAAACAGGTTTATTTTTTTCATCCGTTTATAGTTTCTCCGCAATCATTTTATATGCTTCTGCCCATCGAGCATTTGGTTTATAGTTAAATAAATCCTTTGGCAATAAAATCACCTTATCGTTTATAACAGCCTTTAATTTTTTCCATACAGGATTATTTTCATATGCAGTTTTAAAACTTGCTGCAGCTTTTTTTTCATTTCCCTGCATAACGACAAAAATATAATCAGGATTTTTTGAAAGCAATTCTTCAACGCTTAATTCATCAAGCAGGCTGTCATCTTCTACAATTGATTTTAAGCCTAAGTCACTAAAAATTTCATTTCCAAAATGATTTTTGAGCAGTTTGTTTTTTGCAGCACTTACACGCACAAAGTAATAGGTTCCGTTGTTTTTTCCGGTGAAATTCGACTTAATCGATTTAATCTGATTTCTTACCTCAACTACATTTTTCTGATACAAATCTTTTCGGCCAGTAAGCTTTGTAAAGTCTGTCATTACTTTTTCGTAATCTGCAAAACTTTTTACATCTGCAATGTAAGTTTTAATTCCAAGATTTTTAAGGTTTCCGTTTAAAGTTTTATGAAGAGGAATATCAAAAGTTAAAATTACCAGTTCAGGATTAACGCTTAAAATTGCTTCTAGACTTGCAGTAGTCAGCGTTCCTATAGAGACGGCGTTTTCAGTTCCAGCTAGTCCCAGTGCGTCATCTGTTGTTCCCGCAATTGTACCACCGCTTAAAGTCCACAATTCAGCCACAGATTTAGAAAGGGCAACGACGTTCTTTGGAGTTTTTGCAAAGAATGGTGAAGCTAAAAGTAAAAACATTAAAACTGACAGCATTCTATTCTTCATCTAATCCCTCTTGTTATAACCTATTATGTTAGTAGGTTTATAATAAAATTAATTTACATTTTAATTCATGATATGTCAATGTAATTAAAAAATCCTGTTTCCCAAATGCTACATCATTAAAAAACTGGAAAACAGGATAAATTAAAAGTTTTTTGAAAACATTAATTTCGTGATTTTTTAAGTTTTCTATTTTTTATTTTTAAGATATTTCTTTGCACCTGAAGCTTCAAAATATGATGTATTTACATAGTCTTTTGCAGAATATGCTTTATTAAGAACATCAATGCTTACAAGGAAGTTGATGGTATCCTGCAAAGCTGCTGCATCAACATCATCTACAGTTACAGCAAAATTATATTTTCCAATAAGTTTTTTTACCTGTGCAGGTTCAAGGCTGAGTTTTTCTGATACAGCATTCAATGTAGCATCATCAAGTTTATCAAGTTCAGCAACAGCACGTGCAAACTGTTCAAGAACAACAGCTGTAATTTTTGGATTTGCTGTTGTAAATTCTTTTCTTGCAAGGAATGTGTTTGTTCCGCGCAAATTTGTATAAGAACCGGAAACAAGAACCTTTGCAGTTCCATTGTCAACAAGACGAGTTACATTAGGTTCCCAGATTACAACTGCATCAGCATTTCCTGTAGAAAGAACAACACCTGCATCCCCAGCAGAAATGTTTACAAGTTCAATATCATTAAGTGTAAAACCTTCTTTTTCTACAACCTTTTTAATAAGATTATGACCTGTTGAACCAATTACTGTTGCAACCTTTTTTCCTTTCAAATCTGAAGCGGACTTTATAGAAGAATTTTTTGCTGAAATCAAAACTGCATAAGCATCTGGTCCGTTTGCAGGAACACCGATGAATTCATTTTTCTGACCTGCAGCAATAGACGATACAGATGGAACATCACCGCTAAGACCAATATCTGAATTACCAGATGCAAGTGATTCATTAATCGGAGGACCAGCTGTAAAGTCCTGCCATACAACTTTAATCTGACTTTCTTTTAAGGCTTCTTCTATCCAACCTTTTTCACGAGCAACATACATTGGAATAAATGCTGCTGATGGTTGAATTGCAAGTCTTACAGTAGTTGCACCATCTTTTTTTACTGTTTCACCAGAGTTTTTCTTTGAACAACCTGTGAAACCCAATGCGAAAATTAATAAAACAGAAATAACAAATAAATTCTTTTTCATAATTAACCCCCATTGAAAAAATTAAATGTTATATTCTTCATGAGCGAATTCTTCAATGAAGAACTGTTCATAAATTACTTTTTTAAGATTAAGGAAATCCAGACTGTTTCTGTCTCTTGGTTCCGGTAAATTGCTTTCAAAAATGTTTTTGATTCTACCAGGACGTGATGAAAGAACAATAATCCGGTCAGCCAGGAAAACAGCTTCCTCAATATCATGAGTAACAAGAATCATTGTAGTTTCTGATTCTTTTTGAATGTTTTTAAGTTCCTTTTGCAAAGAAATTTTTGTAAATGTATCAAGGGCTCCAAACGGTTCATCCAGAAGTAAAACCGGCGGAGTATTTACCAATGCTCTTGCAATTCCTGCACGCTGACTCATACCTCCGGAAAGTTCCTTTGGCAAAGCTTTTTCAAATCCCTGAAGATTTACAAGTTTAATGTATTTATCTGCAAGTTCTTTCTTTTCTTCTTTTGACTTATCGTTTAATGCATATTTGATGTTATCTTCAACCGAAAGCCATGGAAAAAGCCTGTGTTCCTGAAAGACCATTCCAACAGATTTATCTACTCCAGTTACATTTCTGCCGTTTACAGTAATTGTGCCTTCATGATTTACATCCAGACCTGCAATACCGCGGAGCATAGTTGATTTTCCACAACCGCTGGCACCAACAATACAAATCAATTCTCCTCTTTTTACAGAAAAAGAAACATCGTCTATAACTTTTATTGTTGCATCATCCCTTTCAAAGGATTTAGAAAGGTGATCAACTTTTATAATTTCTTCTGCATTATAAATTTTCATTAGTCTGCATCCTCCTCTAAATCCAGCGCACTACTTTCTTTTCAATAAAATGAAGAAGTGAATCCATCAGTTTACCGACAAGACCAATTACCAGCATTCCCACAATTACAACATCAGTTTTTCCGTACTGCCGGGCATTCATAATCATGTATCCTAATCCTGTTGTTGAAGAAACAAGTTCCGCAGCAACAACACACATCCAGCAGGATGTAAGGCCTGTTCTTAGACCTGTAAAAATATTTGGAGCAGCGCTAGGAATTACCATTCTTAAAATAAACTTGTGAAATGGAGTTTCAAGAATTTTCGAAGCCTCAATAAGTTTTTTATCTGTCTGATGGATGCCATCAATAACATTAATCAGAATCGTAAAAAATCCACCTAAGAAGATAAGAAAAACTTTTCCGCTTTCACCAATTCCAAACCATAGAATTACCAGTGGAATCCAGGCAATTGGAGGAATCGGCTTGATTATCTGAATTAAAAGTTTTGTAATCCTTTCAAGATGAGATGAAAGTCCAATAAGAATTCCCAGTGTGATTCCCAAAACTGTAGAGATAAAATATCCCTGAAGAACACGCCATAAACTTACCCAACAGTTTTTTAATAAAGTTCCCTTTTTTAACAAGTTGACAAATGTACCTGCAATTTTTTCTACCGAAGGCATTATTACAGGATTTAATTTTCCGGCATTTCCCATGAATAACCAGAAAATAAAAACTATTAAAATCAATGCCAGGTATTCAACTGTATAACCTGCTTTTTTCAAACTATTCTTTTTATTCATACAATAATTTTTCCTGTAGCTTTCTTAATTCCCTGAACCTTTCTTCTGAAAGTTCAACGTCTCCCATTTCATAGGAACGGTTTAAACTTTCGTATTTAGGTTCCCCCAATTTATGATATTTCAAAAGTTCGTACTCTGTATTTGGTCCAAGGCTCCTTACAAAAGCAACTAAATCTGAAATATCTTTATCCGTATCATTAACACCTGGAACAACAGGTGTCCTAACCTTTATTTTTAAATCAAGATAATCCCGCCGTACCTTCTTAAGGTTCTCCAGAATCATTTTATTTGAAACTTTTGTTTCCCTTTTATGAACTTCATCATTCATTGTTTTTACATCAATCAGAAGGTAATCCAATTCAGCACAAACCTGACTGAAAAGTTCATATTTTGCAAATCCGGTCGTTTCTATGGCGCGACCAATACCCCTCTTTTTTGCCTCAGACAAAAGTTCCAAAAGAAACTTTCCCTGAAGCAATGGTTCTCCCCCACTGACTGTCAGTCCTCCGCCAGATTGAAGATAAAATTCCAGATCTTTTTCAACTTCATCCAAAACTTCACATGCAGTTTTTTCTTCACCGATTACATGAAGGGCCTCGGAAGGACAAGTCCGTTTAATCAGTTTAGGATCAATTTCTTTGTCTGCATCCCACAACAAAGTGCCGTTTTCAAAACGACAGTTCATTCCGGCGATTTTTACGCATTCCTTACAGCCGATACACTGTTTTTTTTCCCAACCAAGTTCGCTTTTGCATACCTGACTTTCAGGATTAGCGCACCAACGGCAATGTAAAGGACAGCCTTTTAGAAAAACAACAGTCCTGATTCCCGGCCCGTCGTGAACGGAAAAATGCTGTATATTAAAAACAGTTCCCATAAGATTTCCGCCCCTTCGGTATTATTTTAAATTGCTTCGTGAGCAGTTCTAAGAATTACATCATTCTGCAGTTCCCTTGAGAGTTCTACAAAATATGCACTGTAACCTGCAACGCGAACCAAAAGACTTCTATATTCTTCAGGATGTTCCTGAGCGGCAAGAAGTGTTTCCTGATTGATTATATTAAACTGAAGATGCCACAATTTAAGGTTTCTCCAGGCCTTAATGAAGGCAACAACCTTTTCAGTTCCTTCTTTTCCTGCAACTGTCGACGGTGTAAGTTTGATGTTCAAAAGACGGGCTGCACGATTGTTGTAATCTGTGTTCTTTGTCCTGAAGTTTGACAGTAAAACAGCAGTTGGTCCCTTAATGTCTGCTCCCTGACTTGCAGAAGAACCGTCGCTTAAAGCTGTTCCTGCAAAACGACCGTTTGGTGTTGCTCCAACAACTTTACCGAATGGAACGTTTGTACTCTGACTTACATATCTCAAATCCAATTCGATTCCAAGGTATTTGGAATTTTCATGGGCAAACTGAACGCCAATTCTATCGATATTTTTTGCAATTGAATCTGCATAAGAATCATCGTTTCCATAGGCAGGGCTGTGAATCAGACGCTGGCGGATAACTTCTTCCCCTTCAAAATTCTTATCAAGAGCATTCAAAAGTTCATCCCAGCTAATAAGTTTTTCGTCGTATACATTCTTTTTAATTGCCGCAAGAGAATCTGCCACAGTTCCAAGACCGATAAAATCAAAAAATCCGGAATCAAATCCTCCCGGAATTTTTTCCTGATGAAGATCCACCCCACTTCTCATACACAGTTTATGCAGAGAAGAACCAAGAGGAGATGCAAAATGTTTTGGACGAATTTTATTTGCAATATACTGCTGCTTAAAGAACATCTTTAAAATGTATTTTTCCTGAGTGGCAAATGCATCAAAAAACTGCTCCCATGTTTTAAAAGATTTAACGTCACCTGTTTCAATTGTAAGAAGTTCATCTCCATATTTTTTCATTCTTCCATTGTAAAGTGTAAGTTCTACAAGGGAAGCAATATTGATGAACGCGCAGGGAGTTGTAAAGGTATCAAGATTTGGCATACGGACTTCTGTACAACCAGAAACTGCATAATCATTTGCGTTTGCAAAATCGGCACCTTTAGAAACTAAAAGAGGAATGATTTCTTCATCGTTTAAAAGTTTTGGGAAACCGGCTCCATCTTTAATTGTTTCAGCAACTTCACGAAGGTATCTTTCTGGACTTCCGGCATGAATGCGGGCTGCAAGATCCGGATAGTTCAATGGAAATTCACGCTTATTTTCCAGAAGAATATAAGTCAGTTCATTTGTAGCATCATAACCGTCACGGTCTACACCGCCAATTGTAACTGCTTCCCAATGAGCATAGCCCTCATGGAACTTAACGCCAGCAGGACTTACAAATAGATCCTGATACTGTGCCATTCCAAGCCACATGCACTGAAAAAGTTCCTTTGCCTGTTCGCGGGTAATTCTTCCTTCTTCAAAATCCTTTTTGTAATATTTCCACAGATACTGATCCATGCGTCCATTTGAAACTGTTGCACCTGTTTTCTGTTCAAGACGGCTGAACATCTGAATAAACCACTGTGACTGAAGTGCTTCATAAAAGTTTCTTGCCGGATAGCGTGGAACCCTTTCTGTAATTTCAGCAATTTTTTCTAGTTCTGCTTTTCTAACAGGATTTTTTTCTATTTTTGCCAGTTCAAGAGCTTTTACACTGTGTCGATGAGCCCACAAAATAATTGCATCTGCAACAATGATTATACTTTCATAAAACTGAGCCTTATCTACAGTTTCTGCAGGATCAAGTTCATTCAGGTTTGCAAGATGGATTTTTGCTTCATCCTTAATTGCTTCAAAACCTTCATCAATTCCCTTAGCGTAATCATGAACCCACTGCAAGGCTGAACGCATAGAAGAAGATTCATTTACAATAAATCGTGATGAAAATAAATCTTTTGGATCATAAGTTACTTTTAATACATCTTCCGGAAAAGCTCTGGAAAGTTCATCGTAATAAGTTTTTCCTTCCCAATAAGGAGCAATTTCATTTTCAATAACCTGAATATCTTCTTCTGAAATTTCAAAAGGCGATTCAACACGCGTCTGAGCCTGTTTTACAAACTGATGCAGAAAACATCCGTCAAGTTCCGGATACAAAAGTCCGTACTTTCCTTCTTTACCGATTCTGCCGACAAGAAGCTGTTCCGGTTCAATGTAAATTTCAATATTTTCTGCAATATGATAAAGCGCTTTTGCCCAGCGCAAAGACAATGCCTGCCCTTCTGTCTGCTTAAAACTTTCTGTAAAATATTTGGCACGCTGAACATCAACAGTAGATTTTGAATTACCGAATCTCTGATAGATTTTTTCCAAGCGGCTTTCTTTTCCGTCTTTTCCGGCAAAAGAAATTTTCCCCTTATTTTCTAAAATTCTGTTTTCCTGTGGTGAACTTACTTTATTAAAAGACATTGCCTACTCCTCTAAAAAGCCAGATTGAGGAGGTATTGATTTTTTTTATATAACCTACTCAAACTATAGGTAATATATATTTAATTACCTACTTAATCAATAGGCTTTATAGAAAAAATTTATTTTTAAATCGTTCACTCATATCAAGGGAGACAATACGTTTTTCTATTTCAAAACCTTTGCTTTTAAGTTCTGCACAAAAACTTCCTTCTTCGCCAAAAATATCCTGCGTAATATGCCTGCCGCAACTTATTAAAAGCGGAATTACAGTCACTTTTTTTCCAGAAAATTTTCCTTCTATGTCTTTTGATTTTCCCATAAGCAAAGAAACTTTTGCATTTATAATGCCCTGTTTCCTTAAGGCTTTTTCCAGCATAAAATATTCCCTATTTTTTGAACCAGGAAGACCATGCCCGACAAAAAAATAATTTTCCGCCGGATTTAAATCATATTCTGCAATAAGAAAAGCCGCAAAAGAACGGATTCTTCTGCGACCTTTCAATATAGGATTTGAGAAACTCAATTTTTTAAATCGATGTTTATACAAAAGTACCCTTTGTTTCATTCTTGAAAACTCAAAGCCTTTTGTCATAAAGACGGAAATTATCTTTAACTCTGTTTCACCCTGCTCCAGAAGATTTTCCAAAATTGTCTCCAGACTTTCTGTACCTTTCTTTTGCAGCAGGTGAAAATTAACCAATAATTCTGTCATAGCGTTTTTTAAATTGTGTATGAATCAGAGTTCTTGTAATCAATTGCACTAAGCTTAATAATCTGTTCTGTTACATCATCAAGACTTACCTGTGTAAGATTTTCCTGAAGACCTTTTACATACCAGTTTTCATTGCGAAGCTTTTCGTTTACTTCAAGGCGTTCATCCAATACAAGAATTACAACAAGACCTGCTTCAACAAGATGTTTCACAGTCTCAGCGTAATCTTCGCCTGCAATCGGTGCATAGACATAAGTGTGTCTGAGCTGTTCGTAAAGCCGTTTTTCCAGTTTAAGGATAAATTCATTTGTTACACCATTCGAACCGGAAATAAACTCGAATACTTTTGCAGACTGACCTTTAAGCGCGGCACGTTTTTTTCCGTCTATATTTGCAGAATAGTTGTTTCCGACTGTATGAACTTCAGTTACAACACCGCAGGCACTTGTCATGTTTGTGATGCGGTCAATAAGAATCAGTTCGCCCTGAACTTTATGATTCTTAAATTCATCAACAACGATCGTATCACTGAAAGAAATATCAACTACGGCAATTTCATTCTTACCGAGACTTGCTGCTTTTTTATGTTCACCGCAGTTTACATCAATTAAATATTGAATGCCTTCTACAACTGCAGGAATTTGTTTTGTTCCAAGCTTTGCAAAGAAGTTCTTTCCCTTTTCAAGTTTTGAATCATCCATCCACAAAAGAGTTGCCGTTACAGAATTTGAAAGCTTCAGATTTTCATTTATTTCAAGCACACAACCTCGGCTAACATCAACTTCTCTGTCCAGGGCAATATTTACAGCCTGACCCTTTACAGCAGTCTTTACATCATCAAAGCCACGAATAATCTTCTTTATACGGGCTTTTTCACCGCTTGGCAATGTTGTAATATCATCACCAACGCTGATTTTGCCTTCTTCAATCTGTCCCTGAAAGCCGCGGAATTCATGGTTTGGACGGCAAACACGCTGAACAGGCATATAGAAAGATTTGCCTTCTCCAGAACTTTCTTCAACATCGCTAATATCCACATCTTCAAGATGAGCAAGAATTGTAGGTCCCTTATACCAGTTCATTACAGCTGACTGTTTTGTAACGTTATCGCCTTCTGTTGCAGAAACAGGAATTATCTGTACATTTGGAAGTTTAAGTTCATCTATAATTTCTTGAATTTGTGCAGTTACTTCATTAAAGCGTTCCTGGCTGTAGCCAACCAGATCCATTTTGTTTACTGCAAAAATAAAATGTTTGATTCCCATTAATGAACAGATGCGGCTGTGGCGGCGAGTTTGAACAAGAACTCCCTGCTTTGCATCAACAAGAATAATTGCAAGATCTGCAAATGAAGCTCCCACCGCCATGTTTCGCGTATATTCTTCGTGACCAGGTGTATCTGCAACAATAAAACTGCGTTTTTCTGTATTAAAATAACGATAAGCAACATCGATTGTAATTCCCTGCTCACGTTCTGCCATTAAACCGTCAAGCAAAAGAGAATAATCTATTTTACCTTCGCGACTTCCAACCTTTGAATCCAAAGCAAGAGCTTCTTCCTGATCTGTATAAAGCAATTTTGCATCGTATAAGATGTGTCCGATTAATGTAGATTTTCCATCATCAACAGAACCACAAGTAATGAATTTTAAAAGTCCGTTCATTTTTTTTCTCCTATCCTATTGATTAGAAATAACCTTCCCTCTTACGTTTTTCCATTGATGCTGCACCGCCATCCTTGTCGATTACACGGCTTGTGCGTTCTGATGTTACCGAACTCAATGTTTCATTAATGATTTCATCCAAAGTTGTTGCTGTCGATTCAACACCGCCAGTCAAAGGATAACAACCCAAAGTCCTGAAACGAACCGAAACGTTTTCTATTTTTTCACCCGGAAGAAGCTTAAGTCTGTCGTCATCCACCATAATAATGTTTCCGTCTCGGCGGACAATAGGACGAACTGCAGAAGAATAAAGGCTTACAATTTCAATATTTTCCCGCTTAATGTACTGCCAGATATCTTTTTCAGTCCAGTTTGAAAGCGGAAAAACACGCATACTTTCACCCTTGTGAATCTGAGTGTTATAAAGCTTCCACATTTCAGGACGTTGATTTTTTGGATCCCAAGCCTGAGCAGAATTTCTAAAACTGAAAATACGTTCTTTTGCTCGGGATTTTTCTTCATCTCGGCGACCGCCGCCAAAGGCTGCAGTAAATCCGTATTTTGTTAGAGCCTGCTTAAGAGCCTGAGTTTTCATAATATCTGTATAAGCAGAACCATGATCAAAAGGATTAATTCCTTTTTTAATGCCTTCTTCGTTTGAATAAACAATCATGTCCAGACCATATTTTTTTGCAACATGATCGCGGAATTTAATCATTTCCTTGAATTTCCATGTTGTATCAATATGCATAAATGGAAACGGAGGTTTTTCTGGATAAAAAGCCTTGAGTGCAAGATGCAGCATTACAGAACTGTCCTTTCCAATAGAATAAAGCATTACAGGTTTTTCACATTCCGCAGCAACTTCACGAATAATGTAAATTGCTTCTGCTTCAAGTTCATCAAGATGCGAAAGATCCGACATATAATTCCTCCAAACGGGGTTTAATTACCTACTTATTTTATAGGTTAAATATATACAGATATACCTACTATGTCAATAGGTAAATAAAAACTGTTCCTATTTATTGCCTTCCGGAAAAATTAAAATACTATCATTTTGAATTTCAAAGTGCTCCTAGTTATAAAATCCCAAAATATCCTTTACTACTTCTCCTGCAACAATCAGTCCTGCAACTGACGGAACAAAGGCACTGCTTCCGGGAATATCCCGGCGTTGGGTACATTTTCTTGCAGTGCCGGCCGGACATATACAGTGCGCCCTGCAGCTTATAGACATATCTTCCAGCGGTCTGATTGGTTTTTCTTTTGAATAGACAACTTTGAGCTTTTTTACTCCACGTTTTTTAAGTTCATGGCGCATGACGCGGGCCAGCGGACAGACGGATGTTTCATAAATATCAGCAACTTCAAACATGGCAGGATTGATTTTGTTTCCCGCTCCCATACTGCTGATTATTGGAATTCCAGATTCCTGAGCCTGGAGAATCATCTGGATTTTTCCTGTAACAGTATCAATGGCATCAACAACATAATCATAATCTGCAAAGTTGAACATTTCCCTTGTATCGGGCATATAAAAAGTTTTGTATGTGTTTACGGTAGCATCGGGATTTATTTCAAGTATTCTTTCTTTTGCAACATCAACTTTGTACTGACCTACAGTTTTCCGTGTTGCAAGAATCTGACGGTTGATGTTTGTAAGGCAGACTCTGTCGTCATCAATTAAATCTAAAGTCCCGATTCCGCTTCTTGCCAGAGCTTCAACTGTATAGCCGCCTACTCCACCCACTCCAAAAACTGCAACTCTCGCATTCTTTAGTTTTTCCATATTTTCCGGCCCGAAAATAAGTTGTGTTCTTGAAAATTGATTCAGCATATTGTATTGACTCCTGCCTGATTGTAATGAAGCCATTCTACACTTATCTGCCTACTTGTTTAATAGGCAGATAATTTTTTTTCGATTTTTTTCAAAACTGTAGTCTGCACTACACTTCTAAAATATTTTAATTCTGTATATTAAGGTCATCTTGAACAAACCTACTAAACCGATAGGTAATTAAACACGGAGGCGTCTATGAAAAGAAATTACATCAATGAACATTACCTGCTGTTTGACTGTTGCGCCATGTGCATGAAATAACAGACAGAAAAACGAAAAGAGAGAGAAAATCAAAATAGATTAAAGGCTTCTCTGAAACTGCAAACTTCAGAGGATGTCCTGACACAATAAGAATTAAAGAGGTTAAATTATGAGCAGATTATTCACATCAGAATCAGTAACAGAAGGACACCCAGACAAAATCGCAGACCAGATCAGCGATTCAATTCTCGACGAACTCATCAGGCAGGATCCATATTCCCGTGTAGCAGCAGAAACTACAGTTGCAACAGGGCTTGCATTAATTGTTGGAGAAATCACAACAAATGCTTACGTAGACATTTCAAAAACAGTGCGCAACACAATCCGCGAAATCGGCTACACAGGCAACTTTGAGGGCTTTGATGCAGACTCAATTGCAGTACTTCAGTCAATCGATGAACAGTCGGCAGACATTGCCCTTGGCGTTGACAAGGCTTTGGAAACAAAGGAGAACGGTGGCAAGGAAGACTTTGGTACAGGTGCAGGAGACCAGGGAATTATCTTCGGTTATGCCACAGACGAAACACCGGAATATCTTCCACCGACAATCAGCTTTGCACACCGCCTTACACAGCAGCTGGCAAAAGTTCGCAAAGACGGAATACTTCCATATCTTCGTCCAGATGGAAAGTCCCAGGTGACAATCGAATTTAATGATGACGGAAGCGTAAAGCGCGTACACACAATCGTTGTTTCTACACAGCATTCACCGGATGTAACTTTGGAACAGATCCGCAAGGACGTAATTGAAAAAGTCATTAAGCCTGTGATTCCAGCAGAACTTCTGGATGACGACACAATCTACTTTATCAATCCGACAGGACGATTTGTAATCGGTGGCCCACAGGGAGACTCCGGACTTACAGGACGCAAGATTATTGTAGACACTTACGGTGGAGTTGGTCGCCATGGTGGCGGTGCATTCTCTGGAAAAGATCCTACAAAGGTAGACCGATCTGCAGCTTATGCCGCACGCTGGGTTGCAAAGAACCTGGTTGCAGCAGGTCTTGCAAAAAAGGCGGAGGTTGAATTGGCTTATGCAATCGGTGTAGCAAAACCAGTTTCTATCGCAGTTGAAACATTTGGTACAGGAACAGTAAGCGATGAAAAAATTGTTGAAATCATCGAAAAAGTATTTGATTTACGCCCTGCTGCTATTATCAGCGAGCTGGATCTCCGCCGTCCGATTTATAAAAAGACAGCTGCATACGGACACTTTGGCCGCAACGATCCGGATTTCACTTGGGAAAAATTGAACAAGGTTGATGAAATCAAGGCTGCGTTGAAATAAGAAAAGGAGAGCCAATTGGGAAATACCTTAAAAATAGAAAATATTGAAAAGGTTTTTCAGATCAATGGTGAATTTCTTCAGGCGGTAGAAACTACAAATGCAGAAATAAATGACGGAGAATTCATTTCCATCGTTGGTCCTTCTGGCTGTGGAAAATCCACATTAATCAGAATGATTGCCGGACTTGAATCTCCGTCAAAAGGAAAAATCAGACTGAATGATAAATCAATTGAAAAGCCTTCTTTGGATATAGGAATGATTTTTCAGGAAAGCCGGTTGTTTCCATGGCTTACCATTGAGAAGAATATTGAATTTGGTATTTCAGATAAGACAAAGACAAAAGAAGAGCGAAAACAGCTTGTAAATCAGATGATTAATCTTGTGGGACTTACAGGCTTCAACAAAGCTCTTCCACAGCAGCTTTCAGGAGGAATGCAGCAGAGAGCCAGTATCGCAAGAGGACTCATCAACAAACCAAAGATACTTTTGCTTGATGAACCTTTTGGGGCGCTGGATGCCTTTACCAGAATGAACATGCAGCAGGAATTGTTGAAAATCTGGAAACAGGAAAAGGAAACAATGATTCTGGTCACCCATGACATAGATGAAGCAATTTTTCTAAGTACGAAAATTTTCATCATGTCCGAGCGACCAGGAACAATCAAAGAAGTAATCAATGTAAACCTTGATGGACAAAAAGACAGAAGCAGTCCTGAGTTCATCCAGATCCGCTCAAGGATTTTGAAATCTCTCTTCAAAGATGATTTAGGAGCAGTTGAATATTACCTCTAAAAAAGGAGACACAGGAAAATGGCAATAATAGATAAAGACTGGAGAAAAAAAGAAGAATCGTATTGGGACATTCTGAAAAAATATCCGGATGTTTCACCTTTCATCATCACACAACTGGATGTTCAGCGTCGCGGTGTAACTTATACATCTGCAGCACTGGATTTAGTAAATCCGCAGATCCATCAGACAAGACCATTAGGCGACAGACTTGCACCGGACTCCCTTTTACTGAGAGATGGAACAAGCATCGTAACAAACTTTACATTTGCAACATCAGACGGAACAATCAGCGGAAGAGATCCATATGTGGTGGATGTAATCAACGGCAAGCCCTTTCTTACAGACGAAGGGAAGCCTGTTCAAGAAGTGATTTACTGGGAAAAACCAAAGTTCTTTGACAAGCTGACTTCAAAAGGAAACAAAATGGGAAGCATTGTCCGTGCAAGACCACAGCGTTTCCATTTTGATGTGAACCACTACTGCCATTTCTGGGACAAAGCCGGAGAAGGATGTAAGTATTGTGGAATCGGAGCTGCAGGACATAAGTTCAAGGGAACATGCCACGAGCACATTGACTATGAAGAAGTTGCAGAAATCATGCAGGAAATCGTAAAGGAAAAAGGCCGCTATGTGGGATTCATTCTTACAGGCGGAAGTGTACTAAGCGGAAAAGAACTTCTTGATGACGAACTTGACCAATACATTGAAGCACTTAAAGCTGTGTCTTCAGTATTCGGAGTAAAGAAAATTCCAAGTCAGGTAAACTCTACTGCATTAAATGAAAGACAGCTTCGCCGCCTTTATGATGAAACATGTCTTACAAGCTGGACTTCCGACCTTGAAGTATTTGATGAAGAAATACAGAAATGGGTCTGCCCTGGAAAAGCAAGGCACATCCCGTTCCAGGAGTGGAAGAATCGTTTGTACAAAGGAGTTGAGATTTTTGGCAAAGGACAGGTAAACACTGGAATCGTAAGCGGCGTTGAACTTGCAACACCATACGGATTCAAGACCGAAGCCGAAGCCCTGAAGAAAGATTTTGAAACAGCGGAAGAGCTTACTTTCCACGGTGTCGGACTTAAGCACGATGTCTGGAATGTAGTTCCAGGTTCCATTTTCAAAAATCAGACAACACCTTCTTTGGATTATTATGTTCAGCTTACAAAGGGCTTCTACGAACTTAATCTGAAATACGGAATCAGCACGGAAATGGATGATTACAGAAAATGCTCAATGCATGCAAACATCAACCATGACAGAATCTAAGACAGGAGAAATATTATGGCATTTGAATTGTCAGAAGAAATTAAAAATATAGTGAATGACGGATCAACCATGGCAGTTATTTCCGCAGTTGGAAAAAACGGAAATCCCTACTCTGCTGTAAGCAAAAAACTTGAAGTGCGGGAAGACGGAAGGCTTGGTTTTTATTCCCTGCTTGAAACATCGCAAATCCAAAAGAATCTTGTTTACAGCATCTGGTTTGACAAGGATGTAAGCATTTCACTTATTGCAAAGGACGGAAGAAATTTCCAGCTTTATGCAAAACCATATCAGGCTTTGATTGCAGGACAGGATTTTGTTGCTGCTTATGAAAATGCACAAAAGGAATTCGGAGAAGACACAGACCTTTCAACAGTCTGGCTTCTGGATGTTGTAAGCGCAAAGGAATCAACTTATCAGATCGAAAAAGAAATCCAGCAGAAGGAACATCCTTTCCTTGGCCATTACGATCATATTCCACTGAAACAGGAGGAAAATTAAAATGAAACTTTCAGACAAAATACTTTCACTTGCTGCAGTTTTAGTCACAATTGCAGGAGGACTCTTCATCACATCATGCTCAAAAAAAACTGAAACGACTGCATTGAATTCTGCTACAAAACTAAGGGTAATGTCTAATCCAAACTATTTCCCGATTATAATCGCAGACAAAAAAGGATTTTTTCGGGAAGAATTCGGAGATTCAGTAAAGCTGGAATTCAATCACCACATGAACGGCGGATCTGCTGCAATGGAAGCAATGACAGCCGGAGAAATTGAATTTGCAGTTACAGGTGACATGCCTTTGATTCAGGCAAAGAACAACGGTCTTGATGTAGTTACACTTTCAAGCCTCTTTGTGTCAAAAGACGGATACCAGCTTGTTGCAGCAAAGGATTCTGGAATCCATTCTATTGAAGATATCAGAGGAAAGAAAGTTGCCGTCATGCTGGCAAGTACAAACTACAAACTTCTTTTGAAATATCTCGAAGCAAAGAGCATGACACTAGATGATATTGAAGTTGTACCGCTTAAATCCAGAGATCAGCTTGCAGCCTTTGTAGGAAAAAATGTTGATGCCGCTGTAACCCAGGTTCCTTACACAACACGAATCATTGAATCAACAGGAGCATACATTGTAACCAATGCCGACGATTACGATACCATCCTGACTTTCATTTCTGGAAGCGGAAAGTATCTAAAGGAAAATCCGGAATACGGAGTAAAATTCCTGAGGGCTGTAATCAAGGCCGACAAATGGACAAGGGAAAACTTAGACGAGGCTTTGAAAATAGTTTCCGAAGAAGATGGAAATTCTCCAATAAAGCAGGAACAGGAGTACTGGGACACAAGAACCTTCCATTCAGATTTGGGAACAACAGAAATTTCCGCATTGCAGGATACAATCGATTATCTTTACAAGCAGGGAACAATCGCTGCAAAACTTGATGCAAAAAACTTTTCCGACGAATCTTACCTGAAAAAGGCAAAAGGACTTTAATATGAAATTCGACAAAGAAAAGACAAAGAAAGACACAGCCATTGAAAACACAATTTTCTTTGCCGTTCCAGTTCTATTCATTGTGTTATGGCAGATTGCAGGAAACCTGAATCTGATCAACGGAATCATTGTTCCGACTCCGATTAAAATAGTAAGCTCGTTTGTTGAACTTTTAATATCCGGAAGATGGTGGAAAGATTTCAGCGCAAGTATTTTCCGCGTGCTGCTGGGTTTTCTGTATGGAACAGCTGCAGGAATAATCATCGGAGTTCTTTCAGGCCTGTTTTCTAAATTCAACAAGGCAATAGACGGAATCTTTGGAATTCTCCGGCCGATTCCTATGATTGGATTAGTTCCGCTTATGATTCTTTGGTTTGGGATTGGTGAAACTTCAAAAATCATCGTCATCTCCGTTGGAACTTTCTGGTCGGTTCTTTTGAATACACAATCAGGAATTGCAAGCACCGACAGAAAACTTCTGGAAGTTGCAAGAATTCTTGAAAAAGACAATCTGACTGTTCTTAGAAAAATCATTTTACCTGCAGCCCTTCCCCAGATTTTTACAGGTATAAGAATCGGTGTAGGCAATGCATGGAAATCTGTTGTGGCCGCCGAAATGCTTGCAGCCACAAAAGGAATCGGACACATGATTGAATATGCACGTGAACTTGCACAGCCTTCAAAAATGTTTGTCGGCCTTCTGACAATAGGCATTTTCGGACTCTTGATTGATTTTTCAATCCGTAAGCTTCAGAAAGTTTTGATTAAGTGGAGATGAACTGCATCGTGAATAAGCCGTTACCTTTAGAAACTGAACGCGTTGGAAAGCTGATGTTTCAGCTGGCAGTTCCAAGCATTTGTGCCCAGTTGATATCTCTTCTCTACAGTGTAGTAGACAGGATTTATCTCGGGCACATACCTGACACTGGAACCCAGGTTCTTTCAGGAATCGGGATTGTAGTTCCTGTGATAACAATCATCAACGCTTTTTCAAATTTAATCGGAATGGGCGGAGGTCCACTTGCAGCGATTGCACTTGGTGAAAAAAATTTGAAGCAGGCAAACAGAATAATGTGGAACAGCCTTTGTTTCACTGTAGTCATTGCCTTAATACTTACAACATTCATGCTTATATTCAAGAAATCCATCCTTTCCGTTTTTGGTGTGGATGAAACAATCTATAAGTATGCCGAAGAATATTATGTAATCTGCAGCCTTGGTTCATTATTTTCCATAGGAACTCTTGTAATAAACATGTTCCTTACGACACAAGGTAAAAACAAAATCAGCATGTTCATTGTATGTGCAGGTGCGGTGTTCAATCTTATTTTTGATCCGATTTTTATATTTGTATTAGGACTCGGATTGAAAGGGGCCGCTTTGGTAACAGTCATAAGCCAGGCAGGAACAACAATCGCCGGATTTATTTTTTTGATGGGTAAAAAATCAATCTTAAAAATTGAACCGCAAAGACTGAATGTAAAAATTTTTGGCAGGATCTGTAAACTTGGTTTTGCCCAATTTTTTGCGACTTCCACAGAAAGCCTTATAAACATTGTCTACAACCGGCAGTTTTTTTTCTACGGAAATGAAAAATATGTTGCGGCATTTTCTGTAATCTTCACAATCTCACAAATTCTGATTCTCCCATTAAACGGCATGATGCAAGGTGCACAACCAATAATAAGCGTCAGCTACGGTGGAAGGAATCTTGTAAGATTGAGAAGCGCAATTAAATACTGCATCATTTCAGGTACACTATTTGAATTTGCTGGAACAATCATAGTTGAAATTTTTGCGCGGCAGATATTCGGTATATTCTCTTCCGATTCAAATTTCATTGAACTTGGAATTCTCCCGATGCGCATTTTCATTTTAGGAAGACTGTTCGGAGGAGTCCAATGGTCCATTCAAACAATCCACCGATCAACAGGCCAGGCACTTAGAGCAACTATAATTCCAATTTTCAGAAAATTAATACTGATAGTTCCACTCTGCTTTATTATACCGACTGCAACCGGACTTGGAACAACAGGCGTTGCAGCAGTCGAACCTATTTCTGATCTGTGTGCGCAGATTTTTTCAATAATAATCTTCATTCCGTTTTATCGAAAACTGGACTCATAAAATAAATGTTGTGTTATTATTTACCTATCTATCAGATAGGTAATTGACATAATTATTTACTTTTGTTAATTTTTCACCATAATCGAGGTGCCAATGCCTGACATAACACTGACAGCAGAACAATCAGTCTTTATCAGATCCTTTCCCAAAAAAATATACGGAAAAGGTGAAACAATAATCTCCCAAGGTGATGAAATAAAAAATGTTTTCTTTCTATCAAAAGGTGACTGCAGCAGAAAGATTTTTACTGATTCTGGAGAAGAAATAGTTTACGATCGCCGGACAGCAAACAATTCCAGCAACGATTTTGTGGCAGCAATCTATTCCTACATAATAGAAAAAAAATCTTCCTTTACCTACTATACCGACAATGGATGCGAAGTGAATATCATTCCGCAAAAAGACTTCATGGATTTTCTTTCCGATAATCCAAAATTAATGCACGGTCTCCTGTTCAGAATCTGCAACCGCTACAACGATTTGAACCAGAATTTTCTTTCAAAGCGTTTCAATAACACCACTGCACTGATTTGCGCAATATTAAGCAAGTCAGCAATTGAAAAAAATGGAGAATTTCTGGTAGATAAAAAGCTTACCGTAACAGAAATTTCAAGACGCGTAGGCTCTCACAGAGTCACGGTTTCAAAAATCATCAACCGTCTAATTCAGGAAGAAGTGGTAGAAAAAACATCCCGAGGTATTCGCATACTTGATAAAGACACTTTAGATGAATACGCCAAAGATGTTGATAATGTGGATTTTAAGCATTAAAAATTAATACTTATTTGCGTCCTTTTTGTTAATCAGAATCTCAACCTGGGTGCCGTCATATTTATTGATTGTCCACAACGAACTTTCAGCAGTATTTTTTACAGTCATTGTGCTTCCCTTTCCGCCAATGTCCGCTCCAAGAAAAAAACTAATCGCTTTTTTAGGACATTCTTTAATACAGCTTGTACAGCCCCAGCAGTCACGAACATGTTTGATTCCCGCAACTTTTTTCACGCTGTTCTGTGAAAGTTTTATCAGATTTCCCGGGCAAACTTCAACGCAGGCACCGCAACCGACACATTTATTTTCATCAAACTTTACACTCATTTTTTTCTCCTTGTGGGGCGCCTGCCCCTACGGCCGCACGCTGTTGCGTCCTACCCCCTCTCCTAGGGTTGCACCCTAAAACCCGCTTTAAATCAGTTCCCTGAATAAAATTTTCACTTCACCTTTTTCATCCATCACAGAGTTAACATATTTTTTAAACTCAGGATTTGTTTCTGGATAATCAGCATTTTCGCCAAAGCTGTGCCAGCGGGTTTCTTTTCTTGCAAGAAGATGTTCAATCAAAACCTGGCAAACAACCAGACGCTCGCGAATTTCGTAAATGCGAAGTAAATCGTCCATGTCTCCAGCGGCAAGAATTAAAACTGTTTTCTGCAAATCTGCAATTTTCTGTTTAGCAAGCTTCAGGCGGCTTTCGTTGTAACGGTAGTCTGTTCTGATACCGCCGGCGTATTCATCCATAACCTTCTGCATTGCTTCTTCCAGCTGTTCAATTGAAAGTTCACCTGCTTTGTTGGAAAGGTATTTTTCATAAGCTGCAAAAACAGCACTTTCAGAAGAAATTTCTACCTCTTTTTCAGTTCCATTTTCCTTCAAAAACTGCAATATTCCATCTGCTGCAATTTCTGCTTCTGCCAAAGCTCCCGTTACATATTTTTGAGGAGCACCACCGGCAACATCACCTGCTGCAAAAAGTCCTTTTAGAGTTGTACGGCGGTCATTTGAAATCCAGTAACCGCTGGCTGTGTGTCCTCCCACAATGTAAGGCTCAGTTCCTTCAACTTCCACGTTGTATGATGAAGGTCCTTTTCCGTCTTCAATCCATTTAAGAGTCTGACTTGGAGCCATATTCAGATATGCCTTGTACAAATCTTGTTCTTGTTCTGCAGAAATTCCTGCAGTTCCAAGATAACAAGGCCCATGTCCTTTACGGTTTTCTTCCACAGTTCCATAGCAGCGTTCACTGGTTCTTAAGCCGTATGCAGTTTCATAAACTTCACCAAGAGAATTAAGCTGCTTTGCGTGAACTCCCTGAGCAATTGTCCCGGTTGGAGCAATTGTGTCCTTACAGCGAAGAGCGATAAAACGCATTTCAAAACTGGTCATTTCGGCACCGGCAAGAATTCCCATTGCATAACCGGCACCCGTATTAAACGGCGGATACCACATTTTATGGCGGCTGAATCCAGGATTGTTCGGTTTATACAAACCTGCAGCGCCACCAGTTGCAATCAATGTTACTCTGGCAGAAAAATCATAGGCAATTTCTTCGTTTACACTAAAACCGTAAGCACCGGTAATTGCTTCGTCAGATTTTTTTAGATCAGTAACATTTACATGATTAAAAACCTGAATATTTTCATGCTGTTTAACACCGTTTGCAAGAATAACCTTAATGTTTTCTCCGTTAATTTTAAGGTTTCTCCAGCCGCGGGTAACGTATTTTCCATTTTCATCTTTTAGAATTACAAGACCACGTTTTTCCAGATCATGAGTTACATCATTCAAATGCTCGCTCATACTCAAAAGCAGGTCCTTGCGTACAATTCCGTTTGCATCATTGGAAGCATAATCTGCATAATCCTGAGGAACATGACCTTCAGAAATGTATGCATTCAAGGCATTAACACCTGCTGCAAGACAGCCGCTTCGCTTTATGTTTGCTTTTTCCACAATTACAATTTTAAGCGAAGAATCTGCTTCTGCCAGTTTAATTGCTGCATAACAGCCGGCAGTACCTCCGCCAATAATCAGTACATCTGAATCTATTTTTTCTATTTTCATATTATTGTAACATCCTCTTTTAAAAGCTGATTTTCCAGCTGAATCAATTCTCCGTTTCTGATCAGGAACACTTTATACAAAAGTACGTGAACTTTTTCTCCAAGTTCAACGGGACGCACTTCAAGCCGGCGGTTTGCAGCTATAAGTTCGCCGTTTACTTCAACAGTCAGCTCGGTATGAGTTCCGCGGAAAAGGACTGACTTAACAATTCCTTCACTTACAGAAACTGGAAATTTTTCAATGTGATCCTTTTTAGTTATGCGGACAAATTCTGGGCGAACAAAGGCTTTTTCAAAATTGTCTATATTTTCAAAACTTTTAAAACTGCGGTAATCATTCAGATAAGAAACCTGTCCAAAAAACTGTGCTGTAAAAGGAGTTTTTGGATTCTGATAAATATCGATTGGCGTTCCAACCTGTTCAACTCCGCCTTTATTTGTAACAATGATTCCGTCACTTACTTCAATAGCTTCGTCCTGATCGTGAGTTACAAAAATTGATGTGATTCCAAGTTTTGTAATCATTTCTCTAAGCCATGTACGCAATTCTTTTCTAACCTTTGCATCAATTGCGGCAAAAGGTTCATCAAGTAAAAGCAGCTGAGGATTTGGAGCAAGGGCCCGGGCAAAGGCAACACGCTGCCGCTGTCCGCCGCTAAGCTGACTTGGGTAACGCTTTTCCATTCCTTTAAGTCCAACCAATTCAATCAATTCTGCTACACGCTGCTTTGTGTATTCCTTGTCTTTTTTAAGAACCTTAAGTCCAAAAGCAATATTCTGTTCAACTGTCATATAACGGAAAAGTGCATAATTCTGGAATACAAAACCAATTCCTCGCTCAGAAGGATGAATGTCATTTACAACCTTTCCATCTATCAAAATGTCGCCTGAGTCTTGATGTTCAAGGCCGGCAATCATTCTAAGAATTGTTGTTTTTCCAGAACCAGAAGGACCAAGAAGCGCAGCCAATTTTCCTTTTTCAATTCCAAAATTTACATTATTGGATGCCTTAAAATTTCCAAAGCTTTTGTTTATATTTCTTAATTCTACGTACATTTTATTCACCATCCTTTTTGCCTAAATGCTCAACAATACTGCGAACAATAAGAACAATAACTGCCATAATTACCAATATTGAACTGACCGCAAATGCTTCGTAATAATGGAACTCGTTAAACAGGATTTCTACATGAAGCGGCAGCGTATTTGTTTTTCCCCGGATATGACCGCTTAATACGCTGACGGCACCAAACTCGCCCATTGCGCGGGCTGTACACAGAACAATTCCATATACAAAAGCCCACTTTATATGCGGAAAAGTTACCTTTGTAAAAATCGTAATAAAATTTGCACCCATTAAAGCAGCCGCTTCTTATTAATCTGTCCCCTG
>JBGVIP010000033.1:0-39337 GCA_045123335.1 Treponema sp.
GTAAGTCCTGTCGCCGAATTTTGTTTTTCCGTCTTCCTGACAGATGTTTTCAAATGTGTTTACGGGAAGACCGTTTTTAAAAACATCTTCCAGACATATAAAGATTACGTGGCTGTCCCGAAGTTCCTTGTACTTTTGTCCCGCTTTCAGCGTGTCTACGTCCATCACGCCCTGATAGTAGCGGGCTCTTTCTGGAAGTTCCTTTGTGTTTGCAACCTGCAGCTCAACATCGAACATTCTGCCAGTGTCCTTAACAAAGACATCAAGCCTTATGCCTTTTGAATCGTAGTCAAGGGCAATAGTTTCTTCCTGCTTCATTTCCATAGAGTCAATCTTAATTCCAAGCAGCATTTCCAAAAGCTGTTTGCATGCATCCTGATGATTTCTCATCACCTTGTAAAAGATAAAGTTATTTGCAAGTGTTGCCTGTTCCCATTTTTCTTCTGGGGTGAGTTTGTGATCGTCATTCTTAATTGTTTTCATACTTTATATATACGCGGAAGAATTACAAAAAATGCATTTGCCGGGAAATTTTTTCGATATATCAGGTAATCCAGTACAAATTTGTTTGATTAAGATTTTCGGGATATAATAACCTTATGAATCAAACTGAATTAGCCACATTAATTCCATTCCACAAGGAACTTATGCCACTGCAGATAGAATTAATTTTGCAGACCGCACAGGAAATTACGTTTGAAGCAGGAAAAATTATTTCTGCGCACAGCGGCTCGTGCCAGGGCTTTATAATAGTAAAAAACGGGCTGATTGGTGCCAGCATGATCAGCGAAGACGGACGCGAGGCGGAACTTTTTACACTAGGAAGTGGAGAACTTTGCATACTTTCTGCATCGTGCATATTCCTTCCAAAAACATTTCACGTTCAGATGATGGCAGAAAAAACTTCACAAATCATAATTATTCCATCTTCCACCGTAGAAAAACTCCGCGAACAGAATATTCACGTAGAACTTTTTGCATACAAAACCATGACGGCGCGATTTGCAGACGTGATGAACGCCGTAGAAGAACTGCTTTTTGTGTCGGTAGAAAAGCGCCTTGCAAAAATCCTTGTTTCTTCTAAATCAGACACAATTTTTATAACGCAGGATGCGCTTGCAAAAAAACTTGGCACTGCACGAGAAGTTGTTTCCCGCACTCTTTCTTCTTTTAAAACAAGAGGTTTAGTGAATGTGAAGCGCGGGCAGATTGAAATTATAAATAAAGGCGCTTTGCAAAAGCTTATGCAGACTACATAGAAACTGCTTTTTTAGGGCAAATTTCTACACACTTACCGCAGCGCAGACAGTCTGTTTCCAAAACTTTACCGTTTTTATATTTTGCAGGATGCAGTGTCATGGGGCATGATTTTGCACACTTTCCGCATGAAATACAGTCTGCATTAATAAAAACAGACTTAGGGTGATTTCTAAAATGAGAAATCAATGCAGCAGCGCTTCCCATCGGGCAGAAACTGCACCAAGCCCGTTCATTCCATAAGAACGAAAAAACAATTCCAATAAGAGTTGTTACAACAATCATTCTGTAAAAAACAAAACCTATACCGGCAAGGTCGCCCCAGTTTCTGCGGATTCCAAGCGCAAACATTGTCATCATAAAACCAAAAACTGCCATGCGGAACAGAACGCTTTTGAATAAGGGTGGAACAGCGCGTTTTGCTGCAAGTTTCTTCATCACGCGGTCAAAAAAGTTTCCGCGCGGACAAAGATTTCCGCACCAGAATCGTCCAGCAAAAAATGAAATTACAATCGGACTAAGCATACATAAAATCGCAGCAAGAGCGAATCTGAAATCAAACAGGCTTGCAACAATCATGACAAGCAAAACAACAAAAGAATATTTTTTCCAAAAATTAAAAAGAGTTTTCATACAATAGATTTTACTCACGTAGAAAAAAAAGTATGTGACAAAATCACATTTATATTTTTTTGTGGTTATTTATTTGCGATTAATGCTTCAATAGGCTATTACTTAATAATTCTTATTTTTCTATTGTTAACTTGTGTTATTATTTATAGTTGACAATCTTATCTCAAACGTTTAAATTCTCTATCATTATGAATTTAAACGAACTTGCAGATAAAATTATAAATGAAAATTACCGGCTTTCGGAAAAAGATGATTTGAGTTTTTTTGAAACGGCTGATCTTGAACTTCTTACAGAAAACGCAGACCGCATTCAGAAAGCGTTTAAGAAAAACTCTGTTGAACTCTGCTGCATAACAAGCGGGCGGAACGGGCGGTGCAGCGAAAACTGCAAATTCTGCGCGCAGAGCGGGTGGTACAATACAGGCTGTGCTTCTAAGGATTTTCCGGAACCGGAAGAACTTTTAAAACAGGCAGAAAAGTGCGCAGGGCAGGGAATTAAGCGATTTTCTATCGTAAGCTCGGGTAGGGGACTTTCTGAATGTGACGAGCAGAAGGCATGCCTGGCATTTTCTAAAATCAGGGAACGCACTGGAATGTCTGTATGCGCTTCCTTCGGATTTCTTACTGAAAATCAGCTTGTAAAATTAAAAGATTCCGGCGTTACAAGAATTCACTGCAATATAGAAACATCTGAAAATTTCTTTCCATCAATCTGTACAACACATACTTATAAAATGAAAGTAGAGATGGTACGTCTTGCAAAATCAATGGGATTTTCTGTCTGTTCCGGAGGAATAATCGGAATGGGAGAAAGCTTAGTAGACAGAATTCAGCTTGCATTGCAGCTGGCTTCGCTCAAAGTGGAATCAATTCCGGTAAACGTTCTTACGCCAATTCCCGGAACACCTTTTGAGAATCGTCCGATTCTTACAGAAGATGAAATTCTGAGAACCATAGCTATATTCCGTTTTATCAATCCAGAAGCAGACATAAGGCTTGCCGGCGGACGCAAACTGTATTCAAGCGACAAGGCGCTTAAATCTGGTGCAAGCGCTTCTATAACCGGAGACTACCTTACAACATACGGATATACTATAGATTCGGACAAGAATCTTTTATCAAGCCTATCCAGGGAATTAAGATAAATATATGCAAATATTCCGTTTGACAGAATTCGGTTTTATAGGTAGACAGAATTTTATTGCAAAACGTTAAATTTTCAGCTGATTATACATTTAAATAATAAATGTTCTGTCGACCTGTACAGAATAATAAGATGATTTTCCGCTTTATCGGTGGTTTCGAGAGCCTCAACCACCGCCATCGGCGCGCAAGCACCGCATACAGGTCGACCGCTAGATTTTTTTTGAATTTTCTATATAATGTACGTAGATTTTATTTTTTCAGAGGTTTTTTAATGGGCGGCGTATTTGGTGTTGTTTCAAAGGAAGATTGTTCCTTAGACCTGTTTTTTGGAGTTGACTATCATTCTCATCTGGGAACTCGTCGTGGTGGGCTTGCCGTTTTTAACAGTGAAAACGGATTTCACAGGGCTATTCACAACATTCAGAATTCACCGTTCAGAACTAAATTTGAAAACGATCTTCCGGGCATGGAAGGACCTGTCGGAATCGGTTGTATTTCGGACTATGAACCGCAGCCTTTGCTTGCACGCTCGCATCTTGGAAACATTGCAATTACAACTGTTGGCGTTGTAACTAATAAAGACGAACTTATTAAGGAACTTATGGATAACGGCCGTTCATTTCTGGAAATGTCCGGCGGCGAAGTAAACCAGACAGAGCTTGTTCTTGCACTTTTAAACACTCAGAAAACAATTCTTGATGGTATTAAATACATTCAGTCTAGGGTTGAAGGTTCAATGACTCTCCTTATTGCTACACCAGAAGGAATTTACGGTGCCAGGGACAAATTTGGACGCACTCCTCTTCAGATTGGTAAAAAAGACGGCGCTCACTGCCTTTCTTTTGAAAGTTTTGCCTACATCAACCTTGGCTATAAAGATGAACATGAGCTTGGACCTGCGGAAATTGTTTTTGTAACTCCGGATTCTTACCAGGTGCTTCAGGAACCGGGCAAAGAGATGAAAATCTGTACTTTCCTCTGGATTTACTACGGTTACCCGACTGCCTGCTACGAAGGCGTTAACGTTGAAGCAATGCGATATAACTGCGGAAAATTCCTTGCCCGTCGCGACAAGGACGCAAATATTCATCCTGACTGCGCTGCCGGCGTTCCTGATTCTGGAACTGCACATGCCGTAGGCTACGCAAATGAAGCTGGAATTCCGTTTACACGGCCGTTCATTAAATATACACCTACATGGCCACGTTCGTTTATGCCTACAAACCAGGAACAGCGCAACCTTATTGCCCACATGAAGCTTATTCCTGTTCAGCAGCTTATTAAGGACAAGAGCATCCTTCTTATTGACGATTCTATAGTACGCGGAACTCAGCTTAGGGAAACTACAGACTTCCTCTATGAATCAGGAGCAAAGGAAGTTCATGTACGCCCTGCCTGCCCGCCAATTATGTTCGGCTGTAAATACCTTAACTTCAGCCGCTCAAAGTCAGAAATGGATTTGATTGCACGCCGCGTTGTACGCCAGTTTGAAGGCGATAACGTAAGCGCTGAAACTCTTGCAAAATACTGTGATCCGGATACTCCTGAATACGAAAAAATGCAGGAAGAAATCAGGAAGCAGCTGCACTTTACTACCCTGCGCTTCCACCGTCTTGATGACATGCTGGATTCTACAGGTCTTGATCACTGCAAGCTCTGTACATACTGCTGGAACGGCAAAGAATAGACGGATAATAAGTAAAAACTACGGTCATTTTGAGAGCCTCAATGGCCGGGAAAATACGTCGAGTCAAGGCACGCTTGCGCTTAAAGCCTTGACTTCGCCGTTTTAAGGGGTTGTATTAACCCCTTAATAAAAAAAGGAAACCGAACAGGTTTCCTTTTTTTTGCAGTAAATCAGATTTAACGGGTATCGCTACCCTAAAAGTAAACCCGTCATACTATGCTGACGGGTTCAAAAGATATTCAGATTAAATTAGAATTCTTTCTTTTCAGCCTTGCGCTTTTTGTTCAAAAGCTTTCTTTCAAGGGTTGTTTTCTTCTGGTGAAGAGTTGCAGAAGGTTTAACAAAATATTCACGCTTTTTGAATTCGCGAATGATACCTTCTTTTTCAACCATACGCTTAAAACGTTTGATTGCTTTCTCAAGGTTCTCTGAGTCATCAACTAAGATTGTTGCCATGTGTGTGTCACCTCCTTTTTCCGGTGATTCCGTCGTCCTAGGATACTAAATTTCACAACTTATATCAAGAGGTACAAGCTCGTTAAAGCGAAGATAATACAGAAAACATGAAATTTTTCCAGGATGCGGAACAATATCCTTCATGGCTTCCATATAACATTTCTGCTGCTCAATATGTTCGGACGGAATTATGTTCCGGTCGGTTTTGTAGTCCACTATTACGTAATCACCAGCTTCTGTTTCGTAAATCAGGTCGACAGAACCCCTGAAAAGCGCATTTTCGTAGAACATTTTAAACTCGTATTCAGCCTTGGCAAGGCGTCCGGCAACACGGGCACTTAAAAATTCATTAAAAGCGGGTGTTTCTTTAAATTGTGTGCACATTTTTATACATATTGAGATAATTTCTTGCTTGTCTTGCCTGTTAAGACTTCCAAAATACTTCTTTTCCGGAACCGGCTGGTACTGCATAATGTCTACGCCGGAAGCCATCCTGAATAGATAGTCATGTACCAGGGTACCAAAATCCGTAGCCGAAAAGCCGGAATTACGCAGTTCTTCCTGATTTTCTGAATTATGCTTAAATTCTTCATCTGAGTCACTGGCACTGCCGTACTTTCTTAGGATTGCAGAAAGATTTTCGTACTGGTCAGGAGCCAAAGATACAGGTTCTTCCCCTGCACCGGCCTTTTCTGCTGATTTTTCCATATACAGCTTGCTCGGCTGCTTGTGTTCCAGCCCGTGGCAGGCAGGATCGGCCGGCTGTATACGTAGTGAATTAGCTTCAAAAGTTGAAAGAATTTTAGCACGTAGGGAATCAGTTTTATCATCAGATTTTGGAAGGTCTGCGTAGCGTACCGGCTGAATTCCCTGATAGTCAAATGCTGCTCCCGGCACATAAACCGGCAAACTAAGCGCATAATCAGGCTTTGCGAACGCATCCGGGTAAGAGGCTTCTATCATGCTGTGAATCAAACGGAATTCCTTTGAAGATGAGTCGCTACTGTCAATCCGTCCTATTATATACACGTCTTTTATAGCGCGCGTAATGGCAACATAGATAAGGCGACGGAATTCAGCTAGTTCCTTCAAGTTTTCAAGTTCCTTTGACTTGAGTTTAAAATAATTGTCACTTCCGTCTGTAGGTTTTACGGAAACTCCGGAATCTTCAAAGAACAGATACGGAGACATGGAATTTTTATTCCTGATGTTTACGCAACCACAGATATAAACGTGTTCAAACTGAAGTCCCTTGCTCTTGAAAATCGTCATAATCTGAACGGCGGAATTGCGTTCAAGCGGATAGGAAATGCTTCCCGTGTCAATTTCAGAATCAGAACCTTTCAAAGACGATTTTTTAAGGCGTTCCAGCTCATCGATGAACCACGAAAGATTCTTTCCTGCTTCATCAGAAGTGCGCGCCAGTTCAAAAATCATGTCAAAATGTTCTGCACACAGCTTTGCATGCTCAGAAAGCATGGTTTCATATCTGTATCCGCGCGCATTCCACAGGGCAGAAAGCGTTTCTGTAAGTTCCTGGCTGAGCACCTGCTTTCTGGAATTTTCGTAAAAAGCACGTGCAGACTGGAACTTGCTGAACTCTGCCGGCTCCAGAAGTGTGCTTAAGCGTTCATCTCCGGCGCGGGTAAACGAGTCAAATACAAAATTCTGCCCGGAAGCGAAATCTGCGACCGGTTCTGCAATGCAGGAAAGAATCTTTTCTGCGGAGTCCTGGGTAAGGCCGGCAAGCGGAGAACACAGGAATGCGGTAAAGGCGTTTACATCAGAAGGATAAACGCAGGCCCGGAGGAAATTATAGATATCGTTTACAATACCCTCTTCAAAAATATTCTTAAACTGATCAACCTGGAACGGAATATTAAAAAGCCCCAGATATTTTGTAATAAGACTGCGCTTGCTTCTGGATTTATCGAGGATTGCAAATTTATTCCAAGGCCACTCTGCCCTTGGAATATCCTTGAATTCTTTCTGGGCAGTTTTATAAATCGATTCAGCAATAAAATAGGCTTCCTGCTCTGCCTTTGGAATATAATCCAGTGCCGTTTCCGGGTCATCGGCCAACAGGTTTTCGTTTACAATGCGTACATGAACCGGAACGTTTTCTTTTGTAAGTTCAGGAAGTTCCACTCCGTTCTTCAAAGCTTTTTCTTTATAATGCGCTTCATAATCATCCTTTGTATTTCCTGCACCCTGAATAAAAATTCCGCGGTCATTTTCAAAGAATGCGTTAAAAGCGCTTATCAGTTCAGGCGTTGAACGGTAGTTGTAGTTCATGAAAACCTGTTTATTTTCTGACGTAAGGCTGTTGAATACAGAAACATCCGCATTGCGGAATTTATAGATGGACTGCTTTTCGTCACCTACAAAGAACAGTTTGTCCGGCTCGCGGCAGGAAGCAATCATGTCATGCAATGCAGACGGATTTAATCTGTCATACTGAATTGAGCAGGTACCGTCCGCAGATTCAAATTCACCCTTCTTTAAAGAAAGAAGATACAGCAGATCGCGGTTTTTTGCGTTGTTGTCCTGGAATTCGTCAATCATGATTTTTTTGTATGAATTCTTTTCGTTATTGCGGATATCTTCGTTTTCTACAAGGACTTTTAGCGCAAGTTCGGTAACATCGTAGAATGTGAGGGAGCCGGTTTCCCGTTTTGAAGCATTTACTTCATCCAGGAATTTATCAAGCAGCTCCATGAGAGAAACCTGCTTTTCGTATGTATTAAAGAAGTACGAAAAAGCCCGGAAGTAGACAGAATACTGTTCTTTAAGCGGCTTCATAAGGTCTCTTGCTGCTTTTATATATCCTTTCTTTGGAATCTTTGTTAAGATGTCGAAAAATTCAGACATATAATTGCAGGTGGACCTTATTTTTTCGGGATTTGAGTCAAAATCTTCGTATAAAAGCGGCTCGTACTGAGAATTAAAATCAAGACCCTTCTGAATAAGCTCTGTCATTTTTGCCGTCCAGAGCGCCTTTTCCGTAGTCATCTTGGTTTTTCCGGATTCAACGGCATTCTGAATTTCATTAAGCAGGTCACAGAAAGACATGTTTCCGCCGGCATGGAAAGTCTGATTCCATCCCTCTACTATCTGCCTTTTCTGCTCCTGGAACTGTTCCATAAAATAGCCGGAATCAGTTGCGGCGGAAGTATGCTTTATAACCGCATCAGCAAGAAGGTTTTCTGCAAAATCCTGAATTTTACCTGCATCAGAAAATTCCTGAACGCACGGGCTGTCTATGTACTTTAAGGCAAAAGAAAATGCCCTTTCTTTTGTGTCTTTTTCTCCGTCTCCTGTTCCGGCAGAAAAGTCCGGACGTATACCGTAGCGATTTGCACACTGGCGGACGATGCCTGCACAGTACGAGTCCAAAGTCTGTATGTGAACGTTCGTAAAATCATCAAGGGCGGCAGCGGCAAGCTTTTTCTTGTCTTCGGTAAGGTCTTCTTCTGCAAGACGGAATTCCTGAATCTGCTCAGCAGTTGGATTTGGAACGCGTCTTTTTTTTGCAAAGAAATCTAAAAGTTCTGCGTCTGTTTTAGGCTTGTATTCTGCAAAATATTTAAGCGTACTGTAAATTCGCTGGTACATTTCTGAAGCAGCTTTATCTGTAAAAGTAAGCGTAAGGATTTCTGAAGCCTTTATTCCCTTTGAGATTACAAGCCACGCAAAGCGGGTTGCAAGAACCTGAGTTTTTCCTGAACCGGCGCCGGCTGCAATTACGGCATTATCTGTAGTAAAGCAGACTTCCCTTTGCGAGGAATCAAGTGCGCGTTCTATTACATCAAGGTAAGCATAGTTTTTCATTATTCGTTCCTCCCGGCTGGAATCTGTTTTCCTGCAACTGAATAAAGTGTACGGCAGATTGGGCTAAAGGTGCAGCCGGTACAGTCTTTGTGTGGTTTTACGTTCATCCTTTCTTTGTTTGAAGCATAGGAATGCGGCGTAAAATCCGGATTTTTTGAAGATACAATTGAATTAAAGAGCGCGGCATATTCATCACAGGTTTTTACCGCAGGTTCAAATACAGTATAGTCATGAGACGGCTTTGGAATTCCTTTTGAATTTGTAAGGTTTATCTGATACTTGTCAAAAACCATGCGCTTTCCAAGATCATTAACGGCATAAAAATATGCGGCTGCAATTTCGTTTTTGCAGTCCTGACTTAAAAGCCGGCAGTAAAGCGCCATCTGAAAATCTGCAAGGGTGCCGTAAACAGGATCAGGCATAAAATCCTCTTCTGCAGGAATTGAAGCTTTGCTGTTTTTGTAATCCAGAAGCACATACTGCTTTGTATCCGGAGTCTTTACAACAAAGTCAATTTTTCCGTAATAGGCATAATCTTTCTGTAGAGCACAGAACGTTCCTTCGGCAGAACAGACCGTACACCCTCCTATTCCATTTATATCTTCCGGGGTTTCTGGATTGTCTTCTTCATCATATTTTAAAAGAAGGACTTTTAAAAAGCGGAATATTCTGTCTGCTGTCTTTTTCTGCTGGTTGCACAGAGTTTTTATTACAAGCGGACTATCAGAAAAACTGTTGCTTCTACTGTAAATTGCGTCATAAACCAAACTTCTTTGGTTTTCTAAACCATAAAGGAGAGCGACAACTTTATCTGTTTCTTCTATATAGTTATTCAAAAGTTCCGGATTTGAATCTTTTACATAGAACTTTTCTGTTTCCGGATCGTAAAACGGAAGCGGCTTATCCATGTATTCGTTCATGAAAAGTTCAAGAATCTTGTGATGCAGATTCCCCATGTCATAGGACTGCATTAAGTCTGTATCAAGAGTGTCTGCACGCAGTTTTAAAAGCTGGGAAAGAACCCATTTTCTTGGACAAGGGAAGAATTTTTCCATGTCGCCACGCGCAGAAATTTTTAAAAGGGATTCTGCTCCGGCCGGAATTTCTATACCTTTCTTTTTAAGCGATTCGTTGCGGGAGGCAACAAGAACATTCTGAATACGCTCCGCAAGCGCTTTTCCTGCGGTGTAGTCCGGTTCCGGAGAAAGCGCGGAAGCTTTCCACGCGGTAAGCTGCTCCAGCTGCGTACCGGTAAGACCGCAGCTGCCTTCTGCGCCGGATTCAAGCCATTTGCGTTCTGCAAGAATAAAATCGTCGCCGTCGTAGTCCGGTACGTTTTCCTGAATGCGCAGGGCACTGTGCGGAATTGCAAAACCGTTGAACGATTCTTCGCTTGCGGAAAAGTGGACGAAATTTTCAGGAACGCCTTCTGAAGGCTTTGCATACAGCCGGATTATTGTCCCTGTTGCGTTGTAAAGGGTGTCTTCTTCTGAAAGTTTAAGTTTGCGGCGTTTTTCTGCATTCAAAAAGGAAAGCGGCTTGTACGGAACTTCAAGGTTTTTCTGAGATCCGTCAATTACAAACTGATATTTAAAATATGCTCCGGCCGTAACCTTATAAGGAACAACAGAAACCCCCCGCTCTTCTGCCTGAAGCGTATATTTTTTTGAATCTAGAAGTTCAAGATAAAACTGGAACGGCGAAGAAACCTTTAGGCCGGCCGTGCTGTAAGTCTGTTCAAGTTCTATAAGTTCTTCCAGGTGCGTAATGCAACGGCTTAAAATCTTATCTGCAAAAGAGGTATAGTCCGAATCATCTATAAAATGTTCCTTAAAGTTAAACCAGGCATCGCGAATAGAAGCGAAAGACACGTTTTCTGAAGAAAAAAAGCGATTCACATCATTTTTAAGCTTTCTGTAAAACTTAAGGAGGACTTTATTTACGGCATAAGTTTTGCCAAGCGCTTCTTCCCAAATGTCTACACTGCTCCAGATGCCGTTTTCGTCTTGCTGTTCATACGGGCAAATACAGCGCATGCGGTTTCCTTCGCGGATAAGGTCTTCCTTTAATTCCTTTAGGTCGAAATTTTCGTATTTATCCGGACCGCCGGCTTCCTTCATATTAAGGGAAACAGTTTTTTTCCATGGAATTGTTTCATCCAGAAGAAGAGTGCGTAAATCATCATATGCAAAGCCCGAAGCATGACAGTCAGAAATTTCGCGGAAAATCCGGCCGGCATTGTTACGAGTAAGCGAAATGCCTGCCCTAAAAACATAAGGTATGCCATACTGTTTGAATTCGCGGCGTATGTATGGCCGGTACAAATCCAGATCCGGCACGCTGAGTGCAATTTCCGTCCAGTCAGCTTTTCCTTCCTTTACAAGAGCAATTATCCTAAGCATTGTCTGCCTGAGCTCGCGGCGCGCATCTTTATAAAAGTAAAGTTCAGGGCCGGGAACATCTTCCGGCATTAAAAGAGCCGTTACATTGGGAGCATTGGCAAAAATTTCATCAAAATTGCTGAAGTCCGCAAGCTGTTCAGGGTACAAAATATAGAACTTGCGGGATGAATCACTGAATTCAACTTTTTCAATCCATGAAGGCTCAAAAAGCGCATTATCTTCCAGAAACTGGCTGTAAAGCTCGTAAACTTTCTGGTAATCGCGGTCTTCGTCATCAAGCTGACCGTAAGTAGAACGGTTATCGTCCATACGCTTTTTCCACAAATGAAGCGACGGAAGATTTTTTTCCAGCCAACCCGCAAAAGAAAACGCAGAGGAAGCATATTTCGGCTTGATTATCTTTGAAAGAAACGCATTTTCAGAATTTTTCTGGATAAGATCATACACGAACATCTTCCTAAGAAGCGAAGGAACTGCCATAGCCCCTTTCTTGTCCGCAGACATAAAGCTTCCCTTAAACTGATCCCATGCAATAAATCTGTCCAGCGCAACCGACTTTACTCCTGTATGCCCGCCCGTTACAGCCCATTCCGCCCAGGACTGCGCCACAATATCAGTCGGAAAAACAAATACCGCTGCCCTGTCTCCTATGTTTTCCTTAATAAAATCCGGGATCGAATATAAGTATTTTTTATTCATTAAATCCACATCCTAAAAAATGATATTTAGATTATAGCATATAAAAGTGACAATGAACGACATTGGGAGAGATTAATATTTGTTTTTTGAAGGTAAGTGCTTTGTTAACATCTGATTTATAGAACTTTCCAGTGTCCGCCTTTATTTCCGTTTCCGTCGCTGCGGTTATTATTTCTATTTTTCATCTATTTCCAGGTTTCCCAAGTCTTCTGTGCCAGCCCCACAGTTGCTGCATTTTTACCATTACGGCAAATCGGCTGCTTCATAAGCTTGAGCTGATTTTCGAAGAGTTTGTCTGCTTTTTCGCTGTCATCAAGATAAGCGATGCTTGCATAGTCCTTTGACTTTTTATCAATTAATGCATCTATGGCAGCATCTCTGCTTCCATATTCTCTTGTAAGTGCATCTATAACACTATCAAATTCTCCGCGGCTCATGCCAGGTTTATGCTGCTCAGAAACCTGGCAAACGGACGAGTCAAGGCCTTGAGCGGAGCGTGCCTTGACCGGACGTATTTCTTTTTCTTTCAGGTCCACAAACTGTACCGGAATGCGGCGTTCCGCAAACCATCTTTGAGCTGTCTTTACGTCAAAGTTTTTTAGAGTACCAAATATCTGAATCATAATTTTGCCTTTTCAGCTAAAAGTTTCCGCCGTTCCAGCCCCAGTTGGAGGTGCCCCAGTAGGATATGTAAACGGCATTTCCCGGAATACCAAGTTCCTTTTCCAGAATCTCACAGAGCTTTGCAGTCATCTTGTCGCTTGCTCCTGCATCAACGCTGCCAAGAACTTTTACTTCAACATAAGCGCCTTTATCCAGTTTATTTCCGCCAAAATAAATATCCTGATTATCAATAAGATTAATCATCAGATAAGATTCCGGCTTTCCGATTATACTGATAGCCTTTCCAAACTCGGCCTTCAAAACATCTCTTTTTTCTGCAGGCAACTGCATAGTCACCTTTGCTTCAATCATTGGCATGATTATTCCTCCTTTTTTCTCTATATTTCCTTTATAATCTATAATTCCGCCAAACTCAATTAAATTCGTACACCGCATTCGCAAGGGCTGCAAGTTTTTCGCTGTCGGCATTCTTTTTCATGCTCACGCTGTAAGTAAGATTAGCCGCCTTATTCTGCCACAAACAGATTCCAATAACCTCTCCCACTTCAGTAATCTGCCATTTTGCAGCCGCATTGAATCCGCCCACCGTGCACAAAGTCTCATTCGGCCAGTCGTAGTAAAATCCCGAAATATCTTCCGATTCAACATCCCGTTCGATTCTTGCAGTACACTCAGCCTCGTTCCAGATAAAATCCATCTGAGCAAGATTCCCTGCAATAATCGAATAGCGCACATCCTTAGCCCCATCAGGAACTGCAAACTTTACATTCAGCCGTTCTGCAATTTCTTCAGCGGTAGATTCATGAATCGGATTAGGAACTCCAACCACCATCTTCTCTCCGGACTTCTGATTAGCAGTCTTATTCTTTCCGGTACACCCTGCCAGCACCATCACAAATATCAAAATCAACAAGAATATCTTTCTCATTTTATCACCTCACAGCCACCATCATATCACACTGACGTGCCAACGAGCGACACTCTCTTCATATAAACCCCACCGTTCTCTTTCAGCCACTTATTGCAGCGGGCATAATCCGGAAATACGCGCTCAATTTCTGCGTAAAATTCTTTTGAGTGATTCATGTGTTTGTGTCGATAAATCGACACCCCTGCATTTTCTCGATAATCCTAAAATGACCCTGTCGGCTCATTTTTTAACGGATTTTCGATTTGAGCAGATGGCAGAGTTCATGAACCACCACACTGTCCATAATTTCTGGTGGCATTATAACAAGCAGACAGTTGAAATTCAAATTCCCATTCTGAGCACAGCTTCCCCATCTGGAAGACTGAAGTCTGATTGCAATACGACCATAAGTCACGCCGATTTTCTCTGCCCAGTACGCAACACGCTCCGGAATTATCTTATGAGCCTGCTTTTTTATCTGTTTTATTTCATCTGCAGAAAGAAGTCCCAGAGACTCTGCTTTCGCCTCTTCCCTATTCTGTTTTTCCAGATGTTTTGTAATCCAGTCCTTTTTTGAAAGAAGAAACTCCTGCACCGTGCGTTCGCTGGTCCCATACGGAGCTTTTACGAGAACACGGTTGTCTGTCATAACACTGACAGAAATAGAGCGGCGTCGGGATTTTTGGATGATGTAAGTAATTTCCATCTGATTTATAAGACTTCCCAGTGCCCGCCTTTAGGAGAACCTTCTCGTTTTAGACGCCCTTTATCCTCAAGGGAAGCAATTTGTTTTTCTACCGCACGGCTTGAGATACCCAGTAATTCAGCTAATTTCTTTGCAGAAAGCTTTGAATTTTCCTTCAACAATGCAAGAATCCTTTCAGAAGTTTTCTCCGAACTTTTTTGTTTTTTTCCGAACTTTTTCTCCGAACCTGCTGCAGCCTGTTCGCTATAACGAATATGACAGTACCTGTTCTTAAGTTCATTGTGTTCGCCCAAAAGCAGATTACGGAAGAACATTTCCAGATACTCGGTATTCATGTAGATTCCCTTGTTCATGTTCGTATAATTTGCACGTACAAGAGCGTTACGGAAATACCAACTGTTCTTTTCAAACGGTTCATTGTTTACATCAAAACCAAGTGATTGCAAATATTTGATTGTGAAGACAGCCGTCGTGCGGGTATTGCCATACGACGCTCCGCGTCGTTTGCATGAGTGGAAATTATTGACGTTTGTGCCTTGCGGCACAAGCGCATCACCAAAGGGATGAATCTGCCAGATATTTGCAACAAAGCGGGTAAGATGTTTTATCGCCTCTTCTTTAGAAAGCGTTGAATAATCAAAAGCTTTTTCCTGACCAAAATCATAATCAAGAGTTTGTCGAATCATATCGGCATTTGCATTGAAAAAATAGATTTTTTTAGTCAAAAATTACTGCTCAGATGCAACAACTATGTCTTCAATATCTAATTCATCATCTTCATAGTTCATTTTGAAATCTGAACGGAAATCAAAACCATGACAATAATTTGGTGGAATATTTTTAATCAATTCATATTTTTGAATAAGATTATAGTCTTTCCATTTCTTTCCAAATCTCGACATTACATTAAAATATAATAAGCACTGTTCTGGATTGGAAAGTTGAGCTCGAAGAATCTTTATATAGTTCTTTTTTTGTTCTTGATTCAAATCTTGATTTTGATCGATAAAAACAATTGCGTTATAAAGATTTCTAAAATATGAACTCAGTGAAGTTTGATTTGTTCGTCCTATTTTATGATCCTTTTTATATATATTTCTATTATAAAATAGCTTATTAACGAAACTATCTGGATAATTTTTAAAAATTCCTTTAGTAAAATCATCATATTCACGGTCAAGCCCATAATAGAAAATCATATACGCAATATCTATTCTCTGTTGCGGTGTTAATGAGAGTTTTTCAGATTTCATTACAGTATCAACAAAATCCAGACATTCAAATAGCTGTAATTTAAAAATTACAAAAGCTCTTTTTCCCTCATATGTAAAAACTTCATTTGTAGCTTTGTTCTTTTTCTCCATACGAAAATCTGATACATGAAGTGAATTTACATTTTCCCGATGATAATCAAGCATTTTAAAATATGCATTTTCAACTTGTGTAATTCTTGATTGTTTTGTTTGTAACAAAAAAATTACAATCATAAATAATGCACTTGTTATACCAGCAAGAGTTCCAACTAAACCTTGAAAGAAACTTCCAAATTGAGCTGCTAAATTAACATCAATATTTCCAGAAAAATTAAAATATGCTTTATTAAATAAGAATACAAAAAACAGAATAATTGTTAGAATCAAAAATATAATACTAATAACTGTAAGACCTGTTGTAAGATTATTTAATCTTTTATTTTTTGTTATTTTCATTATAATTCTCCAATTTTTATTTATACCTAAAAAAATATTTGCAATATTATCTCATTGTCAACATATTCATAATTTCATCATATTTCCGAAGAAACTTTTTGTCTTCTTCAATCCAATCCCAAATATGACTTTCAAAAGTTACAAACTCATATTTCGGTTTTACAGCAAAAAAAGACATTATATATGATTTTGTATCCCGAATTTCAAATGGTAACTGATGAACACCATGTGAATCTTCTGTATATAGTGGCGCACAAGAGAAAAAATGTTTAAGATTTTCATTGAATTTTCTATTTTTAAATTTGTATGGAGCTAAAGTAGAATTCGTTTCTAAATAAAATTCCAAAATATAATTTGTATTTTGTTCATGTCTAATTTTACAAGTGTCTGACAATCGAAAAACAAAACGACAAATACATGAGATAACCTCGTAGATTAAAATTGTATATGTAATATTTTCCTTATCATATTCTATTCCGCTTTGAAGCGTAAGTTTATGGCATAGTTCGACTTGCTTGAATATTTTTTCCTGCTGTCGGCGCTCTATTCCATTCATAAGTGTTGAAACAAAATCAGCAAGGAAATTGTCATCAACTCTAATAAACTCTTGCTCCAACATATTATTCCTTATGTAGGGTGAATAAGATTTCTGTAAGCCGTTCAGAACCTCTAGTCTTACATCAATTTTGCCATTAGGAAGAGGAATTATTACATCAACAAATTTCTGTAAATAGATTTCTGAAAATTGAATATTTTCTTCAGTTTGATTTGGTGAATTAAGCATATCGTTACCAAAGACTTTTGAAATACTATTCGATATTTGATTTTTGTTTATGGCTAATATTTGAATCACAGGTATATCATTACAAACATGATGCAGTCGTTCTAAAACTTTTATTGCATATTCTGGTAAGCAGCGGTCCAGCTCGTCAATAACAAAAATAACATGAACTTTATCAGCTAATTTCCTAAGATTTTTCCTAACAGTCTCCAGTGTATTTCTTAATGGAAGCATTGTATTAATATCTTTAGAAGAAATTTTTGTATTTTCCTTTATTCTTTTAAAGAAGCCTTTCTTACGCTTTATTACCTGCTCAATATCAATTTTAGTAATTTCCTTTACAATTCCAGAAGTTAGAGTAAGTAAATCATCAGATACTTGTCGTAACAATTCATCAATGGTTGCTTCATAGAGTGATTTCTGTGAGGTTACTTCGTTGAGCTTTTCTATCATTACAGAAAGAATTGCAACCAGCGGTTCATCATAAAAATCATTTTCCCAGGCATTGTAATGAAAGATTAAGTATTTATTATCTTTCTCTTCTAAAAGCTGCTTTTCAAGCTCCTGTAAAATCCAGGTCTTTCCAGAGCCCCATTCACCGTCAATCGCAAAAGAATAGCCGGTTGGTTTTTCTTTCTGATTTGCAATTATTGATTTGAGAAGAACTAGATATGGCTGACGGGAAAGATAATCAGTATTATTCAAAAGATTCTCCATTTTGCAAAAAGTTACATAAAAAAAGTAATCTTTGCGTACAATATAATCTGCATTTATCTTCATCAAAATTAGAAAATAAATATTCAGGATAAGCTATTTCCTTACCATTAGAAATAAGAAGTAATTCTTTATATTTTTTGTTTATGAATCTTTCATTTTCATCATATACTGTAGAATTATCTATCTCATCGGTATAATATTTTAAGTATAAGAATAATTGTTCCAAATTTTTTTTACCATACTTTTGTATCCAATGATACAACTCAACAGTATTAGTAGATAAATTATTTATGTATTTGTAATAATCAATTTGTCTATTTTTTTTAGATATTATTGTTTTGATATTTTTTATAAAATCTTCATCATTTAGATTAATATCAACATTAAATTCTTCAGCTAAAATCATTTTTTGTTTTATCTTTCTATATTTTACAAATGAAGTATCATGATTAATCTTTTGAACCAATTGACAATAACTCTTATTGATTTTTTTACTTAAGTCAATTTCTTCAGATAATAAAACATAATATTTGAATGTGTTAAACAAATTGACATAACACCATAATTTATTATCTTTTGTAAACAATAATAAACTATGTAACATTTCAGTATTCTGATTCTCAATAAATTTCTCAAAATCATTCAATGGATAATATGGAATTACGGGCTGTTTAAAAATAACATTTTTAAGCCGTCTTTTACTATTTTCTATTTCAGTTTCTATCAATAGCCAATTTTTAAGTTTTTCAAACTCTACTTTGTTATAAATAGCATAATTAAAAGCGATTTTCCTTATTCCTGTAAAAAAAATCTCCTGATCTTTTATCTTAAACAATTCAGATTTAAAACTTGTAAAACATGACAAATCTTTGTTTTTATATTTTGATTGGAATTCAGGAGAACTTGATATTTTCTTATTCTTTACAATCACATCAAATTCTTCTCCATCAATAGTTTTTCCAATTGCATTAATTGTTATTGAAGAATTTTGATTATTCATTTTTTTTAAATTAGGAAAAAACATTAGTATTGTTTTAAAATGATCGGTAAAAGGTTTGTCGATTAGTTGTGATATTTTTTTGTTACAATCATCACAACAAATTTCATTACCTTGTAATTCCCCTCCAAGTGCATTTTGAATAATATGCTCATTACTCACTTTGTTAATAATTTCATTACAATAGACACACTTCATTATATATTCCTTATTAGACAAAATTAATAACATTTACCATACGGCTAAATAATTCACCATCTTTTGAATCCCCAAATGGCATTTTCTGTTTAAAATCAAAATAACTCCATGAAGGAAATAATTTTATGAAATCATCTGGTAAAGGATATTTTGCGAAAGAATTTAAATATAAATGTAAGCCACTTTCTAATGTTTCATAGTATTGCTGTTTGGGTAACATTCCCTCAAAAGGGTGTAAGCCATTTGCATTAAATTTACTAAACATAAATAACATTTGCCTAGGATCTTTATCTTTTGTTAAAGCCCTTACTTTCCCAAAAGTAGCAACATTAGAAAATAGAATGGCACTTATTTCTTCCATTTGATTACTTGCAAAGAATCCTAATTTAATTTCAGAACCATTTTCTTTTTTTATGACGGGTTCTTCTATACATTCTGTAATCTCAGTATATACTTTGTTGTTTGGATTTTTAAATTTATATCCTTTTATCCCATATAGAACATGATTAATAGCTCTATTAGTTTGTTCCCAGAAATACGGTTGTTCAAATGGCGCAACAGCAAGTACAAAAGGTTTTCCTTTCACATACTCCAACTTAGAATAAGTTTTTTTAAATTTTTCTTTATATTTATAACAGATTGCATTTGCCAAACGGATTGTTGCAGTTCTTACAATCTCATCTAATACAGGCATGTCTTCAGGTTTTCTTTCATATTCTTGTAATGCCTTATTTGCATTGTTTGAAATAACAGCTTCAATACAAACATCATAAGGTTTTGTTAATATGAAATCAGGCATTGCCTTTGAAAAATCAATTTCAAATCCATATTGCTTGAATACATTGAATAAATACAATTCCCAGAAAGAAGAATTAAATGTGGTTTGAAATTCTTTTACAAATTTGTGGTCTCGATCAATAAAACCATCTGTCCAAGAATTTAATAATTCTCTTGCATATGGTTGTGGATCTTTTGTAATTTCAACAAAGTTATGATGTAATTTAGTCTGTTCTACTTGCGGTGTAAATAAATCTAGCATCTGATCTTTCCTTATCTAATTAATAATCCGCAAGTCGTATCTTTTGCGCAGAATCTAATCTTCTATGACAATAAGAAACCATAGATAAAATTTCCAATGCATCTTGTTCGGAAATTTCCCATGTAACCTTAGGCTCATGTGCTTCTGTATTTCTGAACATTCCACATAAGCCCTTTAAAATATTACAAAATCCAGCATGTTCATCTTTTTCTGATTGTGTTTGAAAATTATTAATTATCAAAACAGGTTCTTTACTGAAGATATATTCTATAAGTCTTGTACCATCTAGTGATGAGCCTGATATAATTCTTATTCGCTGCATTAATCCTTTCATTGCTTCAAAAACTGCATGAAAATAATTATTTTGTAATAACTCAGATTTGCAGTATTGAAAAATCATATTATGTGCATCACGCTGTTCTAATTTTCTTTTAAGGTTATCAGCTTTTTTCTGGGCTTCTGAAATTGTCTCTGCCTTTACAATTTCTTGTATTTTCCCATTTTCCAATAATTCAAGACCACAAAACGCCAATTGAAGATTTATTTGTTCTAATAATTCATGAAAAGTTTCAGCATCATTAGCATAACGAGGAGGGGCACATTCTAAACGAATATATTCAAGAATTTTATTGTTATTATGAAAATGATTCTGATATACTGTAAAAGCATCATATAATCGACGCCATTTCGTACATTGTGGGCCAGCAATATCTGTAATTGATAATTGCATGAGATATGTTGTTATTTGAGAGCCAGTAGCATATTCCCCTAGTACTTTACATAGTCCTTCTAAACTTGCCTGTTCAAAAATCATTTTCACTTCACCTCCACTTGTCCATTCATAAGCAATGGTAACAGTCTGTCTCGTAAACTTATAAGCTTCGTATTTTCACGAATAATCTCGCTCTTCATTTTTTCAATATTTAGTGTAAAGTCTGCGAACTTAGATGATACTTCTTCACTTGGAATTACAGCAGAATAGTTTTCAACTCCAGCGAAATCTAAGCCCATAATATTGGTACCGCTTGCAAAGTGGGAAATATATGCGTGAAAATAATCTGTGTTGAAAAGACGATACAAATAAAACTTTAATTTCTCGTCATGAACTTTCAATGTATTAACATGGTGCGAAGATGTTATGTCTCCTTCAAAAATGTCAGGCACGAGCAATGCTTTTCCGATTATGTCTTTTGAAAAATCAATTGCGGTTTGCTGAGTATTGCACATTACCAAATCAAACGGTTTTAAAACTTTTTCCTGAGCATATTTGCCTGTATATAATTTGATTTCATCTATTTTATATGAACCGTCTGGAGAAAATGATGCAAGATTTATCATTGGAATGCCTTTATCCCCAGTGATTGTTTTTGTACTGTATGAAACACCTCGGTTTGTTGTGAATAAAGTACCAAGTTTCTTTACTTCCCATCCAGCAGGAATCTCGCGTTTGAGCGTTTCGTTCCAGACCATTTTGCCGCTGCTTGCCTTGTAAGGCTTGCCATCTGCGTTAGGAAAGTCAAACTGCACAAACCAGTGGTCATAAAGCCGTTTTGCCATTTGCTCCAGCTTTGCATTCATACGGCGGTTCAACGCTATTTTGTCATCAAGTGAGGAAAGAATAGTGGCGATTTTTTGCTGTTTATCCTTATTTTCTTCAAAAAGAGTCTTTATTGGATAAACAAAATTTCGATTTAATGATGGAACTACGCTACTATCACATAATTTTGCGAAATCCTTTGATTTCAGAAGATAATAAATATATTTCCGATTATTGCCTTTAAAATCAGAAACAAAAAGAGAAGTATTGTGTGCCCAAATTGGTTCATTATAATAATGGACTTTTCCAACGCTTCCACTTCGTCCAACAGTAATACAAGGAGGCTGAACCTTTGCAACATTATGATAACCAATTACTCCGTTAGAACCCGCAACAGGAACATCACCATTTATCATTTCTGACGCTGGTAAATCAAATCCCCTTTGTAATTCAAGTATTTCACCAAAAGTCGTAACTTTCAATTCTCCATTCTCCATTCTCAATTAATAAGCGTTAGGGATTGTAGGGGCGGCGAAGCCGTTGCGTAGCAATGAAGCGATAGCGGAACCCCGGAAAGCCCGACCGACGCGAAGCGGCGGGAACGCCCAACTTATATTTCTCCATTTCCATTACTTTTTTCTTCCCTTAATTTTGCTTTCGGCATCTTCTAAAAGTTTTAACTCTTCGGCATCCAGACGGTCAGCTTCTTTTGCTTCAAAGTCTTTTCTTCGCTGGTCAAATTCTAGATAGATTTCTTCTACCTTTTTATCTGCCTGGATTCTTGAACGGCTGCCTTTATCGTCTAAAAGAGGAAAATCATTATCGCTTATAAGTTTGTCTACATTATCTTCCCAGAATTTTAATGTAAGATCTTTTCGCATTTTTACACGAAGTTCGGCTGATTCAAGAAAGATGGTTACAAGTCTGTTAAGAGTATCAAGCTCATCCTGAGTAAGATAATTTTTTGAAATATAAATATCCTGCTTGCGGACAATTTTTCCTTTCCAGCTTGTAAGGTTCATATTAGGCTTAGAACTATCGGCACGGCTTAAAATGATTTCTGGTGAAGTCATTTTTGTTACTGCATAAATAAGCTTATTCTGGGTTTCTGCAAAAAAGTTTTGGGTTGCTTTATCTGTGCTATCATAATCTGAACTGAGGGCAAACAAGTCTCTAACCTTCTGATAAAATCTTTTTTCGCTGGCACGAATGTCGCGGATTCTTTCAAGAAGCTCATCAAAATAGTCAGGTCTTCCATCTGGATTCTTAAGACGCTGGTCATCAAGAATAAAGCCTTTTGTAAGGTACTCAGAAAGATTTTCGTTTGCCCATTTTCTAAACTGTGTTCCTCTTGGGCTTCTTACTCTAAAACCTACAGCAATTACCATTGGAAGAGCATAATAAGTTACATTGTAGTTTTTGCCGTCTGAGGCAGTTGTCAAGTAATCCTTGACAACTGAACTTTCTTCCAGTTCCTTTTCTTTAAATATATTAAGAATATGCAAACTTACATTCTGTTTTGAGGTATCAAAAAGCAAAGACATCTGCTGCTGATTCATCCAGATAACGCCGTCTTTTGAGTAAAGCTTTACATCTGCCTTGCCGTCGTCCGTATTATAGATTATGAGTTCGTCTGCCATAGTTTCTCCTATTTTACAAACTTAAGGCTTGCAAGCTGCATCTTTATCTCATTTTCCAGTTCATGGCTTTCTTTGAACATAGCTGTTAGTTCTTCGGTATCAGCCTTCATTTGTGCATTGAATTCTTCCTCGCTAATGTCTACATATTCAATCTTAATGTCAAAATACTGACCTGCACTCAGAACATATCCTTTTTCTTTTATTTGATCATAAGTTACAGCTACAGAGAAATCTTCAACAGCTTCTTTATTGCGGAAGGTTTTTACAATCTTTTCGATTTCTTCGTTTGTAAGGCGGCGTTTTTTAAGTCCATTAGAATCTTTATATTCTTCACCAAGTTTACTTGCATCTACAAGAATTACTTTGTCAGCAGTCTTTGATTTATCAAAGAAAAGCACACTTACGTTAGTACCTGTATTTGCAAATACATTTGAAGGCATAGAAACAACGCCCCAGACTATTTTGTCATCTACAATCTTGTGAAGAATCTTGTTTTCAATTCCAGATTTTGCAGTAATAAAACCAGTTGGAATTACAATTGCGCCCTTTCCACTGTCTTTAATTGAATTTATTACATGCTGAATAAAACATGTGTAAATGGCCATTCCTTCTTTTTTTGCTTTTGGAACATTTGGAACTCCAGCCCAGAATCTTGCAGGCATGGCTGCAATCTTTTCTCTTGTATCGCTAAAGTCCATCTTAAACGGTGGATTAGAAACAACAAAATCAAATTGCCTAAGTTCCTTTCCGTCATCAGATTTATGATAAGGATTTACAAGTGTGTCTCCCTGAATTGCATGGTCCAGACTCGAAACAAGGTTGTTCAAAATCAGATTCAGTTTGAGCATCTTGTTGGAACGCTGAGAAATATCCTGACTGAAAATTGTACAACGGTCTTCTCCAATCTGATGAGCGAGTGCCATTAAGAGTGTTCCAGTTCCGGCAGAAGGATCATAACATTCAATATTGTGAAGGTCTGAATCATCACCTACAAGCAGACGAGCCATAATTGTTGCAATTGCATGCGGAGTGTAATATTCTGCATATTTTCCACCGCCTGCTGTGTTGTAATCTTGAATAAGATATTCAAAGATATTTGCAAAGAAGTCGTAGTGTTCTGCAAATGCTTCTTCAAAGCTGAACTTTACAAGTTTATCTACAAGAGCACGCGCAAAGTTTGCTCTTTGACTATCATCTGTAACATACTGAGTAAGAGGCTCAAAAATTGGAATCTTTGTATTTGCTACAGTGAGTGTAGAAAAGATTTCCATATTCTCAGCTGCAATATCTTTCATTGTAGAATCAAAGATTATGTCAAAGTCGCCCTTAGTTTGCTGATTCCAAAGCTGTGTAATAAGATGTCTTGAATAAAGATTCGGACAGTCTGCACCCAATACTCGGCAAACTCTTTTCTGCTCCTCTTCAGTGAGTTTTGCATACTCCCCTTCCCAGTCTTTTACATTCTGGAACTGAGCTTTATAGCGTGTATCTTTATTCTTTAATGTGTAGCCGAATTTATCATTTAAAAATTTATACAGAAAAACCTGTGTAATGATTTTAAACTCGTTTCCGTCGTTACCAAGTCCGGCACTCTGGCATGTTGCTTTTAATTCATCGATAAGTGCAACTGTTTTTTCTCTGATGTTCATATTTTCCCTCGTATAGATTCCGTAATAAGTTCGGAATGACATTAACCCTATGCTAAATAATAATCATGATATTGATTCAAATATTGCTTGCTTACTCTCTTCTGAATAAAATCACAGTCTTCAACTTCTGATTTGATATTAAGTTGTGTCAGACTGTTATCAATTAATGCATAAACTGTATCTGCAAAATATGCATCTTTTTTGAGAATGTCATTTCTGTCATAAACTTGCTGGTCTATAATCTTTTTTACAGTCATCATTGCATCCACAATATCATCTGTCATTGTAGAAATAATCGGCTGTGCATGTCGTTCTGTTCTTCTTGTGTTTTCTTCTACAATTCTTTTGTGAACACGAACAAACTTCTTGTCTCCATTATACCGAGAAAGAAGCGCGTCGTCTTGTCGTCGCAATTTACGAATCTTTTTATAGATTTCATCCATCGATTTGTTTTCTTCGTTATACTGCGCAATGTTTTCCGGCTTAAATTTATGCTCCTTAAATCTCTGCTTAAATGCCTCTGCAAGTGTTATAAACTGCGGGTCTTCAGGATCATAATAATCACGGATTTCGTGCAATGTTTTAGAAAGCTTTTCCTGGAGTTCTGAACCATTATCAACAAGCTTTAATTCTTCTTTGTTTATCATTGAAAAGTTGAACTGAATGTTCATCATGGTTTCATTGATAAGCATTTTTGTTTCATCACTTGTCTCAAAGGCTTCAAGAGTATTTATCTCGTTAATTCGTGCCTGAACCGCTGCAAGCATATCAGGAAGTTTTTCAATTGCAAGCTTTGCAAAAGTTGCTTTTAATTCTTCATCACCAAACGTGCGGACAAGGTTAAACATGTTCTTTGCATTTGTCAAAGCTGTACGAAGTTCAAAGAGTTCTTTCTTGTCTTCTATCTCTGTTATTTCCTGATCAAAGATTTCAGCATTTGTAATGTCATAATTAGAAAGTGTCTGTCGGGCTTCTTTCATCTGCTTTATGATATCTTCTTTCTGTTCCAGAACCTGAGTAAACATATCTGGAAGATTTTCTAAACCAGTTTCATCTTCGCTGCTGAACTTCTGGAATTCTTTAATATACTTGTTGTTTATCTCTTCAAAGTTTGCTTTGATATCTGCAAAGTCAATTACAGTTCCATAACGCTGTTCGCCATAATCAGAATTGTATGGTCTGTTTACGCGGGTAATTGCCTGAAGAAGTCCGTGGTCTCGGAGTTTTCTACCAAAATAAAGGCGTTTAAGACGAGGTGCATCAAAACCAGTAAGAAGCATGTTATAAACAATAAGAATGTCGATTGTAAAATTCTTCTTAAAGTCTTTTACAATTTGCTTTCGAGTTTCCTTATCATCGCTGTCATAAAGAATAAGACCTGGCTTCAAAGTAGAAGTCATATTCTCAGTTTCGTGAAGTTCATTCTGAATCTCATCAAAATACTGATAGAGTTTTCTAGCCTGTTCACTTGTTTCGCAGATAATCATTCCGCCGAGAGTCGGGTCACCTTGTAACAGTCTGAATGTAACAAGATCTTTGATGATATAGCGGAGTAACTCTTTTACATATGAATCATGATTGATAATATCATCTTTTTTGAGTTCGCCTTTTGTAACAAGCTTTTCAAGTTTCTGATATGCTTCAGTAAGTCGTTTACGGTATGAAGTTTCAATTTCTTCTCTAAGGATTTTCAAAGTGTATCCATCAGAGATTGATTTATCATAATAGTAAGCATGGAAGTAATCACCAAATACAGAACAGCTCGATTTTTCTTCTTTGAGAATTGGAGTACCAGTAAGAGCAATCTTTATTGAATCTTTGTCAGCATTAAAAAGATTTGCAAGGAAACATCCGTCCGGCTTATATCCGCGGTGTGCTTCATCAATAATAAATATTCGCTGAAGATTTGTTGCGTAGTCTTTGACCTGAACTTTATTCTGGTCCTCTTCAACCTTCTGAATATTTACAACAGTGATTTCAGCTTTACCTGTTACACCCTGCTGGCTTTGATTACTTCGGAATTGTTCCATCAATTCGGTTTTGCTATTTGCAGTGTTAATTGAAAGTCCACGAGCTTCAAATTCCTGTTTAGCCTGTTCCAGCAAATCCAAACGGTCTACAATAAAATAGAACTTTGTGACTTTATTATATTTTGCAAAATAATCTGTAAGAATACGAGTAAGATAATAAGAAAGAGCTGTTTTTCCAGAACCTTGTGTATGCCATACAATTCCAGACTTCTTTCCGTTTTCAAGTGCATCTCGAATTGCCAGCGCTGCAAACATCTGCTGATAACGCATAATATGCTTCTGGTCTGTAACTTCAATCTTACCATCAACTTCGCGCTCAGATTTTACGTAAGCAATTCCATATTTCAGAATAAATAGTAAGCGCTCCGGGCTGCACATAGAAGTAAGTATACGGTTTGTCGGAGTATATGTATCAAGATTTGTCTGATACTCTGGAGCCTGTTTAATTACCTGACAGTTAAAGTCTGTAAGAATCTCTCTTTCAACTTCCTGGTCAATTGGCTTGTAAGGATAATTTGCATTAAAAGGAGGAACAGGCTGAGAAGTAAAATTATCTTCTCTAAAGCAATTGAAGAATGCCTTATTTCTGGCCCCTGTACAATAAAAAGCACCTTCAATAGGCACAATACCGCCAAGAGATGAATATTCCATATTGTTAGAGAAAATCATCAGCTGAGTTATATTTATAAATCGTCGGAACTTTTTATTCGGGAATCTATCAAGTGTCATGCGGTTAGCTTCTGCAACCATACCGCCTACATTATTCGTTTTCTTTACTTCAATAAAAACAAGTGGAAGCCCATTTATAAAAAGCGTAATATCAGGCCGGAATTCATCTTCACCATTGCGGCAAGTAAACTCAGCTGTTACGTAGTAATCATTGTTTTTAGGATTATCAAAATCAATGAGTTTATAAGGAGAAATAGAAGTCAGACGTTCATAAAACTGTTTACCTAAATCGTCATCGTTTAATTCTTTTTTGATGTCGGAAAAGACAGATAACCAGTCTCCTTTTTTGGATGGATTTAAACGATCAAAGGCTGTATGGAATTTATCAATAAGGATATTTGTTTCAGAATCAAAAGTTTCACCAGCATTTTCTTCATACATTTTTCCAATGTATTTATAACCAAGGCGAGTAAGATGAACCATTGCTGGCATTTGAACACGAGTTTTTTCGTTATAGTTTTTACTCATATACCATCCTTCCTACTTTAATTCTTCAATCTCCGTTTTTATACGAAGCACTATCTTATTCTTCTGCATAAACTGCTGCTGAGCAATTTTATGAATTGATGGAACAAATGGTCTTCTGGAATTGCATAGGTATGCTCTTTTGTTTTCGTACTTTTCAATCTCTTCACCAAAGAAGCCGATTGTATTTGTAAGTTGCTCCATTCCATGATTAAGCCAGTCGTTTCCTTTTTTATCTGCTTTCAGTTCAATAAAGCAAACTGTTTTTGGAGTATATAACATGGCATCACAGGAACTTGCTGTTTCATCTTTGCCTTTTACTTTTACTGTCAGCGGAACATTATTATCTACAGCAATGAAACTGTAATCTGTTCGGTTATTACATTCGACTGTTGCATTCCATTTGTCAGCAGCTTTGTCATAACTTACAAAAGCAGGCTTTTTTCCTTCTTTGTCGTCTGGGTCAACAAGTCCAAATTCTTTTACTGAATTTACTGGAGCGGCATATTTATAAAAATCTACTTGCAAAACTTAGCCTCCAGCTCAAGAAGATCTGAGAAGCTGTCGTTCTGTTCTTCCAATGCCTTGTTTAATTCATTGTCATCAGAAGGGAGATTTTCATAAGGTTCAAGAAGTTTGATTGTTCCGTCCGCCTTTGTTTCGTAAATATGAATCTTTTCACCGGAAACTGCAGCTTTTACAGGAATAATCTTTTCAATTTCTTTTTCTGGAACCCCTTTTGCTAATAATTCAGCAGCCTTTGCACTCTGTGTAAGGTAAGCAAGAATGTACGGGCTGTGAGTTGTAATCAGAAGTTTGTTTTCAATCTTTTCTGTAGTGTTATAACTTTGTGTGTTGAAACATTGTAAAAGATAATACAAAACCTCTGCTTGAGATTCTGGGTATAGATTTTGCTCTGGTTCCTCTACAACATTTATAAAACGAGAGTTTATAATACGGATAAGCCATTTGTAGATTGTTTTGTCGCGATCAGTTTCTAGATTAACAATACCTTCTGTTTTATTCTTATATTGAGCTAATGCATCGCTTAGAAATTGTAAACTTTTCTCAGGCATATTGTATTGGTTCCCAATTTTATCCATTCCTTCTTTCCATCGTCTTTCCTGATCAAAAGAAAATTCTGTATTAGTTGTTTTATCATCTGCAATAAATTGAGAATAAAATGCACTTGTTAAAGCCATTGGAGAAAGAGACTGCAGTCCGCTCGAAGCGTTTACAATATCAATTTCATAGTCTTTATCATCATCTGCAACATAGGATGTATTAGTTTTTGAATCGTATCGATATTCGTAACCATTTAATGGCAATTTGTACTTTGAATTTTTAAGACTGTTTGCTGCAATCATATAATCAGAAAGGAAGTCAAAAGTATCTTTTGCCAATCCTTTTAAGGAACTTGCATTTTCTATTGATGTACAAAAGTTTCTTTCGGCTGGAATATATACAATTTTTGGACGGATATAATCTGCTTCTTTGATTGAATCTATACTTATTTTTGAATCTAAATAAGTAATTTTCCATGCTTCTCCAATATATTGAATTTCAGTTTCTTTCATTAAATAGCAGTCAATTTTATGATAAGCAAGCAATTCTTTAAAAGATGTCTTAGTTATTCTCTTTGGAAACTCTCCAGAGTCAACTTTTTTTTCTAGCCATGCGCAAGTAGAATACAATTTTGCAATTATACTCTTGCCTGTTGCCTGATTTCCACAAATTACAGTAACAGGAGAAATATCTAAAAAGCCATCGTTTTCTGAAAATCCATTCTGAATAGGACCAAAGTTTCTAATCTTTAATTTTGCCATTATCTAAAACCTTCCAAAATATTCTATCACGAAATAGTGCCAAATAGTGGCACTAAAATTATTTTCCTTCAAAAGTCACAATGTCTCCAATATCACAACTAAGTGCCTTACAAATCTTCTGAAGACTTTCCATTGAAACAAATTCACCTTTATTGAGTTTTGCCAAAATATTTGTTGAAATACCAGCAAGAGGAATTAAATCTGTTTTGTTCTTAATACCTTTTTCAATCAAGCGTATCCAAAGTTTTCTGTAATCTACCTGCATATTATGGGTATTATACCACAGTTTTTCTGAAATAGGTTAAAAAATATCACGATTTCTTAAAAAATATTTGTGTGTTAATAAACTCCGTGTTATCCTTCACCTATAGATAGTCCATTCCACACCCTACACCCTCGCCTTTCCACACACCGCGGAACTGTCGTTCCATACACAGCGGATTTATTTTTTTTCACAATTTGTAAATATTTTTGATATTTAAGTATTGACAGTATAAAACACCCGTGATATTCTATAAACAACAAGAAAGGTTAGACGTGACTGGCAATCCGCCTTACATCAAAAATCCTACGGTAAATGCCGTGTATAACTGGTAGGTAAATATGGCTACAGAAATCGCAAAGTTTCTAAGAAAGTTGCGCATTGACAACGACCAGAGCTTAGGCGATATGGCAGACAAGATTGGTCTTTCTGCCGCATATCTTTCGGCTATCGAAAACAAACATCGTGAGGTTCCGGAAGATATTAAGGAGAAACTCTATAAGGCTTACAACCTTACAGAAGGACAAAAGTTTGAATTTGCGCGACTTGTTGCAGAGTCAAGACAAAAGGTCGTAATTGGCCTTTCGGCTATTCAGGATAAAGAGCTTTTACCTGAATATGTGGACACCGCTGTTATGTTTGCACATGACCTGTCGCAAATGAACAGAGAACAGCTTGCAGAAATAAAGGATTGTCTGCAAAGAATTAAATCGGAAGCTGTGCCTATGTAACACATGGAGGTTGTTTCAAAAATTGCATCCATGCAATTTTTGAACTTAAGTTTTGCTTGCAAAACTTTGATTTCGCACCTCCTGTGCGACCGCTGCCGCGGAGGCATCAAGGAGATTAAATGGCAGATCAGATTTCAGTTGTTGGAACAGTCATCTTAATGATGATTGTGGATTTTAAGCAGATGGCAGTTGAGTTCAAAAAGTTTTTCGGACTCGACTCTACACAAATGTTTCCAGCGTTGAGCATTGCAGAAAACAAACTCTGTCAGGCTGACGCACATTTTGAGTTTAATATTATTCCTGATGCTGAATGGACATGCAAAGAAAGCATTCAGGCATACTATAAGCATTGTGCAAACCTGCATGAGATTTGCATCAAAGAATCTGTTTACGAAAAGGCTCGTAACGGTGACCGCGGTGCGCTCTATTCGATTGCACATGAAATCTCGCATTGGGGTCTGATTAACTATTTTAAGATAAACCTTGGTGTTCAGGAATTTGAACAGCTTGATCCGGTTTCTAAAGTTGTTTTAATGAACATTCACGAAAACATAGCAGATTTGCTTACATCTCTGCTTGTGTTCAGTGAAGAAGAACTTCTAAAAGCACAAAGCGCAGGAGATTTTGACTTTAGCTCTTGTATGAGCAAAGATCAGTTATCTCTTGCGCTCTTTTATTGTCAGAATCACCAAGTTTTGACAGAGAAGTTTATGAAGAATTTTGTGCCACAGATTATGGCTCAAAATAAACAAGTTCAAATACAAAGGAGGGTTAGTTAAATGGCCTTTGGGCAAAAAAATAAGCTCCCGTTTAATTGGCGTTAAACAAGAGCTATGCATAGATTCTATAGTAGAATCCAAAATTGATTAAACTATTTTAATATAAATCTATGCTCCCTGTCAAAGACTTTTTTTTCTCAGGTTACAGTGCAAAGAAAATCAGAATGCTCTGTTACTAAAGTTTTTGGTCTCCCGCCGTTCCGTTGCGTTCGGTTTTGACAAACAATCTAAGCAATGGTGATTTCGATGCTTCGACAAGCTCAGCAAGCGCAATCACCGCACTAATTGGAGCATAGAAGACTATGGCCACTACAACTTTTAAAAATGCAGACAGCATCTTAAGCGTGACTCTGCGTAAAAATCAGTTCTCTTCAGAAGAGAATTCATTCATTGGACGTGTTACAAGAAACACAGTAACTCTTGAAAACTTAATTGCATCAATCTCTGAAAAGAATGCAGGCGTAAGTCCTTACATGATTCAGCATGTTGCAAATCTTTTAGGAGATGAAATGCTCACTGCCTGCCAGAATGCAAAGGCAGTTGATGTTCTTGGTCTTGGTACAATGTACATCAGCGTTGCAGGAAGTATCTCAGGCGAAAATCCGGGTGAATCAAGTATTCCGGGATTCAAACTGAACTTTACTCCAAGCACTCGTGCGCAGGAAGCCGTGGACAGCCTTAAGGTTGATAAGGTTATCATTGCAGATTCAAGTCCTACAATCGACAGAATCATCAACACCTTTAATCAGAATGAAGAACGCAATTTGTTAAAAGGAAAAGGCGTCCGCATTACCGGTACAAAGCTCAAAGTAATGGGCGAAGATTCCGGCATCTGGTTTGCCCCACTCGACACTGACGGAAACGCCAGCAAAGACGAAACCTCCTGGATTCAGGTTGCGACTGAAACAATCAGCCAGAACAAGCCAAAAACGCTTGAATTCTACGTTCCCGACAGCATCACCGAAGCCGATTACAGAATCGTAATCCGCACAAGATACTGTTCCGGCGACAAAGAACTCAAATCCGCTGTTTCAGCCATCAGCAAAACTGTTAATATAGCAGCGTAAGCTGAGGCTTTTTAGCTGAGACCGCCCCATCTGGTTTTCAGGTGGGGCTTTTATTCTAATTCATTCTCAAATCACCAAGGCTCTTCTGCAAAAAGGAATCAAAAACTGAAGGACTTGGCAAACCTAATTCTTCCGGAGTCTTTCCAATAAAGTCAGGTATTACATAGTCAATCTTTATGCTCATCTTTTGATTCAATTTGAGCTGCAAAATAGTCTTTCGTGTTCATGGGACTTACAATACTTCGTCCTGTTTTACTTTCCAGCTCTCGTCTTGCCACTGCAGCAACATTTCCACCTTCATGAGCACACTGAGCATTTTCTTCCAGAGTCTGCGGATTTTTGGCTTTTGTAATACTTGTAGCAGAAAGTTCTGCAAGCATATTCAAAACAAGTTCTTCATTAGTCATGTTATCGCGCAAGTTTTCTTTTTTAAGACCCTTGAACTTCTTATACTCTTTTGCCGTTTTACCAGCCCATGCCTGATAAATAATGTCTGTAAGAGCCGCATACTGAACACCTTCTTCAACATTGTGTTCTTTCCACTGGTCTGTAAGGTCTTTTCTAATCTCTATTGATTTTAATCGCTGGTTAATCCAATCATCTGAATAGCCAAGCCTGCGGTAATCTTCCAAACCTTGTTTAATGGAAAGTTCTGGGTCTTGGAGCTGCTCTAATCGTTCTGCACCCATTTTTGCAAGCCACTGTTTGAACGGTTCTGCTTTTTTGGATGGAATTGACTGAATTATTCGGAAAATACCTTTTGTATCTGTAAAATTTGTTTTCTGCATTCCACCTGCAGTCGGAACAGAAAGGGGGGTGACAATTTGTCCCCACCCTTGGCTGAGTTCTTCATCCCGCTTACGCATCTTTTTAATATAATCTGTTACATTCACAGAATCTGACAGGATTTGTACAACATCATTTACAGAAAAATACCACTCTTCTTTTTCATCATCCCAAGCAGAGCGAACAAGTTTATCTTCAAAAAGCTTTATTGAGTTCTTTTTAGCCACGTTTTTCTCCTGCATTGGTCATTATACCATAAATAACAAAAAGAATAATTAAACTGCTAACTTAAAATTATTACATTATTATGAGCGAATTTTCATGAATTCTTAACACTTTTATGAGGGAACTTGCACCATCTCCTTCAGCATCTTAGCATTCTTTGCACCATTTCCTTTCGGATGGTTGTTAAAATACACCTGCACTTTTCTGCCCTCTTCCGAAGCAACATGAACCACTGGAACAAACTCCTTTAATTCCCCTTCTGAATACTCATAATTATATCTGCCGCTGCCATTCTGCTCAGTCCCAGCCGCATACGTCGCTTTCGCGCCGTTTGCATGAGTGGAAGCTATTGACGTTTGCGCCTTCGGCGCAGGCGCATACTCGCTTCGCTCGTTTGCGTAAGAGGAAATTTTTGTCATTTGCGCCTTCGGCGCAGGCGCATACCATGCATTTGCATTTCGTCCATGCAGGCGGATATAAGCATTTGGTCCTATAAATTGCGAATACAAGCTATTTTGAAAATCTGCATTAGGAAGTGACTTCAGCTGCGGCATATCACAAAAAGCAATTGAAGCTTTTCTTTGAACAAGTCCTTCAAAAACAGATTCCCGAATCCATTCTTTATGACGGAACTCAATAACGACGGAGAATCCTTCAAATGCTGCAATCATCTTTGCAAGATAAATGCGGTTTTCGTTCGTGTAATGAAAGCTCTGCGGAAACTGGAACAAAACTGCACACAAGTTGTCTTTTTCCAAAAGTGGATTCAATGCTGTCTTAAAGTCATCAGCTGCATTCTGCCATTGTGAATCGATTTCATGTGTAAGCAGTCTGTTTGCTTTGATACTAAACTGGAGCCTTCCTTCACTTCGCTCGTAAAATGAGAACAGGCGTTCTGCGGTAGGCATATTGTAAAACGTATTATTCAGCTCCACTGCATTGAACTGTGTTGCATAATAAGAGAGAAAATCTGCTCGTTTTACTTCCGGCGGATAGAAAACTCCTTTCCATTCGGGGTAATCGTATCCGCTGGTGCCGATCAGAATATCAGACAACTTTTCTCAATCCTCCATCAACCATTCAAGAGCATTTTTGCGGATTATTCCTTCATAATCGCTGTCAGGGTCATCGTCCAGGGTCAGAATCATCTTTGGATAATTGTCTTTTATTGCTTTAAGAGGTTTTAGTTCCCGTTCAAGTGTTGACTCATCACGTACACTTGCCGCAACCTGTATGTAAATGTTTCCGTCTTGTGTCTGTGCTACAAAGTCGACTTCCTGTGTATCAATCTTTCCCACATAAACATCATAGTCTCTTCTCAAAAGCTCAAGGTAAATTACATTTTCAAGTATATGTCCTACGTCCATTGATTTTTTGCCGAGCATAAAATTGCGGAGTCCTATATCTGCCACATAATATTTTTCGAGACTCTTTAAGTATTCTTTTCCTTTGATATTGTATCGACCTGCAGAATAAACAATAAAACTTTCTTCAAGTGCACTTACATACTTTTCAATTGTTTTTGGATCTGATTTTCTGTTATTTGAAGTGAGTGTGTCTGCAATTTTTTTTGCTGAAAGCTCTAAACCAATGTTGTCAAAGAGAAACTGTGTAACGCTTTTTAATACTGTTGTGTCTGAAATTTTTTTTCTGTCGATAATATCTTTTACAAGAATAGTGTTATAGATTCCTTCAAGATACGGATTAATCTCCTGCGGGGTTTCCAAAAGCTCCAGCACATACGGAAATGAACTTGTTGAAACATATTGTCTGTAGGCACCAGAAAGATTTTCAGTCTGATTTGTTGCTTCAACAAATTCCTTGAACGAAAAAGGAAGCATTTTTATTTCTACATAGCGCCCACTGATAAGAGTAGCAATTTCGCTGGAAAGCAAAGATGAATTTGAACCTGTTAAGTACAAATCAACATTCTTTTTTATATAAAGGCTGTCCACAACATCAGGAAAGTCTTTTACGCGCTGAACTTCATCCAAAAAAATGTAATTCATGTCAGAGGAAAGCCGAGCTTTTATATAATTGTATAATGACTCAGGTTCTCTCAGTTCCTTATTTTCATAATCTTCAAAGTTGATAAATATTATCTGTTCTTCCTTTACTCCATCTTTTAAAAGCTGATTACGAAACATTTCAAGAACCGTAGATTTTCCACAACGACGGATTCCTGTTACAATTTTTATGAGTCTCTTGTGCTTTAAATTTTTCAGATGCTCAAGATATTCTTTACGAGAGATGTATTCTGCATCTAAATTCCGTTCTTCTTTCATATGTAAATCATATTCCAAAAAGTCATAATTTTCAATAAGTTTTTGGAATATATTCCTAAAACTTATTTTATTAAAATTCCCTATTTTTCTTCCAAAATCGCATCCGTAAACTTCTCAATCACCTTATCCACGAACTTCTTATTCCGAACCGCTTCAACCCACGCCCCAGGTATCTCGCCGTAGTACAATCCCGCAATGCTACCTACCACACAAGCAACTGTATCTGTATCGCTTCCAAGATTTACAGCCTTCAAAGCGCAGTCGTGATAATTTTCTGTAGTCAAAAAACACCATAAAGCTGCTTCCAGTGTATCAACTACATATCCGGAACTTTTGATTTTATCTTCACTAAACCCGGCAAAGTTCATATGTGAAATTCTGTCGTATTTTGCCAGAGCCAGAGCATAAGGCGGATTGTGACGAACGTATTCACCGATTTTCGGAAGAGCCTTTGGCAGAAGTTCTTCTTTCTTCGTTCCATTCAGGATTTCAATCATCACTGCACAGTAAATATCGCAGCCAATAAGTGAGATTTTGTGACCATGCGTAAGTCGGGAAACGTTATGAATAAGTTCGAACGCTTCTTCTTTACTCATCGTATCCGCACCAAACTGCTGGAACAAATACAATGGAAGCGGAGAAATACGCATCAGTGAACCATTTCCGTTGCTCTGTTCATCTGTTAATCCGCAGTCTACAGGCTCTATTCCCTGGCGGGAATTCATTATTGCTGTATGACACGTTCTTCCAATATCAAAAACATGATGATCTGGAGTAAACTTTGAATGTTTGAACCAGTCGTAGAAGTTCTTCATCACATCTGCATAATCAATTCCTTTAAGCCGTCCAATACTCTCAGCAAGACACAATGTCATGCTTGAATCATCCGACCAGCTGCCTTTGGGAAGATTATAGGTTCCGTAACCAATCATATCCGTTACTGGATTCTTCTTTAGATAGCCTCTGTCTTTGAATTCAACCGGAACACCAAGTGCATCTGCTACGATTGCTCCATATAATGTATTTCTAATTTTTTCTCTCATTACCACTCCACATCTCCAAACTCGCCACGCATTTCTTCCATGGCGCTCTCATCTCCCATCATTGCATCATCTGCAACCTGGGCATAATATGAGTCATAATACGTCCGGTCAAGGCACGCTTCGCTCAAGGCCTTGACTCGTCCGTTTTCAGGGTTTGTTTTAAACCCTGAATCACGGGCAGGATCATCTGTAAAATAATCCCGCTCTCCCATTGCAGCTCGGGTTTCATAGTCTTCGTATTCGTCTTCATCAAAACCGTGCACATATCCTCCGTGATAACCGCCAGCAGTACCTTTCCCGCTGTTAGATGCACTTACAATCGCAACAATTCCTATAATCAGAATTATAAAAACGAAAAATCCCATAATTACCTCTTAAACTCCGCGTTAGCGGTCGCACAGGATGTGCGAAATAAGCAGTTTTGGTAAAGACAAAACTGCTGTGAAAAAAATTACAAGGATGTAATTTTTTTCACACGCCCCCTTACGCTCGAGCGCGTTTTTGTTTGCGTTCATATTCTCTATAGAAAAAATCTTCCCAAGCGTAGTTTTGAGAGTCCTTATCGTATAAGGCTAGATGTGTAACATGATAAAATCCGCAGTCTTTACAGTAATACTTGCGGCGGGGAATAGATTTAGAGTTTCCATGAGAAGATTTTGCCCAGTGACGTCCGCCCATATAAACGTGCTTTTTGCAGCCGTTAATAACAAGCCCTGCTTCGCGTTCTGTGTAGCAGATTTTTTCTGCAGCAGCACACATTACATAATTTCCTTCTATAGTTTTCATTTTACGCCCCCTTGAAAGCCCATTTCGAGCTTCCTGGGTTCCATTATAAAATGCAACGGTGTCATAGAAGTGCACTGGATTTTTTTTATGCAAATTTTTGCGTTTTTTTATGACAAAAGGGGGCGTTACGGGGGATTTCCCCCGTAGAAGGGGTAGCACGCAACGAAGTGCGGGCGCAGGGGAAGGCTTTCCCCTACCCTTTATATTTCTCCATCACCGCCTTCACGCTCTCCACCACATCCTGCTTCAGGCTCTCAGGCGCAAGCACAGTAACCGCAGCACCAAAGCCTAGTACCCAGCTCAAAATCTGCTGCCTCTGGTTAGAAGAAAACTTCAGGTAAACAGAGCCGTCTTCTTTCTGTTCCATAACCTGGTCTTTGTGCCACTCGCGCTCAAGAATGTAGTTTGCCATGCTCTTATCAAACAAAAGCTCGTAGTTTTCGGCAGCATCCTTATTGTGCCATATACCAAAGCTCAAATCTACTTCCTTACTGATGTCAAAACCTTCCGGCACAGTAAACTTTTCTGCCGTAATCTTTATATTTCGGAAGCGGGAAAGTGCGTAAATGCGGTTTTCGCCTGCAACTTGGTCATAGCCAAAAGCGTACCAGTTCCCTTTCTGGCAAAGAACATGGTAAGCATCAAAAACTCTTGCCTTGTATTCCTGACTGCTCACCGAACGGTATTCAAAGTTCAGCACGCGGCGAGTCTTTATTGCTTCAAAAATGTTTTCAAAAACGCCTTCTTCAATAGAAGGAAGCGGATCACTAATAAAACTGATGTCCTTGTTCAAAAATCCCGAATCAACGCTGACCTTTTCCGGCAAAAGCTCGCTGATTTTTCCCATCATGTGACGGAACTGATTTTCAAGCGGCGTATTCTTGTACTGCTCCATCAAAGGCATAACCGTGCTCACAGTAAAAAGGTCGCCCTCTGTCAAAAGCACATTTTTAATCGCAAAAGTCGGGTCAGTATAATAGTAGCCTTTGCGTGTTCTGTCGCATTCCACCGGAGCCTGATACCTGTCTCGCAAGAACTCAATGTCACGCAAAATGGTTCGGCGGCTCACCCCATGCTTGTCCATCAAAAACTGAATGCCCGGATAAATCCCCGAACGGATGTCTTCATCAATCTGAATAATACGATGTGTTCTGAATCTGTCTTCTCTTTCTGCCATAATTATTAATCCAGCGAATAAAAACTTCAGTTTTTATTCGTTTCCCTCAATACGATGTTTTAAGACGCGCTATCTAAGGGCTTAAAACTCGCAGAAATAGCTTGCTATTTCAATTATACCACGCTTTTTCAAAATTCGGTGCCACAAACTGGCATAATAAGCAAAGATTTCTTTAATATAATCATAGCACGTAAAGGTGACAATGAACGGCATTCGTTCAAAAAAGTTTTTCCCAGTTTTTTCCAAGATGGCAAATTTTATTTCAAGAACTGCATTTTTTCATACAAGACCACATATATAAATAATAAGGAGATTTTATGGAACACGATTTTCTTAGCCGTCACCAGAGCCAATACAAAGACCGCCTTTTTAAGTTCATCTTTGGGCGCGATGACGAAAACAGCAAAAAATGGCGTCTTGAACTTTACAACGCGCTGAACGGCACAAATTACACCGATCCCGATGCACTTGAGCTTAATACGATTGAAAACGTAATCTACATCACAATGCACAACGACATTTCGTTTT
>JBGVIP010000034.1:0-21913 GCA_045123335.1 Treponema sp.
CCAAAACGCTGTTCTTCATCAATTATCATAAGCCCAAGATTTTTGAAAAAAACGTCTTTCTGAATGATTCGGTGCGTACCGACAAGAATGTCAACTTCCCCGTTTTTTGTCTTTTCTAGAATTTTTTTCTGTTCGGCCGGACTTACAAAACGAGAAAGATGCGCTATACGCACAGGAAAATTCTGAAAGCGTTCAACGCAGGTTTCATAGTGCTGCTCTGCAAGAATTGTTGTCGGCGCCAGGAATGCAACCTGCTTACCGCCCATTACAGCTTTAAATGCAGCCCTCATTGCAATTTCTGTCTTACCGTAGCCGACGTCTCCGCAGACAAGCCTGTCCATTGGAACAGGCCGTTCCATGTCCTTTTTTATTTCTTCTGTAACTGTAATCTGGTCGGCTGTATCTTCATAAGGAAATGCGGCTTCAAATGCAGTCTGCCATTCTGTATCTTTGGGAAACGGAAATCCCCTTGCTGCTTTTCGTTTTGAATAAAGACCAATAAGTTTTTCGGCAAGATCTTCTACTGCTTTCTTTACTTTGTTTTTTCTGTTTTCCCAGGACTTGCTTCCGATTCTGTCCAGTGCCGGTTTTTCACCTTCGTTTCCAATGTATCGCTGAACAAGATTTACCTGCTCAATCGGAACGAATACAAATTCTTCGTCTGCGTATTCAAGCTTGATGTAATCCCTTTCGTTACCAAGTGAGCGGACTCTTTCAATTCCCTTGAAAATACCAATACCGTACTGAACGTGAACAACGTAGTCTCCGGGATTGAGTTCAACGAATGTATCAATTACCTGGCTCTTTGCTTTGTGAAGGGATTTTGGAACGTATTTTCTTCTGCCAAAAATTTCATTTTCCTGAATTACACGAAGCTTGATGTCCGGAATTACAAAGCCTTCTGAAATTGCCTGTCCGAATATCCTTACGGGATTTGATTTTTCTGCCGAGGTAAATTCTTTTAAGATTTCCTTTATGCGTACGGCCTGGTTTTCATTGTCTGCAAAAATACAGACTAGCCAGCCGTCGTCCTGCATGCGCTCCAGTTCTTCCTTTAAGAATGTAAGGTTTCCAAAATAGCTTTGCGCCGGTTCAGATGGAATTTCTATAAGATTTTCATTCTCTGGAGTGTCTGTAAAAGTATCTTTTTCTGTATAAAGTGTCTTAAATTTTATACATCTTGATAAGGAATTTAATAAATTGTTGAATTCAAAAGAGATTTTTTCTGGTGGAAGTACGGGAAATTCTAGCCTTGCCTTTCTGTACATGCCGCTCTGTTCTCTTTTTGTGCTTTCAAGGGCATTTTCAAGCCTGTCAAAATCCAGAAAAAATATGCCTGTATTATTGTCTGTATAATCAAAAATAGACGACTGTTTTTCCCAAAGGGCCGGATAGAAAAGTTCCTCGCCTTCTGCCTGTCCGAAATTTTCGATTCCCTCCAAAAGTTTTTTGCCGGCTTTTACAGCTTCTTCTGTAAACGGAAGTTTCGGCTGGTCAGTGCTGATTTCTTCCTGTGCAGAAAGAAGTGTTTTTAGTCTGGTTTTTAACTCGTCGTTCCAGATGACTTCTTTCATCGGGTACACAAGAACTTCTTCAATCTTGTCTACTGTTGACTGGTTTTCCGGATCAAAGGTCTTTATGTCTTCTATTTCATCAAAATCAAAAACAATTCTTACGGCAAGTTCTTCAGACGGAAGGAAAATGTCTAGAACTTCTCCGCGCAGGCTGAATTCGCCCGGTACGCCGACCCGTGGAACTCTTGTATATCCTATTTCGCTTAGCCGCTCAGCAATTTTTACAGTATCTATCTGCTGTCCTTTTTTTAATAAAAATGAAAGGCTTCTTGTGTATTCCGGCGGAGGAAGCGGAGTTTCCATTACTCTCTGGGGAACAATAAAAATGCGCGGTTTTAATTCAAATGCTTTTGCTATGTCGTTGTTTTTAAATGCAAGCTTGGAAAGTGCACCTGCTCGTTTTCCGAAGATTATTGAACCCGGCGAAACTGTCCTGTAATACAAAGTTCCCCAGCCCGGGATTACAGTGCATTCCGCTTCTGGAAAAATTACTTCAAGATCGTTTTTTAATGCAGCGGCTTCCCTTTCTCCCGGTACAACAATTACAAGGTCCCCCGCTCCGGATGTAAATTCGGCGGAACCAGAGCCTTGCAGTGCTTTTGAAGAGTATCCGGCTGCGTTGTATTTCAGCTGGTTAAGCCATTTTGCGCTGTTGAATCTAAAATATTCCCTGATGAAATAACTGTTTAGACATCCTTTTATTCCCGTAATGTCCAAAGAAGAATTTTCTTTAAGTTCAGCAGCTTTTTTTGCAGCTTCGGTAAAAGGTTCAAAGTAATTTAATTTTTCCTTAATAGAATCTTTACTAGAATTTGATAATAATGATTTCATATTGTTATGCCGATAAAAATATTAGTGAATACAATATAAACCTAAGGAGTCTACATTGAAAAGAAAAGTTTTTACTATTATATCAGTTTTATCTCTGTTTGGACAGATTGCATTTTCGCAGAATAAAGTAGATCCTTCAAAATTTGAAAACATGACAGTCTCTATCAAATATTATGATAAGACAATGTATTATCCGGAACCGGATAATAATCCTGTTTTTGTACATATTTCTATTAAAAATAATTCAAAAGATACCCTGCGCTTTAAAATTGCAGATGACAGAAGCTTTAGCTGTGACTTTAATGTATTTACTGTAAAAAACACACAACTTCCTCAGACTGAAGAACTTAGAAGAAAGCGTACTACAAATCAGACTGTGTATTTCCGTGAAATTAGCCTTGAAACCGGCGAAGAGTATGCTTTTGTAGAAAATCTTAAGGATTACATTCAGATTACAGAGCCGTCTGTATATTATGTTGAACTTACAGTTTACCCGGAACTTTATAAATCAAAGTATTTGAATAAAACTTCCAACAGGCTTACTCTTGAAGTTCGCCCTTCTCCAGCTGCTGCATCTTCTTCTGTTCTTCCTGTAAAAAATGTTACTGCTGAACTTCTTAAGCCGGAGGAAATTGCTCCTGACAAGGTTGTTGAACAGACAATTATTTCCCGCCAGAAGTCATTGTGGGATCAGTTCTTCCTTTATCTTGATGTAGAATCGCTCTTCCTTAGAAATTCTTCACAGAAACGCAAGTATGCAACTGTTTCTGCAGAAGAACGTGAACGCATGATAAAAATGTACAAGGCAGATTTGATTCAGTCAAAAATTGACAATGATATTGTTGCGGTTCCGGAAAGGTTTGAAGTTGAAAAAACTGTCTATACTAAGACAAAAGGAACTGTAACCGTTACGGAATGGTTTAAGTATCCGAATTACTACGAAAAGAAAAGCTATGTTTATATGGTTCGCCAGCGCGAAGGCATCTGGCAGATTTATGATTATACGGTTACAAACCTGGGAACAGAATAATGAAAGCACTTATTATTGCGGATAATGAAACTGTTGTTAAAAAAATTCAGAATGCTCTTGAAAATAACGGCTGCGATACAATCGTATACCGCTGGCTTTTGAAGGCTCTTGATAATGTGATTGAAATTGCACCTGATGTAACTGTAATCAGTGCATTTGACTATCCAAGACACTGGAAAACTCTTGTTCAGTTTGAAAATGCAATTCTTGAAAAAAAGCCTGTAATCATTCTTTTTAGGCCGGAAGACATCTCTAAGGAAGAAATAGAAAAAGAAATTGCGCTTGGTGTAAAAGGCTATATTTCTGAACTTGATGAAGCCGGATTAAACAAACTTAAATCTCTTCTGGAAAATTTCCAGGATTCTTCAGATGATAAAAGACAGAATGAAGAAACTGCTTCCGAAATCGAAACTGTTTCTGATGTTGAAGATGAAGAAGTTTATGATGAAGTTCCGACTGTAGATTCTCTTCTTGGAAGTGAATTTGTGGAACAGAATTCCGGAATGATTGATTCTGCAAAAGAACTGCTTGATTCACTTGCCCTGCCGACTGTTGATAATCTCTTTACGGAAGATTCAGACGGTTATCTTCCTACAGTTGATGAAATTAATCGTCTTGAATGCGATGAACCTTATGGAGTTACCCTTAAGTTTGAAAAATCTGTTACAGAAGATTGTGAGCTTCCTGATGTTGATAAGATATTTAGCGTTCTTCCAGAGCTTCCTGAAAATGCAATTCCTACAGTTGATGATATATTCAGCAGGTTAAACGTAAGTTTAATTGATATTCCGGAAACTTATGTTTCAAAAAATGAGTATGAAATGAAAATTCCTGAAACAGAAGCTCCTGTTATGGAACAGACTGAAGAAGTTCTTGCTGCAGATGATGAAACAGTACAGTCTGAAGAAACTTCTGCTTTTGAAAATGATGTTTTGGATTCTGTAGAAATTCCTTCAATTAAACTTTTTGAAAACATTCATTCTGAAAAAACAGAACTTCCTTCTGTAAATGATATTGAATCAACTTGTGATGCTTCTGAATCAGCCGCAGTAGTAAATGAAAAGCCGAGACAGGTTTCTGTTTTGAATGAAGTGGCTTCAATTCAACTTGAGTATGCTCTTATTCCTTCTGTTGATCAGATTCTAGAAGAAGGTCAGAATTTGAAAATTACAAGAAAGCATTCTCTGCTTGCCAGAATTTTGGAGATGTATGGTGAGTAAAAAAGAGGCAAAATTCTTCTGCGAAAACTGCGGTGCAGAAGTTCCGGAAAATGCAAAGATGTGCAAAAAGTGCGGAAAATTTTTTATTTCCGTTCGCTGCCCTAACTGCGGACATACAGGAACTTCAAGCGACTTTAAGTCCGGCTGCCCTAACTGCGGTTACGCAATGAAAAACGGTTATGCAGGGGCTGAAATTTCTGATAAGGCAAAAGCTCTTGCCGGTCTTTTTTCTGGTGCCAGCAACGAAGTCCGCAGAAAAAAGTTTGGTCAGAGTACAGATTCTCTTCCTGTTTGGATTTATGCAGTTACAGGCGTTCTTTTTGTGTGCGTTATGTTTGGAATTTACAGCTGTATGAAAACTACTGGATATTGATAGTAAAAAAAATAGTTATTATTTTTTTGATTGTTGTAAAATAATCATCTTCCTTACCTTTATCGGTAACGCGTTCCGGATGAGGTCTATGGAAAACAGCTCTTTCATTGCGAAGTTTAATACGAACTTTTGAACTGTTTCCTTCTGAAATTTCTGCACCAAAAGATTTTAATAAATTTTCAATATCCTGCCACTCTATATCTGTCTGGACAGGATTTTTAAATATTTTATCGTATAGCTTCTGTAATAGGAGTTTTTCCTGGAATTAAACTTGTTTATGCACAAACTTTTCTGCTTCTGAAAAACTTTTACATTCAGTCGGACAAAGTTTCTTATGCCTTTTCCCTACACCGTCAACATAGTGTTGCGTAAGGTATACCAATTATTCCAGCGAATTCCTTGATTGTATAACCGTTAAAAATCAATTCAACTCTTAAAATTTCAGAAAATATTTTTTTCATGAAATTTAAAATATAGGATTTTTAAAAAAAATTTGTGAAAAATATATTTTTTTTTTAAACAAAGTCGAAAATCTATTGACATAGATATATTTTTATATTTAATCTATGAAAAACATTCTAAATTTACTTGGGCACAATAAAGAATCAGATTTTATCTACGAGTGTAGAAAAATCTTTTAAAATTGCATGAGATTTACAATCTTTATGCAATCGAGAGTAAAATTAAGTTGTCAAAACAGTTTGCAATTTCTTGCAAAGCAAGCATTTAGGTATTACCCGGCACGAGATTTGAACTCGCAAGAGCAATGCTCACCTGGACCTGAACCAGGCGCGTCTACCAATTTCGCCAACCGGGCTTATTAGATGTATAATAGCAGTTATTATAATTTTAATCAATACATCGTGAGTTTCATCTGTGCACTACAGAATTAGTAATTTAAAATAAATAAGGTTCTCATTTCTGAGAACCTTTATTGGACGGTGAGAGGATCGAACTCCCGACATTCTGGGTGTAAACCAGACGCTCGTACCAGCTGAGCTAACCGTCCATATCGCGTTGCGATGTTTAGACTATATCAAAAATCATTGTAATGTGTCAATAAGAATTTTTGCTTTTTTTCTATTTTTATATTCAATTTTGACTAATTTTTTTATTAACATTAAAATAAAAACACGATATAATACAAAAGATACCGTTATAGTATGGGACAATTTGTCTTTGAGGGAACTAAACGGCAGCTTATGTAAAGGAGACACACAGTCATATGTCAAACAAAATTACTATTATTGGTGCCGGGCAGGTTGGATCAACAGTTGCTTACGCTCTTACTTTGAGACAGCTTGCATCTGAAATTGTCATAATTGACATTATAAAAGAAAAAGCTATGGGCGAAGCTATGGATATCCGTCAGGGTACTCCATTTATTGGTCCAGTTTATGTTCACGACGGTGATTATGAGGATGCCAGAGATTCTGATATCGTTGTATTTACTTCTGGTGTAGGACGTAAGCCAGGACAGTCACGCCTTGACCTTACACAGACAAACGTTGATATTACAAAATCTGTTATTCCATTGATTACAAAGGTTGCTCCAAATGCACTTTATGTAATCGTTGCAAACCCTGTTGATATTCTTACATATCAGTTTGTAAAAACTTCAGGAATTCCAGAAAATCATATTTTCGGTACAGGAACTATGCTTGATACAGCACGTTTCCGCGCCCGCATTGCAGAAACATACAAAATCGGTGCAACAAATGTTCACGGTTATGTATTTGGTGAACATGGAGATTCTTCATTTGTTCCATGGTCTCTTGCAAACATCGGTTCTATTCCGGTTGATAACTTTGCAAATTCTTTTACAGGTAACAAACTTCCTGCATTCGATAAAAATGACGTTGAAGATTACATCAGAAAATCAGGTGGAATCATCATCAACGCAAAGAAATTTACTAACTACGGTATTGGTGTTACAACTGCTGACCTTGTAGAAGCACTTAACTACAACACAGATTCTGTACTTACAATCACATCTATGATGAACGGCGAATATGGAATTAAAGATGTATGTCTTTCTATTCCAACTGTTGTTGGTGGAAACGGAATCAAGGGACATATTGCTGCTCCTCTTACAGATGATGAAGTTGAAAAACTCCGCCACAGTGCAGACTGTCTTAAAGACGTAATTAAGCAGATTAATTTCTAAATAAAACTTAAAAATGGCTGGCAGACAACATCTACCAGTCGTTTTTTCAAAGGATTTGAAAATATTATGGAAAATTTTCGCATTGAGCACGATTCAATGGGTGAAGTAAAGGTTCCTGCTGACAAGTATTGGGCAGCACAGACTGAACGCAGTCACGAAAACTTTAAGATTGGTGTAGGTATTGAAACAATGCCACGCGAAATTACAAAGGCTTTCGGCTTCCTTAAAAAAGCAGCAGCCAGAGCTAACAACGCCCTGAAACCGGAAAAAATGACTTCTGAAAAACTTTCTGCCATCGAAAAGGCATGTGATGAAGTTATTTCCGGAGAACTTAATGACCACTTCCCTCTTGTTGTATGGCAGACAGGAAGCGGTACTCAGTCAAACATGAATACCAACGAAGTTATTGCTAACCGCGGTAACGAAATCGCCGGTAAAAAAATCCTTCATCCAAATGATGACATTAACATGAGTCAGTCTTCTAACGATACATTCCCTACTGCTCTTCATATTTCTGCAGTATGTGTATTGGAAGACAAGCTTTTCCCTGCAATTGATCTGCTTGTAAACACTTTCAAGCGTCTTGAAAAGGAAAACGAAGGAATCGTTAAATCTGGACGAACTCATCTTCAGGATGCTGTACCTATTCAGTTTACACAGGAAATTTCCGGCTGGCGTACATCTCTTGAACGTGACAAGGAAATGCTTGAATCAAGCCTTCCTTACCTTAAGCAGCTTGCTCTTGGTGGTACAGCTGTAGGAACAGGTCTTAACGCTCCTAAGGGATTTGATGAAAAAGTTGCAGAAGAAGTTTCTAAGCTTACAGGAAAGAAATTTATTACTGCACCAAATAAATTCCATGCACTTACTTCAAAAGACGAACTTGTATTTGCACATGGAGCTGTAAAGGCCCTCGCAGCTGATATGATGAAGATTGCCAATGATGTTCGCTGGCTTGCTTCTGGTCCTCGTGACGGTCTTGGAGAAATCCACATTCCAGAAAATGAACCTGGTTCTTCTATCATGCCTGGTAAGGTAAACCCTACTCAGTGTGAAGCTGTAACAATGGTTGCCGTTCAGGTAATGGGTAATGATGCTGCTGTTGGTTTTGCTGCAAGTCAGGGTAACTTTGAACTTAACGTATTCATGCCTGTTATTGCATACAACTTCATTCAGTCAGTTCGTCTCCTTGCTGAATCAATTGTTTCTTTCAATGACAACTGTGCTGTTGGAATTAAAGCAAACAAAGAAAAAATGCATCATAACCTTTACAATTCCCTTATGCTTGTAACAGCATTGAATCCATATATCGGTTATGAAAATGCTGCTAAAACAGCTCACAAAGCATTTGATGAAAACATTTCTCTTAAAGATGCATGTGTAGGACTTGGATTCCTTACTGCAGAAAAATTTGATGAAGTTTTCAAGCCTGAAGAAATGGCGGGGGTAAAGAAATGAGCGATAAAAAAATATACTCATACTTCCCTGGTTGTACATTAAAAAACAAGGCTGTTGAACTTGATGCATATGCAAGAGCTTCTGCAGAAGTTCTTGGATTTGAACTTAGAGAAATTGAATCATGGCAGTGCTGTGGCGGTGTTTACCCTATGGCAAGCGATGAAATTGCTCCAAAACTTTCTTCAGTACGTGCACTTGCAGATGCAAGAGATCATGAACAGGATCTGGTTACTTTGTGTTCTGCATGTTACAACGTTTTGAAGCAGACTAATAATGCAATGCAGAATGATGAAAACATGATTCTGCGTGCAAACAACTATCTTAAGGCTGATGACATTCAGTATAACGGTGAAGCAAAGGTTCTTCATTTTCTTGAAATTCTCCGCGATGTTGTCGGCTGGGATAATGTAAAGGCTGCTGTAAAAAATCCTCTTAAGGATAAAAAAATCGGTGCTTACTACGGATGTCTTCTCCTTCGTCCTGGTAAAGTTCTTCAGTTTGATGATCCTGAAAATCCTCAGATTCTTGAAGATTTCATCAAGGCTATAGGTGCAACTCCTGTTATTTATGCACAGAGAAATGAATGCTGTGGTGCTTATGCTATGTTTGAAGATAAATCAATTCCAGAAAACAGAACAAAAGCAATCGTTACTAATGCAAAGGATTTTGGTGCAGAACTTCTTGTAACAAGCTGTCCTCTTTGCCGTTACAACCTTATCAAAAATCAGAAAGATACAAATCTTGATGTTGTATATTTTTCTGAACTTTTGGCTGAAGCCCTTGGAATTAAAGATTCTGTTTTAGCTGAACTTGAGAATTCTTCTCAAAAGGAGGCTCTGAATGCTTAAAAGTGAACTTGAAGCTTTTAAACAGGAAATAATCCGTACAAGCGGTGTTAATCCAAAAAAATGTATGGTTTGCGGTAAGTGCTCTGGTACTTGTCCAAATTACGATTCAATGGAATATCATCCGCATCAGTTTGTTCAGATGGTAGAAAAAGGTGAAATTGAACCTTTGCTCAAGACAAAGTCAATTTATGCCTGTCTTTCATGTTTTGCCTGTCTTGAACGATGTCCTCGTCAGGTTGAACCTGTAAAGATTATCGATGCTGTTCGTCAGCTTGTAGAAGGTCAGCGTGGTCCACATCACCTTGATCCTGTACAGGTCCCGGAACATCTGGATGAAGATATGCCTCAGCAGGCTATCGTTAGTGCTTTCCGCAAATATAAGAAATAAGGAGTGACATAAAAAATGGAAAGAATTGGTGTTTTTGTATGTCACTGTGGTACTAACATTGCCGGAACAGTAGACGTAGCAAAAGTAGCAGAAGAACTTGGAAAGGTAGACGGAGTTGTTTATTCAACTAACTACACTTACATGTGTTCATCTGCCGGTCAGAAAATGATTGAAGACCATATCAAAGAAGACAAACTTACTGGTGTTGTTCTTTGTTCATGTTCTCCACGTATGCACGAAAAAACATTCCGTGCCTGCGCAGAACGTGCCGGTCTTAACTCTTATAAAGTAGAAGTTGCCAACATCCGTGAACAGTGTTCATGGGTTATGAAAGACATGGGCGACGCTACAGAAAAAGCAATTGCTCTTGGTAAGGCTGCAATCGCAAAAACTATCCTTGATACACCGCTTACTCCTGGTGAAACTCCAATGACTAAGCGCGCTCTTGTTATCGGTGGTGGTATTGCAGGTATTACAGCTGCTCTCGACATTGCTGATGCAGGATTCCCTGTTGATATCGTAGAAAAGAATGTAACAGTCGGCGGTAAAATGGCCATGCTCGACAAAACATTCCCTACACTCGACTGTGCTTCTTGTATTGTAACTCCAAAAATGACAGAAGTTAGCCAGAACCCTAACATCCGCATCCTTTCTTATAGTGAAGTTTGTGGTGTTCGTGGTTACATCGGTAACTTTGAAATTGATATCAAACGCCATCCACGTTTTGTTGATGAAACAAAGTGTACAGGTTGTGGTGCTTGTATCGAAAAATGTCCAAACAAGAAAGTTCCAAACGCTTTCAACCTTAACTTGAACAACCGCAAGGCAATCGACATTCCTTTTGCTCAGGCTGTTCCAAAAGTTGCAAACATCGATGCAAATTACTGTCTTCATATGAAAGGTCTTGCTAACGGCAAGGACAACGTATGTGGATTCTGTGAAAAAGCTTGTGCTGCAGGTGCTATTGATTTCCACCAGAAAGAACAGGTTATCACAGAAAAGTACGGTGCAATCATCGTTGCAACCGGATACAATCCAATCGACCTTAAGAAATTTGACGAATACGCTTACAGCCAGAGCCCGGATGTTGTTTCTTCACTTGAATTTGAACGTCTCTGCAATGCATCTGGTCCTACAAACGGCCACCTTCTCCGCCCTTCAGACGGAAAAGAACCAAAGAACATCGTATTCGTTCAGTGTGTTGGAAGCCGCTGTTCTGCAGATTCAACAAAGGGACACGAATACTGTTCTAAGATCTGCTGTATGTACACAGCTAAACACGCAATCCTTACACGCGATCATTATCCTGACACAAACATCACTGTTTTCTATATTGATGTTCGTACTCCAGGTAAAAACTTTGATGAATTCTATCGCCGCGCAGTTGAACAGTATGGCGTAAACTACATCAAGGGCCAGGTTGGAAAGGTAACTCCTCTTCCAGACGGAACTTTGGATGTTCAGGGTTCAGATTTGATTTTGAACCGTCAGGTACACATAAAAGCAGACATGGTAGTTCTTGCTGCAAGTATCGAAGCAGATAAATCTGCACGTCCACTTGCAACAATGCTTACTACTTCAATGGATACAAATGACTTCTTCCTTGAAGCTCATGCTAAACTCCGCCCTGTAGAAAGTCCTACAGCCGGTATCTTCCTTGCAGGCTGCTGCCAGGGACCAAAAGATATTCCGGAAACTGTAGCACAGTCTTCAGGTGCTGCTGCTAAAGCAATCTGTCTTTTGATTAAAGACAAGCTTAAGAATAACCCTTGTACAGCTCAGCCGGATGAAAATGCTTGTAACGGCTGTGGTCAGTGTGCAAATGTTTGTCCTTACGGAGCAATTTCGTATATCGACAAAGATTTCCGCGGTCCAAACCGTACAACAATCACTCGTCACGTTTCACAGGTTAACAGTGCAATGTGTCAGGGATGTGGTGCATGTACAGTAGCTTGTCCTAGCGGTGCTATGGACTTGAAGGGCTTCAGCAACAAACAAATCTTGGCGGAGGTTGACAGCGTATTGTAAGAATTGATGGTGGTTGAGGCTCTCGACTCGTAAGAGCACGAAGTAAACCACCTCTTAAATACGATGATTTCGACAAGCTCAATCATCGATACGCTAAAAAATAATTATGTCAGAAAATACAAACAAAAACTGGACGCCAAAAATTGTTGCATTCTGCTGTAACTGGTGTTCTTATGCAGGTGCAGACCTTGCCGGTAACAACCGACTTGAATATCCTGCTAACGTAAAAATTATCCGCATACCATGCTCTTGCCGTTTGAATCCTTTGTTCATTCTCCGTGCATTCCAGCGTGGTGCTGACGGTGTTATTCTCTGCGGTTGTCACCCTGGAGACTGCCACTATTCAACAGGAAACTTCTTTGCGCGCCGCCGCATGACTCTCCTTTTCAGTCAGCTTGACTTTTTGGGAATCGAAAAAGGCCGCACTCGCGTAGAATGGTGTTCTGCTGCAGAAGGTGTTAAATTTGCAGGAATCATGAACGAATTCGTTGAGCAGATTAAGGCTCTTGGCGAATGTAAAAAGCTGGAGGACGTACGATGCAAGAACTAAGCGCAAAAATGATTGCACGCGCAAAAGAATTGCTTTCCGAAGGCAAAGTTCAGCGCGTTGTAGGCTGGAAAAAAGGTCTTTTTGATGATGATATTACACCAGGAACTTTTACAACAGCCGAAGAACTCGACAAAGAATTCATCTTTGATAAAAATTGTGCTGCAAATCTTTCTAAATATCTTGTAGGAATTACACGTAATATTGAAGTAAAGAAAAGCACAACAAGAATGAACAATACAATGGCAAAGCAGCGCGATCCAAACGCTCCGGAAGCACCTATTCCTTCTGAAGTTGTTCTCGTGTTCCTTAAGCCAGCTGATTCATATTCATTCACTCAGCTTTTAAAAGAAAACCGCATTACCCGCGGTGATGTTTACGCAATCGGTATTCCATGTCAGGACACACTTGACGGCGGAAAACCATGTGAATCATGTGCCGGAAAGAAACATGTTTCATGCGATGAACTTTTAGGAGTTGATGAAAACACAGATTACGGCACAAGCAACCGTCTTGAAGTAGTTAAAAAATACGAAAAGATGACAGCAGATGAAAGAAACGAATTCTGGAAAAACGAATTTGCCCGCTGTATCCGCTGTAACGCATGCCGCAATGTTTGTCCTGCTTGTACCTGTGAAAAATGTGTATTCGACAACAACAAACTTTACACAACACAGAAAGTTGCAGAAACAAGTTTTGAAGAAAGCCTTTTCCACATTGTTCGCGCATGGCACGTTGCTGGCCGCTGTACAGACTGTGGAGAATGTTCACGCGTTTGTCCTCAGGGCATTCCACTCTATCTTCTTAACCGCAAATACATTAAAGACATCAACGAAATTTACGGTGAATATCAGGCTGGCAGCGACATGGAAACAAAACCTGCAATGCTTACATTCAATGCAGAAAAAGATCCGGAAACTACAATTGTATATGACCGTTCAAAAGAAGGAGGCGAAAACTAATGTTTGCAATTTCTAAAGATAAAATTGACGAATTGTTTGCCTTAATCGGCGAAAAACAGCCTCTTTACCTTCCTGTAGACAACAACACAGGAAAAGCTGACTTTAAGAAGTGGGAAAAAGGCGTAAAGCTTTCTTCTAACCTTAAGACAGTTCGTTCTGCAAAGGACTTTTTCTTCCCTAAGACAGAACACATGGTAAGCTATGAAATGAGCGGTAAAGAAGTAAAAGTTACAGACCCGCGCAAGGAAGTTGAAGATTTTGTAATCTTTGGCGTTCGTGCCTGTGATGCTGTAGGTTTTGCTGTTATCGACAATGTTTACCTCAACATGAATCCGGTTGATTCTTACTACAAGAACCGCCGCGACCACGGAACTGTAATCACTCTTGCTTGTAATGAACCAGCAAAGACTTGTTTCTGTTCTACATACGGAATCGATGCAAGCCTTTCTGCTGACAAAAACGGTTCAAAAGGCGATGTAAGTGCATGGCTCTGCGACGGAAAATACTTCTTTGAAGCAAATACAGAAAAAGGAAAAGCTTTTGTAGAAAAAGCAAAGGCCGTTCTTAAAGACGAAGATGCTAAGGCTGTTGATTCCCTTAAGAAAGAAATCAAGGACAAGACAGAAAAACTTCCATTTGCTCACCTTGACCTTTCTAAGTTCCAGGGAAAAGACATGCTCAAGATTTTCAATTCAAAAATCTGGGACAAAGTTTCTGAACCTTGCGTAGGATGCGGAACCTGTACTTATGTCTGCCCTACTTGTATGTGTTTTGACGTACGCGACTTTAAGACCAACAACGGCATCCGTCAGATCCGCTGCTGGGACTCTTGTATGTACAATGACTTTACCCAGATGGCTGCTGAAAACCCACGCCATACACAGAAAGAAAGAAGCCGCCAGCGCTTTATGCACAAACTTATGTACTATCCAATGGCACACGAAGGTTTGTTCTCTTGCGTAGGATGCGGTCGCTGTCTTGAAAGCTGTCCTGTAAACATGAACGTAGTAAAAGTTATCAAGGCTGTTCAGGAGGTAGATGACATCTAGTTCCGGTCATTGAGCTTGTCGAAATGACCATCGTGAAAAACGGTGGTTTCGAGAACCTCAACCACCGAATGATCTAGATAAGGAAAATGCTTATGGAAAACAAAGAATCATTTATCCCTTACATTGGAAAAATTATTGACATTAAGCAGGAAACTCCTGATGTAAAGACTTTCAGCGTAGTTGGTCTTGACGGAAAAAAATTGTTCAACCACATTCCTGGACAGTGTGCGATGCTCATCGTTCCAGGCGTTGGTGAATCAATGATTTCAATTACTTCAAGCCCTACTCTTGAAACTCACATGGAATTTTCTATTAAAAAGTGCGGTGTTGTAACTGAATGGCTTCACAATGCAGAAGTTGGTCAGCAGATCTGTCTTCGCGGACCTGTTGGAAACGGCTTCCCTGTAGAAGGCGCACTTAAAGGAAAAGATATTCTTGTAATTGCCGGTGGTATTGGTATTGCTCCAGTTCACTCGGTTGTAAATTACATGATGGATCACCGCGAAAATTACGGAAAAATCCAGGTTATCTACGGTGCTCGTTCTAAGGCAGACCTTGTTCGCCTTGATGAAATGCAGAATGTATGGATGAAACAGCCAAACTGCTCTATCGACATCACAATCGACCGCGCAGAAGAAGGCTGGAACGGTCACGTTGGATTCGTTCCTCCGTTCATCACAGAACTTAAGCCTGATGCCGGTATGACTGTAATCATGTGTGGACCTCCAATCCTCATCCACATGTCGCTTAAAATCCTTAAAGACCTTGGTTTCAAGGACGAACAGATTTTTACGACAATGGAAATGCGTATGAAGTGCGGTATCGGTAAATGCGGCCGCTGTAACATCGGCGACAAGTTCGTATGTAAAGACGGACCTGTATTCAGCTTTGACCAGCTGGGTGAATTACCACCAGAATATTAATTTGAAAATGCCTTCCTGGCATTTTCAAATTGACGAGTTTTTGCAATGCAAAAACTCGCAGATTTTTATACAACCCATTGACGCGCCCTCCATGGCGCTGTTATAGGAGCAAATTGCTATGAGTGAAAAAGAGATGGCAACCATCTATATCTTTGGAAAAAAATATGAAGTTCCTGCAGAACTTACAATTATGAATGCAATGGAATACGCTGGCTACCAGCTTAAACGCGGTTGCGGATGTCGCAACGGTTTCTGTGGCGCATGTGCAACAATCTATCGCATTAAGGGACAGAACCAGCTTCAGACTTGTCTGGCTTGTTCAAAGAAAGTTGAAAACGATATGTATATCGCAACTCTTCCTTTCTTCCCTCTTGTAAAACAGGTTTACGACATCAACAAGATTAAACCGGAACAGGCTGTTATGATGCAGCTTTACCCGGAAATCTATGCTTGTATCGGCTGTAATGCTTGTACACGCGCTTGTCCTCAGAACCTTCAGACAATGAACTACATTGCATATGCACAGCGCGGAGATTTTGCTAAATGTGCAGACCTTTCATTTGACTGTGTTATGTGCGGATGCTGTTCTTCACGCTGTCCAGCTGGAATCAGCCATCCTCAGGTTGCAGAACTTGCACGCCGCTTGAACGGTAAATACCTTCAGCCGCAGAGCCAGCACCTTCTTGACCGCGTAGCAGAAATTGATTCTGGTGCATGTGAAGAAGCAATCAAGAAGTTTGTAGAAATGTCTACAGGCGACAAAGAACAGATTAAGAATCTTTATAACAATCGAGAAATTGAAAAATAAACCGCTTCGGTCATTGAGCTTGTCGAAATGACCGTGAGATTAAATAGGTGGTTTCGACAGGCTCAACCACCAGTTTAGGAGTAAATAATGTACGGAAATTATTTAGATGAAGCGGCAAAAATTGTCGCTGAAAAACGCGAAGAAAACCTTAAATTTGAACATGCTCGTCTTACTGCTGAACAGAAAGATGATTTGCTTTTGAAATTTCACCCGGACCGCATTAAGGAACAGTTCACAGAACTAAAAATCGGTCCAAACAAGGGACAGAAAGCACCTATCGAACTTGCAGAAATGCTTCAGGCTAAACCACGTCTTGAACCAGAAAAAATCGACCTTAACCACATCGACTATGAAACAGACGTTCTTGTAATTGGTGGTGGTGGAGCTGGTACTTCTGCTGCAATCATGGCTAGCGAAGCTGGAGCAAAAGTACTTCTCGTAACAAAACTCCGCGTAGGTGATGCTAACACAATGATGGCTGAAGGTGGAATTCAGGCTGCAGACAAGCCAAATGACTCACCTGCTCAGCACTATCTTGACTGCTACGGCGGCGGACACTTTGATGGAAAACCAGAACTTGTATACACACTCGTAAACAAAGCTCCATCTGTAATCAAATGGCTCAACGATCTTGGTGTTGAATTTGATAAGACAGAAGACGGTACAATGGTTACAACTCACGGTGGTGGAACAAGCCGCAAGCGTATGCATGCATGTAAAGACTACTCTGGTGCAGAAATCATGCGTACACTCCGCGATGAAACTTTCAACCGCAAAGACGATATCACAGTTGTAGACTTTACAGCAGCAATCGAACTTATCAAAAATGACAAGGGTGAAGCTTGTGGTGCCGTTCTTATGAACATTGAAACTGGAGAAATCCGCATTGCTAAGGCAAAGGTTGTAATCATTGCAACAGGTGGTGCTGGTCGTATGCACTATCAGGGATTCCCAACATCTAACCACTACGGTGCTACAGCCGACGGTCTTGTAATGGCTTACCGTGCAGGTGCAAAACTTCTTTATCAGGATTCATTACAGTATCACCCAACTGGAGCTGCTTACCCAACACAGATTCTTGGTAAACTTGTAACAGAAAAAGTTCGCTCTCTTGGAGCTAAACTTATCAATAAAGACGGTGAAGTTTACATTCACCCTCTTGAAACACGCGACGTAAACGCTTCTGGTATCATCCGTGAAGTAAAAGAAGGCCGCGGTGTAAAGAACGATGTACAGGATGCTGTATGGCTCGACACTCCAATGATCGAAATGATTCACGGAGAAGGAACAATCCTTAAGTCAATTCCAGCTATGTACAACATGTTCATCAAGTACGGAATCGATATCCGCAAGGAACCAATCCTTGTTTACCCTACACTCCATTACCAGAACGGTGGTGTTGAAATTGACAAGACTTGTCATACAAACGTAGCAAACCTCCTCGTTGCAGGTGAAGCTTCTGGTGGTGTTCACGGTACAAACCGCCTGATGGGTAACTCACTCCTTGACGTAGTTGTATTCGGTCGTGAAGCCGGAATCGAAGCTGGAAAAATGTTCAAGAACATCAAATTGAGCGACAAACTCAACCTTGACCATGTAAAAGCATTCGAAAAAGAACGTGACGCAGCAAAAATCGCAGGCGATGCAGTTTCTCCAAAAGTGCTTCCAACATATCACCATGGTAATCCGGAATTTGACAAGGAAATTCCTGGTGCCACTTTGTAATTTTACTGCGAGTTTCCGAAAGGAAACTCGGTAAGTTCGCGAAACAAGCGATAAATCCAGGAGGCAATGAAACATAATTTCATTGCGCAAAAAAAACTCTGCCAGTCCCTGGTAGAGTTTTTTTTAGAGGAAAATAATGAATGAAACAGTTTTTCATGAAATCTCTCCTGTCTGGAATACAGAAAGCAGAGTTCTGATTTTGGGTACAATGCCGTCTCCTAAAAGTCGAGAGGCAGGATTTTTTTATATGCATCCTCAAAACAGATTTTGGCGTGTGTTGCCTGCAATTTTTGAAGAATCGCTTTCCAATACAATCGAAGAAAAAAAAGATTTCCTTTTACGGCATCATATTGCTCTTTGGGATGTGCTTGCTTCCTGTAAAATTAGCGGTGCTTCTGATTCAAGTATAAAAAACGCCATTCCAAATGATTTTACACAGATTTTTTCAAAATCAGATGTTCGCTGTATATTCTGTACAGGAAAAACAGCATTTTCATTGTGGAAGAAATTCTGTGCACCCGTTTACGAAGAAAAATTCGATTTAACCTGCGTATGTTTGCCAAGCACAAGTCCTGCAAACGCTGCATGGAGTTTTGAAAGGCTTGTAAAAGAGTATGAGGTTATAAAACGTTTTTGCATTTAATGCTTAAAATTCAAACTTTCTGGAACTGATGCTCATCAAAATTCCTATTGCCGACATTGCAGTAAGCAGCGAAGAACCGCCGTAAGATAGAAACAACAGGGGAATACCTGTAATAGGCATTATCCCCATGACCATTCCTACATTAATAAAGAAATGAATCATGAACATTCCTAAGAATCCTGATGCAATGTAAAGACCGAATCTGTTGGAAGTATTTTTTATAATCATAAGGATTCTGAACATAATAATCATGTAAAGGCCGAATACTAAAAGTCCACCCAAAAATCCCATTTCTTCAGAAAGAATGCTGAAAATAAAGTCTGTAGACTGCTCAGGTAGGAACCGGTAATGGCTCTGCGTACCGTGCAGAAACGATCGTCCGAACATACCTCCTGATCCGATTGCAATCTTAGACTGAATGATGTTCCAGCCTGAGCCAAGAGGGTCAACAGAAGGATCGATAAATACAATAAGTCTCTTAATCTGATAATCCTTAAGAACTTTAGATGCACCTGTAGAAAATACAAGTCCAAGAGCAATAATTGAAAAACCAAATGCCAGCCAGTAATAGTATTTTGGACCATGAAAGTAACGGCGTACAATTACAGAAATAAGGCTGATGGCTGATGTGGCAAAAATCAAAATGACTTTAAGCTTTATGTTTGTAAGCGCAGTTACAGCGACAACAGAGCCATGCGCAATAAATTCATTCCATACAGGAAGAATAGTAAACATTATGACAGCAAAACCTGTTCCGAGCATAAACATTATGTATCTGATTGGAATACCTGCCATAAAGCACATAAGGAAAAAAATCGGAATATATACAGTTGATGTTCCAAGGTCTGGCTGAATTAAAATTAATCCAAAAGGACAAAGAAAAATTACCGCAGCAACTAAAAATCGCTTAAACTGATTTTCGTTCAGCGATTGATCCAGATATTTTGCAAGCATAATCGTAAAGAAAATCTTAGAAAACTCTGAAGGCTGAATTCCAAAATCACCAAGACCAATCCAACTGCGTGCACCGTTTACATAACGGCCAAAAATTCTTGTGTAAACAAGAACAAAAATCATTGCTATAAAAAGATAGTTTGCGTTGTTTTCAAATTTCCTGTAGTCGTAAAGTGCAAAAAAAGTTAAAAAACATAATCCAATTCCGCACCAAATAATCTGCTTTATATATTCATTTGTTACTAGTACGCCCTGAGAATTGATTCCAGAAGAATAGATGAATGCAACACCCGTACCAACAAGAATAATTACACACATCAAAAGAACATAATCAAACCGTTCAAAAAAACTTGCCTTCATGTTTACTCCTGTCGTGTTCTGTTTTTCATAAGATAGTTAAATCCAAGAGCCTGGACAGCTTCTTCGTAAGTCTGTTTTGCAAAAATACCCTGCAAAATAATATTTGTTGCATAAGGAGACCACCATTCCCATGGGTTACATGCTTCTACAATTGTAGCGACTACAACCTGGTCTTCTACGGGTGCGTCGTACGGTGCATAAGCAACCATCCATGAATGCCAGCTTGTCTTGTATGGAGCAACTTCGGCAGTACCGGTTTTACCTGCTGCCTGTACAATTTTATTATGCATAGGATACTGTGGCGTACCGTCTGTAATTGTAAAGAGCATGGCATTTTTTACTTGCTTCCATACTTCAGAACTGATGTTTGATTTAAAAATCACTTCAGGCTTAACTTCAGAAATTATTTCATTTGTAACAGGGTTTCTTACCTCTTTTAAAAGATGAGGTCTGTAAATTACACCTTCGTTGGTAACCATTGCAGCCATGTTTGCAACCTGCAAAGGCGTTGCAAGCAGGTAGCCCTGTCCAATGCTGGCAGACATTGTATCACCGCCAAGCCATTTTTCATGGTAACGTCGTTCCTTCCATTCTGCTGTCGGAACAAACCCTGTCTGCTGGCTAGGTAGGTCTATTTTTGCACTCTGCCCAAAGCCGAATTCCTTTGCATATGAGGCAATCTTGCTTATACCCAGATAGTCACGACCAATTGTCCAATAGTATACGTCGCATGATTGTGCAAGAGCATTGTTCATGTCCAGCCATCCATGTCCCGGTTCATGTACGTGACAGTGGAATACTCGACCACCGTAAAAAAGTTTTCCCTTACATTCAATTTTTTTGTTTACTGGAAAAGCATCTTCCTGCAGCATTGCAGCACTCATAATGATTTTAAATGTTGATGCCGGCGGGTAAACGGCATTTACAACGCGGTTTACAAGCGGCTGATTTTTTTCATCTTCTGTAAGTGTCTGGTAGTATTCTCCGGCTTCATCCGTATTAAAAATGTTTGGATCAAAATACGGATATGAAACCATTGCAAGAATTTCGCCGTTAGATGGTCTTAAAACAACAACTGCGCCTACCCTGTTTCCCAAAGTTTTTTCTGCAAGCGTCTGAATTTCGCTGTCAATTGTAAGGACAAGGTTTTTACCCATCTGCGGAGGTTCAACAATCGGAGTATTAGAAAGAATTCGTCCCCTAACATCTACAGTTTTGCTTTCACGTCCTGGAATACCCTGCAAAAGACTGTCATACTGCTTTTCAATTCCTGTTTTTCCTACAATACTGTTTCTTGTGTAGCCCTGGTTGTACATTACGTTCATTTCTTCGCGTGTAATATCTCCAACATAACCTACAACATGAGAAAGTGAACCAGTCTGTACATAGTTTCTGATTGGCTTAGAAACCCAGGAAACGCCCGGTAAATCAGTTTTATTTTCTGCAATATTTGAAATAACTTTAAAAGGTACGTTTGAGCGAATTTGATATGTAGTAAAAGACTTTCGTACGCTTTTAGGAATTTTTTTATCAATGTCAAATTTAGAAATTCCAAGGATTCCGGCAAGTTTTGTCGCTACTGTATCATAGTAGCCCGGTGGAATTTCTCCAGGTGTAATTTCAACGGCAAAAGATTCCGTATTGATTACCATAGGAAGGTTTGCCTTGCGGTCAAAAATTTCACCACGCTGAGCAGGAATAGTTTTTACCTGGCTGGAAATAGTCTTTGATCTGGAACGGTATTCGTTTCCCTGTAAAATCTGAAGCGAAAAAAGTTTATAAAGATAAATAGAAAACAGAAAAATAATCGACAGCAGAAGAAATAAAATTCGAGTATTTCTGTCAATTGAAGAGTTTCGTGCCGACCTTGTATTTCTGAAAGCCATTATAAATCTCCGTCAGATAAAGAGATTTGCCTTGCAAAATTTCTTAAAAGCCTGAAAACAAACGGTGCAAAAAGACAGTTGCATACAAGCTCAAACAGAAATTCCAGAGATATAATGTTATAGTTTACGATGATATTCG
>JBGVIP010000035.1:0-24054 GCA_045123335.1 Treponema sp.
AAGAAGAAGGTTAATGATTTAGGTATAGAAAAAAATGTGATTTTCTGCGGTCAGCAAAATGATATTGCACCTTTTCTCTTTGCAATGGATGTTTTTTTGTTTCCATCTGTTTTTGAAGGTTTGGGAATTGTAGGAATTGAAGCGCAATGTGCCGGGCTTCCGGTTATCGCATCAAAAAATATTGCTGCAGAAATGGAACAGTCTGATTTAGTAACCTGGTGTGATTTGACTTCCCCAATAAACGAATGGATTACTGCGATTGAAAATAGTTTACAGAAACAGCCAGTTCGCCAAGAGTATGCAAAACGAATTAAAGAGCGAGGTTTTGATATTTCAGAACAGGCAGACACTCTAATGAAAATATATAAATCATGTATGGAGAAATCAAAATGAAATTATGTCTTTTAGCACCACGATTTCCATTTCCAGAAAATGGTGGAGATGTTCTTCGAATAAATAATATTGCACGTTATCTTAAAAGCAAGAACTGTGAACTGGTTCTAATTTCGTTTTACGAAGATGAGATTCGTCTCAAAAAGGAATATTTCACACTTTACGATACGATTTACATGATAAAGCGCACTAAAATAGTGTCGCTGATTATGTCATTCATTTTTGCATTGACAGGACGCCCGATTCAGTGCGGATATTATTTTTCGTTTAAGTTCCTAAAACAGCTTCAGCGTTCTATTAAGCAGGAATTGCCTGATGAATATGTTTCCCACCTTTTGCGAATGACTCCGTATCTTGAACTGACTCACCAACAGAAAAACTCGATTGTAGAGATGACTGACGCACTTTCTAAAACCTATGGTCTTTCTGCAAAAGCAAAGGGAAACTTTGTGAAGAAGTGCATTTACAAAGTTGAACTTGGATTAATCAGACGATATGAAAAATATGTAGTAAGACATTTTCCAAAAGTCGTGCTTGTTTCTGAAGCTGATGTGAAGTATCTGGAAAATAAGTGTGGCAGGCCAGAAAAAAGCCTTGCTGTTTATACGAATGGAGTGGATTGTCTTCCTACTTTGCCAACAGTATACAATAAAAACAAAATCTGTTTTATTGGTAACATGCGCACTCTGCAGAATCAGGATGCGGTGATTCATTTTGTGCAGGATATTTTCCCTATCATAAAGAAAGAAGTTCCTGAAGCAGTATTCACAGTGATAGGGGCTCAGCCACCGGAAAGTATACAGGCTCTTGCAGATGGAAAGAATATAATAGTCACAGGTTTTATTGATGATATTCAGAAAACTGTTTCGGAATGCTGCTTGAATGTTGCTCCTGTTCGTGTTGCAGCTGGTATTCAGAATAAGGTTCTTGTTGCAATGGGCTGTGGAGTTCCTGTTGTCATGTCATCTTTAATCTCTGGTGCTATTCCTGACCTTTCTGATGGAAAAAACTGCTTTATACAGGATGATGCAAATGCTTTTGCGGAAAAATGTGTTTCACTTATGCAAAATGATGATATTCGTGCTTCAATTTCCAGAAATGGCTATGAGACTGTTAAGAAGTATTATTCATGGAATGAGAAACTAGAAGGATATGAAAAGTTATAAATAATAAATATTTCTGCGCAATCCTCCTGGCCCCGGCCTGGAAGGGGCGCGGAGCGCGTGCGAACGGAGTGAGCACCGACCGAGAGGGGAGCCCTGGAAAGCCGGTTGCGGAGGAGCGGCCTGAAAATACTGCGGTTATTTACATTATTTTGGAAATTTGATACATTATTAGAACTATTAAAAGGATATAAGGAGCTTTTAGAAAATGACTGTTAATGCAAAAATCCGTACAACAACAGGTAAAACAGCTGCAAAAAATCTTCGTAAAGTAGGTAGTATCCCGGCTGTTATGTACAATGACAAGGGCGAAGCTACTATGCTTGAAGTAAACGCTGTTGAATTCAACAAGGCTTGGAGAACTGTAACAAATACAACTCCAGTTGATCTTTCTATTGATGGAAAGACTAGCAAGGCTTTGATTAAGGATGTTGAATACAATATCCGCACAGACGCTGTTCTTCACGCTGACTTCTTTGTACCAGCTGCTGATGAAAAATTGGTTTACACATACAAGGTTCAGCTTGTTGGTAACGCTGCCGGTGTTCTTAAGGGCGGCTTCCTTGTAAAACGTGTTCCAGAAATCAAGGTTCAGGCTACAATCGCTAATCTTCCAGAACGCGTTGTTGTAGATGTTTCTGCATTGAACGTTGGTGATGAAATTCTTGTTAAGGATCTTAACCTTGGTAAAGATGTAACTATCCTTACTAACGGTGAAGCTTCTTTGGTAAGCATTGCACCAGCTCGCTAATATATAGACGGGCGTTTTTACGTCTTTGTTTATGGACTGTCCGTTCGGACAGTCTTTTTTTTTTAGGTTGATTTTATGTCGGATAGCTTTGTTTTGGAATTTGATGGTATTGTTCGGAAAAACCTTGAGCGCTGCGGATTTGATTTTTCTGCCGGTAAGTCTTTGGGTGCGGCGGTAAGCGGCGGTGCGGATTCGGTTTCGCTTTTGCTGTCCCTTTGCCGGCTGGGTAAGGCGTGCGGTTTTTCTGTAAAGGTTATTACGGTAAATCATAATATACGGCCGGCGGAAGAGTCTGCCGGGGACGCGGCTTTTGTTGCGGATCTTTGTGACGGGCTTTTGAAAAAAGGGTTTCCTGTAAGTTTTTTTGAAAAGGTTTTAGAGCCGGGACGTGTTGCGGAGCTTGCCTGGGAAAAGGAAATTGGTACGGAAGCGGCTGCTCGTCTTTTGCGCTACGATGCGTTTGAGGAGTTTTCTGAAAATGAGGGGGTTGAACTGATTGCCCTTGCGCATAATAAAAATGATCAGGTTGAAACTCTTTTGATGCGTTTTCTGCAGGGAAGCGGTGCTTCTGGGCTTGGTGGAATCCGTATGTGCCGCGACAGGTTTGTGCGTCCTCTTCTTAGTGTTTCCAGGGCTGACATTGAAAAATATGTGGGGCTTTTGGGCTACGGGTGGCGCACTGACAGCACGAATTTTGATTTGAATTATATGCGGAACAGGGTGAGAAATGAACTGGTTCCGTTTTTAAGGGAAAAATTCCCGGGATTTGAGACTGCTCTTCTTTCTGGGGCGGAAAAAAGTGCTGCTGATGAAGAGGTTCTTGCTGTTATGGCGGAAGAAGTGGAATGGGTATGTGACGGCGGTGCTGGAACTGCTGATGGCGCCGGGGTTGCAGTTAAGTGTTCCCGGGCAGTTTTCTGCGGACTTAAAAAGGCCCTTAAAATCCGGGCTTTTTATAATGGTCTTGATTTGTTTTGCAGCAAAAATAATATGGAAAGCCGCTTTCCTTTCAGGTCGCTTTCTGTGATTTTAGAACGCCTTGCCTGTGAAAAAAAGTTTTCTGTTGATTTTCTGGACTTTAGTTTTTGTGCAGATGATGAATATATTTATTTTAAAAAACGCAGTTTTGTAGCGACTGATTCAGGTTTTTTTGTTATAATAAAACAAGATGGAGTTTTTTCCCTTCCATTCGGGGATGTCTGCTGTTCTGTCAGCGGGAATCAGGCTTTTTTAAGATTTGATCTTGGAGAAGATTCGTTTGAAATGGAAAAAGTTCCGGTGCCTTTCTGCATCCGCAGTGTTCAGTCGGGGGATAGAATTCTGGCTGCTGACGGAACTATGAAGTCGGTGCCGGACATTCTGTCTGATTGGCATGCTGGTGCTGGTCAAAAAAGGCTTGTTCCTGTAATTCAGGATTTAAGCAATAAGAATCAGAATTTGATTGCCCTTGCCGGCCGTGTCTGCGGTCTAAGCAATTGGATTGTAAGAGGCTGATGTGAAAAAGTCGTTTATTGCCGTTCTTGGCGTATTTTTATATTTTTTTTGTACATTAAATTGTTTTGCTGCCGGTGCGGAGTCTGTTAACAGGCGTACTGCTGTGCGTTGCCTTAAGCTTGCGGAATCTTATCTTTCTTCTGGGGATTACAATAATGCTCTGGCTCAGGCGGAATTGGGGCTTGCTTATGATGAATCTGTTGCTGACCTCTGGTACGTTAATGCGGCTGCAAAAACAGGTAAGGGCGATATAAAAGCGGATATTATTCCTCTTGTGATGAAATCCCTTACAGAAGGCGAGTGGGTTGACTACAACCGGGACGGAGCACGTGTCCTTTATGCCGACTTGCTCTGTGATACCGGCATGTACGATCAGGCGCTTACGATTCTTGATTCAAAGCCGTTTATTTATTCTTCTGATGCCGAATTTATACGTGTTAAATCTTACTATAGAATAAGAACGCAGGAATCGATTAACAGGGCAAGGGAAAAGATTAATTCTGCAAGAAAAATCTACCCTGAGGATTTGCGTTTTCCTCATATCTTTTTTAAATATGAATATGACATTAATCGAGAAGCAGAAATTTTAGGCTTTAAGGAACAGGATGCAGCAGGTGCGGTTCTTTTCAGGAAGATTGCAGATTCGTTTATTGCAAGAATGCCGGAATATGATAAGCCTGATGCGGATCTGGAGATTTATTCAATTTACTTTGCCGAGGGAGAAAAGCAGGTTCGAATGGCTCAGGCTTTTTCTTCGCACGGATTAAGGCACCCGCTGTATGCGTTAATTGCGCTTAAGTGCGGGTTTATGACGCAGCAGGAAGCGTGGGATTATTTCTGCTCGTTTGCTGACGAAAAAGTTTCGCTCTCGCTTCTTGAAGATTTTCTGTTCTATATTACAGACGAAGTTACTATTCAGTCTGTAAAGGAACATCTTGATGCTTATAATGGAACAATACTTGTTGATACAGATTATGACTGCGATCCGAATCTTTTTGTAAAATACATGCGCGGCCGTCCGGAATCGTTCTGCTGGGATATGAACAACAACGGTGTATTTGAATGGTCTGCCAAATGTGATTTTGGTGTGCCGGAAGAAATTTCTTTAACAAGAGGAAACATTACGCTTCATTACGGTTCCTATCCTGCTGTTGTAAAGGCTGTTTTTCATTCTGACAGAATTTCAGAAGGTGATGCAGAATTTACGCTTATGGACGAAACTTTTGAATGGACTCCTGTAGAAATCAGGCCTCTGGCTGCTGCAAAAGAACTTTTTGGAATTGATTTCTTTGTTCCTTTTGTAAAGGAATATCAGGTTGAACTTGATGAAGGAAAGATTCTTTACAACTGTTCAAGTTACGAAATTTCTTCCCGCGAACGTCAGAATGCTAGGATTGTTTTTACTGTGCTGAACGGCTATCCGCAGTCTGCAATGTATTATGACGGAGACAGAATTTATGCGCGTGCCCTCTTTGAAAACGGGCTTCCTTCTGTACGCTATGTAGATAATGATGGTGACGGCATTTTTGAAATGCTTGAAACATTCGGCTATGATCCGGAAAATAAGCGCAATGTAAAGATAGAAGAACAGGAACAGCTTATGACAAATCTCTTTGGTCATCCTGTTGCTGGAAGTGGAATTTACATTCGCCTTATTCAGCTTGATTTTAATGCTGATACAATACCGGATTTTACCGAAGAATATGGACTTGATAACGGAAAAATTTCCAGCTGGGATTATGACGGAGACAGAAACTGGGATGTCCGCTTTAAGCGCTATCCGCGGGAGGATGAAGATTCTCCTCTTATTGAAGATTCACAGTTTTATTCAAATCCTGATCATATTCTTGTTACCGTTACAACTTGGAATGGTTCTCCTGTTAAGGTGCTTTTTGGAGAAAATGAAATGCCTGTAACTCAGGGAGAAACTAAATCCTTTTATTGGGTAGGGCAGGCAGGAACTCCTGATGATGAAGCTTTTGTGCTTTTATCTGTTGGTGACAATATGGAACAGGGGCTCTGCCGGCTTATAGATACTTCCAGACGCAGAATTCAGGTTGTACAGATTGGCGGTAATATTTACGGCTCTGTAATTCCTGATGAAGAAGTTCCGGAAAGTCCTGTGGAATCAAATGAATAGAAGTTTTAGAATCTTTTTGTGCATAAGCGTGGCGTCTCTTTTTTTTGGCTGCAGGTCTGTAAAACAGCCTGATGAAGTATTTGTACAGCCGGATTTTACCGAAGAAGACGTAAGGAAAAATGAAATAAAGCGTATTTCTGAAATGGCAGGAGATTTTCCTGTAAAGGCTTTATGGCGTTCTTATATAATGGGAGACCCTGAAGTTCTTGCCGCACAGGAAGAAAACGTATTTAATCTTTTTCAGACGGCGCTTGATTCAGAAAAGTATTTTGAAGCGCACAGGCTTTACCTTTCATTAAAGGCTTGCGGTTCAAAAAAAATAAATTCTTCCGCTTCTTATGAAAAAAATCTTTTTACAAAAAGCATAGAAAATGTTCCTGGCTTAAAAAATGAAAAAGTTCGTCTGCCGGAAACTATGAGCGACTGCGTTAATTCTACAGTTACAATCTGGGTTGATAAGGGAATAAAAATTCAGAATGGAATTGGTTATGCAGACCGCGTTCTTGGTTCGGGATTTTTTATTGACAGACGCGGTTATATTGTAACAAATCATCATGTAATTAATGATATGGTAGATCCAAAATACGAAGGTTATTCGCGTCTCTTTATAAAACTTGCATCAGATCAGGAAACAAGAATTCCTGCAAAAGTTATCGGCTATGATGATGTTCATGATCTTGCGCTTTTAAAATGTGAAATTGACCCTCCGTTTGTGCTTGAGCTTGGTTCCAGCGCTTCTTTGAATATCGGCGACAAGGTGAATTGTATCGGTACGCCATTAGGTCTGCATGGAACTGTTACCAGCGGAATTGTTTCTGCTGCAGACAGAAAACTTTTTACTTCCGGCGGAGTTTTTCAAATTGATGCTGCCGTAAATTCGGGTAATTCTGGCGGACCTTGTATTGATTCTCAGAAAAAAGTTCAGGCAATTGTTTTTGCCGGTATACTGCAGTACCAGGGCTTGAATTTTGCAATTCCTGTAGAATATTTGCGTCAGGATCTTCCGTATCTGTATAACGGCGGAAAGAGGCACCTTGCATGGCTAGGAGCGTACGGCCACACAGACAAAACCGCTTCTAAAAACAATGGAGTTGCTGTCCAGTATCTTTTGCCGGGTGGTGTCCTGTACAGGGCGGGACTTAAAGTTGATGATGTAATTACTTTTTTGAACGGTTACCGTGTATATACGTTGGAGCAGCTGCAGGACATTCTGCGCAATTTTTCTTCAGAAACGATTTTGACCTGCTCTTACAACAGGGACGGCGAAAGCAGAACCTGTCTAGTTTATCTGGAAGAACGGCCGGAAAATCCCGGTTACGAAGTATATATAAGTGATCTTTTGAATACGTCTATGGTGCCGATTCTTGGAATGGAACTTACATCCAGTTCTACGATGTTTAAAAAACAGTTTACTATTTCCAAAATAATAAAAGGCTCTCTTGCCGATGAGTCTGGCTTCAGTGAACTGGATCCTGTGTATATTTCTGATGTTGATTTTGACCAGAACAATGAAAATATAAGCGTACAGATGAATACTCGCAAAAAGAAAAAGGGATATCTGGATATAACAATGAGGTTAAGTGCCCCCTTGGACAGTCCATGGTATTTCTAGTAAAATAGACCGACTAAAAATTATAAGGAATTTGTATGGAAATGAAGTATAAGCGCAATTTTTGTATTGTTGCGCATATTGATCACGGTAAATCAACTTTGTCTGACCGCCTGATTCAGAAATCAAAGATTATTGATGAACGCAAGATGAAGAATCAGATTCTTGACAGCATGGATATTGAACGTGAACGCGGAATTACAATTAAAAGTCAGGCTGTAACAATTCCTTATCATGCAAAGGACGGTCATGATTACGAACTTAATTTTGTAGATACACCGGGACATGTAGACTTTTCATATGAAGTTTCAAGGGCAATTGCTTCCTGCGAAGGAGCCCTTCTTTTGATTGATGCAAGTCAGGGTGTAGAAAGCCAGACTGTTTCAAACATGTACATGGCATTGGAACAGGATCTTGCAATTGTTCCGGTTATCAACAAGATTGACCTTCCGTCTGCAGATATTCCTGCCGTACGCGAACAGATAGATAAGGAACTTGGACTTGATGATTCGCAGACTCAGCTTGTTTCTGCCAAGACTGGCGAAGGTGTTGACGAACTTCTTGAAGCGATTGTAAATTACTTCCCTGCTCCGGAAGGAGATTCTTCTGCTCCAGTTCAGGCGCTTATTTTTGACTGTCACTATGATGTATACCGCGGAGTTGTAGTTCATGTCCGCATGAAGGAAGGAACTGTAAAGACTGGTGATGTTATCCGCATGATGAGTAACGGCGTTGAATATAAGGTAGAGCAGTGCGGAATTTTTAAAATCGACTATGAAGAAACTGGAAAACTTGAAGCCGGTGATGTAGGTTATATTATTGCCGGAATTAAAACTGTAAGTGATGTCGGTGTAGGAGATACCATTACTGGTGCTGCAAATCCTGCAGCAGAGCCTCTTGGCGGATTTAAGGAAGTTAAGCCTGTAGTTTATTCTTCAATCTATCCTATGGATTCCAATGATTACGAAGAACTTAAGGGCAGCATTGAAAAACTTAAACTGAACGATGCAAGTCTTGTATACGAAAAGGATAATTCCCTTGCCCTCGGAAACGGTTTCCGCTGCGGATTTTTGGGACTTCTTCATCTTGAAATTATTCAGGAACGCCTTGAGCGCGATTATGATCAGGCAATTATTTTTACGGCTCCAAGCGTAAGGTACCGTGTAGAACTTACTGATGGAACAGAAATGTTTGTTGATAATCCTAGTGAATATCCTCAGGGCCGCATTAAAACTGCGGAAGAACCGTATATTAAGGCAAGCATTATTACCCCGGCAACATATTTGGGTTCCCTTATGGAACTTTGTAAGATGAAGCGCGGTGAACAGACAAACATGCAGTATCTGGATGAAAAGCGCGTTGAACTTACTTATGAAATGCCGCTTGCAGAAGTTCTTTTTGATTTTTACGACAAACTTAAAAGTTACAGCCGCGGCTATGCTTCTTTTGACTACGAAATTATTGGCTACCGACTTACAGATCTTGTAAAGGTAGACATGCTTCTTAATTCAAAGCCGGTAGATGCACTTTCGTTCCTCTGCTATAAGCCTAGTGCGGCAGACAGGGCAAGAAAGGTTTGTGAGCGCCTTAAGAACGAAATCTCTCACCAGCAGTTTAAAGTTGCAATTCAGGGGGCAATCGGTGGTCAGATTATTGCCCGCGAAACTGTAAGTGCATTCAGAAAAGACGTTCTTGCTAAGTGCTATGGCGGCGACATTACCCGAAAGCGTAAGCTTCTTGAAAAACAGAAGGAAGGAAAGAAGCGCATGAAGATGTTCGGAGACGTAGAACTCCCGCAGAGCGCATTCCTTGCCGTTCTTAAGGATAACGAAGCAGATAATTAGCTTTAATTTCGAGCTAAGAAACTCGGAATTAAACATGATTTTTTTATCTTAATATTTTCAGAAAATATTCTATCTCTATTCTTATGCGGTTTAAGAAAGTCTGCGAAAGGTTAAGGCGGTAGCCGTCCGGGAAGTGAAGGTACAGGTATTCTCTGGATTTAAGCAGTTCTGTGATTCTGAAAAGTTTTTCGTTTTCGGGAAGCGTTATTTTTCCTGTAAAAATGTCTTTCAGCTCTTTTAGTGCGCTTATTTCGCCGTTAATAAAATTCTGGATTTTGCTTTCTATGGCAGTGCTGTTTTCTTCATTGTTGGAAAAATTTTCCTTCCAAATTTTGCCGCTATCTGTTTTTAAGGATTTTATGATTTCTTCCGGAGTAAGCGCCGGAAGTTCTAGTTTTAAGCCGCTTTTGCCTGCATCAAAAAGATTAGGCGTACCTTTAAACACATATTTAAAAAGTTCTGCATATCCTACAAGGTTTGCAGTAGTAACAGGTTCATTTCCATTTTGTACGCTTTTGTACATACCGGTGTCTGCATTAACTGTTCCAGGACCAAAGCTTCCGGTAAATGCCAGCCCCCGGTTCAGGCGGAACGTACGGATTCTGCGCATTCTTTCGTGGAAAGAATCTCTTAAGTGCGTGCAGCCTCGTGAATAGGAAAAATCCATGCCGGTCACAAAAACCGGAATGTCTTCTGAAGCGCGTATGTTAAGGGCTGTCTGAACTGCAACAAGTCCGACTGAACCTAACGGCGCAATAAAGTCCGGCAGAATTCCTTTGCTTTTAGCGCGTTCAATAAAACCTGTGCTGCAGAATTCTGTTGTATGAAAAACGTTTTTTTTCGGGCAGAGCCGCGTTACGTTTGGATTTGTGCTTAGTCCTGCAAAAAGGTAGTCGTACCAGGATCGGCAGCCTGTAAATGCGCCGGCAATAATATCCTGGCTTTCTTCGCAGACAACAGCGTTCGGTCTTATTTCAAGGCTTTTTAAGGTCTGAAGCGCAGCATCTACGGCAATAATAAAAAGTCGTTCGGTAAATGGTTTTAGCAGAACAAGTGTCTCTAAGGCGCTTTCTCCGGCTCCAATAACCAGAACGGGCCTCTCTGTCTTTATGGTTTTTATGCTTTTCGGAAGAAGTCGCAGATTGCGCAGAAAATTGGCAGAATATCGTCTTCCAAATTTTATAAGGGTAATGCGGTTTTTCCAGAACTGACCGACTGCATTCTGGCAGGCTTCGTACAGTTTTTCGTAAAAAGCCCTGTTCAATTCTGCTCCGCCGCTAAAATCAACCTTAATGCAGCGGCGAAATCTTCCCTTGTTATTTTTGGAAAGATATTCCGGCAGTCCTGCAAGTTCTTCCGGTTTTACAGAAAGCAGTTTTTCGCCGCTGTAATGTACATTTTTCAGGTTTTCGCAAAAAAGTCTGTAAAGGTTCTGGTCTGATTCTGCGCAGATTAAAAGGCTGTCTTCCGGCAGTTTTGCAAGCAGTTCGCTAAGACCGTAGCATAAAACCGGAGACAGGCACAGAAAAACCGTTCCATCTAAGATTTCCAGCGAATCAACAAGCGAAAGAATGTTTTTTTGTGGATTGTATTTAGAGTAGAGGAGGCGTTCTTTATACTGAACAGAAAAGCCCTGACCGGCTTTTACCAGGCAGGGCTTCTTATCTGAAACTTCAGACATTAACACTAGTCGTTGTTCATCATATATTTGAAGAATACTTCAGAAAGGTTGTTTTCAAGTTTTGGACTTGAAAGAAGTGCTTCCTGAGCTGAAGAAGTGTCATAGTTAGAAAGTTCGCTGTGCAAAGCTTCTGCAGGAATTGGATCAGAAGGCTTTACGTTAGATTTAAGGAGTTTAAGGACAACTACGTTTCTGTTGTTTACGATTGGTTCAGAAACATCGCCTGCGTTCTTAAGACCGTTTACAGCTTTAAGGAATGCCTGGTTTGTAGAAGCACCCGAAAGACCTTCAAGGCTTGTATTAAGCTTGTTCATTACAGACATGTCGCCGTAGTTTACAGGGAATGCAGGAACATCAACTTTTTTAGCGTTGAATTTTGTACATGCTGCAGCGAATGAACCTGTCTTAGCAGCTGCTGCAAGTTCACCTGCGCGTTTTGTAAAGTATTCTTCAATTACACTGAATTCGTTTGATGTAAGGTAGTTATAAACTGTAGAAATTACAGCAGAATCCTTAAAGTCCGGCTGAACTGCTGCAGAATCTGCCTTGAAGATAGAATAGCCTACGCTTGTCTGAAGCGGTTCAGAAACTGCATCTGGTTCAAGGGAAGCAATTTTAGCCATATCTTCTTTGTTTGTAAGGAATTTCTCAATCTGATAATGATATTTGTTGTTAATCTTGCCTGAATCAGTTGAGTAAGATTTTGTTGAATATTCGCTTACTGCGTCTGCAAATGTAATTTCACCGTTGTTTACGCGTTTTGCAACAGAAGCAGCCTTTGCCTTGTCTGCAACTGTGATTACAGAAAAGTCGTATTTTACGAATTTTTCAGCATTGTTTTTACCGAAAGCAACTTTTTCGCTTTCTGGATATTCATTCATGTTGAATACAGCTGCATCAAATGACTTCTGGTTTTCGCCCATTGCAGTAATAAATGCAGTTTCTTTTTCTGAATTCTTAAGGCCGTAGAGAGTCGTCTTTCCAAACGCTGTCTGACCGCCAAATGAATCTTCTGCATATCTCTGTGTTGTAAGAGTTGTTTCAATTTCTGCACGGAGCTGCTCAACCTGAGAAGGTCGGTCTTTTATGGCAAGTTTATAAAGCTTAGAAGAATAGTTTCCTGATTCATCAGTAAAGTATCCCATAAGAGATCTGTTTACTGCTGTTTTTGGAACCTTGTAGCCGCTGTTCTTTACTGCTTTCTGGAAAGCAAGCTGGCTTACAGTTGTATTGAATGCATAACTGAAAATATAGTAGTAATTAGAGTTGTTAATCTCAATTCCATTATTTTTATAGTAATCTGCATATCTTGCTACATAGTTTGCAAAATCTGAATTCTGTTCGTAGCGGATTTCTGTTCCGTCATATTTACCGAATGCCGGAAGTCTTGACTGTTTGTGACCGCCTGCAAAGATTGGTACAAGAACAAAGATAAATGCTGCAATGAGCAGGATTATCAAAGAACCGATGGTGTAAACACTTCTTTTCATTTTTTTGAATTCCTTATTTGTTTTTTTATAGAAAAAAGTGATTAATTTTACCATTTCATTTTTGTACTGTCAAATATTCCTGGCGTATTCCGGCAGTTTTTAATGATTGACTCTATTAAAAAGAAAAAATTTGATATAGGGGAGATTTTTTACTTCATTCTAAAAATACGGTAATTGTAAAATACATGCAATTTCACTACAATAAACTATATTTTTCATAAATAGAGGTTTTTATGCTTACATTAAAATTTGGTGGTACATCGATGGGAAATGCCCGTCGCATTCTTTCTTCTGCGGACATTATCTGTAAACGAGCAAAAGAAGACAGACTTAGTGTTGTTGTTTCAGCTGTTGCCGGTGTTTCTAATACCCTTCAGGCAGCTGTTGACGCATGTACCGCCGGGACCTCTACCGAAACCATAATAAATGACCTTCGCAAAATCCATGAAGAAATCTGTAAGGAACTTCAGGCTCTGGTAAAGGGATTCAATGCAGAAAAAGTAATGAATTCCATTGAACCTAATTTTGCAGAACTTGAAAAACTGCTTGCCGGTGCTGCTTCATTCGGTGAATGCCCAGATACAGCTTACTGCCGCATAATGGGAATGGGCGAACTCCTTTCTGCTCCAATTATGGAAGCAGTTCTTCTTGCAAAGGGAGAAAGCGTAGTTTTCCTTGATTCACGCAAATTCATCTATACTACAGGCAGTCAGAAAGAAGGCGAAGCTGACTATTCACGCTGTGCAGAAGCATGCGGCCCGTACCGTGACGGTGCTTCTAAAGATCAGGCTCATATCCTCCTGTTCCCTGGATTTGTATGTTCATGGATTAAAGATTCTAATTCAAAACCTGCAATGGGACTTCTCGGCCGCAACGGTTCAGACTTTTCAGCTGCAATTCTTGGTGCTTCCCTTGGCGTTAAGCGCGTTGAATTCTGGACTGACGTTGACGGTGTATATACTGCTGATCCTCGCGTTGTAAAGGACGCAATCCTTGTAGACGACATGAGCTATGAAGAAGCAATGGAGCTTTCATTCTTCGGTTCTAAGGTTCTTCATCCAAAAACACTTGCTCCTCTTCAGGCAAAAGGAATTGAAGCATGGAGCTTGAACAGCCATAATCCTTCTGCACGCGGAACACGCATCGGTAAGGGACCTTTTGAAAGCCGCAGCAAATCTTCTATCTGCGGTATTTCTGCCCTTAAAAAAGTTGCAATGCTTTCTGTAGGTGGTACAGGTATGCGCGGCCGAACCGGTATGGCAAGCCGTATATTCAATACAGTTTCTGCAGCAGGTTCTTCTGTACTGCTCATTACTCAGTCTTCTTCTGAATACACTGTTTCATTCTGTATCAGGGAAGCAGAAGCAGATGCTGTTCAGAATGCACTTTCACGTGAATTTGAACTTGAAATCCGCGAAAAACTTATTGACGAAATTGAAGTAAAGAAGGGATGTGCAATTGTTTCTGTTGTCGGTGACGGCATGATTGCAAACCGCGGTGTTGCTTCCAAGTTCATGAATGCGCTTTCAAGCCAGGATATTAACATTAAGGCAATTGCTCAGGGTTCATCAGAACGCTGTATTTCTTCCGTTATCAGCGGAGAATATGCAGATACAGCTGTTAAGGCTGTTCATCAGTTCTTCTTTAATACAGCTCAGACAATTGAAGTATTTGCATTTGGTGCAGGAACAATCGGCGGTACAATGATTGACCAGATTTACCAGCAGCACGACAAGCTTCTTAAGCAGAACATCGACATTAAGGTTCTTGCAATTACTACAATTGACGGTATGAACCTTAACGAAGACGGACTTGATCTTTCTAACTGGCGTGAAGACATGAAAAAGCCGATGTATAAGTTCGGTCCTTCAAATGTTGATGACATTATCAAATTTGTAAAGGAAAGAAAGCCGCTTAATCCGGTATTTGTAGACTGTACAGCTTCTTATGATCTGCCGGAACGCTATCTTGATATCCTTGGAGCAGGAATGTCTATTGCTACTCCAAACAAGCGTGCAAATTCTATGAACATGGAATTCTACAAAAAACTTCGTCAGGTTGCAAACAAAATGCACCGCCGCTTCCTTTATGAAACAAACGTTGGTGCAGGACTTCCAATTATTGATACTCTTCAGAACCTTTATAAGTCTGGTGACCGTCTTGAAAACTTTAACGGAATCATGTCCGGCTCTCTTTCTTACATCTTCGGTAAACTTGATGAAGGAGTTCCGTTCAGCAAGGCTGTTCTTGAAGCAAAGGAACTGCGCTATACAGAGCCTGATCCTCGCGATGACCTTAACGGAATGGACGTAGCGCGCAAGGGTCTTATCATTGCCAGGGAATCAGGATTCGACATTGAACTTGAAGACATAACAATGTACAAGGTATTCCCGGAATCATTTGATTCAAGCGGAACTGTAGAAGAATTCCTTGCAAAGCTTCCTCAGGTTGATGAATATTTTGCAAAGAAAATTGCTGACCTTAAGAAAGAAAACAAGGTTCTCCGCATGGGTGCAACAATTAAGGACGGCAAGGTTAGCGTAGGAATGATGGAAGTTGGTCCGGATAATCCTTTGTACAGCGTAAAGGGCGGTGAAAACGCATTTGTATTCTATACAGAACGATACAAGCCGATTCCTCTTACAGTACGCGGATACGGTGCTGGTGCAGGCGTTACTGCTGCCGGAGTATTCGGTGACATAATGAGAACTGTGTCATTCAATCTTTCTAATGACTAGTTTTTTAGGGCTGTCTTAGCGGACAGCCACTTTTTTAGCGGAGGTCAATTCTATGGTAATTGTTCTTAAAAAGGGAGTTTCACCATCAGATAAAAAGCGGATTGTTGATTTTTTGTCTGAAAAGAACTTTAAAACAAATGAAATTCCCGGCGATGAAGCAACTATCATAGCTGCTGTAGGGCATTTAAAAATTGACCCGAGCGACGTAAATCTTCTTCCCGGCGTAGAAAAAGTTATCCCTATTTCCAAGGGATATAAAATGGCGAGCCGGGAATTTAAGCCTGAAAATTCTGTTGTTCAGATCAGTAATAATCTTGGACAGATGATACGCGTTGGCGGTCAGCGCATTGTTTCCATTGCGGGGCCTTGTGCTGTAGAAACACGGGAACGCATGTTTTCTATAGCAGAAGCTGTTTCTAAAAGCGGTGCCTGCATGCTTCGTGGCGGTGCGTATAAACCGCGAACCAGTCCGTATTCTTTTCAGGGGCTGGGCGAAGAAGGCGTAAAAATCCTTAAGGAAGCAGGAGATAAATTTGGGCTTCCTGTAGTTACAGAAATCATTGCGGCTGAACATCTTCCGATTATGGAAAAATACGGTGTTGATGTGCTTCAGATTGGTGCACGCAACATGCAGAATTTTGATCTTTTGCGTGAAGTTGGAAAATCAGGGAAAGCTGTTATTTTAAAGCGCGGTCTGTGCGCTACAATTGAAGAATGGCTTATGTCGGCTGAATATCTGCTTTCTTCTGGTTCAGAAAACGTAATTCTTTGTGAACGCGGAATCCGCACTTACGAAAAGGCAACCCGCAATACTCTTGATTTGTCTGCTGTTCCTGTACTGCGAAGCCTGACTCATCTTCCGGTAATTGTTGATCCAAGCCATGCAGTAGGCCTTCGCGACAAAATTGCTCCTATGGCTTTGGCTTCGATTGCAGCCGGCGCCGACGGAATTATTGTAGAAGTTCACGACTGCCCTGAAAAAGCGCTCAGCGACGGACCTCAGGCACTGCTTCCGTCTATGTTTGACAAGCTCATGCATGATATAGAGGCAATGGCGCCTGTAGTAGGAAAATCTGTTGTTCACATCAGAAAAGAAATCAAGCTTGATTCCAGTAAAAAAACTGCTGAAAATCAGTCTAAGCCGGTATGTGCGTATAACGGAATTAAGGGAACTTATGCAGAACAGGCTGTAAACCTGTATTTTGACGGCGACGTTTCTGCAAGTCCGTGTTCGTCGTTCCGCGATGTTTTCCGCGCCGTTGTAAACGGTCAGGCTGATTACGGCATGATTCCAATTGAAAATTCTCTGGGCGGTTCTGTCTACGACAACTATGACAATCTTGCCAGTTTTGAAGATGTTTCTATTGTAGGTGCTCTTCATCTTAGAATTCAGCATGCGCTTCTTGCTGTAAAGGGCGCCACGATGCATACAATAAAAAGGGTTTATTCTCATCCTCAGGGTTTCGCGCAGTGTGTAAAACTTATAGAAAATTACAAGTGGGAAAAAATAACTGCTTCGTCTACTGCCAATGCGGCAAAAATGGTTGCGGATTCTGCTTCAAAGGAAAATGCGGCTATTGCCAGCGCAATTACAGCAAAGTATTATAATCTTGAAATACTTCAGGAAGACATTCAGGATGATCCGCGCGACTATACTAGATTTGTAGTTATTGCGGCAAATCATATTGCAGATAAACCTGCGGAAAACAAACTGCCTGTTAAATCTTCTGCTCCGAATGTTGCTTCGTTCATATTCTGTACTCCGAATGAAACCGGTGCCCTTTACAATGCGCTGGGAGTATTCCAGAAAAACAAACTGAACCTTACGCGTCTGGAAAGCCGTCCTATAACCGGTCAGCCGTGGCATTACTGGTTCTATGCGGACGCAGAATTAAAGGAATCAGCCCTTCAGAATGAAGAATATGTAAAGGCTTTTATGACAGATTTGAAAAAAGTTGCCGAGGAAGTGCGCCTTTTAGGTGTATATTCTGAAGCTGGAAACAGTATATAAACTTGTGAGGAATAATTTTATGGAAAAATTTGTTTTAAGTGTACTGGTAGAAAATCATGCCGGTGTATTGAGCCGCGTTTCTGGTCTTTTCAGCCGCCGCGGATATAATATTGATTCTTTGACTGTATGTGAAACAGGAAATCCCGGTCAGTCAAGAATGACAATCGTTGTTAATGGCGATTCTTATATTCTTGATCAGATTGAAAAGCAGCTTTCTAAGCTTGTAGAAGTTATTTCAATCAAGCACTGCGAAAAATCAAAGACAACACAGAGGGAGATGGCCCTTATCAAAGTAAAGGCTCCTGGAGAAAAGCGCGCAATCATCATCGGAACGTGTGATATTTACCGAGCCCACATAATCGACGTTGCTCCGGAAAGCGTTATTGTTGAAGCAACTGGAAGCGAAGAAAAGATTGAAAGCCTTATCAGCCTTCTTGAACCGTTCGGAATCCTTGAATACGTTAAGACTGGTCTTACAGCAATGGATCGCGGCGCAGAAGTTATGTGTTAAAAATCAGTGCTTCCTGCACTTGCACCAGACGGGATTCCACAGTTCGTATGTGAATCCCGTTTTTTTTATTTCTGCAACCTGAAAACTGCTGCAGTTTAGGTTCAGCCGTCTGGCTTTTTTTTCTGAAAATGCGCTGCCGGCCGCAGTGCCTGCCTTTATTTTTTCTGAAAATGTCTGTCCGTCAGAAGTTTTTATTTCTACCTTAAAAAAAATGCTTTCATCATCTGTGTAAAGTTCTGTTATTTTCACTTCTGAAAAAGAGTTTTTAAGTTCATCCTGTTTTTTACCTGCAAAAAAACTTGCGGTCAGAGGGCAGTAAAGCGGAAAAACCGGAAATGCACCTGGAACTGGTGTGCGGTTGTTAATTTCGTAAAGAAAAGAGCGCTGTTCTTCTGCCAGAATATGTTCTGTGTTCGGATGAAATCTTATCGTAAGGTTCATGAATAAAGTATAGTCTTTTTTTTGTAAAGATTGTAGTATCAGAAACATGAGATTTCTATCAGATTGTTTTGCGTTTTTTAAAAAATTGCCTTCGTTAGAGAAAAATCAGAAAATAGCCGTTTCTCTCATATCTGCATTTGTGCTTTTAGATATAGCGGTATTCTGCGTCCTTCTGTGCGGAGGAAAATATTCTTCTGCAGAAATTGCATTTGATAACTCAACTTTTGAGCGAGAAAAACTTATTGCCGTAAACAGACAGGCTTCTTCGAAATTTATAAAAAAAGGCTATGCTTTTTACAGGTTTACGCCGGAACAGTCTGAACGGCTTTCTGCATATTACGAACATTTTGGTTCTGTTGGAATTAACGTTCGCGTAGGCTTAAAAAATGCTGGCGGCAGAAAATTTGATTCTTTAATGGAATCGGAAAAACTTTTTACTTTTGGTTTTATTTCGCAGGATGAATTTGACAAAAAAGACCGCTTTGTCCGTGCGGATCACCGCGTGCTTTCCGGCTGTGATTTAAGGAATTTTATAAAGAATGGAAAGGGCTTTTCTTATTTTTCAAATGAACTTTCAATTGAAAAAAATCTTGATTCAAAAAATCTACCGGTTGGAATAGAAATATATTCTGAATATCCTGTTCAGATTTTTGATTTTTTTGTAACGCAGGCAAGAATCGGTTATGATTTTACAGGTGAAATTCCTTTTTACGGTGTGTCTTCTAACGGCGGAAGTTTTGGCGGTACTTCAAGGGGATTTGATTTTTCAGGAAGCTCGCTTGTTTTTCCTGTAGAAAATTCAAACTATTCCATAATGCCTAAGGTTGAACTTGCCTTTTATGAAAGCGAGGATTACGGAACTCCTGCTGACCAGCTTAAGGTTGAACTTAATGCCGGCGGTGAAAAAATAAAAATCCGCAGGACAAAAAGCGTAGAAGAATGTGTAATCCAGACTTCGCTTATGAATGCTCCATTCAGTTCGTATGATTTTTCTGAAAATGCAGGCCTTGTAAAAAAGCTTGTTATGTCTGCAAATGAAAAGTCTCTTATTCCGGAGGAACCGGGTGCTGTTGTTGAACCGCTTAAAACGGATCCGGGACTTATTCTGGATGGACGGCAGAGTGCATGGCGCACACATGACTATGAACTTTATGAATGGGACCGCTTTCCCGGCGTTTTATTTTTTGATACAGCCGACTACGAAATTCAGTCTGATTTTTTCAGAAGGCTTTCGTTCTTTGTTGAAAAAGCCGGCTTCCGGGGAAAACTTCTTACTGATGAGCAGCTTGGCGATATGCATGGCTATAATGCCCATGATTACGGAGCAGAAGGGCTTGCTTCGTTCTTTTCAAAGGCGAAGGCAGAAGGTTTTCCGCTTAATAAAAAAGAATTGATTCTTCGCGAGATTCTTTTGCGTAAGGGAGTAATTGTTCCGGATGCAAATACGTATAAAGCGGGAACAGGTGCGCTTATTTCTATTTCCAGGGAATCAGCTCAGTACAACAGACTTACTTTTCTTGCGCACGAGGCATGGCACGGAATATTTTTCATAAACGAAGATTTTCGCAATGCGGTTGCAGCCGTTTATTATACTGTTGATGACAAAACAATGTCATTTATAAAAGGGTATTGGGCAAGTCAGCCTGGACTTGGTTATGATCCGTCTGATGATTTTCTTATGAAGAATGAATTTATGGCGTACATAATGCAGCAGCCGCTTTCAAATATTTCTACGTATTTTATTCATCTTGCAAACCGCGGTTCTGTAATGAATGCAATGCCAGATTTGTGTGCCTGGGTAAGAAATTCTTCTGCCGTAACTTTTGAAGATGCCGGCAGAATTTTAGATACTTATGCTTTTGACAACTGGGGATTAAGGGCGGGAAGAGTAATGCTCATGTCCCGCTAGTTTCTGTGACAGTCGTTCAGTCTCTGGAAAGATTTATGTTGAATTTTCTTTCTGCCCCGACAGAAGTCGGCGGTCCGTGTCCCGGTAAGAGAATCGTATTGTCCTGCTGGGACATTATTTTTTCATCAATGTTATGGCGCAGAAGGTGCCTTGAATAGCTGGAGTTTGTATTTCCGAGTTTACCTGCAGAAATGGAATCGCCTGTAAAAATTACGTTTCCAATCTGATAGATTATTGAGTCGGAAGTGTGGCCTGGAAGCGAAATGTATTTTATTGAAAGGTTTGCAAGGCGCAGCGAGCCGTCTCCTGTAATTACGTTGGTTTCTTCACCGGCAATTTCGTAATCCGCTCCGTAGATTTTAGGGCTGTAGATTTTCATAAGGGTTTTCAGTCCGTAAACGTGGCTTCCGTGATTGTGCGTAATGAGTATTGCAACAAGATCCAGTTCGTTCTCTTCCAGCTGAGTAATTATTTCTTCCGAAATTTTTCCCGGATCAACAATTATTGCTTCCTTTGTGTTTTCGTTTGCAATAATGTATGTGTTTGAAAAACCGCCTGTGTTCAAGTGTGAATAAATTTTCATAAGATGTCTCCTTTAATAGAAGATTCGCTCTTTTCGCCGGATTCAAGGTTAAGCTCGCTGCCTTCCTCTGAAAACAGTGCTTCTCTTGTATTTGACATTTTGAAAGAAGTGTTTTCCTGAAAAATTTCAACGAACATTGCTTTTTTTAAGTTGCAGTTTCGGAAGGATGTATTTATCAGCCTTGAACATATGAATCTTGAATTATAAAGATCGGAATCGTCAAATGAAGTTTGAATTGAGTTGATTCCATTAAAGTTGTCCTGAACCATGTCGCTGGAAGTGAACAGTACGCGCGAAAATGTACAGCCTGCAAATGAAGAAAACTGAATATTGCTTTCAATAAGGTTGCAGTCAGAAAAAACTGTGTCGTCAAAAATACTCAGGCGGCTTCTTAAATCTTTTGAATGGCAGTTTGAAAATGTACAGTGCATGAAATTGCAGCCGTAGAATTTTTTTCCGGTTAAATCCAGATCCCTGAATGTCATTCCAGATGCAGTAAGCCCGATTATTTTTTCGTTGTTTTTTATGTAGTTTATTATGTCCTGCTGTAGTTTTCCCGGATTAGGAGAGTGGTCAAGACAGTAATTTTTTTCTTCTGTAATGTTTCCGTTTTCATCAATTGCGGAAATGGCAAGATTGTGACAGGCCCGGACAAGGCATTTATTCAATGTGAACATAAAAAAATGGTAAAGGATTGTACTTGTTTAGTCAAATCAATATTATTCTAAATATGAGCGTAAATTTTGCTTTTCTTGATTCCGGTGTGGGCGGACTTCCTTATCTTGATCATTTAAAAAAACTCTGTCCTTCTGCAGGCTGCGTTTATGTGGCAGATACAAAAAATTTTCCGTATGGAGAAAAATCCAAGACTCAGATTGAAGAAAATGCCTGCGGCTGTGCACAGAAGATAATAGAAAAGTGGAATCCAAACGTAATTGTTGTTGCGTGCAATACAATTTCTGTTACGGCACTTGATGAATTGCGTAAGCGCTTTCCTGAAACTCCGTTTATTGGAACTGTTCCGGCCATTAAGCCTGCGTCTCAGTTAAGTAAAACCCGAAAAATCGGGCTTCTTGCAACAAATGCAACTGTAAATCATCCTTATACAAAAAAATTGATAGAAGAATTTGCAAGCGACTGTACGATTGTTTCCCGCGGAGATCCAGATTTAATTTCGTTTATTGAGCATAAGTTTAATTCCGCTTCTGAACAGGAACGCCTTGAAGCGGTAAAACCGGCAGTTGATTTTTTTAAGTCAAAAGACTGCGACTGCATTGTTCTTGCGTGTACGCATTTTTTAAATATGACGGAATATTTTAAAAATGCGGGCGGGGGAGCCATTATTGTTGTAGACAGTCTGGACGGTGTTGTGCGCCATGCACTTGAAGTAGAAAAAACAGTTGTTTCGCCGCATGTATCTCAGAATAAATCCGTTGCACCGGCAGTTGAGACTGTCGACTTTCCTCTTCTTTATGTAACAGGTTTTACAACGCAGAACGATTCTGAATCCTATAAAAAAATGTGTTCCCGCCTTGGCATGAACTTTGGCGGAGTTCTTGAATAGACAGACCCCGCCTTATGAAGGATTTTAAGGATTTAGTTTGAGCCCTGTGCCCTTAATTTTTCTACAAAGTCTTCGATTGTGTCTGTAGATTCAATCGTGCATTCTGCCCCAGAAAAAATAAGGAATTCAGAAAGTCCATATTCTTTTCCGTTGTCTGCCCAGTCGTAAGTGTAGCCAAGCCTTGTCCATGGATAGGCGCTGTCAAAATAAGACCAGATTATATTTGAATCAAACCATTTTTTGTAGTCGGAGTCAAAGGCGTCGTTTCCGGTTTTCTGAAGCGTATTTTTCATTGCAGAATTTTTATCCGTTACGTATGCAGGACGGTACAAAAGATTGAAATCAATCCATGCAGATGTTACGGTTGTCGCTTTTCCTTCCGGAAGTCCAATAAGCTGATGCAGGCGGAGCTTCCAGTCAGATACGTTTTCTGAATTGTTTTTAATCCAGTTCTGAAGTTCAAGTGTAGAAACGCACCATACGTTTCCCCATTTCAATTGAATTTCTTTTCCGGCAGGGTAACTGTCAGGGTATTTATGCAAAAAAGAAACCAGAACTTTGTCTCCATTCCAGAGTACATTTTTGTCATCCTTTGAAATGTTTACCAGCGGCATAATTTCATCTTCATCAGCAAAAACGGCGTCCCGTACGGCAAGTCTGTATAATTCATCATTTGATTTTTGAGTTGAATTCTGAACTCTGCTGCATGATGAAAAAACTGCAGCTCCGATTAAACATAAGATGATGAATGAATTGATTTTTTTCATGTTACTCTTCTATAAAATTACATCAGATGGAACTCGATGTTTTTCAATTTTTCTTTCATTTCATTATCACCCGAAATTAAAAAAATTGCATCATTTAAATCTGAACCAGAACACCACCAGTCTGGAAATAGTCCGGATCCTTCACCGTGCCATTTTTTGTTTTTGCGGATTGTTTCATTTGTGGCAAAACTTGTATGTATCCTCATTTTTGAATTCGGAAGCTGTATGTCAAAAACGTTCCAGTAAGCTGCCATTCCGAAGGTGTTTTCTCCGATTACTGTTACATTTTCTTCGCCCAAAATGTGTTTTGCATATAAAACGGCGTATTCTCCTGCGCTGACGGTGTTTCTGTCGGTGAGGATTATGAGTTTCCCCTTGAATTTAGCGCCTTTTGAAAAAAGATTTGACGGTTTTAGGACATTCTGGACTACAATCCGTTCGCTTTTTTCTTTCTGCCGGTTTACTTTTTCTGCGGCATAGTTCTTTTCGGTTAAATCTCCTTTTGATTCGGAACATTGCTCCAAAATCTGATAATATGCCGGTGAATAAATCTGCTTTTTTTCAAAAAAGGATTCTCTGTTCCAGTCTGCAAGCCTTGAAATGAGTGCATCTGTGTCTTTATAAGCTTTGTTTGTGTAAAGAGTGAAAAGAAATGTTGCAGGAAGTTCTGTCAGTCCGCCTGAATTCGAACGCAAATCCCAGATTATATTTTTCTTTTTATTGTATTTTTGACCGAGATTCATAAATTTATTGAAAATTATGTCAGCCGCTTTTCTTGAGGGAGAATCTGCCGGCGGCGTCATGAAATCGTTCAGTTCGATGTAGGCGGAATCTTTCGTTTCAAAATCCTTGTATTTCATCGGTCGTCTTTCAATCGCTCCGTCAAGTTTTACAGGAACCGTAACGCTTTTTCCTTCAAATGAAAAATCTGCCTCAGATATTTTTTCGTTTTCTTCTGCAAGCAG
>JBGVIP010000036.1:0-80538 GCA_045123335.1 Treponema sp.
TGTATACCGTTTCTGGCCACTTGCAAGATCTGGCGGTATTAAAACAAAGTAAATCAATTGATTTCGGGGTCTGATTAAGCAGAATTAACTGTAGTTTTACAGTTTTGCTTTACTTGCATCAAAAAAAACTTTATATTTATAGTATTATGCTTATAGATAAAGTTTTAACTGCAATTTTCGGATCCCAGAATGACAGGGATGTAAAAAAACTCCGCCCGCTTGTAGCTGCTGTAAATGCAAAGGAAGAATGGGCAAAATCACTTTCGGCAGAAGATTTTCTAAAACAGACTGCCATTTTTAAGGAAAGACTTTCAAACGGTGAAACCCTGAATGATATATTGCCGGAAGCATTTGCGCTCGCGCGCGAAGCTGCTTTTCGTGTTCTTGGTGAGCGCGCCTATGACGTTCAGATTATGGGTTCTCTTGTTCTTCATTCCGGTCGCATTACAGAAATGAAAACTGGTGAAGGTAAGACACTCATGTGTGTACCTGCGGTTTATCTTAACTCGCTCAGCGGAAAAGGCGTTCACGTAGTAACAGTAAACGATTATCTTGCAGAACGCGATGCAAACTGGATGCGCCCTGTATACGCCTATATGGGACAGACAGTAGGTTCAATTCTTTCCGAAATGGACAATGAATCCCGCAAAAAGGCATATAACTGCGATATTACTTACGGTACAAACAACGAATTTGGTTTTGACTATCTTCGTGATAACATGCAGATTGAACTTAGCCGCAAAGTTCAGCGCGGTTTTAATTTCTGTGTAGTAGATGAAATTGACTCAATCCTTATTGATGAAGCCAGAACTCCGCTTATTATTTCCGGTCAGGGTGAAGATGATACTTACAAGTACCACGAAGTTGATAAATATGTAGATGAACTTACAGAAGTAGAAAAAGATCCTGCAACAGGCGATTACCCTGATGAAGTAGAAATGGATCCTGAACAGCGTAAGAATCTTAAGGGTGACTACAAAATTGATGAAAAATCAAAGAGGGTTTCATTTACAGATAAAGGTATTAATCACATTGATGAAATCCTTCATAAGCATAATCTCATTTCTGCTGATTCAAAAGTTGTAGATGAAGAAAACTTTGAATACGTTCACTATTTTACACAGGCTGTAAGGGCTCATACTCTTTATCATGTTGATGTTGATTATCTTATCCGCGACGGACAGGTTCAGATTGTAGATGAATTTACAGGTCGTGTACTTGAAGGCCGCCGTTATGGTGACGGTTTGCATCAGGCAATTGAAGCAAAGGAACATCTTCGCATTGCCCAGAGAAACCGTACTCTTGCAACTGTTACATTCCAGAATTTCTTCCGCATGTACACAAAACTTTCGGGAATGACTGGTACAGCTGCTACAGAAATCGTTGAATTTAATAAAATCTATAAGCTTGATGTTGTAGCAATTCCTACAAACCGTCCTGTTGCCCGCATTGATGAAAACGATGAAGTTTATCTGAACGAGCACGACAAATGGGAAGCAATCTGTAAGGAGGTTGCTGCCGCTCACGAAAAAGGTCAGCCGGTAATTGTCGGTACTGTTTCTGTAGAAAAATCTGAACTTCTTTCTGCTCTCCTTACAAAGAAAGGTATTCGTCATGAAGTTTTGAATGCCAAAAACCATGCGCGCGAAGCCATGATTATTGCAGAAGCCGGAGCAAAAGGCGCTGTAACAATTGCAACTAACATGGCCGGTCGTGGTACGGACATTAAACTTGGCGGAAACCCGGAATTCAGAGCGCTCAAGCGTGCCGGAACAAATGCTACTCCGGAACAGTACGAAGCAGCACTTAAGATTGAAAAGGAAAAGTGGCTTAAAGATAACGAAGAAGTTAAGGCCTGTGGTGGTCTTTATGTAATCGGTTCTGAACGTCATGAAAGCCGCCGTATTGACAATCAGCTCCGCGGTCGTTCTGGACGACAGGGTGACCCAGGACGAAGTAAGTTCTTCATCTCTATGGATGATGATCTTATGCGTCTGTTTGGCGGTGAACGCATGAAAGCTGTAATGACAAGAATCGGAATGGAACCTGGTGAACCTATTGATCATCCTTGGCTTAACAAAGGTATTGCAAAGGCTCAGCAGAAAGTTGAAGACCGCAACTTTGAAATCCGTAAGCACCTTCTTGATTACGATGATGTTTTGAATGAACAGCGTACTGTTATATATCAGCAGCGCGATGCAATTCTTGCAGACAATGATCTTGCAGACAGAGTAATGGGCAATGCCCGTGATGCTGTTGAAGCAATGTTCTATGAATATGACAGCATGGGCAGAAAGCACAGGGAAGAAGCTCTTAGCGCCCTTAATGAAGAAATTAAAGATACATTCGGAGTTTCTTTGCCGGATGAACGCCTTTCTGCAGAAGCTCTTGAAGCAGTGCTTCAGAATGACATTACAGAAAAGGAAACTCTGGTAGGAAAGGAAAATCTTAATACATTTATCCGCTATCAGTATGTTCAGATAATTGATAAAAAATGGCTTGACCAGCTTGAAGCGCTTGAAGCATTAAGGGAAGCTGTAAGCCTTCGTTCTTATGGTTCAAAGAATCCTCTTACTGAATATAAGATTGACGGCTTTAACATGTTTGACGAAATGCTTGATTCAATCCGTTCTACTGTAATGAGTCGAGTATTCAAGGTTCGTATTCAGCTTTCACCGGAAGCTCAGGAACAGAGACGTCTTGCTGCCATGCGTGCACAGCAGAATATGAATGCCCAGCATTCAGAAGCAGAAAATATTACTCAGGCTGTTCAGAGACAGGCAGGTGCTCAGATGAGCGGTGATCAGGCAAGACGAACCGCTGCTTCAGGCGCAATGCAGCAGAGAACTCAGGCTCAGAACGTTACTGTCCGCCGTACTGCACCAAAAGTCGGCAGAAACGATCCTTGTCCTTGCGGTTCAGGAAAAAAATACAAGCAGTGTTGCGGAAAAAATTCATGATGAAACATTTTGCTGTTCTTTCTTTAGTTGTCTGTTCAATTCTGTTCTCTTCCTGTGTAAAGACAAATAAAGTTCTTTCCATTTCTGACAAAGGCTTGTTCAGCCTGGATTATGGAAACTTTGAAGAACAGCTTAATATTTTTGATGTTTCAAAAACAGGCTCTATCAATACTTCGATTACAATGCGTGATGGTTTTTTCTACATTGTAAACGGAGAAACAAAAAAGATTATGTCGCTGAACTCATACGGTGACCTTCTTTCTCTGTACTATAATGACGATTATTATTCGGGCAGCAACGAGTCTATAAAAAATAATTCTTCCTATTCAATCTGGAAACCGATTCCTTATCCTTTTTTGCTTACAGGAAAAGTTGCAGTTGATTCCAGAAAATTTATGTATGCGGTAGGAGTAGTTCCAAAGGAACGAAACGAGCAGGACGAAAAGGAACGCCTCCTTTACAGTCAGGTTGTTCTGAGGTTTTCAAGTGACGGTTCTGTAATCGATTATATCGGTCAGCAGGGACCAGGTGGAACGCCTTTTCCGAATATTAAAAATATTTACACAACAGAAAATAATGAACTTGTCGTAGTCTGCTCAACAAATGACGGACTTTGTGCGTACTGGTTTGGCGTAAACGGTTTTCTGCGCTATCAGATTCCTGTTCGGCTCAGTTCCATTCCGCGCATAGTTTTGGATTCTTCTAATCCGGCTGCTTCTGCAAGCGACCTCTTTGTTTCAATTGAAAATATGGTTCCGGACTGCTATGCGGGGCTTTTGTATATAAAAGTTGATTATTATTATTCTCATATTGATGCTGAATCTAAAACTCAGTCTGGAATTGACTACATAAAGACTCTTGTTTATCCGCTGAATATTCAGACAGGCGTTTTTGGAGAATCTGTTAATATCGCTTCTTATGAAGATTCCGTTACAGAAGATTTCAGTAAACTTGTGTATCACATGCCGTATGATTTCTGGGGGATTACAAAAAACAACTGGATGTTCTTTGTTGTAACTACGGAAAGCGGATTTAATGTTCAGATGATTCAGCCGGGTACGCAGAATGTAATAAAGCGCAGTCTTGCAGTTAATTTTAAGGACGTACTTTATTATTCGCTTTCACTTTCAAGCGAAGGAATTATTTCTGCTCTTTTGTGTGACAAGGATTCTGCAAAAGTTGTCTGGTGGCGGACTGACAGCCTTATTGATTCAGTACTTAAGTCTTAGTATATGGATATAAAGAATATAAACGAAGGCTATCCGGATGGAGAAGAACCGCTTCATTTTTTTTATAACAGGGAAGAGCGGATTGCGCGCGCTCCTAAAATAGTTCAGGATTATTATTCGGGAAAATTTAACTGCACAAAAAAAGGTCTGTTCAGAACTCTGTTTGCTACCCGCGGCAACCGGCTTATGTTTGCAAGCATGGTTATTTTTATGGCTTTTGTCTGGATTTACAGCCTGGTTATGAACCGTGCAAGTATTGAAGTTGCCGGTTCAACGGCAGAACTGTCTGCTTTTTCTTACGACGAAAATGTCTACGTTACTTTTAAAATCAAAGAAAGAAAAAAATCTGATGAAAGGGAACCTGTGTCTGTAAATGTAAAACTGGATGCATATGATTTGGATTCCTGTGTATGTAATTCATATTCTGAAACTGTAATTTTCGATGGTTCTGAGGTTTTTGTACGGACAAAGTTTCCCGATTATGATATAATCAAGGTGGTTGCTGAGGTTGATTTTGAATCTGAAAACAGGCATTTCGCCGTTAAGGTACAGAATCGCTGAAGCAGGCGGGGGAGTCGCAGGGATTTTTAAGCCTGAAATTATAAAAGTGTTTTATAAAGCAGAGGTTATTGCCTCTGGTGGAGCAGAAAATGGTTCAGTTTTATTTTCTATCTGTATTAACCGGTTTGCTTGCGGGCTGCCTTTTGTTTTTTAAGACTGAAACTACAGCGCAGAATGAGGATTCTTCGGAAGAGGATATTTCCTTTCTTGAAGAAAAAGATCCATCTTTTGCAGGTGTTTTCTCTCTTGATTCCTTTTTTTATACGGGAAAGTTCCGGCTGGTGTTCGGAATTCTGTGTATTGCAACAGCATTTCTAGTATTGATTTCTCCGGTAAGCGGTGTTTTTCTTTTGGGAGATTTGTTTCCTGCCATTGTTTCTTTTGCTGCCGGTGCATCTATACTTGTTGATTATTATGTTGAAAATTCTGATACAGAATTAAAGCTTCCTGAACTGGTTGAATTCTGTATTGTGGATTGCCGCCGTTATTTAGGAATAATCTGCATAATCGTTAGTTTTGTGCACTTTATAATTCCGGGAGTTTTGTTTTTTTAATATGAGTAATTCCATTGCATGCATTGTCTGTAAAGACGGAAAAATTCTGATTGCCCATAGAAATCCTGTTGGAGATATGGGTGGAAGATGGGAATTTCCTGGTGGAAAGGTTGATTCTGGCGAAACCGAGGCTCAGGCTATTGTCCGCGAAATGAAAGAAGAATTTTCTGTGCGTGCTGAGCCGGGTAAAAAGATTACGGATTCTATTTTTTATCACAAGGATAAAAAATGTACTTTAAACGCATATTTTGTTTCTCTTGAACATGACGGCATTGCAGTTCCGTACAAACTTACAGAACATAGTGAATATGCCTGGGTAAAACCGGAAGAAATTCCTTCTGACAATTTTGTTGATTCTGATCTTCAGATTTATCCAGAGGTACTTAAGGCAATTAAAAATGAAAATTCGTAGTTTACTGATTTCTGCAGTCTGTGCATTTGTTTTGTTTACTGTCGGCTGTGTAAAAAATAAGGAAATAGTTTTTGACAATAAATATCCTCTTGCAATGGCTCCTGATGTTGAGTGGGCGGTTGTAACGGATCCTTATGCCGCTTTTAGAAATGAGCATTCCTGGGAGGCAGAAGTTGTCGGGCACTGCCGCCGCGGTGACATTCTGCAGGTAAAAGGACTTTCTGTAAATTCAGAAAAAGAATCCTGGTATGTTTTTTCTTCCGGATGGCTTCCGGCAAGTTCCGTTGATATTTATTCAAACAGGCTCAGGGCGCAGGGGGCTGCTGCCTTATTAAAATAATCTATGAGCCTTATAATTGCAGAAATAGGAACTAGTCACGAAGGTGACGAAAAAAAAGCTTTCTCACTTATAGATGCGGCAGTTGATTCTGGCGCTGATGCAGTAAAATTTCAGTGGGTTTATGCCGACGAAATTCTTCATCCTCTTACAGGAACTGTAAATCTTCCTACAGGAAAAATTACCCTTTATTCGCGCTTCAAACAGCTTGAATGTCCTTTTGAATTTTATAAAAAGATGAAGGATTATGCGCATTCAAAAAATGTGCGCTTTATATGCAGTCCTTTTGGCTTGCGTTCGCTTGAAGAACTTTTGGAACTGGAACCTGATGCTGTAAAAATTGCTTCCCCGGAACTGAATCATTTTCCAATGCTTGAATCTCTTGCTGAATTCAATTCTTGCCGCAAAGCCGGGGCCAAGTCTCCGATCCCTGTAATACTTTCTTCAGGGGTTTCTACACTGTCTGATATAGAAAAAGCCCTTTCTATTGTCGGAACAGAAAATGTAAGCCTTCTTCACTGCATTACAAGCTATCCTGCGCCGGAAGAAGAATACAATGTTTCACTTATTTCTTCGCTGAAAAACGTATTTGGCGTAGAAACAGGATTAAGCGACCACAGTCTTGATCCTGTGCTTGTGCCTGTTTTGAGCGTAATGTGCGGTGGAACAGTCATAGAAAAGCACATTACATTAAGCCGGAAAACAAAGGGGCTCGATGATCCTGTTGCGCTTGAACCAGAGCAGTTTGCGCTTATGGTTCATTGTGTACATCAGACGGAAGCGGTCATGAACCGCTATGGAAGCGTAAAGGGAAGAGAATATGTAATAAAACAGCTTTGCGAATCTTTTGATGAGCAAAAAATTATCTCTGTTATCGGCGACGGAATAAAACGTCTGGCTCCTGCAGAAAAAGCAAATTACGGAAGGACAAACAGATCGCTTCATTATATGCGACCGTTAAAAGCCGGTGAAAAAATAACAGAAAACGATGTGGCTGTTCTTCGTACTGAAAAAGAACTTTCGGTGGGAATAAGCCCGGAATTTTACAGAACGGTTCTAGGGTCTGTTCTTGCAAAAAACGTGGAAGACGGTGCCGGCGTGCGTTTTGAAGATTTGATTGCAAAATAGCGTTTTTCTGCTGTGCGTCAATAATATGACTGCTGGTTTTATTGTAAAATGATTTTTTTTTGTGTAATATTTGTGTACTGGTAAAAACCGGGGTTTGTGATTATCAATTTTAGTAACAGGGATTTAAGTAAATGAAAGTTAATGCGTTAAAGGGAATGAAAGATATTTTGCCGGAAGAACAGAGAATCCGTGATTATATTCAGGGAAAAATTCTGGAAACTTACAGGGCTTCCGGTTTTGAAAGAATTTCAACACCTATTTTGGAAGATTCTGAAAATATAGATAAATCAGACGGCGGAGACAACCTTAATCTTGTATTTAAGGTTTTAAAACGCGGAGATAAACTGGATGCAGCACTTGCATCAGAGCCAAATGAAAAAACTCTTTCTGACATGGGGCTCCGCTATGACCTTACGCTTCCGCTTTCACGCTTTTATTCTGCAAATCACAATGAACTTCAGTTTCCTTTTAAGGTTATTCAGACAGACCGCGTTTACCGCGCAGAACGACCTCAGAAAGGCCGCTTAAGGGAATTTGTTCAGTGCGACATTGATATTCTTGGCGATTCAAGTTGCAATGCTGAAGTTGAACTTATTGATGTAACTGCACGCGCTATGCTTGCAATCGGATTTAATAATTTTACGATTAATGTAAACGACCGCCGTATTTTAAGGAACATGCTTGAAACAATGGGATTCGCACCGGAAACTCTTGATTCTGTGTGCATTACCTTTGACAAGCTGGATAAAATAGGAGCCGCTGGCATTGAAGCAGAACTTAAAGAAAAGCAGTTCCCTTCAGACGCAATTGCAGAACTGGTTAAATTCATTTCTTCAGGGGAAATTTCGCTTGATTCTGTAAGTGCGCGCTGTTCTGATCCTGCAATTGCGGATGACCTTAAGTATGTTATTGCTACTGCAAGGGAAGTAAGCGGCGGAAAGTACAAAATTGCATACTGCCCGAACCTTGTACGCGGCCAGGGATATTATACCGGAATGGTATTTGAAATTGCGTGTCCTGAATTTAGCGGAGCCGTTGGCGGAGGCGGACGTTACGACAATATGATTGGCAAATTCCTTGGTCAGAATATTCCGGCTGTAGGATTTTCAATCGGTTTTGAACGAATCTGTAACATACTTCTTGAACAGAAATATAAAATTCCTGATCAGAAAGAAAAATGCGCTCTCCTTTACGGTGATGAAGTTGCATTCCCTCTTGTAATGCAGCAGGCAGAAAAGCTTCGCAATGACTATATCGTAGGCATAATCCGCAAGGCAAAGAAAGCAGGGCCTCAGTTTGCAATGCTTGAAGCGCAAGGCTATACAAAATTTGCTCAGTACAGGGACGGCAGCTGGATTATTAAATAATCTGGGTGACAGCCTGTGATTCTGGCAGTATAATTGAACTATGAAATTTAAATTAAACAGAAAAATGAAAGTGCTTCTTATAACGGAAGCTGTTCTGTTTGGAGCTATATTTTTGTTTTCAATGTACTGTCAGCTTTTTGTTGCCGGAAATACATTTCTGAAATCAATAAAATTTTCCCTTATGGTAATGATTCCTTTTTTAATCTACTGCGTTCCGCTTGGAATAAGTTTTCTGCTGCGCGGTAAGTTCTTTATGGGTGATTACGAAAGCCCTTTAAAATCTGATGATAAAAAAGGCGGCGTTTCTGACGGTGACAGAAACTATGTGGTGGCAAATACGCTGCATATGTAGCAGGGCGGTCGAGATTTTCTTGAAGGTAAGACAAAAAAAGAGTTCCTTGCGGAACTCTTTTTTTATCGATTTAGACGCTCAAAAAATCCTGTGCACTGCTCGGATTTTTTTCGCTCTTTATTTGTCCAATGCGTGACCTGCAGAAAGGAGAACGTCTGTACATTTGTGCATGTACATTTTCTTGAGTTCTTCGCGTGCTGGTCCGAGGTATTCGCGTGGGTCGAACTTGTCCGGGTGTTCAGCAAAGAACTTGCGGATGGCAGCAGTCATTGCAAGACGTCCATCAGAGTCGATGTTAATCTTACATACAGCCATCTGGCTTGCTTTCTTAAGCTGATCTTCTGGGATACCTACTGAGTCAGGGATTTTTCCTCCGAACTGTTCGATGATTTTTACGTATTCTACTGGAACTGAAGAAGATCCGTGGAGTACGATTGGGAAACCTGGGAGTTCCTTTTCGATTGCTTCAAGAACATTGAAAGCCAACGGAGGTGGAACAAGGATTCCGTCTGCTGTACGTGTACACTGAGCTGGAGTGAACTTACAGCGTCCGTGTGATGTACCGATAGAGATAGCAAGTGAGTCACATCCTGTCTTAGATGTGAAGTCTACTACTTCTTCTGGTTTTGTGTATTTTGATTCTTCTGCAGCAACGTCATCTTCTACACCGCCAAGAACACCAAGTTCAGCTTCTACTGTAACGTCGTGAGCGTGAGCGTATTCAACAACCTGCTTTGTAAGTTTTACGTTTTCGTCGTAAGGAAGAGCAGAACCGTCGATCATAACAGATGAGAATCCGTTGTCGATACAGTCTTTTGCTACTTCAAAGTTCGGACCGTGGTCAAGGTGAAGAACGATAGGAATGTCACATCCGAGTTCGTGTGCATATTCAACGGCACCGCGAGCCATGTTGCGAAGGATGAACTTGTCAGCGTAAGCGCGTGCACCCTTTGAAACCTGAAGAATTACAGGTGACTTTGCTTCAACACAAGCCTGGATGATAGCCTGCATCTGTTCCATGTTGTTAAAGTTAAAAGCTGGGATAGCATAGTGACCAGCCATAGCTTTTTTAAAGAGGTCTTTTGTGTTAACAAGACCGATGTCTTTGTAACTAAACATTGAATGCTCCTTGGAATTTCAATTATACCTTATAGTAAGTTAAACATCATTTTTATTCAAGGTTGAATAGACAAACAATTTGACAAAGAAGAATACTGTAAATATAATTGTATATAACTTGTTCAGATACGATTTAAAATTTTGAATAAAGTTAGAAATTGTAAATTAAGTAGATATTTTTTCCGAAAATAAAGAATGAGATTTTCTCTGAAAATCGGAACGAAATATGTTGAAGGAGTTTTACATGAAAAAGGGCTTGAAGGTCTTTGTAAATCTTTCTCTGCTTTTTGTGCTTTGTATTCCTGCATTTAGTCAGCCAAGTTCAAAAAGTCAGGAGACATTCTTGATTGATAATTTTGATAACATCGGTAATCAGAATTACTTTCATGATGGTGAATCATTGAGCTGGGAATGGACTGTAAATGCCAGCCGCTTTGTTGCAGAAGGTTATCCAAAATTCGGATCATTCAAGGGAATTCCTAATTCTCTAAAACCGTTCCAGCAGGGTGATACAGAGGCTAAGGTTTTCGGACTTCAGCTTGCTTTTAACCGCAAGGGAGATAACTGGGCAGAAATCATTCCTATGAGAGACGGAAAAGTATTTGAAATCCCGTTCGTAGGAACTGTAGATCATCTTGATTTCTGGGTATGGGGTGCAGATTACCTTTACTACCTTGACGTTATGATTCGCGATGCAGACGGTCGTGTTCATGTACTTCCTGCAGGAAACCTCCGTTTTAACGGATGGCGCAATCTTGTTGTAAAGATTCCGGGATGGCTTAATCAGCATTCACGCCTTCGCTCTGGTCCAAGAAACCTTTCTCTTGTTGGTTTCCGTATTAGAAGTGATGCTGCTGAATATGTTGATGATTTTACATTCTATATTGATAATTTGAAGTTTATGTCTAATTCATTGTCATTTATTTACGATGGTTACGAACTTAAGGATCAGAGTTTTGATGATGCTCAGTCTGGTTCTTCTTCAAAATCTGATTCTTCTTCGGAGGCTAACTAATGAAAAAGTTTCTTTTGACTGCTCTTGTAGCAATGGCTGCTTGTGCTGCATTTGCACAGAACAGTATTGTTGAAGATCCAAATCCGGAAGTTGTTGGAAACGATTCTGCTATGCAGGCTCTTCGTGAAATTTCACTTGATAAATTTGAACGCGAAGGTGCATGGTTTGTTCATATGTCTCCAGACTACGGTGTAATTTCTGCACGTAACTTTGAAGGTTCTCCTGCAATGAAAGAACCTGTAAAGGGTGAAGATCCTGAAACAAATCCTGATACACAGGTACTTGGTGTTAAGGTTCAGTTCTTTAAGCGCGGTATTAACTCATTCTACATTACTTCTCAGAGACCAATTCCTATTGAAGGTATTACAAAAACAATCTCTATGTGGGTATGTGGACGTAACCAGGGACATGATCTTTACATCCTTATTGAAGATTATTTTGGACGCAGCTATGAACTCTATATGGGTAACCTTGGATTCAGTGGATGGAAAAAACTTACTGCTGTAGTTCCACCAAGCCCGGACAGTGAACATGGTATTGTTCAGCACAGTGCATATTATGGTGACCGCCCAGGTCTCCGTATTCTTGGTTTCCGAGTAGACTGTAACCCAGTTCTTGCACGCGGTACTTACTATGTATACTTTGATGATCTTCGCTGTGTAACTGATCTTTATGATTATGAAAATCACGATGAAGATGATATGGCTGATAACTGGTAGTTTATCGCTTTGATAAAACTGCTGCCGCATGGTGTGTAATGCATTCATGACGGCAGTTTTTTTTTGTTTAAAATCTTTTTATGCTGCGTGTGCCGTTCATTTAAAAAATCCGTACTGTTCTATTTCGCTCTGCTGTCTGTTAATTTTGTAAATGCGGGCTTTTCCTTTTGTTCCTGTTTGTGTAATAAGGTTCATTCTTACTAAAACCCATACGATTAAGGATGAGTTTTTTGCGGCGCTTTTTGGAAGGTCTTTTATTTCTTTAAGGCATTTTTCAAGATCTTTTACGGTAAAATCTTCATTAAGGTTCTGTGGTAAAAGTGCAATGTAGTCTTCTTTGTTGTAAAATATTTTTGTTTCATGTATTTCCTTTAGTTTTTTGTCTGTTTTTATCCAATTAGCTTTAAATCGTCTTTTCTTGTTTTTTGACTGTACCGGACAGTCTGTTTGCGTGCGTATTTCCTGTGCCGTTATAAAAAGCACTTCCAGTGAAAAATTTCTGTCCAGCAGAATGGGGTAAAGGCCTGTAAGTTCGGAAAACAGGTCATATATTGAGCTTTTTTTAGGACTTTTTCGTGCAGAAATCTGCGTTCCGTCTTTTTTTATAAGGATTATTTCTTTTTGAATTACCAGGGGGTAGATGATTCGGCATTTTCGGCCTTTGGAAAGGGCGTCTTTTATTTTAGGAAAAAGTTTGCTTAAGTTTTTTGTCTGAATTTCTATGACAGAGCCGTCCGGGCAGAGAATGTCGTAAATATGTCCGTCTTCGGGAACTTCTTCCCTGGAACCTTCCTGTGCGCTGTAAAAATTTTTAAGGGTTTTGTGCAGCGAACTTTCGTTGTAAATGTTTATCATTCTGTTTTTCTGCTGATTTTTATTAACGGTATTTTATATTTTTACACTACAAAATAGAACTATACGCGTATAAAGATATGAAATGAAAAAGATTTAAATTTTCTATATTTTCGGTAAATTTGTTCATTGACTTTACGAAATTTTTAATTAAAATGATAGATAAGTGGGAAAAAGTGGTAAATTGTGGTAGGTAGTGGATTGAATTTGCTTACAGGTGAGTACAATAGCACTCTGGACGAAAAGGGAAGAATTATGATTCCCTCTAAGCTTCGTACCGGAATTACGAGTAACGTACTCATTGTTACGCAGGCAATAGTAGACCGCTGTCTATGGCTCTTTACTCCTGAAGAATGGGAGGAACTTTCTTCAAAAATTATGGAGAACGCATCTCCTTTTAGTGCAAAAAACAGGCTTATCATGCGAAGTTTTATTGCGCCAGCTCAGGAAATCGAATTTGATAAATCCGGTCGTCTTTCTATTCCACAGAGTCTGAGGTCTTATGCGGGGCTTTCTAAGGACTGTACTATTCTTGGAAACGGTAAATACGTTGAAATCTGGGATAATCAGTCTTATGAAACTTATTTGACTTCAAACGAAGATAATCTGTTGGAAGCCAGTGAGGAATTAAAATCCATCAGCTTCTAAAAAAAAGGTGGAAAAAGTGGAGATCGTTCATACTCCTGTATTGCTTGAACCGTGTTTAAAATGGCTTAGTCCTGTGGGCGAACCGTTTGAAAAGAATGCCGTTATGGTAGACTGTACACTCGGCGAAGGCGGACATTCAAATGCTTTCTTATCAACTTTTCCAACACTTTCTATTATTGGTATTGATGCAGATTCTGTAATTCAGGCACGTGCCAGAGAGAGACTGGCACCTTTTGGTGACAGAATGCATTTTTATAACGGCTGGTTTAATGATTTTCACAAGAATTATCCGGCTGAATACCCGAAACCAGATCTTATTCTTTTTGATCTGGGGATTTCGGTTTTTCATTATGAACGTTCCGGTCGTGGTTTTTCTTTCCGCTATGATGAACCGTTGGACATGCGTCTTGATCCTGCTTCAGAGAATGAATCGGCAGGTGATATTGTAAACGGTATGAGAGAGGAAGAGCTTGCAAATTTAATCTATTTGTATGGCGAAGAAAAACTTAGCCGACGGATCGCTCATGGAATAGTAGAGGCACGTCGCGGCGGAAGAATTGAATCTTCCAAGGCGCTTGCTGACATTATTTTTGATTCTGTTCCGGGAAATTACCGTTATGGACCTATTCATCCTGCAACCAGAACTTTTCAGGCTTTAAGGATTGCTGTAAACAGTGAACTTCGTCATATTCCTGAAGCCATTCATAATGCGTTTAACAATCTGAATGTAGGCGGAAAACTAGGCGTAATAACGTTCCATTCGCTGGAAGACAGAATCGTCAAGAATTATTTCCGTAATCTTGGACGGGAGTGTGTATGTCCTCCGGAGGTTGCTGTATGCCGCTGTGGCGGAAAGCCTTGTGCGGAAATACTTACAAGAAAACCTGTAGGACCGACGGAAGAAGAGGTAAAGGTTAATTCACCGAGCAGAAGTGCAAAGCTTAGGGTTGTAAGAAAGCTGCGCAATGCAACTGAACATCATCTGCTTGGAGTGGAGGGATTCTGATGAAGCTGAATGCCAGGGAAAAGCTTATAAAAGTGATTACGTTTGTGCTTGCGGCATTGATTCCCCTTCTTCTGATTGCTTATGGAATACAGACAAAGCGCTATGCTGATCTGTCCAGGGAAATAAATGAACTTGAAAAAAAACAGGAACGCTTGATTGAGCAGAATAAAAAATTGATTGGAGATATAAGTCTGCTTTCCAGTACGGACCGCATAGAAAGAATTGCGACAGATGAGTTGGGAATGCATAAAGCGGAAACCGAAGATATTGTCAGAGTGGAGATGAACGGAGCTGATAGATGAGTAATGTTGAGAGTTTGCTAAAAGTTGATGAGTTGCTTGCCGGTGTAAGGGATAGCTTTTTAATCGGCGGAAATGATAAAAAAAATGTATTTGGTTTTTCATCTGTTGTAACTGACAGCAGAAATGTAACGAAAGGTTCGCTGTTTGTTCCGCTTGTTGGACAGAGCCAGGACGGACATAAATACGTTGATTCTGCAGTAGAAAAAGGTGCATCCGTAATCTTTATTAATAAGACTGAATATGACGGAAATAAATCAAAGTATGATTTAATTTCTGAAAAAAATAAAAATCTCTGTTTGGTTGCTGTTCCTGATACTTTAAGGGCTTTGCAGGAAGCAGCTGCTTCTTATGTGGAAAAATTTCCGTCTCTGATAAAAGTGGGAATTACAGGTTCTAGCGGAAAGACGACAACAAAGGAAATGGTTGTTTCTGTCCTTAAGCAGAAGTACAACGTTGTCTACACACAGGGAAATTTTAATTCTGAAACTGGTCTTCCTCTTTCTGTATTTAACATCCGCAGTGAACATTCTGTGGGCGTTTTTGAAATGGGAATGAACCGCGTTGATGAAATCGGAGAAATTGCTGCTGTTCTTAAGCCAAAGTATGCGCTTGTAACGAATGTTGGAACTGCTCATATTGGAATCCTTGGAAGCAGGGAAAATATTGCGGCAGAAAAGCGTAAGATTTTTAATTACATTCCGGAAGATGGCGTTGCGTTTATTCCTGCAGAGGACGATTTTAAGGAATTTCTTGGTCAGAATGTAAAGGGAAAAATTACATATTACGGAAATTCGGTTTCGGATTCAGAAAGCGGTGCTCAGTTTGTAAAGGACTGTGGACTTGAAGGAACTATTTTTAAGCTTGACGGCGAAGTCATCTATCTTAAAAATCCTGGAGTCTATAATTACAGGAATGCGCTTGGAGCCTGCGCTATAGGTAAACAGCTTGGGCTTTCTGCGTGTCAGATTAAAGCCGGTCTTGAAAAATTTGATCCTGTTGACGGCAGAATGGAAACAAAATCCATAAAACTTAAGACTGGGGTAAACATCACTCTTATTAAGGACTGTTATAATGCAAATCCGGATTCAATGATGAATGTATTGGATTTCTGCAGTTCTCTTGAAGGAATTAACGAAAAAATTCTTGTTCTTGGCGACATGCTTGAACTTGGAGATAAATCTGTTCAGGAACATGAAAAAGTTGTTCAGAAAGCAGTTAAGGCAAAACCGGGACTTCTTATTCTTATCGGTGAAGAAATGAAGCATGGTTACGAAGCCGCTGTCCGGGTAGGATTTTTAAATTCAAAATATATTCCGGGTCATGATGAAGACGCAATGAATGAAGCTGCGGAAAGCATTCTTAAATTTGCAAAAGAAAAAGATATGGTTCTTTTAAAAGCCAGTCATGGAATTGCATTGGAAAGAATAATTCCAATAATTAGTGCAGGAGAAAAGTAAGGTGGGCGGGTACAGTTTTTTTGCTGACAGGCCTGTGGAACAGTACAGAAAAAGCGATTTAGGCTTTTCTGTTGCTGTAATTCTTCTGCTAGGCTTCGGTTTATTTACATTATATTTTTGTTCTCAGAATTATGCTGCAAGAATCTTTAATGATTCGTTTTACTTTATAAGGCGTCAGGCTATATGTGCTGTGGTAGGTCTTATTGGATTTTTTGTTCTTGCATTTATGCCAGTTGGAACGGTAAGGAAAATTCTTCCGGTTCTTACTCTTGTTACGCTGATTTTTTGCGTGATGACTTTTATACCGGGGCTTTCGGTAGAAAAGAACGGTGCAAGGCGCTGGGTAAAGATGCCGTTTAATTTTACGCTTCAGTCTTCTGAACTTGTAAAATTTACGGTGATAATCTATCTTGCAAATTATTTTGACAAACAGGCTTCAATTTCTGTAATTGAAGATAGAAATGTTGCAAAAGCTGTTGGAATGATGCTTCTGCTTATAGGAATGGTTCTTGTTCAGAAGGACTTTTCTACATCTGCATTTCTTTTTGCGTTCTGCTGTTTCTTTTTCTGGAGTTGCGGAATGAAAATCAGATGGATATGGTTTGTCGGAATAATTGCCGTACTGGGATTTTTATATTTTCTGCTTTCGGAAGAATACAGAATAGAGCGAATTATTTCGTTTTTAAATCCTAATGAACGGCTGGATTCCGGAAATTATCAGAGTATGGCCGCGAAAAGGGCAATAAGTGCCGGAGGTTTCTGGGGTGCGGGAATCGGGTCTAAACTGGTTCAAAGCAACAGGATTCCGGAAGTTCAGGCCGACTATATTTTTGCCAGCTGGGCAGAAGCAATGGGGCTTAGTGGCGTAATCTGTTATTTTTTCATGCTTGCATTCTTTGTCTGGCGTGGAATTAAAATTGCAGTTTTCTGCCGTAACAGGTTTGCATCTTTTGCATCGTTTGGTTTTGTAGTTGTAATTGCGCTTCAGTCGCTTATCAATTGTGCTGTTGTATGTGGAGCGCTGCCTTCTACAGGAATTCCTCTGCCGTTTTTCAGTCTTGGGGGAAGTTCAATAATAATTACGCTGTGTATGTGCGGTTTTATTGTAAATGCATCGCGCTGTGATACCGAAGAAGAGAAATATGACAATGATTTTGTTGAAATAGAAAGTATAGACGGAGTAAAGGTTTATGAGTGATTTTTCAATACGGTTTGAAGATTATGAAGACGAGAGCGCTTTTAAGCTCCCGGATGCAGATTATTCAGAAAAAAAATCAGAAGAAAAAGAGGTCGATAAAACTGTTCACGCAATCAAAATAATTTTTACAATTTTGATTTTCTGCGTACTTTTTGAATTCCTGTTTTATAAATTTGTACGTCCAAGTCTGGGGGCTCCTCAGGTTTATGTTTCAGGTCAGGGAAATTACAGTGCAAAGGAACTTGTTGACCTTTTAAGACCGATGAACACAAAAAACTGGTATGATTTTGATGAAAATGCCGCTGTATCTATTCTTGCAAGCGTAAGCGGAATAGATTCTGTTTCTGTAAGGAAGGTTTTTCCGAACAGGATTTATGTTTCTGTTGTAGAACGTGTTCCTGTAGCAATGACATTTTTAAATCAGAATGGAAGAAGCGTTGCCGTTCAGATAGACAGAAACGGTGTACTCTTCCCGGAACGCTCTTTTGGTTCAATTGATTTGAATTCTGTCCCGATTATCTCAGGTCTTCCTGTTGACCATATGACAGAAGGAATGAGGATTCCTGCAAAATTCCGTTCCCTTATTGAACAGATTGCGACTATTCAGCAAAATGGACAAAAGTACCTTGCAGCTGTAAGTGAAATTTGCGTAATTCAGAAAGAATATGGTAACTACGAACTGGTTTTAATTCCATCTGGGTCTAAAATAAAAGTGCTGACTGACCGAACATTAAATGAAGATGCTTTAAAATATATGATGGTCGCACTTGATGTAGTTAACAGAATTGAGCCTGATGTATCGGAAATTGATCTGCGGTACGGTTCTGTTTCATACAGAAAGCGCTGATTCGGGTAGGAAAAGATGATTGTAGGTCTTGACATTGGAACAAGTTGTATTCGTGTTGCAATAGGCGAATTTGATGAAAACGGTGAATTAAAAATTGCCGGAACTGCATGTGAAAAATCAATAGGGTTGCGCAATGGAAACATTGTAAATATTGAAGCTGCTTCAAATGCAATCCGTAATGCCATTGAGAATGCTGAACAGAATGCGGGTGTGGAAGTTCATTCCTGCTTTACAATTGTCGGAGGAGACCAGATCGAAGGAATGAATGCAACTGGAAAAGTTGCAGTTTCTTCAAAAGGAAAATCTCAGCGGGAAATTTCTGAAGATGACATAAACCGCGTAAAGGAATCTGCAACAGCCGTTCAGATGTCTCTTGACCGCGAAATGCTTCATGTAATTACCCAGGAATATATAGTTGATCATATTTCGGGCATAAAGGATCCTATGCACCGACTTGGTGTATGTCTTGAAGCTGCCGTTCATATAATTACAGCATCAAAGACAACCATTCAGAATATGCGCACCTGCATTAACCGTGCGGGCTACAATATGGATGGCGTAATGTTAAAAACCCTTGCTTCCGTTCATTCTGTTGCAAATGAAGATGAAATGGAGCTTGGTTCAATCATTGTTGATATGGGTGCCGGAACAACGGATATTCTTGTGCTTCTTCATGGTGCACCGGTTTGTACGGCTTCTATTCCTGTGGGCGGAAACCTTGTTACAAATGATATTGCCATCTGTCTTGGAATTCCGGTTGCAGAAGCAGAACGCATTAAGATAGAGGCCGGCTGCTGTTATATGGATAACGTAGAGCGCAGCAGAACCGTTATCGTAAACGGAGTTGGAGGACAGCATCCGCGCGAAATTTCTCAGGCAGAAATTTGCGAAATCATTGCTCCGCGTATTGAAGAAATCTTTGAAATGGTTAAAGATAAAATCATTGAAAAAACGACCCTTACGTCAATTTCCGGTAACATTATTCTTACTGGCGGTGGAGCAAAAATGGACGGTATTGTTGAATGCGTTCAGGACAGCTTTGACACAGACAATGTAAGAATCGGATACCCGGAAAAAATGGGGGGAATAGAGGAAGATTATGCCGGGCCGGACTGGTCTACAGTAATCGGACTTGTAAGGGCTTGTAAGGACACTGTTGTAAGGCAGCCGAAGAAGGCTAAAAAGCTTACTAAAAATGTAAAAGCCGGCGAGCACAGTGAAAATAAAATATTAAAAATGCTAAAATCATTATTCTAGGATCATGGGGTTAGGGAGGAAGATAATGGATTTTGAAGTAGTAAACTCTCAGGGAACAGACTTGAGTGTAGTAAGTCCTACTGTTATAAAGGTTGTTGGCTGCGGTGGCGGCGGTTCAAATGCCGTAAACAGAATGATAGAGGCAAACATTCAGAATGTTGAATTTATTGCCCTGAATACTGATCTTCAGGCCTTGAATAAATCTATTGCTCAGAATCGTATTGCAATCGGTCAGAAAATTACACAGGGATTAGGATGCGGCGGTGATCCTACAATTGGTGAAAAGGCCGCTGAAGAAGATAAAGAAGTAATTACAAATATCCTTAAAGGCTCAAATATGGTATTTGTTACAGCCGGAATGGGTGGTGGAACAGGAACCGGTTCTGCGCCTGTTGTAGCGCGCATTGCAAAAGAAATGGGCGCACTTACAGTAGGTATTGTAACAACTCCGTTCAGCTGGGAAGGCAAGCGCCGTATGGATCTTGCCCTTGAAGGCTTGAAAAAACTCCAGGATGCAGTTGATTCTGTAATCGTAATTCCAAACCGCAAGATTTGCGAGGTATTTGGCGAAACACTTTCGTTTGTAGAACAGTATCGTGCCGCTGACGATCTTTTGCGTCAGAGCATTGAAGGCATGTCTACAATCATTACAAAGTATGGAACTCCAAACATCGACTTTGCAGACGTACGTGCTGCAATGAAAGGGCAGGGAACTGCAATTTTTGGAATCGGTGTTGCTTCTGGAGAAAACCGCGCAGTAGATGCTGCTACAATGGCAATTAATAATCCTCTCCTTGAAGATACAAACATTGACGGTGCAAAGCACTTCCTTATCAATGTATGCGCAAGTAAGGATTTCAAACTGAACGAACTTGAAGAAATTTCAAAAATCGTCTGTGCGTCTGCAAGCAAGAATTATGACCTTAAGCCTGGTATCGTAGTTGACGAAACCATGGGTGAAAATATAAGCGTAACTGTTATTGCAACAGGATTCAACGGAATGGGCGTTCAGCAGGACGAGGAAGAAGCTGCAGCTCCTGTTGAAGAAACAAATCCTGTTGATACAAACACAATTTCTGCACAGGATTTTGATGCAATTCTTACAGGAAAATCTTCTGATTTTGAAAATGATACACCGGGACTTTTTGATAACATTGACACTCCTGCAGAGGAAGAATCTCCTTCTCAGTATGCGGCATCTTTCAAAAAGGTTGGAGTACCGGCAGGGAATGTAGACATGAATGATGTCAATATTCCTGCAGTTATGAGAAAAAAGCATAGAAATGGAATCAACTTCAACAGGAAATAAAATTGAAGAAAAAATGCAGTCTTTTTTGGCAAGTTTTTATACAGACCTTCTTATGGTAGAGAGACTTTCTAAAAAGACTGCAGAAACTTACCGCTTCTGCATAGAAATTTTTCTGCACTGGTGTTCTGGACAGAGGATTAAGCTTGCAGACGTTACGGTAAAAGACTTGATTTATTATCTCTCCTGGCGAAAAACGCAGGATAAGGCGGCTGTTACGCTGTCAAAAGATATTTCGTCCCTGCGTTCGTTCGGCTCCTACATGGTTCGCAAAGGAATGTGGGCAGAAAATTACCCGCTGCTTTTGGAACGTCCTAAACTTGGCAGAAACCTTCCTAAAGTACTTTCTCTTGATCAGATTGAACGGCTTTTAAAATCAATTGATACATCTACAGAACTTGGAAAAAGGGATGACGCTCTTTTTGAGCTTATTTATTCATGCGGTCTGCGCATAAGCGAGGCGTGCGGGCTTCTTGTAGAAAACGTGCATTTTGATGAAAAAATAATTCTTGTGCGCGGTAAGGGTGATAAAGACCGTATTGTGCCTTTTGGTGATACCGCAAAAGCAAAACTTGAACTTTACATGCAGGAAATACGTCCGAAACTTGCACGAAACAAGATTGTTTCTGAAGTGTTTTTGAATTACAAGGGAGAACCTATTTCTAGAAAGGGCGTGTGGAAGCGCTTTCAGGAACTTGAAACGCTCAGCGGTGTAGAGGCAAAGGTTCATACGCTGCGCCACAGTTTTGCAACTCATCTTCTTGCCGGCGGTGCAGACCTTCGTTCCGTTCAGGAGCTTTTAGGACACGCAGATTTATCTACAACAACGATTTATACTCATGTAGAAGACAAGCAGCTTGAAGCGTATCACAGGGAATATTTCCCAGGTCATTCTGAATCAGAATAATCAAATTTGCAGTTTTAAGCGTCTTTTTTTATTAAAAAATCAAAATTAAGTCAGAAATTTCAAAAAAAAATTTTAATTCTTTTAAAATCTGTGTATATTTAAAGGGATTGTTTTTTTATCTTTTAAAATCTAAAAAGTGGGGTTTATATGAAATCAAGAATTTGTCTGGCCTGCCTTTTTTCTGTGCTCTTTCTGCTTTCGGGCTGTTCTTTGAACAGCAAGCAGATTCTGGCAAAACGAATAAAGCACATGCAGGAATCGTCTGGAAATCCGGTTACGATTGAAGAAATCAAGGATGCAATTAATAAATATGATGCAGAAGCTGCAGAGGTGCAGAGAAAGAATGCTAAAATCGGTCTCTGGTACAAAATTTTAGGTACTCGCTACATCGATAAAAAAATGTACGGCGAGGCATTGCAGTGTTTTGAAAAGGCTCTTGAATTTTACCCGGACAATGCAAATCTTTATTATTATGTCGGAGTCTGTGCAGGCTATATGAGTCATGCTGCCCTGGATTTTTCTGCAAAGGGAAATTCAGAGAAAAAGCAGAATTATCTTGCGCTTGCAGAAAGCGCCTATCTGCGTGCGCTTCAAATTGATGAGCGCCTGACAACCGCTCTGTACGGAATTGGAATTCTTTATATATTTGAACTTGATGAAAGCGAAAAGGCAATTCCTTATTTGGAACGATATCTTGATATAGAAACAAGAAGCATAGACGGCATGTTTGTGCTTGCCAGAGCATATTATTCTAATTATGAATTTGACAAAGCAGTGGCACTATATGATAAGATTATAGCAACAACAAAATCTGCTGATAAAAAGGCTAGTGCAGAGGCTAATAAAAAAAGGGCGCTGGACGCATCGTATGGAATGTAGGTCAAAAGATGAACTTCTTCTGATGTCTGTACAGCGGATTACCTTTTTAAATGTAAATGAAAAGATTAAGCTGTTGAAAAATCTTGACAGTTTTAATGACCTTGCATTAATGTCTTTAGAAGACATAATTTCTTTTTGCGGACGCAGGCTTTCCCGTGCTAAATGGAATGGAAAAGAAAATCTGCGCTGTGCAGAAAAGGAACTTGCACTGCTTAAAGCAAAAAAGATCGGGTATCTTCTGTATACTGATTCAGAATATCCGGCTCTGCTTAAAGAAACTGTGGATGCGCCTTTTATTCTTTTTTATAGGGGAAACGCATCCTGTCTTTGCGGGCGTACGGTATCTGTTGTAGGAACGCGACGCATTACTCCGGAAGGAAAACGGGCGGCTGTAGAATTTGCACGTAACGCTGTGCTTGACGGTTGTACTGTTGTTTCCGGGCTTGCATTTGGGGTAGACGGAGCGGCTCATACTGGGGCTGTAGATGTTTGGTCTGATGTGCGTAATGCTGAATCAGAATCTGTCTGGGGAAGAACTGCTGCGGTTTTGCCATGCGGCTGTGATACAGTTACACCGTCTTCTCATGGACGGCTTGCCGGACGCATTATTGAATCTGGCGGGTGCATAATCAGTGAATATGCGCCGGGAACAGAGGCAGAAAACTGGCGTTTTGTGCACAGAAACAGAATTATAGCGGCACTTTCTCCTGCTACGGTGGTTATTCAGGCTCCGGCTGGAAGCGGTGCCCTGATTACTGCGCAGTTTGCCTTGGAATATAACCGCGATGTAATGTTTCATAGGGCAGCATTCGGACAGGAAGCTTTTACGGTAAGAAAACTTTCTGATTCTGAACTGAAACTCAGGTTTAATATTGGCCAGGTTTCTAAATCAAAAGTTGAAAATACTCCGGAGCACTATCTGGAATCTGGTGCACCGGTAATAGAAAATTATGCTGATTATCTGAGGTGCCTTAATGAGGTTCCTGGAATTCGCAGTGTAAAAACAGAACAGCTTGAGCTGTTTCAGGTATAAGGGTGATTATATGGCTGAAAAAAAGTCTACATCGAAGAAAGAAAAAGCAAAGACTCCTCAGACTCTAGTTATAGTAGAGTCTCCGGCAAAGGCTCACACAATTGAAAAATATCTGGGGCCCGGCTATGTTGTAAAGGCTTCTATGGGACATTTGATTGATCTTCCTAAGAGCCGGCTGGCTATTGATGTGGAAAATAATTTCCAGCCTGAATACATAACTGTACGCGGAAGGGCAAAGCTTCTTAAGGAACTTCAGAAAGACGCAAAAAAATCTGAACGCGTTCTGCTTGCATCCGATAACGACCGCGAAGGAGAAGCTATTGCATGGCATCTGCGCAATGCCCTTCAGGATAAGACAGATGCTCAGATAAGCCGAATTGTATTTAATGAAATCACACCTGTTGCAATTAAGGAAGCTGTTCAGCATCCTGGTGAAATTGTAGAAAGCCGCGTAAATGCGCAGAAGGCACGACGCGTACTTGACCGCCTTGTAGGTTATAATCTTAGTCCGCTTTTGTGGGCAAAGGTAAAGAACGGTCTTAGTGCCGGACGCGTTCAGTCTGTAGCTTTGCGCCTTATCTGCGAGCGCGAAAAAGAAGTAGAAGATTTTATTCCTGAAGAATATTGGACTCTTGATGCAGATTTTTCAAAAGGAAAGACAAAATTTACAGCCCAGCTTGTAAAATATAAGAATGAAACACCTGAACTTAAATCAGAAAAAATGGTTCAGGATATAATTGAGGAAATACGTAATTCTGAATGCGTTGTTACAAACATCAAGCAGACAGAAAAATCTGTGCGCCCAAAGCCGCCGTTTACAACTTCTAAACTTCAGCAGGCAGCTGCAAACCGTCTTGGATTCACTTCAAGAAAGACAATGCAGATTGCACAGCAGCTTTATGAAGGTATTAACATGGGTTCCAGCCGCGTGGGTCTTATTACCTACATGCGAACAGACTCTGTACGTATTTCTCAGACTGCTCTTGATGACGTTCATGCATGGCTCCTTAAAAATTATCCTGATGAACTTCCGCCGGAACCAATTCAGTATGCTGTAGGAAAGGGCGCTCAGGATGCGCATGAAGGTATTCGTCCTACATATACAGAATATACGCCGGATTCAGTAAAGGAATACCTTTCCCGCGATCAGCTCAGACTGTATACAATCATCTGGGAGCGTTTTGTTTCCAGCCAGATGAACAATGCAAAAACAACAACAACTTCTGCCGAAATTGTTGCCGGAGATGCAATGTTCCGCGTAAGCGCTTCTAAGATTACGGAAAAAGGTTTTTACAGCGTAATAAAGCTTCTTTCTTCAAAAGAGGAGAAAACTGGAAATCTTCCGTCGCTTAAAGTTGGCGAAGCAATTAAGTCTGAAAAATTCTATCCAGAACAGCATTTTACACAGGGACCTGCGCGTTATACAGACGCTTCTATTGTCCGAACCCTTGAAGAAAAGGGAATCGGCCGTCCTTCAACATATGCACCTATCATCTCGGTTCTTTTGGACCGCTACTATGTAACACGTTCAAACAAGCAGCTTGTTCCGACTCTCCTTGGAAGAATGATCTGTAAAATCCTTGTAGAATCATTCCCAGATGTAATTAATGAACACTTTACGGCAGAAGTAGAAAATAATCTTGATAAGGTCGAACAGGATGAACTTGTATGGAACGGAATGATTGCAGACTTCTTTGATCCGTTCAGAAAACGCGTTGATGAAGTTATGGAATCTGTTCAGAGCGTAAAGGGTAGCCTTGATGAACCTACAGACAAAATCTGTGAAAAGTGCGGAAAGCCGATGGTAAAGAAGCTTGGCCGCTTCGGATATTTCCTTGCATGTTCAGGATTCCCGGAATGTCACAATACTAAATCAATTCCTCTTGCAAAATGTCCTGTACCGGGCTGTAACGGAGAAATCGTTGCGCGAAAGACAAAGGGCAGGGGTAAAGAATTTTACGGATGTACAAACTATCCTGCATGTAACTTTATCAGTCACTTTAAGCCGATTGATGCAACATGTCCAAAGTGCGGCTGGTTCCTTGTTGAAAAATTTGACAAAAAGAATGGCACTTATAAATCATGTATTAATCCAGACTGTGATTACCTGCATTCGGCAGACGACGAACCGGTTCAGCCTGCTGGTAATGATGAAGAATAAAAGGCTTTGTCTATGGCAGAAACGCTTGTTGGTGATGTAGCCGAAGAATTTCTTGTTTATTTGCGGGCAGTTCGTTCGCTAAGTGACAATTCTGTCACCGCATACAGAAATGACCTTAAGCATCTTATTTCTGTGCTGGGGTATGACGCTCCGCTTCAGAATATTACAACAGAAGAACTGCGTTTCTGCGTTGCAAAGCTTAGTGATGAAAAAAAGTCAAATGCTACGGTAAACCGTTTTATTGCAGCAACAAGAACTTTTTTTGCGTACTGCAGAAAATTTGGATATCTTGAATCAAATCCGGCACTGGAACTTAAAACTGTAAGAATTCCGGTTCATATTCCGCGTTTTCTTACGGCTCCTGAAATTGACAAACTTTGTTCGCTGCCGGTTACAAATGAACTTTTGTGGGAAACCCGCGACAAGGCGCTTTTTGAAGTCCTTTATTCAACGGGGTGTCGTGTAAGCGAAGTGGTTTCCCTAAAGATAAGCGACCTTCAGGGCGGCAATTCATACGCAATTGTGCGCGGAAAGGGCAATAAAGAAAGAAAAGTTTTTTTTGAGATTCAGGCAAGGGAAGCCCTTAAGGTTTATTTTGAAGATAGAAAAAAACGTTTTTCTTCAGAAGGAGTTCAGGACAATTCTCCGTATGTATTTGTAAATCAGAAAGGCGGTTCTCTTTCTACGGGAGGAGTGCGTTACATACTTTCCAGATATTCCGGTGCGGAAGGACTTAATCATCATGTTTCGCCGCATGCACTGCGCCATACGTTTGCTACGGCAATGCTTGGAAACGGAGCGGATGTGCGCGCTGTTCAGGAAATGCTTGGACATTCAAGTATTTCTACAACTCAGCGGTATACGCATATAACAACTGAAAAGTTGATTGATATATATAATAAGGCTCATCCGCATTCAAAATAGCGGAGCCTGTGCAAAATACAATTTAAGGAAATGTTATGGCAGAAAAGATTCTCAGTACGACAGTTGTTGCGGTAAAAAGAAACGGTCACGTTGCAATGGCCGGAGACGGTCAGGTTACGGCTGGAAATACCGTAATGAAAGGGAATGCGCGAAAAGTACGCAAAATCTACGATGGAAAAATCATAACCGGGTTTGCCGGTTCTGTTGCAGATGCCTTTACTCTTTTTGACCGCTTTGAAACAAAGGTAAAGGAGTTTAACGGGGATCTTACAAGGGCTGCTGTTGAGCTTGCAAAACTGTGGCGTACAGAAAAAATGCTTCAGAAACTGGAAGCTCTGCTTCTAGTTGCAGATAAAGACAGAATCCTTTTAATCAGCGGAGATGGAAACGTAATTGAACCGGAAAACGATGTGCTTGCAATTGGTTCAGGCGGAAACTATGCTTATGCGGCTGCCCTTGCTTATCTTGATTCTTCAGATTTGAGTGCCCGCGAAATTGCAGAAAAGTCGCTTAAAATTGCCGGAGATATCTGTATTTACACAAATAATCACATCACAGTTGAGGAAATATAATTTATGGAAAACAGAATTGATTTGACTCCAAAGCAGATTGTAGAAAAGCTGGATCAGTATATTGTCGGTCAGGAAAAAGCAAAGCGAGCAGTTGCAGTTGCGCTCCGTAACAGGGCACGCCGCCTTAAACTCCCGGAAGATATAAGGGATGAAGTTGCTCCAAAAAACATTCTTATGATCGGGCCTACCGGCTGCGGAAAAACAGAAATTGCGCGCAGACTTGCAAAACTCTGTAATGCACCTTTCTTAAAAGTTGAAGCAACAAAATATACGGAAGTAGGTTATGTAGGTCGCGATGTAGAATCAATGGTAAGAGACCTTATGGCTGTAGGCTATAAAGACGTTAAGGCAGAAATGGAAGAAGAACTTAAGGAAAAGTCTGTTTCTGTAGTAGAAGAAAAACTTCTTGACTTGCTTTTGCCAGGCTCAGGAAAACAGAAAAAAAATTCTGATCTTGACGATGTGGCAGATACAGTAAGCGCCGCTGCAGGAAGCGGAGACGTTATAATTCTTGGCGATGATTCTGCTTCACAGTCAAATTCTTCACAGGATATGTCTTCTACACGCGAAAAATTCCGCCAGATGCTTCGCGACGGTAAACTTGAAGACAGGGAAGTTGAAGTAACTGTTTCAAGAAATCAGGGTATGCCTAACATGGAAATAATTGCAGGCGGAAGTATAGATGATCTTCAGAGCAGCATGCAGAACCTTGCGGGGCTTTTGCAGGGCGGACGTCATAAGCGCCGTTCGGTAACTGTACGCGAAGCTAGAAAGATTCTTACTCAGGAAACCCTTGACAGCATGGTAGATACAGACAAGGTTGCCGATGTAGCAAAAAGCCGCGTAGAAAACAGCGGGATCATTTTTATTGACGAAATTGATAAGATTGCCGTTCATGGGGAAGCGCAGGGGCAGAGCGTAAGCCGAGAGGGCGTTCAGCGCGACATTCTTCCGATTGTAGAAGGAAGCAATGTAAATACAAAATTCGGCGTAATCAATACAACCCACATTCTGTTTATTGCAGCCGGTGCGTTCAGTGTTGCGGCTCCTAGCGATCTTATCCCTGAACTTCAGGGACGATTCCCGCTTCGTGTTGAACTTGAAAGTCTTTCCAAAGAAGATTTTAAGCGCATTCTTAAAGAACCTAAGAACAGCCTTATCATGCAGTATACTTCGCTTTTAAGTACAGAAAACGTTTCGCTTGAATTTACAGAAGATGCCGTTGACTGCATGAGTGAACTTGCAGAAAGCGTAAATGCAAAGTCAGAAAATATTGGTGCCCGCCGTCTTCATACAATCATGGAAAAAGTTCTTGATGAAATAAACTTTTCTGCGGATGAACATTCCGGCGAAACAATAAAAATTGATGCTGCCTACGTAAATGAACGTCTTGGTGACATTGTTCAGAGTCAGGATATGTCAAGGTATATTCTTTAGTCATAATGAAATTAAAGCAGAAGCTCCGGGTGCACTTCTCTAAAGTGTCCGGGGCTTTTTTTTGCTAAATTATTTTTTTTGTTTACCGACATTCTAAGTAAGGATGTCAATATGAATACTTTTACACGGTCAATAGACCTTTTACAGCGTGCAATGGACGCAACGAGCCTCCGCTATCAGGTTAGTGCAAACAACCTTGCAAACAGCGAAGTTCCGAATTTCAAGCGTTCAACAGTTAATTTTGAAAGCGAACTCAAACGCGCTTTCGAATCAGAAGAAAAGGCAAAAAGCGGATTCCAGCTCACACGTACGGACAGCCGCCACATAGCCCTTAATGTTCCATACGATTACAGGGATGTAGAACCCCGCCGCGTTCTGGATTATACGACAACTGCAAAGGCAAACGGAAACAACGTTGATGCTGAAACTGAAGCAAACAATATCCTTCAGATTCAGATGCAGTACAGGCTTCTTACTCAGCTTACCGGCTTTGAATTCAGCCAGCTAAATACAGTAATGAAGAAATAACACGGAGGAATAGAAAATGGGACTTTTTACATCGATTAATATAGCAGCAACTGGAATGAGTGCAGAACGCCTCAGAACAGACGTAATTTCAAACAATATAGCAAACGCTTCAACAACAAGAACACAGGAAGGCGGCGCATTTAAACGTTCACGCGTAGTATTTGAACCGGTTTCCGCAAATCATCCTCAGTTCAGATCTCCGTTCACACCGACAGATTTGGACAACGGTCCTGGAAAAGGAGTAAAGGTACGCGAAATAGTCCGCGATTCTTCTGAAGGAAAATTTGTGTACATGCCTGACCATCCTGATGCAATTCAGTCCGGTCCTAGAAAAGGTTACGTTGAATATCCTAACGTAAACATTGTAAACGAAATGGTAGACCTTATTTCTGCAAGCCGCGCGTACGAAGCAAATTCAACAGTAGTGGAAGGCGCAAAAAGCATGTTCAGTGCGGCTCTTGAAATCGGCAACAGGTAGTCTTATAATAATATTGGACTGCAAGGCTGACAGACTTGCGGAAGGGTGGTAGAAAATGACGATTCCAGAAATCAAGACTTTGCAGATGAATAGAACTGATCCGGCTCATACAGGAGTTTCTAAACTTTCTGACATTGCCGGAGCTCCGTTAAACAGCATTCCTAATGCTGCAGAAAACGGTATAGAAAGAACACGCCGTTCATTTGAAGATTATCTTGTTGAAGCATTCCAGACTATGAATCAGCAGCAGATTGCGGTTTCTGATCTTCAGCAGCAGGTAATTACCGATCCTGATTCTGTAGATCTTCATGATGTAACGATTGCAATGTCTAAAGCCAGGATGTCGCTTAATCTGGCTCAGTCTGTAATTGACCGTCTTGTTCAGGGATGGAGCGAAATTACAACTACAAGATAATTCATAAAAACTGATGATAGACCGCGGTTAACTTGCCGCGGTTCATTTTTTTTGAACAGAATTTTTATGTGCTTAAAAAAAGTTAATCAAAATTTATTTTCTCTTTTCAGAAATTTTATTCTATGGTACAATATATTGTATTTTAAATGTTCGTTCACGGGAGGGGTCAGATGAACGAATGGCTTAGTAAGATGATGGCTCAGCTGAAAGAGTTTTGGAAATCAGCTTCTGTCATAAAAAAAGTTATTCTTTTTGCAGTTATTGCTGCCGTTATTATTGCTGTAGTTGTTGCAGCCAGGGTTTCTTCTGCTCCGGCAACAGTTCGTCTTTTTAATGCGCCAGTTACAAATGAATCTACTCGGGATCAGATTTTAGACCGCCTTTCTGAAGAAAATGTTCAGGCTTTTACAGATGAGGCAGGTTATGTTTCCGTACTCGATGAAAAAACAGCTAGAAAAATGCGTTCCATCCTTATTTCAGAAGGACTTACTCCTTCAAGATGGGATCCGTTTGCTGATTTCTATAACCGTTCATGGTCAACAACAGATAAAGAACAGAATGTAAAGCTTAAAAATGCCGTAACTGCAAAAATTCAGCAGCAGTTGGAAGCACTTGATGACATTGCCGCTGCATTCGTCACAATCAATATTCCAGAATCTCAGCTTTTTACTGCTGACCAGAAGCCAGTTTCCGCTTCCATTACGCTCAGATTAAGAAACGGAAGCGATCTTGATACAAATAAAAAAAGACAGAAGAACCTTCAGCGTCTTGTTTTGACAATGGTAGAAGGTCTTACTGCAGAAAACCTTACAATTTCTGATACTTCCGGAGCCGTTCTTAATGATTTTGAAGGCATGGAAGATGCCACCCGCCTTACAAACGTTGAAAAAGAACAGAAAATTCGTCATCAGGAAGAAGCAAAGCTTAAGGCTGCAATTCTTAAGCATCTTCAGACACTTGCAAACGAACGTCGAATTGGTGATTTAGTTGTAAATCTTGATATGGACATGTCCAGAGAATCTTCTGAAGCTACGATTTACTCTCCGATCGTAAGAAAAGTCGATAACCCGGACACTCCGTACGATGACTCGGAAATTGTAGATACACTTCCGTTAAGTCAGCAGACTGTAACAAAAGAGTGGCAGGGAACCGGCTATAATCCGGAAGGACCTGCAGGTGTAGAAGGTCAGACTCCTCCTGTTTACAGCGACATGTCAAACGTTATCGGAAAGTCTGTTGAAACAGGTGTAACTCAGAATAACGTAATCAATACGACTGTTGTAAAAAAGGAAATTTCTCCGCAGATTGGACGCCGTTCAGTTTCTGTAAACGTTGATGGAAAATGGACTCTGCTTAAGGATCCAAAAACTCATGGCTATATAGTTGATGAAGAAACTGGCGGTTTGAAGAGAACTTATACTGCTGTTCCGGCAGAAGAACTTGCAGAATACAAGAAACTTGTTGAATCAGCTATAAACTATGATAAGGTTCGCGGAGACATGGTTGTTGTAACAAACATTCAGGTTGACCGCACAGCAGAATTTGAAGAATTTGATAATGCATATTTTAAGGCTCAGCAGACAAAACGCACCATTTTGCTCAGTCTTGTTGCAGTGGCTGTTGTACTTGTCGGATTTATTCTTTTCAGGATTATCAGCAAGGAAATGGAACGCCGCCGCAGGGCACGCGAAGAAGAACTTTTGCGTCAGCAGCAGCTTGCCCGCGAACAGGCTTTGTGGGAAGCAAAAGACGAGGCTCAAACTGTTACAATGTCTGTCGAAGAAAGCCGTCGAGCAGAGCTTCAGGAAAATGCAATCAATATGGCAAAAGAGCATCCTGAAGATGTTGCAATGCTTATCCGCACATGGCTTATGGAGGAGTAGAAAATGTCAGATGATATCCCAAAGTCAAATCCTAAACCGATTCCGAAACCTGGCAGCTTAAAGCCTGCCGGAAGCGGAAAAAAAGACAGAAAAGACTACAAAAGCCTCACTGGCCGTCAGAAGGCCGCCATCTTCCTTGTTTCGCTTGGATCAGATGTTTCTTCAGAAATCATGAAACACTTGCGCGAAGATGAAGTTGAAACTTTAACATTTGAAATTGCGCGTCTTGAAACTGTAGACGCTGAATATAAGGACGCTGTTCTTGAAGAATTCCAGGAGTTGATGAGTGCACAGAACTTCATCACTACCGGTGGTATTGATTATGCCCGCGAACTTTTGGAAAAATCTTTGGGAAGCCAGAAGGCAATCGATATTATTAACCGCCTTACTTCAAGCCTTCAGGTTCGTCCGTTCGACTTTATCCGCCGAACAGATCCTGCTCATCTTTTGAACTTTATTCAGCAGGAATACCCGCAGACAATTGCGTTGATTCTTGCCTATCTTGAACCAGGAAAGGCTGCCGTAATCCTGCAGAACCTTCCGGAAGAAATGCAGCCGGAAGTTTCCAAGCGTCTTGCAACAATGGACCGTACTTCTCCTGACGTTTTGCGCGAAGTTGAGCGCGTTCTTGAAAAGAAACTTTCTACACTTTCTTCTGAAGACTACACTGCTGCCGGTGGTGTTGAATCTATCGTAGAAATTTTGAACCTTGTTGATCGTTCTTCCGAAAAGGCCATCATCGAATCACTCGAAGAAGAAGATCCGGATCTTGCAGAAGAGATCAAGAAGCGAATGTTCGTATTCGAAGATATCGTTATGCTCGACGACCGTGCTATTCAGAAAGTTCTCCGCGAAGTCGATACTCAGGAACTCTCAAAAGCGCTTAAGTCTGTTGATACCGAAGTACAGGATAAGATTTTCCGCAATATGTCTAAGCGTGCTGCAAGCATGCTTAAGGAAGATATGGAATTCATGGGACCTGTTCGACTTAAAGACGTTGAAGAAGCCCAGCAGAAGATTGTATCTACAATCCGTCGTCTTGAAGATTCTGGTGAAATCGTTATTGCCCGCAGCGGTGAAGACGAACTGGTACAGTAAGGTAGAGAGCCATGGCAAAGCAAGTTTTTAGACCATTTGAAATAAAAACTAAAGAGGAAGAAAAAAAATTCTCACTGCCGTTAATACACGACTATGCACCTCCTCCGGTAGAAGAAGAGGTTGTAGAAGAAGTGTATCAGGGGCCTACTGCCGATGATCTTAGAAAAGAAGCTGAAGCTTTCAGAAAAGGCTGGGAAATTGAAAAGCAGCATATGATGGAAGAAGCTCAGAAAAATGCTGACGAGATTATAAAGAAAGCAGAGGAAACTGCTTCTGAGGAACTCCGTAAGCAGAACGAACAGTCTGAAATCATTAAGGCGGAAGCAGAAAAGAATGCTGCTGAAATTGTAGAAAAAGCAAAGGCAGAAGCTGAGCAGATTATTCAGCAGGCTCGTGATGAAGAAGAAAAATTAAAGGCTGAGGCGTCTGAATCCGGTTATGCAGAAGGGCATGATCAGGGCTATAAGGAAGGCTCTGAAGAAGTTGAACGCCTTATTCAGCGTCTTCACAAAATGATTGAAGCAATTATGTTCCGCCGGGAAGAAATATTAAAGGAAACTGAACAGCAGATTGTTGAGCTTGTAATCCTTATTTCCCGCAAGGTTGTAAAGATAATTTCTGAAACTCAGAAAACGACTATAATGAGCAATGTTCTTGCAGCCCTTAAAAAGGTTCGTGCACGCGGAAAGGTTATTCTTCGCGTAAATGTAGAAGACCTTAAGCTTACATCTGCAAATACTGCTGAATTCATTAAGCGTATTGAAAATGTTGAAGGCATTTCTGTAATGGAAGATTCAACTGTTGATAAGGGCGGCTGTATTGTAGAAACTGACTTTGGTGCAATTGATGCGCGCATTTCCAGTCAGCTTGGAGAACTTGAAAACAAGATTCTTGAAATTTCTCCGGTAAAAAGCATTACAAAAGTTCCGGGAACAATAGAGTAAAAAAAAGCTGGGGTGGGATATGGCTTTTGATTTTGAAACTCAGACTGATTCTGTTCTGGATCCTCCAGACGATTTTGCAGAGGACTTTAAATTTTCTAAATATTTTGATCAGGTTCAGGATGCAGAGCCTATTATGTATGTTGGCTATGTAACTGCTGTAAATGGACTTGAAATTCTCAGCCGCGGACCAATCGCTCAAGTTGGTGAAATCTGTACAATCAAACTTGATAAAAAACGATCAATTCTTGCAGAAGTCGTTGGACTTGATGATAAAATTGTTAAGCTTACTGCATATGCTGAAACTACAGGAATTGAAGTTGGCTGTGAAGTAATTGGTTCGGGAAAAACGCTGCAGGTTCCTGTTGGAATGAGCCTTTTGGGACGTACAATTGACGCAACAGGAAAGCCATGCGACGGTCTTGGCGAAATTGTTCCGGAAACATACTATCCGGCTGTTGCTCCGGCTCCTGATGCAATGACTAAACTTGAAATTAACCGGCGCATTACCACGGGTGTCCGCGCTATAGACTCGCTTCTTACAATCGGTAAGGGGCAGCGAATCGGTATTTTTGCGGGGTCCGGTGTCGGAAAGTCAACCCTGCTGAGTATGGTTGCCAGAAATACAGACGCAGATATAAATGTAATTGGTCTTATTGGAGAACGCGGTCGAGAGGTTCTTGATTTTATTAACCGCGATCTTGGAAAAGAAGGCATGAAGCGCAGTGTTGTAGTTGTTGCAAAGGGTGACGAGCCTTCTATCTGCCGACTTCGTGCGGCTCAGGTTTGTACAGCAGTTGCTGAATATTTCAGGGATCAGGGCAAAGACGTAATGCTCATGATGGATAATGTAACACGTTTTGCAAAGGCTCAGCGCGAAATTAGTCTTTCTAACGGAGAGCCGCCGGCACAGAACGGTTATACACCAAGCGTATTTGATTCAATTCCAAAACTTCTGGAGCGTACGGGAACAAATGACAAGGGTTCCATTACTGCGTTCTATGCAGTCCTTGTAGACGGTGACGACATGAATGAACCGATTGCAGATACTGTACGCGGTGTTCTGGACGGACATATTGTTTTAAGCCGAAAACTTGCGGCAAGCTATCATTATCCTGCAATCGATGTGCTTTCTTCTATAAGCCGTTTAAGTAAGCGTGTTACAGGAAAGTCAACTCAAAGGGCTGCGGCAAAAATCCGCGAATTAATGTCTGTCTATCAGAGCAATGCCCAGATGATTAATACCGGAATCTATCAGAAAGGCGGTTCTGCAGCAATTGATGAAGCAATTGACCGTCACGATGCAATAGAAGAATTCCTTAAGCAGGAAGAAGAAGATCACTGTACAATGGAAGATACTCTGAACAGGCTTTCTGCGCTTGCCGGTGTAGAATTTCCTGAAAAAGATTATCTGGAAAACCCTAATCAGGTTACGGAATAATTTAGCCGTCGTTCATGAAGAAATTTAATTTTGAACTTGAAGAAATACTGAATATCCGCAGGTTTCAGCAGCAGCAGGCAGAAGCTGAATTAGGCAAAGCGCTTGCTGAAGAAAAAAAAGTTCAGGACAAGCTTGATGTTCTTGCTGCAAGACAGGTTCAGGTAAAAAATGAGATGAAAGGCAGTGTTAATTTTACGGATATTGCAAACGCAAATCAGTTTTATTCTTATGTGCGTAACCAGTCTGAATCACTTTTAAATGAACTCGCTGAACTGAAACTTGTTTCTGAACAGAAAAGGGAATTGCTTAAACAGGCAATGCAGAAAACAGATTCTCTTGAAAAACTTAAGGAACAGCAGAAAGACGAATATCTTTCAGAGCAGAAAAAGAAAGAAATGCGCGAAGTTGACGATATCGTAACAAGCCGCATTAACCGGTAGTCTTTAAAACAAAAAAATTACAAAAAAAATCTTTTCAAAGCGTAAAACAGCGTTACAATAATATGCATGAAGAGGATGCATTCAGTAAATCAGAAACTTTTTATTTCGATTGTTTTGTCTCTTGTGCTTGTTCTTATTACTCTTGGCGGAAGCTGTGTTTTTGGTGCTGTCGGGGAAATTTACAACGGACGTAAAATTGCGGCTGTCCTTAGAACTGTTTCAGCGGGTAATTCTGCTGATGCAGAAAAGCTTATTCTTCCGCTTTTAAATCAAAGGTATCTTTCTGTAAAACAGAAAGCTGAGCTGTATGAAAACCTTGGTTATTATTATTATCAGAAAAACAGGATAACAGATTATCTGAATATAGTTGGTGACATTCTTTTTTATACGCAGGAAGCCGGAATGCCGGAAAAGGCGATATTAAATTATTCGCTTCTTGCACAGTATTATCTGGAAGCCGGTGCAGATAAGTCCGGTTATGAAACAATCCTTAATGCACGTCGCATTATGAATTTTTACTTGATTTCTGATCCGGTAATACGAAGTCAGGCCCTGCATGCGTACGGGCGTTTTCTGCTGTCTGAAAGCGACTTTGAGGATGCACTTAAGGCAGAGGGGGTAATGGAAGAAGATGCCCTGCTGATTGCAAAATCTAATCCGGTATTTGGAAGACATGCCCTGCGCCGAGCACTGGGGTTCAAGGCGTATATAATGATGATGCAGGGAAAAACAGAAGAATCCTATGCGCTGGCAAAAAAAGTTTATTCTGAGTACTTTGATGAAAACGAAGAATTTAATCATGCCGAAATATATGATTTTCTTCTGCCGCTTTTCAGAATAAATACTATGTGGGCGCTAAGAAATTCAAATTATGCAAAGGCACTTGAATTTAACCGCGAATACGGAAAAATTACCCGTAAATTTGACTTTCTGACGAAAAAGATTGATCTTTCCAGGGAAGTGTTGTTTTCGCTTCCGGATTCAATGAATGAAGAGAGAAAGCTTCTGATGTGGGAAGTCGGTCAGGATTCAGAAAAGCTTTCACAAAAGTTTTTGAATGAATATACCGGAATGGCAGGGCAGAAACTAACGTCAACCATCCAGAATCTTCACTATGAAAATGTACGTGCCCAAATGAAAAAACGGGTTTATCAGCTCATCCTGCTTTTTATAGGTATCCTGCTTGTGTTTGTGCTGATTATTAATGTCATTTACAGCGAAACTCAGATTGACGGTCTTACCAAGTTAAGGAACAGACGGGCCCTGAATATGCGCCTTGGACATCTTGCTGCTTCCGGAAAAAAATATTCTGCAATAATGATAGATATTGATGACTTTAAGAAACTGAACGACAATTTCGGTCATGATTTTGGAGACGAGGTTTTACGTGGTGTAGCCCAGCTTCTTCTTATGAATGAAAGTCATAATATAAAGTGCTACCGTTACGGCGGAGAAGAAATGGTAATAATCCTTGAGCATATTGATTTGGAACATGCGGTAAAACTTTCTGAACGGATAAGGACTGAAATCTCTTTTTTAAGATGGCGCGAAAATGTGCGTGTAACGGCAAGTTTTGGTCTTGGCTTTGAAATGCCTGATTCTGTAAAAGAAGCTGATGAAAACATGTATCTTGCAAAAAAGAAGGGAAAGAATTTTACAGCCTACAGAAAAGACGGAAAACAGTATCTTGCAGAACGCCGCATGGATATAAGAAATCCTGTTCCGGACAAATTCTAGCTTAAAAGTTTTAAAAAATCTTAATATTGATTTCTTTTTTTTGACTTATACGAAATCTGGGGTAAAATATTCTCCATGATTACAGACATAAAATCAGTCTGCCAGGAGGCGTACTATGGAATCATTATTAAAAATCACTCTTCCGAATGGAGCTGTAAGGGAAGTTCCTTATGGGACACCTGTAACCGAACTTACCAGGGATTTTGATGTTCCTGAAGAAAAAATTTTTGCAATCAGATTGAATAACAAGGTTTATTCGCTTGAAAAACACTTAAAATATAATGCAAGAATTGAACCTATTGTAGAAGGCTCTAAGGATGCCATTCTTGTATACCGCAGGTCATTGTGCTTTCTGCTTGCTGCGGCGTGCCACAATAAATTTCCTGAATCAAGGCTGCTTGTAGGACACAGTCTTGGCTCTGGATATTATTACACTGTTCAGACAGGCAAGCCTTTTAGTGAAGCAGATGTAAAGACTTTGGAACAGGAAATGCGTTCTATTGTCAGCAGAAATCTTCCTATCAAATCGTGCTATGTTTCTTATGATGAAGCGGTTGCCCTTGTAGAAAAATCCGGCTTAAAGGAAGCGCGGACTCAGTTGAATTTCAGGTGTCCGCCAAGAATAAGGATTAATACTCTGGATGGATTCAGCGACCTGTATTTTGGACCGCTTGTAACAAAATCCGGCGTACTTAAGGTTTTTGAGCTCAGAAAATACAAGGACGGTTTTTTGCTGCGGTTCCCAAAGGGTAGCGACAGTTCTAAAGTACCGGAATTTGTCGATCAGCCTAAACTTTTTGAAATTTACAATAAATACAAGACATGGGGTCAGCGCCTTGGCGTAACTTCTGTTGCAAGCCTTAATGAACTTATTGTAAACCGAAAGGTAAACGACTTTATTGATATTACGGAAACCCTTCAGGAAAAGTGTATTTCTGAAATTGCAAATCAGATTGCGGAACGAAAAACTGTAAGGGTTGTTCTGATTGCAGGTCCTTCAAGTTCGGGTAAAACTACAACAAGTAAAAAACTTGCACTTGAACTTCAGGCAATGGGATATGTTCCTAAAGTTATAAGCCTTGACTGCTATTATGTAGATCATACAAGGACTCCTAGAGACGCAGACGGTAATTTTGATTTTGAGTGTCTGGAAGCGCTTGATATTGAACTTTTGAACAGTAATCTTGTTGATCTTTTTGCCGGGAAAGAAATCATTGTTCCTACATATAATTTCCATGACGGAACACAGAATTTTGAAGAAAAGAACCGCATGAGTCTTAAAGAAAATGAAATTCTGATTATGGAAGGAATTCATGGTCTGAACGACAAACTGACTCCAAAAATTCCTGCAGAATATAAATTCAAGATTTATCTTTCTGCATTGACTCAGCTTAATCTTGATGAGCATAACCGCATTCCAACAAGCGATAACCGCCTTATCCGCCGAATTGTGCGCGACTATCAGTTCAGGGGAAAAGGTGCGGCCGGTACTATTGCAATGTGGCCAAGCGTAAGGCGCGGTGAAGAAATGTACATCTTCCCGTTCCAGAATAATGCTGATGCAATCTTAAATACTGCCTTGGATTATGAATTGAGCGTACTTAAAGTTTATGCAGAACCGCTTCTTCTTAGCGTGAAGCCTTCTGAGCCGGAATATTCAGAAGCCTGCTCTCTGCTGCGCTTCCTGGACAGCTTTAATTCCATTGCTCCTACAGCCGTTCCACCTCGTTCAATCATCCGTGAGTTCATAGGCGGCTCAGCATTCAAGTACTAGGCAGTGCAGGGGTACAAACGCATCGCGAAACGAAATAAAAAATCGCCCTCTAGCGGGCTAGACGCTGATTGTGGCAAAGGAACTTATTATATGCCACTATGCGGCATCCACAATCAGAGTTTTTTTTTATTCCGCTTTGCTCCTTCGTGCAAGTTTTATATAAACTATAATGCGTTTGTCTCGCCATATAACATCATTCTTCTTTACCAAACTGGAGTTCTTATATAAAATAGAAGAATGGAAAAGTCTGCCAGACATGAAAAGCGCGAAATTATTATTTCTCTCAAAAATACTGTAGTTTCAATCTTTGGAATTATAGTCGGTCTTTTAATTGTAGGGCTTGTAACTGTTTTTCTGGCTCGAAAAGCCTTTTACAAATTTATAGAAGCAACTGCTGATAATGTTTCTTCTCATTATGCTGCATCAAGTTTACAGGAAGGTTCTGATTATCTTACGGAACAACTCCGTCTTTTTGTGTATACGGAAGACGTAACGTTCATGAATAATTATTTCAAGGAACTTAAAGTAACCAGACGCCGCGAAGCAGCGCTTGAAGTAATTAAAAAATATGATATCGGGGAAAATTTTGTTCAGAGCATGCAGAACGTGCTTAAAATTTCGGACAAACTTGCCCTGTATGAACGCTATGCCATAAAACTTGTAGTTGCAGCGCTTTCTGAAGAGGGACAGGATTTCCCGATTCCGGAAGAAATCAGAAAAATGAAACTTACAGAGGCTGATCAGGCTCTTTCTCCGGCAGAAAAAAAACACAATGCACGCAAAATGGTTTTTGACCTTTATTACGTAAGCACAAAAGCAGAAATTGAAGAAAACCGTTATTCTGCACTTAATGATCTGGTTATTGATACAGACAGCAGAATAGTGTCTGACAGAATGAAACTTCAGAAAATGGTTTTTGTGACTTCATTTGTTCTTGTTTCCATTCTGATTCTTGCTTTTTTTATCGTATTTATTGTTCTTTTGTGCGTTTTAAGACCGCTTGAACATTTTCTTAGGAATATAAAAGAAGACAAACAACTTGATGAACTTGGACCGACCGAGTTCAGGTATTTTGCTTCTGTATACAATGAACTGTGGAAGATTAATGCCCGGAATCATGATAACCTTAAGCACGAAGCAGAACATGATGAACTTACAGGACTTATAAACAGACGGTATTTTTCACAGTTGTGGCATGCCCTTGAATATGGAGAATCTCCGGTAGCCCTCCTTATAATTGACGTTGATGAATTTAAACATGTAAATGATACATACGGTCATGAAACCGGAGATGCTGTTCTTGTACGTGTTTCAAAAAGACTTACTGAATTTTTCCGTATCACAGATTTTGTTGCACGAATCGGTGGTGATGAATTTTCTGTAATTTTGACTAAATTTGGAGATGACATTGAATCTGTGCTCGGCGGAAAACTTGAAAAATTACGTGATTCTTTAAAAGATCCGGAAAATGGGGTTCCTGGTGTAACTTTAAGCATTGGAATTGCTTTTGCCCGTGAAGGATTCCCGGAAAACCTGTTTCAGCATGCAGACAAGGCTTTGTACCGGGTAAAGCGTAACGGCCGAAACGGCTATGCATTTTATGATGAGATAATAGATTCTATTTAAAAAGTTTCTTCGGAAGGAATTTTTATAATAGAGCTCAATTTTATGGGGGAAATATATGCTCGAAGAGCTCAAAATGCCAGTGTCACAACTTAAGGAAGATATTGATGGCGTCTGGAGCAGGCTTGATCCGTCTGCAATTCAGAAAAAAATAGATGAAAAAATGGCATTGACAGAAGCTCCTGGTTTTTGGGACGACCATGAAAAAGCTGAAAAAGTAATGGCTCAGGTTAGAAAACTCAAGAACCGAATTGATCCATGGAAAAAATTAAAGGATGATTATGCAGATCTGGAAGCAATGTATGAACTTGCGGAAGAAAGCGGAGATTCTGCTGACGAAGATGAAGTTCGGACAATGCTTGAACAGGCCAGAAAAAAGTTTGAAGAACTCAATGTTTTGAATCTGCTTTCCGGAGAAGTAGATGATTCTGCTGCGTTTCTTACAATTCATTCAGGAGCCGGCGGAACAGAAGCTGAAGACTGGGCGCGCATGCTCATGCGAATGTATTCCCGCTGGGCAGAACGTCATGAATATAAAATTGAAACAGTTGATGTCCTTGAAGCAGAAGGCGGAATTAAGTCCGTTACACTGCAGATTGACGGCGACTACGTTTACGGTCACCTTAAAGGCGAAGCAGGTATACACAGGCTTGTACGCATTTCTCCGTTTGATGCAAATGCGCGCCGTCATACTTCTTTTGCCAGCGTTTACGTTTTTCCGGTTCTTGATGATTCCATAGAAGTTGACATTAAGCCGGAAGACCTTAGGGTAGACACATACCGTGCAGGCGGAAAGGGTGGTCAGCACGTTAATAAAACAGATTCTGCTGTACGCTTTACACACCTTCCTACAGGAATTGTTGTTGCCTGCCAGAGCGAGCGAAGCCAGATTTTTAACAGACAGGCCTGTATGAACATGCTCCGAGCCCGTCTTTACGAGTATTACCGCGAGCAGAAGGAAAAGGAAAATGCTAAATTCGGAGCAGAAAAAAAAGACATTTCCTGGGGAAACCAGATCCGCTCCTATGTTTTTCAGCCGTACACAATGGTTAAGGATCACAGAACAAAGTGTGAATCCGGAAACATTCAGGCTGTAATGGACGGCGACATAGATCAGTTTATGGATTCCTTCCTTGTAGCACAGTGGAAAGGTCTTCCAATGGATTCTGGAGACGAAGACGAAGAAATGTAATTTTTCCCTGAAATTACTGTTTTCCTCATTGTTACTGTCGGCTGCTGGTTTTTATGCTGCCGCTCAGTCGGGTACAGACTGGGTTCTTGCGGCAGAAAAATTTAAATTTTCTCAGACTAAGGTTGATCAGGCTGTAACGGCAACTGCTGAATCCATTCCGTCTTTAATTCTGGAACAGATGGCAGAAAATCTTGTCAGAATGCCTCGTGCACAGGAAGCATTGGATAAAGAACTTTATGACCTGCGCAAGGAACGTCTTTCACTTTTTCTTCAGATTTCAAAAGAAGAAAAAACGCGTAATGCATATTTTCTGAACAATTATTCAAGCCGCAGGCTACGTTCAAAGATAAAGTCTCATGAAAAGACCATGAAGTCACTTAAAAAACAGATTGACGAAAATCTTGCTGCAGAAAAAGAAGCTGTTAAAAAATATTCACCGGAAATTGCCAGGGAAAAGGAGCGCGAAAAGCTCATTGATGAAGGTCAGGTTATTCATGCAGAAGAGCAGAAAGAAGACCTTTTTGCACTGATGAAAGATATTTTCAGAAAGGAACCGGTCGGCGGACGTTCTGTAAAAAATGTTGCCTTTTACAAGAACGATATAACTCAACTTTTTTCTCCGGGAAAAGATATTGAATCAAAGGATTACAGTTCCTATGAATTTGAAAAAGCCTGTGTTGATGCCGGCATAACGGGACTTTTAACGGGGCAGATTACAATTTACGGTTCATATATATCAGTTTCTGCCGGCATATACAGTTTTCCGGGTGCAAAACTTATCGGTTCGGCAACAGAAGTCGGGGTAATTGACGACCTTAAGATGATTTCGCTCAGCATAGCGCGAATGCTTACTCCAAAAATCGCAGACAGCATGCCTATTGAACTTGAATTTGAAATTGAACCGCAGGAAATAAAAAAAGACCTTATAATCACTGTTGATGATCTGGTTTACAGAAATCTTTCTACAAACCTTATTTCGCAGAGCGGCGTACATCAGATTATGTTTTCTGCACCGGGATACAATGAAATTTCTACAAGCTATTCTTTTGTTGGAAACAGAAAATTCCACATAAAGGCTACCATGACAAAGACGGATAACGGTTCTGCAAATCTGCGCTTCAAAAAAGTCATGTACGGCGATGTATTTGCAAACGGAAATTTCAGCGGAAAACTAGATGAAGAAAATCAGGTTGCAAAGATTACTGTAGACGGTCATGAAATCCTTGGTCATTTTATAGACGTGAACGGCCAGTCTGCCGATTTTATTATAAGCAGTAGGCTTATGCAGGAAGATGCAAACCTGATGCTTAATGTAAAAACTTTTGATCGCAGCAAATATATAGAAAACAGGCGAAGGTGGATGTATACTAGTTATAGTGTGCTTATCTGTTCGCTGATTCCGACATTTTACTGCTACGGAAATTCCTATGCGGCCTCAAGGGCGTATAACAGCAATGCAAGCAGTACGGCAAATTCGCTTTTTTCAGGTTCTTCTTCTGTATCGTCGTATAATATAAGTTACGAAGATGCAAAAAACTGGCAGACCGCTTCTAATATAACGATTGGAATATCCTGCGTCTGTGGAGCATGGTTCGTATACGAACTTGTGCGCTACCTTCAGTCGGCAAATACTGTTCTTCCTGCAAAGGCTAAAAAAATAAGTGATAAGAAACTTGTAAAGATAAAAACAAGGGAAGAAAAAAGGCTTGAAACCGTACGCCTGAAAAAGGCTCAGGAAGCAGAAGCTGCGGAAGTATCTGAATCCGCGAAAATTGAAGAAGTTCTTCCGGAATCAGAAGCAGGAAACAGTCAGCAAAATAAAAAAAATGAGGTAAAAAAGAATGGCTAAAATTTCTTTTGCAGAAAGAATAAAAAAACTTTTTAAGGGCGACTCGAAGTCCGACGAATTTTTTGAAAATCTTACGGATGAACTTATTGAAGGTGATGTAGGTGCTAAAACTGCCTTTGAAATTTCAGAAATCCTTGAAAAGAACTGTAAGGAAAAGCACCTTGAGTCTGATGAAGAAATGGCGGCAGAACTTAAACTTATTCTGCGCGAATATGTAAAGGAAATTGACCTTAAACCGGCAGAAAATGCTGTAAATGTCTGGATGATTCTTGGCGTAAACGGTGTAGGAAAAACAACCAGCGTTGCAAAACTTGGAAATTTCATGAAAAAGAACGGCGTAGAAAATACGGTTCTCGCCAGTGCAGATACTTTTCGTGCTGCTGCAATTGAACAGCTTTCCATGCACGGCGAAAATCTTGGATTAAGGGTTGTAAGCCACCAGCATGGAAGCGATCCTGCTGCCGTCGTTTTTGATGCAGCAGAAGCCTGCCGCGCAAAAGGAAGCGGTCTTGTACTCGCAGATACAGCCGGCCGCCTTCACAACAAGGAAAATCTTGTCCGCGAACTTCAGAAGATTGACAAAATTTGCCGCGAAAAAGCTGATGCCGGCTGTTACAAAAAGATTCTGGTTATTGACGCTACAACCGGCCAGAATGCATTGAGGCAGGCTGAAGTATTTAATGAAGCTGTAGGTCTGGACGCACTTATCCTTACAAAATACGATTCAACGGCAAAGGGCGGGGTAGCAGTTTCTATAGGAAAGGAACTTTCCCTTCCGGTTGCATTTATCTGTAACGGTGAAAAATACGAAAATATTGCCCGCTTCGATTCAGAAAAATATATTGACGAATTTGTAGGATTTTAAAAGTTGAAGAAAAAGTTTTTTCTGCTGTTTTTTATTTTTATTTCCTCATTATGTACGGCTGCAGTTCCTGCAAATGATTTTGTTACGGACTGTTTTTGCGGACTTCTGTTAAGTCATAAGATAAAAAACAATGTTTCCGGTGTAGAAAACTTAAAGGAACCTGAAAATGCTTATTTTCTGAAAAAAGCCTCTGAGTTTTATTCCCTTACTCACTGGTCATTTCTGCATGGAGCAGAATCAATGGCAGATTTTATGTTCCCGGCTTATCATTCACTTGTAGAAAATTCTGCAGGATATGATCCGTATACAGATTTTGGTGAATGGATTAGTCGCATTGTTTCCGGTGCTCCCGAAGAATTCATGATAACCCGGCCATCCGAAATTGAAAAAGCAGAAAAAGAACTTGAAGAATTTGAAGGCCTTGAGGAACTGGAAGATGCGGTTCAGGAGACATTTTCTTCTGATTTGGATTTTGAACTTCCTTCTGTTCCTGAAGAAAAGCCAGAAGAAAACGGGCGTTCTGTAAAAAACAGGGATTACCGGCTTGCAGTTTTTTCTTATGAAGATGAATTTCTTGGCATTCAGTACGGCGAATCTTCCCGTATTGTTGTGCGTGGCGATTCAAAAAATCTTGTAAGGTTTTTTTATGACGATAAAATGCGGATTGCAAAAAAAGAAACCTGGCTTTATGCAGGAAATATTGATTCATCAAGGCTTTTAAATACTCAGATTTTCAGATATGATGGAGATACGTCTGTTCCTGCTTCCAGCGTTTTAAAAGGAAGCGATTTCAGACAGGAAATTACATACGACAAAAAAGGCCGTATAATTCAGAGTTCAGAATTTCTTATGGATGAGGACGAAGAATACCAGAATTCCCGCACTTCTTGGATTTTTATGGACGACGGAAGGGTAAAGGAAAAGAAATACGAGATATTTAATTACCGCAAAGGAAAAAAACGAAGGCTTTTGAACATTGAGTCAAAAAAAGAAAAATATCTGTATAAGGTAAGTGACTCTGTTCCTGATTATTATTATTTTGAAAATGATGAACTCAGAATGAAAACGGAATATACTAATGAGTCGGATTATATTACAACAGTATTGTTTAACGGTGGATTTGTGATTGAATCCTACTATGAAAACCATACAAAGAAAAAAGAAGTATTCCTGCTTAATGGAGTTGTAAAAAGGATAAAAAAATATGAAATCTAAAAAAAGTTTCTGGGCTTCCTGCCGCTGGATATATGAAGTTTCAAACCGTTTTGCAAGAATAGACAGGGCAGGCCGTTCGGCTGTTACAACATTCCTTGCAACACTAGGCATTGCGTTTGGCGTAATGACATTGATTACGGTTTTGAGCGTAATGAACGGTTTTCAGCTTACTTCTATACTTCCTATAATGGAATTGTCTTCCTATCATCTGAGGGTTTCTGATATTCCAGAAGAAACTTTTGTTGATTTTATAGATTTCTGTGAAAACAGCAGAAAAATTAAAGCAGTGGTTCCGTTTTATGAATCGCAGAGCCTTATTGTGTCTGATTCCGGTTCTCAGGCGTCTGCAATTGTCCGCGGAATTCCAGAAAACACTCTTGCAACAGACAAAGGCTTCGCCCGCGAAATAAATGTAACCCGCGGAAAATTCGATCTTTCTGAGCCGGATTCAATTGTCCTTGGTTCAAAACTTGCAAGAAGCCTGAACGTTTCAATTGGTGATACAGTAAACCTTATGGCGCTGAGCGGCGGACGCGATGTGGCCCTTATTTCTCAGAATAGAAAATTCAAGGTACGCGGAATTTTTCAGTGTACCTATTCAGACATAAATGCGGGCTATTCTTTTATAAGCACAGGCGATGCAGAAAAATATTTTGGAAAGGAAGTTCAGCCGGTTTACGGAATTAAACTTTCTGACTACGAAGATGACATTCCTGCTGTCGCTTTATTAAAATCGTCGTTTCCTTCTATAAAGATAATTTCATGGCGCGAATTTAACCGTTCGTTCTTTGGAACTTTAAGGGTCGAAAAAAACATCCTTATGCTTCTTGTCTGCATAATCTTTGTTGTAGTAGGAATTAACATCTACAATGGAATGAGAAGGCTTGTATTTGAAAGAAGCCAGGACATTTCGGTTCTTTCTGCGCTCGGTGGAACAAAGACAGAGATTAAATCAATTTTTATAATGAGGGGATTTACAAGCGGACTTGCCGGTTCTATTGCCGGTGCAATACTTGGAATCCTTATAAGCATTAATATAAAAGATATTTTCATATTTTTTTCAGACATGATGTATTATGTCCAGTATTTTTTCACTGTTATATTCATGCCGGAAACTGCCGAGTATCTGTCTCATAATGGAATTTATGAACAGTATGCCCAGATTCCTGCAAGAATTGTATTTAGGGAAGTGCTTATGATTGTCCTTTTTGGAATCATAGCTCCCTTGTGGGCAAGCTGGCAGGCAAGCAATAATGTCCTGAATATGAGCGTAGCGGAGGTGTTGCACGATGAGTAAAATTGTTGAAATAAAGGGACTTGAAAAAACGTACTCCAGCGGTGCAGAATCGCTGACAATACTTAAGAATCTGGATTTTTCTGTAGAAGAAGGAAGCAAAACCGTAATCATTGGAGAAAGCGGAAGCGGAAAAAGTACTCTTCTGAACATAATCGGTAGCATAGATACAGCAACTGCCGGCTCCGTTATTGCAGGTCCGTGGAATGTAACTTCCCTTACAGAAAACGAAATGGCACGTTACCGCTCGGAATTCCTTGGACTTGTTTTCCAGTTTCACTATCTTCTTAAGGATTTTACAGCCCTTGAAAACGTATACCTTGCAAGCTATATGGCCGGTAAATCAAAGAAAGAAGCCGTTGAACGTGCAAAGGCTCTTTTAAAGGATGTTGGACTTGAAAAACGCATGAACCATTTGCCGGGGGAACTTTCTGGTGGTGAACGTCAGAGAGTTGCTGTTGCAAGGGCGCTTATAAATGATCCTTCTTTGATTCTGGCAGATGAACCGACCGGAAACCTTGATCCTGCGAATGCAGTACTTATAAGTGACCTGCTCTTTTCTATGGCAGACAAATATCACAAGACTCTTATTCTTGTAACGCATGACATAAAGCTTGCGGCAAAAGGCTCTGTGCGCTATACAATCAGGCACGGAAAAATTGAAAAAGTAGAGGATTAGAAATGACGTTTAAATCATCTGCAATGTTTGCATGGCGGCTTATATTTCCTCGTACCGGAAAAAAATCTTCTGCAAGAAGAAGTATTGCCGGCGCAATTCTGTGCATCGGAATAAGTATAATTCCTCTTGTTGTTGTAATGTCTTTTGCAGACGGAATGATAGGTGGAATGACACAGCGGATAATCGGGCTTTCTACATGCGAAATAAAGGCCCGCGTAAGGGTGGGCGGAAAAGAAAGCCGCTCTTATGCAGCGTTAAAAGAATTTGCTCAAAAACTATCTGCTGTTGACGGTGTTATGGATACTTATCCTCATCTTTCATGTGATGCCCTTGCTGCCGGAAAAACTTACAGAACCGGTGCAAATATACGTGCTGTAGAGCCGGACATTTTTACGCGCAATCCTGACTATAAGGATTTGTTTAAACTTTGCAGCGGTACATATGATGATTTCATAAAAAATGTGCGTTCTGCTGTCCTTGGTGAAAAAATTGCCGAACTGCTCAAAGTACAGCCCGGCGATTCCTTCCGCCTTATCCTGACTAAATCTTCTGCGGACGGCCGCTTTACTCCGGTTGTCTCAACTTTTAAGGTAAGCGCTATAGTTTCTTCCGGCTACCAGGAACTGGACTCGCTCTGGATATTCATTCCTATCGAGACAGCGTTTTCTGTACTGCCGCCGGGCTCTACAGAATTTTCTGTGCTTGTCAAAACCGAAAAAGGCGTTTCCCCGGATCTTCCGCGCATAAAAAAAGAATGTTCCCTGCTTTCCTATGGAATTGCAAGGGTTTCTTCGTGGGATGAACTGAACCGCATGAAATTCCAGATGTTCTCTTCAAGTAAAGTTATGCTTACGTTTGTCATGCTGCTTATTGTTCTTGTTGCTTCCGTAAACATTTCTTCCGCTCTTGTAATGCTTGTAATGGAACGCCGCAGGGAAATTGCAATATTAAAAAGTGTCGGTGCTACAAATTCCGGCATATCCATTTCGTTTTTAATGGCTGGCGTAGCATGCGGACTTTTAGGAACTCTTATAGGGCTTCCGATAGGAATAATGTTTGCAATCAATTCAAATCTTCTTATTATGTCGCTTGAAAAATTTGTAAATCTTGGTGTAAAGGTTCTTTATGTATTGGGCGGAAATTCTGCAGAAAGTTTTGAAGCAGTTCAACTTTTGAATCCTGCATATTACCTTACAGAAATTCCTGTTTCAATTCCGCTTGGAGAACTTTTCCTTATTTCCAGTTCTGTAATACTGCTTTCTCTGGTTGTTTCTGTAATTCCTGCTGTAAAAGCAGGTAAGGAACGACCGCTTGAAACATTCAGGAAGTGCTGATGCTTTGTGACCTCTGTAAAAAAAATGAAGCCGTTATTTTTCTTGAAGCAATAGGAAAAGACGGAAAGAAAAAAATAAATCTGTGTCCCGCATGTGCAATGGCCCGGGGAATTCAGGCTCCGGTTTCTGCGCCAAATGCAGAAAATCTTGCTTCTGTATTTAAAGAAATTGAAGAGCGGGAAAAAGCTTCCAGAGTTCAAGATTCCAGACTTTGCCCGGTTTGCGGAACCAGCCTGTCTTTTATTGTAGAGACAGGAACTGCCGGCTGTCCGGAATGCTATGAAGTTTTCCGTTCCGAAATTACGGAATCGCTAAAGTCGCATGGTGTTGCGCTCTCCTATACCGGTTCAATGCCAAAAAGACTTTCCGGGTTCAGAAATGCGCTTACAGACCGGGCGGACCTTCAGGCAAAACTTGAGGACGCTGTAAAAAATGAAAATTATGAAAAGGCTGCTGTCTACAGGGATTTTCTTAAGGCTCTTGAAAGGGGCTGTGTTGCAGACGGTCAGCAGTCAGAGGAAAAAGATGAAAACTGATCAGAACGGGCTTCCATGGTATGCCTGCGAGGGCGATTCTCTGGATGTAGTTATATCTTCTCGTGCAAGGCTTGCCAGAAATCTTGCGAATTTTCCTTTTCCGTCAAGGTTTCGCGGTGATGACTGTGAGCGCGTACAGACTTTGATTTTTGATTCTTTTTCCCAGCTGCAGATGAATGATTCTGAATTTAATTTTCATGCTGTAGATACAAAAACTCTAGACGCTTCCGGCAGAAAAATCCTTGAAGAGAGGGGAGTCCTTAAAAAAATCATAAGGCGTGGAGAAAAAATAATTCTCCCAGAATCTGGCGTTGTAATGAGCATGGACGGCAGGTGCAGTACGGCAATAAACTGTGGCGACCACTTAAGGATTTCGTATTTTCAGAGCGGGCTTGCTTTAAGAAACTGCTTTGACGAATGCTGCAGGGTAGATTCTCAGATACAGAAAACCCTGCAGTTTGCCGCTTCCTACGATTTTGGCTTTTTAACTGCTTCTCTGCTTGATGCTGGCAGCGGATTAAAGCTTTCTGCACGCATTCACATTCCGGCCAGCATTTATTCAGGCAAACTTAATCAGATTACAGATATTGCAAAAAACAGCAGGCTTAAGCTTAATCCAGCTTTTCCTGAACTTTCCCGAGGCGGTGTTGCCGGCTCTTTTTTTCTTCTGGAAACTTCATCTGCCATGAACGGCAGCGAACTGGATCAGATTGCAGAATTTGAGTCTGCCTGCAGATGTATTATAGAAACAGAACGCAAGAATTTAGAAGAATATGCCGATAATAAGAAGACGATTATCAGGAATTCCGTATTAAGGGCGTATTCGATTGCAAAATTAAGTCTTCTGATTTCCTTAAATGAAGCGGTAGACATAATTGCAGACCTTATGATTGGGGTAAAAATCGGAATGGTCAGCGGAATTCAGATGAGTCAGCTATGCGGGCTTTTGTACAGAATTATGCCGGGTCATCTTGAATATCTTTTGGAAAGCAGCAGTTTTACTTTTGAAAAAGATATAGAAAATGACATGAGGACAAAAACTGACCGTATCCGTGCATTGATTTTACAGGAAGCCTTTGAAAAAATCACAATGGGGAATGTATGAAAAAACTTTCTACACGCGCATCACGTCTTGTATATGCCATCTGCCAGGATGAAGCTAGAAAGAACGGCAGTAAAGAAGTTCTTCCTGAACACATTATGCTTGCCCTTATTAAATCAGGGGATGGATTGGGATTTGAAACCTTGAAATTCCTCAGACTTAATGTACTTACCTATCAGCTTGCGCTAGAAGACTGTCTGAATGCCGCTTCTGAACATGTTGAAATCGATTCAGATGAAATCCCTGCCGGCAGACGCGTAAAAACGCTTTTAGACATAGCAGAAATTGAATCTACATCCCTTATGAATCCATATATTGGAACTGAACACATTCTTCTTGCGGCTATCAGGGAATCAAACAGCCTTACTTCGGGATATTTTGAATCTGCTGCAATTCCTCTTTCTAAAGTACGGGAAGCCGTGCGCAATGTGCAGAGTTCAAAAGAGTCGTCCTACACTGCAAGGGTAGCAAAAGACCTTGCTTCAAAGGCAATTGAAAATATTTTTGGAAAGGATTCCCTTGGGGAATTTGCCAGTTTCCTGAAGAGTCCGTCTGTAAAGAATTCCCCGGACGTAAATCCTGAAAATCCGCAGAATTCAAAAAAGGCTGATGAATCATTTATTGCAGAATTTACCCGCGATCTTACAAATCTTGCGCGTGAAAGCAAAATTGACCCTGTTGTTGGCCGCGAAAAAGAAATCAAGCGCCTAATTCAGATTTTAAGCCGAAGGACAAAGAACAATCCATGTCTTGTCGGAGATCCTGGAGTTGGAAAAACAGCCATTGTAGAAGGACTTGCGTGGTATGTCGCAAAAGGCAATGTTCCTGCCGGACTTGTAAGAAAAAGAATTCTTACGCTAGATCTTGCTGCAATGATTGCCGGAACAAAATACCGCGGTGAATTTGAAGAAAGAATGAAAAGAATGATGAAGGAAGTTAAGGCTGACGGAAACATTATTCTTTTTATAGATGAACTTCATACAATCATTGGTGCCGGCGGACCGGAAGGTCAGATGGATGCCTCCAACATGCTTAAGCCTGCATTAAGCCGCGGCGAGCTTCAGATTATAGGGGCGAGCACAACAAAAGAATACAACCGCTACATAGAAAAAGATTCTGCTCTTGAACGCCGTTTCCAGAAAATTCTTGTTGAAGAGCCGGATGACGATGATTCAATCAATATTCTTACAGGAATTAAAGGACAGTACGAAAAATTCCATGGAATAATTTATGATGATGATGTTATTCCTGTAATCGTAAAGCTTTCCCGCCGCTATATTCCGGAGCGAAGCCTTCCGGATAAGGCAATAGACATTCTTGATGAAGCCGGTGCTCAGAAAAAAATCCTTGAAGAAAACAAGCCTCAGGAACTGGTGGAACTTGAAGCTAAAATTGCAGAACTTGTTGAAGAAAAAAAGAATCTCGTACGAAATCAGGAATACGAAAATGCCGCTCTTGTCCGCGACAAAGTTGTTGAACTTAAGCGTAAACTTGAAGAAATGGAGCAGGATTGGGCAGAAAACGGCAATTCCGCAAAACTTCATGTAACAAGTGCAGATATTTGCCACATTATTTCTGACATGACCGGTATTCCGGTTGATCAGCTGGATTCTTCAGAAACTGCGCGTCTTATTCACATGGAAGAAGAAATGCATAAGAGCGTAATCGGTCAGAATGATGCGGTACACCTTATTTCCGGTGCAATACGAAGAAGCCGCGCAGGCATTTCTTCTCCAAAGCATCCGATTGGTTCATTTATTTTCCTTGGTCCTACAGGTGTCGGTAAGACTCAGCTTGCAAAGGCTCTTGCACATTTCCTGTTTGGTTCAGAAGATCAGCTTATCCGCATAGACATGTCTGACTTTATGGAAAAGCATAATGCCAGCCGCCTTGTTGGTGCTCCTCCGGGATACGTTGGCTATGAAGACGGCGGTGTACTTACAGAGCAGGTCAGAAAGCACCCTTATTCTGTAGTTCTCCTTGATGAAATAGAAAAAGCTCATCCTGATGTCTTTAACCTTCTTCTTCAGCTTCTTGAAGAAGGGGAATTAAGCGATAACCTTGGACATACAGTAAATTTCAGAAATACTGTAATCATCATGACTTCAAATGCCGGTGCAAAAAAGATTACAAGTGAAGGAACTGTAGGTTTTTCATCTTCAGATGATGAAGTTCTTCCGTATGATGAAATAAGGACAAACGCAATGTCAGAACTTAAAAAACTTTTAAGTCCTGAACTTATAAACCGCATTGACGATATAATTGTGTTTGAACCGCTTAATAGAGAGCAGATTTCCGCAATTCTAGACATTCAGCTTTCTGAACTTGCTGCCCGCATTGCAGAAAAATCGCTTTCAATCTCATTTACGCAGAAAGCAAAGGATTATCTTGTTGACCACGGCTATGATCCGGCAATGGGTGCCCGACCTATGCGCCGTCTGATTCAGCGGGAAATAGAAGATCCTCTTTCCATGGAGATATTGGGACGTCCGGAATCCGGTGGAAATATTGTTGTAGATTTTGCAGACGAAAAGCTTACAGTTTATTTTGATGAATCGTCTTACAAAGTTACTGCAAAAATTACAGAAGGCGAGGTAGTACGTCAAACCTTAAAATGATGAAAAAACTGTTCTGCTTCCTGTTTGTATTTTTTTCTCTATGTGGTGCCCTGTCCGCAGATATAAGGATAGGGCTGTGCGGAAATTATTCTGCGCTTCCTTTCTGCTATATGATGGATGCAGACGGTTATATTTTCATTAAATTTGACACCCTTCAGGATCTTGTTGCTGCAATGAAGGACGGAACTGTTGACGCAGCCAATGTTCCTGCCCATTTTGCATCTAAACTTGAAAAAATAACGGACAGAAAAATTCAGACTGCTGCAATAACTTCTTATACGGATACAGTTCTTCTTTCGTTTGATGCAGAAGTTTCTGCTTTTTCTGATCTTTTGGGGAAGCAGATTTATACGGTAAGCGGCTCAACAGAAGATTTATTCCTGCGCTTTCTCCTTGAAAAAAATGCAGTGCCAGTAAAAAGCGGTGAAACGGGAATTGAAATTGTAAGCGCAAAAAACAGTGCAGAAATTGTTTCTCTTCTTGCTGCCGGAAGCATAAATTACGGCGTACTTTCCGAACCTTTTGCTTCTGCGGCACTTGTTTCCTCATCTAAAATAAAGGCTTCAATTGATTTTCAGGATGAATATTCAAAAATCTATGGTCCGGAAAAGCATTATCCAAAAACTGTTCTTATTGTAAGAAAAAGTCTGGCTTTGTCTTCTTCAGAATTTGGTGAACTTAAAAAAAATCTTGCCGCTTCAATACAAAAGGTAAACGAAAATCCTGTACAATCTGCTGGAAAAATGAAAAAAGCCGGTTATCCGCTTTCCTCTTATTCTGCGGGTCATTCTGTAAAAAAATCCGCTTTTATTTTTGTTCCTCTTGAAAAAGAACCCGACCTTTCTTTCTAAAAATTGTCTTAATATTGTTCATTGAAAACGCTGATTTTATGATGTATAATGTTATCTGCATGAAGCGTTAAAAATTGCCGGAAAAGGAAATTATTGCTGATGTTTAAGTTTGAATTTATGTTGAAAAAATCTTTTCTCTATATGCTTGGTCTTCTGCTTCTGTCTGCTGATATTTTTGCGCAGGTTGTTAGCCCTGTTTCCGGAAACTGGTCAAACCGTCAGCTTTTAATTGTTGATGTTCCTCCGGAAGGAAATGCGTTTTATTCCCTGAACGGTTCTGATCCGGAGCGAATGGGATTTGCCTACGACGGTCCTGTTTTAATTGATCTTAGCGGAGAAGTAAACCTTAATGTTTCGATTATTGACAGAAACGGCAACAAAATTTTAAAGCGCATTTCCTATACGGTTACCGAATCGCCGCTTCCAAAGGATGAAGTTTCTGCTTCTTTTGTTAAGGATGTACTTCAGAAAGGATTTATAAATTATTCTGCTGGGGATACTTTTTCCATACCAAAAAAACTTGAATATAGTCTTGGAGATGAATCCAGTGTATTTTCAGAAGGAACGGATCTTTCTTTAAGTCGAGATATGATTGTTTCCCGCTATCTTCCGTGTGTTGTTTCTGACGGAGAAGGCAGATGGCGTTTTGTAATTCAGATTTCTCCAGTAAAATCCGGACTGTTCAGCAGAAAAGATGTTCCATTTAAAATCGTTGACTGGGAAACATTTGATTTTTCTGACAGGAATTTTATCTATAAAATTGATGAAGGATGGTGGGAACAGCCAAAGGAACGCGTTCATCTGGACAGGTCTGTAAACCACATGATTTCATGGCAGAGCGTTGACTATTCAAAAGAAAATATTGTCCGCTTTTATAATCTGCCGCCAAAACCGGAAGTAAAGACAAAAACAGAAAAAGACGGTTCTGTGCTTGTTTCCGTTCAGGGAGGGGGAGAATATAAACTTGGTCTTCTGGATGATAAGAATCCTATCTGTGAACTTTATGATTCAATAAACATAGACACATTTAAAGGAGACAATTACGACGGTTCCCTTACAGTCGGTGTATTCTATGATTCAGTATGTCAGGGAAAATTAGAAGTTCCGTTCAACATTCATAAAAGAAATCCACAGCCTCCGGTTATATTGCCTTCTGTAAACGGTTATTTTTCTAGAAGTGCAGTACGTGTTGGACTTGCAAGTCCAGAAAAAAATGACATTTATTATGCTGTTGCAGGACCAGTTGTACTTGATGAAAATTATTCATCTTCTGCAAATGACATCCTGTTTGATCTTAATTCTGTTTCTTACAAGAAGCATTATAATGCAGCCGTTGTTTTTGCGCCGGTTGTAGAAGGTGCCGCTGCATACAGAATTGTTGCATACTGTCTGGATGAGCATAACAACCGCAGTAAAACAGCTGAATATTCTGTAATAATCGACCAGAAAAACTATTATTTGGACGGAACCATTACAGATCCTGAACTTAAGAAAAAAGCAAACGGAACTATCTCTTATCCGTTTACAGATTTTTCGCAGATTGTAACGCTTATTAATCAGAGCCGTTTTGTGCATATCCGCGTAACAGGGGATGTGAATGTTCCTGCTGGGACTACAACCATTACTTCAAACTGTCAGATTGACGGTGTAAATGATGCGCGCCTTATTCTTGCTCCGACTACAAACTTTGTAATCCGCAATTCCAGTGTAAGTTTTTCCAACTGCATTATTTCACTTGCAGAAAGCAGGAATACAACGGAAACTGCGTCCGTATTCACTCTTGAACGCGGAGTCCTTTACATGGATGAAGTTGAAATGTCGGCTGTGTTCGGTAAATCCGGTTTTGTAATCAATTCAGATAATTCTGTTGTGAACATAACTAATTCCGGCATTACTTCTACTGCAGAAAGTTATTCTTCTGCAATTTCGTCTGTTGATTCAAAGATAACGATAAAAAAATCCCGCATTACAACTGTTGCCGGCACAGCGGTTAATATTTCTGCAAAGGGCGGACTTTTTGACATTTCTAATTCAACCTGTATTGTAACCGGTGTAATGGGACGTGTTGCAGAACTTTTTGATACTCATTCAAAAATAGTCCGCAATAATTTTGTAGGAGATTTGAAGAAACCGCAGTGCAACAACATGCCTGTTTATGCAGATGAAAAAAATTACACTGTAGAATATTCGGAAAACAACATTACAGGTTTTTAAAATGGATTTAAAACTTATATGCGGATTTGATGAAGCGGGAAGAGGGCCTTTGGCAGGGCCTGTTACAGCAGGAGCTGTTATACTTCCTCCAGATTTTCCTGTTGAAATGCTTAATGATTCAAAAAAACTTTCAGAAAAAAAGCGTGAGGCTGCCGAAAAAATCATAAAGGAAAAAGCTTGTTGGGGAATCGGTATTGTAGATCACGAAACAATTGACAGAATGAACATTCTGAATGCCAGCCTATACGCCATGAAGCTTGCATTTGACATGATGAAGCTAAAGCTTCCTGAATGGGCGGCGGCCAATGGGATTTTTTCGTATTCTGTGGAAGGCATTGCAGACGGAATCTATATTCCTGACGTTCAGAAAATTGAATGCCGTTGTGAACCAAAAGCAGATGCAAAATACCCTTCTGTAATGGCGGCAAGCATTATTGCAAAAGTTGGACGTGATTCGATTATGAAAGAAATGGATAAATTATATCCTGAATACGGTTATGCTTCCCATAAGGGCTATCCTACTAAGGCCCATATGGAAATTTGCCGGCGCATAGGTCCAAGTCCGATTCAGCGCCTTTCCTTTAAATACTGATTTTTATTCAGTACATAAAAAAAGCACGAAAACTCGAGGAAACTCAAAGTTCGTGCTTTTTCCATTATTATTCTTCTGTTGACTGTGTTTCTGTTTCTTCTGCAACTGCAGGGCGCTTAGAAACTACATGGATACGACCAGTTCTTTTAAGTCCGTCATCCTTTTTCTTTGATTCTTCTTTAAGCTTGTAGATTTTCTTTGCTTTTTCGGCTTTTCTTGCAGCCTTGATTTTTGCACGCTCTTTTCTGTCTTTTTCAACATAGTTAAGGGAGCGTTCCATTCCCTGAAGGAATTTCTGCATGTCATCGGCAAAAATGGCAATCTGATGGCGTTCTCCATCTGCACCGTCTCTGTTTTTGCTTTCTACAATCTGGAGAAATACATCTCCGGTTCTGTTTTCTTTTACATTAAAAAAATATGACCGATTATCAAGATAAACTTCAGTTGTATACAGTTCTCCGCGTGCACCCATATTTGCCTTCCTTTGAAATGTAGTTAATTATTTTTATTATCCATTAAAATTATAATGATGTCAATTGACTCTAGTTAAATGTCTTTACAATTTCCTTGACCTGTTCAAGAAGTTCGTCCATAGCATTTTTAGTAGTTAATGGACCAAAACTGAATCTTACGGCAGTTTCGCTAAGTTCAGGAAGAATTTTCATTGATTCAAGTACAGGACGATTGTTTTTGCGGCTTGAGCATGCACTTCCTGTAGAAATGTAAAATCCCTTGCTGTCTAATCCTCTGACCATGACCTGTCCCGGAACATTTTTAAATGCTGCTTGTACAACCCAAGGAGAGTAGTTGTCCGGGGTGGAAAGCCTTGATTCTGGAATTACAGTACATTCGGCTATTTCAGAAAGATTTTTTACAAAGTCTTCTGTGTATTTTTTCTGAGCTTCGAAGCGTTCTTCTGAGCTGGAATTTTCTTTTCTGATAAAATATTTTTCCAGACATTTGGAAAATGCTTCTGCTCCGAATACATTTTCTGTTCCCGAGCGTATTGATTTTTCCTGTCCGCCGCCCCGCAAAAATCCTTCTATAGGATCTGCAAGGTAAAGAATGCCGATTCCTCTTGGACCGCAGATTTTATGCGCGCTAAAAGCTGCGCTGTCTATTCCTTTGTAAGAAATGTTAAGCGGAATTTTTCCGGCTGCCTGCACGCAGTCAACATGAAATTTCGGACGGCGCTTTCCTTTAGAAGCTTCTGTAATTGCGTCTGCAATTTCATATATAGGTTGAATTGCGCCTGTTTCATTGTTTACTGCCATTATGCAGACAAGGACAGTGTCCGCTGTAAGAGCCTGAACAACAGATTCCGAGGTAACAATTCCGTCTTTTCCGCATGGAATTGAAGAAACATTAAATCCGCATTTTTTAAGGGCAAGGGCCTGTTCCCGGACTGCTGGATGTTCAATAGAACTGAAAAGAACTGTTCCTTTTTGAGGTCGGTTAAGAACAGACAGAATGGGAATATGATCGCTTTCCGTTCCGCCGGAAGTAAAGTAAACCTTTTCTGCCGGAACATTAAGCACAGAGGCACAGCGTTTCCTTGCGTTTTCAAAAAATTCACGGGCCTCTTTTCCAGCAGAATGAATGCTGGACGGATTTCCCCATTTTTCTATTGTTTCGTTTAGGGCTTCTGTAAGAATTTCCCTGTCGCACGGGCTTGTTGCAGCCCAGTCAAAATAATGTTCAGTCTGTTCTTTTGTCATAATTTTATTTTAATACTGCCAGAATTTTTGAATCTTCAATTTCTGTTGTGTATGTATCATTTAGTCCTTTCTGAAGTACAAGCCTGATTGCTTTTGAAGAGTTCTTCTTGTCCTTGTGCATTATGTTTATGATGCGTTCTCCAAAGCCACCGCCCTTGATTGCTGGATGAACAGCTTCCGTGCACCATGAATATTTTTTAAGTGTTTCAAGGACGTCGTTCTTAAAGCTTTCTGTACAGATTTCTTCGCGTGCGCAGAGTGTAACTTCACGTCCGATTCCCCATGCAACTGCATCTCCGTGAGGAATATTTCCAAGACCGGCAAGGGTTTCCAGGGCATGTCCGAATGTATGACCAAGATTAAGGAACATGCGGATATTTTTTTCCGTAAGATCCTGTTCAACAACTTTTGCCTTTGCCTGTGAACATCTTGAAATAAGATTGAATACAGTTTCCCTGTCTCTTGAAAGTATTTTTTCTGCTTCTGTCTTGAATATTTCGTAAAGTTCCTGGTCGTATAGAAGACCTGTTTTAATTGCTTCTCCAAGTCCTGAGCGGTACTGCTCTGCAGAAAGGCTCTGGGCAAATTCTGGGAAAATATGAATTTCCTGTGCAGGCCAGAATGCACCAATCATGTTCTTGTAGTTTTCAAAGTCACAGCCTGTCTTTCCGCCAATTGAAGCGTCTACCATGGCAAGAAGGGTAGTCGGAACAAACTGACATGGTGCACCGCGCTTAAAAATAGAAGCTGCAAAACCTGTCATGTCGCAGATTACTCCGCCGCCGATTCCTACAAAAAGGTCTTTTCTTGAAAAACCTGCATCGACTGCGGTCTTTACAATTTCCAGTACGCTTTCGAGCGTTTTATACGGCTCTCCAGAACCAAGAATAATCAGAATGTCTTCTCCGCATACTCCGTCTTCAAATTTTTCAATAAAAGGCGCTACGTCTGGAATTGTTGCAACAGTTGCATCTGTTACAAAGCATCTGCGGACAGAACTGTCTGCTCCCGGATTGTAAAGGGAAACCAGGTCAGCTTTATCTGAATAGAAATGAATCTGAGTTTTTTCTGTTCCGGGATAAGTTGCCGGATAAGAAACTGTAAGGGCATTTTTTTTATTTGTCATGCCCTTATTTTAGTAAGATTTTGCATCTATTGCAATCAATTCATCCTTTATGTTTTCCAATCTGGAAATTTCGCGCTGGAGCATTTTTGCGTAGTCAAGGGAACCTGTCTTTATGCGCTCCCTTTCATCTTCCCAGTTTTGAAGTTCGGTGATGAATAAAAATGTGTATTCCCTTGCATTTGCTTTTTCTGCCCAGAGCTGCGCTTCTTTCCAGTAATATAGTCCGGCGTTATAGCAGGTTAGAGCCTTTTCTACATTGCGAAGGTATTCGTCTTTCCACGGTGCATCGTAAAAATAAAGGGCTTTTTTGTCGTATGTGCGGCCAAGCCTTAAATGCTGTTCAATCAGCTTAAGCTGAATATGCATCTGAAAAAGATACCTGTACTTTTCCCATTGTTTTTCCGTTTCGATTTTGGCATCCGCGTAAAGGGGATTGCAAAAATCTGCCTGTGCGGCTTTTTCAAGCCAGTATATGTTTTCAATGCAGTCATCCGGGTACTGCTGGTAATGAACGTGATAGAGCCTGTACCAGTCTTCTTTGTATTTTACCATGTATGCAGAAACGCTCTGAATGCCAGTTACTGCAAGCAGCAGAATCATTATGAGGAATTTGAATATGTTTTTTTCAGAAAGTTTCACGCTTATTTTATCGGAAAAAAAAGCAAAACCTTTATATTTTGAAAGATATAAGGTTTTCAGCGTAAAAATGGCTTATCCACGGTTTTTTACGCATTCCCAGATAAAGGCTTCTATTTCTTCAATTGATTTAGAGGCGTCCACTTCAATTAATTTCATTCCGCTTCCCTTAGGACCGCTGTATTCATTCATGACGTTTTCATAAAGGGCTGCGGTTTTTTTTTGCCAGTCAATTTTTTCGTAGATTTCCATTGTGCCGCCCCTTCCAGTAACGCGGGCTAAAGAAATTTCCGGATCAATTTTAAAGTAAAAAAGCATTTCCGGCAGAGGAAAAGGACTGTTTAAAAGTTCCGGCAGTTCCATACCGCAGCTTACAGACTGGTAGGCAAGGCTTGAAAAGAAATATCTGTCGCTTAAAACGGTAATTCCCGCTTCTGTTTTTTCAGCAACGCCGCCCTTTCCAAAAATGTGTTCGCATCGGTCTGCGGCAAAAAGGTAAGCAGCTGTTTTTTCGCTTACAGAAAAATCACCCTTTAGCATTCTTCGTAAGAATTTTCCGGTTTCTCCACAGGTCGGTTCCGCCGTTACATGCACTTTTCCCGGTTCAAAATGTTCTGCAAGTCTTTTTATCTGTGTTGTTGTACCGGCTCCGTCAATTCCTTCAAAAACAATAAAATTTTTTATAGTCATATTAGCTCATTTTTCCTATATAAATGTCGAAAATTTTGATAGGATTGTCTTCAGATAGAAATGCGAAAACTGACTCTAAAAGGCTCTGCTGCAGTTTTAATTTTTTTCCTCGTACTTATGGCTGTTTCGGCTGTTTTTGTGCCGGTGTATTCCAGATTAACGGGTGCACTGTTTTCACAGGCAGAATCAGCTGCAAAATCATTTGAGCAGAAGTTCGGAATTTCTTTTTCGTATAAATCCTTTTCTCCGTCTATTATTACCGGAATCCGCATAAAAAATATAGTGCTTTCTGACCTGGAAGACGGAAGTTCTGTCATTGAAATTCACAAGGCTGTCCTTCGATACAGTTTTTTTGATCTCATAAGAGGCAAGGGCTTAAAAGCCGTAAAAGACCTTACCGTTGACGGCTTTATAATCGAACTGGACAGAAACGGTGACAACATTCTCTTTTCTCGTTTTGCAGAGTACCGCAAAAACCGCGTACAGAAATCACCTTCAGAAAAAAAACAGCCCCTTAATCTGGAAACTATTGAAAATGCAGTTTCTTCGATTCCTTTCAAAGTTTTTATTAAAAACGTGCATATGCGCTACCAGCAGAGCGACATGTTTTTTGACGGCTATTTCAGGCGGATTGCAATTGACTTAATCCGGGAAAGCGGAAATATGGCGGTAAAAACGACAGGCGGACTAAAGGTAAAGCGTTTGGGAAAGAATTTTTCGTGTACTTTTTCTGCTGACGGCGTAATTCCGGATGCAGTTGACGGTGCTTCTCTTACGTTCCGTCTTGCAGACCTTGACTATGAAGAGTATTCAATCCGCCACATGAACATGCTTCTGAATTATAGTGCGGGAATTTTTGACGCAAGAACATTTCAGAATCCATACCCGCTTTTTGCTGCGGTTTCCTATGACATAAACACCAAGGCGCTTTCATTTAACCTTGAAACAGACTCGTTAAAGCCGTCTGACATAATTATTTCCAGAAAAAATGATCCTTTCATGGAAAGGGCAAGGGGATTTACATTAAATTCTTCAACTCAGGCAAAATTTGACATTCTGCAAAGGTCATTTGACTATGCTTCCAGGGGAAAAATTTCTGTTCCGGATAAATTTTTCTACGGAGGTGCGGAAGTATCCTTTGATTTAAGCGGGGACAGGGATTCTGTTTCGGTAAAGGAATTTTCTGCATTCGGTGAAAACGTAGATATAAATTACAGCGGTTCCGTTGTATTTAAAGACCTTATTGTTTCCGGCATTTTTAATGCAAATCTTGTGCGGCTTGAAGACGGAAGGTTTTTCTCTACGGAAATTTATTTTGACCCGGGACAGACAGGATTTATGGCATTTGCGCCTCAGTTCATGCTTGGCGAAAAAGCTTTTACTGCTGTTCAGCTTACGGTCATTCCAGCGTCTGATTTCATTCATTTTAATTTTGAACTTTCTGATTATGGCCACGAAACTGCTGAAACTCCAGGAATGATAAAGGGAAGCGGTTCCTATTCGCGCCACGAAAAGGAAATTGAAGCAAACATTACTTCTGAGCAGATGTATCTGGACAGTATAGCAAAGGCCGCTTCTTATGCAGTTGACGGCGATCCTGTTCCGGAATTTTCGTACCTTAAGCCGTTCCTGCTTAACGGAGACCTTTTCTTCAGCTTTAAGCAGAACTTGAATTCTTTAACGTGCTATATTCCGTATATTTTTGCAGTAAATACAGAAAAGGACGGGCAGGTTCTTTATCTTTCTGCCGACGGAAGCAGCGAACTTATGAATATTTCGCGGCTTGACTATATTAATGACGGAAAACTTGTTCACAGTCAGGGATACATGACTTTTTCTGATAACGGAGACCTTGCGTTCAGTATAGACGTAAACTCTGGTTCAATTCCTTATTCGTTCTCTGGTAATTACATGGACGGTGCATTCAGCGTTGCAGGAGATTACGGTTTTGCCCTTTCTTTAAAGAATACAGGAAAAAGGGCTTTTAAAGGCTCCTTCTTTATGGAAAATCTTCCGCTCCCAGTTTCTCAGACGATTTTTACGCTAGCCTCAGACTGTACGTTTGCTTTTTCTCCAGAAACCGGCATGGACATGCAGATAAAAAGAATTGAATTTGCCGAGGCCGGAGAAAAATACCGGTTTCATCCGCGTCTTCTCCTTTCTGGTCTTGTTTCGCGCTACGGATTTTTTATTGATAATCTTGCCTATTCAGACAGTTTTTCTACTCTGGAAGGAACTTCTGACCTTTTGTGGAATCTTAATGGAAACCGCTTTTCGTCGGCAAACTGGAATTTTGCAGTAAAAAATCCGGTCTCTTCTGAATCGCTTTCCATTAATCTTGACGTTTCAAATCCGGATGACGCACCGCTTTCTTTAAAAAACATCCTTGAGCAGTTCTATTTTAATGCTCAGGTTCGATTTGTTTCGTTCGGTTTGAACCGTTTTATTGCCGAACACAGTGAAAACAATACTCTGACTGCAAATATTATCGCTTCGGGTTCCGCAAAAAATCCGTATATTGGTCTTGAAATTGAACCTCTAAGCCTTATGGTTGCCGGCGAAACAATGAAGCTTTCTGGCTCTGCTTATGTTGAAGAAAAAATCCTTACGGTAGAAAAAACAGGGCTTTCTTACGGAGATGTAAAGGTAAAAGATGTTGCCGTCAATTTTGACCTGAATACATTTACAGGCAAAGCGGATGCTGTCCTTGATGCAATCGTAATGAAAAAATCAGTGCATGCACCGCTTGGCCTGACGGTTTCCAATTCTCTTGTAACAGAAGGTTCGTTCCTTCCTTCGGAATATACAGCACAGCTCAGCTGCTCAAGCGTTGGCGGAGACCTTTTCTGTAAGCCGTTCCCGTTCTCTCTGACTATTGTGCACGGCGAAGGACTTACAACATTCTTTACGGGGGAAGAGCAGGGGATTTTCGGTTCTGTTACGGATGACCTTATAGTAAATGTTTCTGCTGCAGAAAATAAGCCTGTTCAGTTCAATCTTACGGGAAGCGCTGCCGGAAATCAGCTTGACTTAAAGCTTCAGAACCTAAGGGTTGATGCTGCAAAACTGCTTTCCTTTATGGATATTCCAAAACTTAAGGTTTTTAACGGACTTGTAAGGGCTTCTGTTGATATAAAGGGATTAAAATCTGACCCGGATTTTTCAGGCTCTGTTTCCGTAGAGAATGCAGACTTTATGCTGCCTACAATGCTTTCGCATCATGTTACGTTCCCAAAGGCACTTATGGTTTTGTATCATAATAACCTTGAAATGCCGGAAATTAAGGCAACTGTAAAAAAAGATTCTCCTGTATTTATCAAAATGTCGGTATTTTTTGACAGATGGCGCTTTAATTATCTGGACGCACATATCCGTACGCCTAAGAAAAACTATTTGCCGGCAAATTTTGAAATTCGTCTTGCAAAATTTACAGGCGATGCAGCGGTTGACCTTGACCTTCATCTTGAAGATTCTTATCTGGATGTTACCGGAAACGTTGACCTTAAAAACATGACGGTAAATATAAAGACAAAGGAACTTACTCAGCCTCCGCCAAAGCGAAAGATTTTTGTGCGGGCAGACCTTGGCGTAAAATTCGGTCAGCACGTTACGATGCTTCTGGATCCGCTTCTACGTGCAGTTCTTGTTCCAGATTCGGGCTTTGCGTTTAAATATGACATGTCTGATACTTCTCTTTCTATTGACGGTGACCTTTCCCTCAGGTCAGGGGACGTCTCTTACCTTAGCCGAAGCTTCTATATAAAGAACGGTCTTCTGCGCTTTAATAAAAATGATCCGGAATTTAATCCGCTCATCTCTGTTCAGGCAGAAACAAGGGAACGCGATGAAGACGGAAAAGAAGTTCGCATTATTTTGAGCGCGAACAATCAATATATTGATAACTTTAATCCTAAGTTCTCTTCAATTCCTGCAAAGTCAGAAAATGAAATCATGAGCATGCTCGGACAGATTGCTGTTGGTGATTCAAACGGTGTTGCCAGTCTTCTTTTTGCAACAGGAGACTACGCAATTCAGTCAACAATCGGACGATCAATAGAGAACAAGTTGCGAGACTTTTTGAATTTTGATATATTGTCTGTTAGAACGAATGTTATTCAGAATGCGTTAAATTATAATTTTAACAGAAATAATGAAGAATCCGCTTCCGGAATCGGTAACTTTTTTGATAATTCAACTGTTTACTTTGGGAAGTACTTAGGGCGTTCGTTGTATGTCGATACATTAATGCATTGGTCATACGATAAGAGCAGGGTAGATGATGAATATACAATCGACGGACTTGTGTTCCGGCCAGAAATTGGTCTTGAACTTGAGTCACCGTTTGTAAATATCAGATGGAATATGGCTCCGAATTTAAGCGGACTTCGGACTGATAATTTTGTTTATTCGACTTCTGTTACGCTTTCTTGGAAATTTTCACTTTAATCAGGACTGAAGTTCTGAATGTTTAGGAGTCTTTTATGAATTTAAAAAGCAATAAAGTTAAAGGGATTTTAATTGCTTTTTTATTATGCTTTGTCTGTTCTTTTGCAACTGCACAGGAAGATGATTCTGACTGGTTCTGGGGAAAGACCATTTCTGAAGTTTCGTTTGAAGGCCTTAGAAGTGTAAAGCGTTCTGAATTAACAGGAATTACAAATAACTTCATTGGAAAAGAATTTACAGAAGAGCTTTTTAATGAAGCGCTTGATAAACTTTATGCCCTTGCATATTTTGAAGAAATTGAACCGTATGCAAAACATGATCCGCGAAGCCGCGAACGTGTAATTCTTGTGTTCAGTGTAAAAGAGCATCCTGTAATCAGCTCAATTTCTTTTAAGGGAAATAAAAAAATACGAAACAATGAATTAAGGGAAGCAGTTTCCATTAAAACAGGTGACGTATATATAGAAACAGTTGCTCTTCTTGATGAACGTTCAATCCGAGACGTTTATATAAAGAAAGGTTATACAAATGCAAAGGTTTCTATGGTAGCAGAAGAAACTGATGCCGGAATTTCTGTTGTATTCCAGATTTCAGAAGGTGCAGGTTCAGTTGTTTCTTCAATCAGTTTTTCAGGAAATACAACTTTTTCATCAAAAACTTTGCGTTCAAAAATGTCGCTTAAAGAAGACGGATTCCTTAAAAACGGAGCTTTCCAGCGTTCTTCCCTTGAAGCAGACAAACAGTCAATCATCATCTACTATATGACAAAGGGATATATTGATGCCCGCATTATTGATGTAATTGAAGAATCTTCGTTTAATGAAAAAAAAGAACGCGAAGAAATTTCGCTTACAATTATTGTTCAGGAAGGTGCGCAGTACACTTACAACGGCACTGTTCTTGAGGGAAACGAAATTTTCTCTACAGAAAAACTTCTTTCCTGTATAAAACTTAAGCCGGGCGATGTTTTTAACCAGACAAAATTCCAGGAAGGCATGTCTGCACTTACAAACGTTTATTATGAAAACGGATACATGACAAATGAATTCCATCCGACTGTAAACAAGGATTCTGAACGCCGTACAATCGGCTATAACCTCCGCATTGTAGAACGTTCGCGCGCTCACGTAGAAAACATCATCATTAAAGGAAATACAAAAACAAAGGATGAAGTAATTCTCCGCGAAATTCCTCTTAAACCGGGCGATGTATTCAGCAGAAACAAGATTATGAACGGTGTTCGAAACCTTTACAACACTCAGTACTTTTCAAGCGTTGTTCCGGAACCTGTTTCTGGTTCGGAAGAAAATCTTGTAGATCTTGTATTTACTGTAGAAGAGCAGTCTACAACATCCCTTCAGTTCGGTATGACATTTACAGGAATTTCTGATCCGGATGATCTTCCTATTTCGCTTTATACAAAAATTGAAAACTCCAACTTTAAGGGTACAGGGCGCTCTGTTTCTGCAGGAGCTACAATTTCAAGCTCAACACAGGACGTAAACCTTGGATACAGCCAGTCATGGATTAAGGACCAGCCTATTACAATCAGCGAATCTGTTGCCTTCAGCCATTCAAAGAGTTCTGCTCTTGCCCTTAACTGGCTGGATAACGGTCTTCTTGACGATGACTACTACTACATGAAGTATGAATCATGGAGTACAACATTAAGTTCTACAATCGGACGACGCTTTGTTCCAAATTTTGCAATTCTTACTCTTATGGGCGGTATTTCAAATACGCTTACAGACAATATTTATGACGAATCTCAGTATATTCCGCTTGATCCGGGCGTAACAAAAAATGCAAACCGCTTTGGACTTAAGAATTCTGTATTTGCAAATATTTCCCTTGATAACAGAGACATAAACTATGACCCTTCTACTGGTTGGTTTGCCAGCCAGCGTGTGGGTTGGTACGGTCTTATTCCTGGTGTAGAACATGAATTCTATGCACGTACAGATACAAAACTTGAAGCATACCTTAAACTCTTTGATATTCCGCTTTTTAAAGGATACTGGAACTTTAAGGCTGTTCTTGCAGCTTATACAGGAATTACAGGTCTTTTCCCGATTCCTGGTACTTTGTTCGGTGATTCAAGCAAGGTTTACATTGACGGTATGTTCAACGGCCGCGGATGGACAGACATCTACAATGATGTTCGCGGTAAAGCAATGCTTTCCAACAGGGTAGAGCTGCGTCTTCCAATCTTCCAGGGTGTAATTGGTTTGGACGGATTCTTTGATGCAGTTGCAGTTAAAGATGAAGTTTCTGATCTTTTCAGCCTTAAAATGGACGATTTCTATTTCAGCTTTGGTCCTGGCTTAAGATTCCTTGTTCCGCAGTTTCCTCTGCATCTGCTTTTTGCCAATAAATTCCGTGTACAGGACGGAGAAGTTCAGTGGGAGGATACCTGGCAGTTTGTCCTCTCCTTTAATATTACAAATAAATAAAAGGTGTGAGTATGAAGTTTAACTTATTCAGATTGGTTTCAGTATTGTTTCTTATGGGAATCAGTTCCCTTCTTTCTGCACAGCAGATTACAAAATTCGGTGTTGTAGATACTGCAAAGGTTTACAACGCATATTTCAGGAATTCTGCTTCTGTTCGCAATTATGAAAAGAAAAAGGCTGAATTTCAGCAGGAAATAAACAAGTATACAGATGAACTTCAGAAACTTCAGGCAAAAAAAGTTGACTACGAAAAAGGCGGCAACGATTCAATGGCAATGAAGGTTCAGGCAGAAATTACAAAGAAAACTGATTTTCTTGTTGAATATACAAATGCCAAGAATGTTGAACTTGAATCAATGCAGAAAACCCTTCAGGGATCGGATGCATTCTATGCAAAACTGTATGATACTCTGTCAAAAATTGCAGAAGCTGGTGGTTACAGTATGATTTTGAGTCTTCAGCAGTCAAATGCAATACTATGGTATTCAAATTCTGTTGATGTTACTGAACAGGTTATAGCAGAGCTTGGTAAATAATGGCAGATGATGTAACACTGACTCCTTTTATGAAGCAGTACATGCAGATAAAGAGTCAGTATAAGAATGAAGTAGTTTTTTTCAGGCTTGGTGATTTTTACGAAATGTTCTTTGATGATGCGATCCTTGTATCGCGTCTTCTTAATTTAACATTGACACACAAGCAGGCGGCCCCTATGTGCGGACTGCCTTATCATGCAGCAAAAGTTTATATTGCCCGTCTTCTGCGCTTCGGAAAAAAAATTGTAATCTGTGAACAGATTGGAGATCCCAAAGCAAAAGGCCTTACTGAACGTAAGGTTGTGGAAATTATTACTCCGGGAACAGCCGTTGAGTCTGAATACCTGGAAGGAAACGTAAACAATTTTCTTGCGGCTCTCTGCGTCACTCACGGAATGGCAGGATTCGCTTTTCTTGACGTTACTACCGCTGCGTTTTCTGCAACTTCATGGCATGGCTCAAAAATGGCAGAGTTTTTTCCTAAGGAACTTGGCCGCTGTAATCCGCGCGAAATTCTGCTTCCTCAGTCTCTTTCAAATAATTTTCTTATAAAAGATGCACTTGAGCAGTATCCGAATCTTTCTGTTTCTTATTATCCTGACTGGGATTTTAATGCAGAGCTTGCATATAAAAAACTTACGGAACAGTTTGGAACAGTTTCTTTGCAGTCATTCGGGCTGGACGCAGATTCTGCAGAAGTTCCTGCGGCCGGCTTTCTGCTCGATTATGTAAATAAGACTACAAATACAGTTGCTCCTCATGTCCGCTCTATAAAAGTTTATAAAGATGAGCAGTTCCTTGTTCTTGATGATTCCAGCCGCAGAAATCTTGAAGTGGTTGCCAATCTTCGCGACGGAACGCCGCAGTTTTCGCTTTTGGAATGTGTAAACCGCTCAAGAACTGCAATGGGATGCCGCCGCATAAGGCAGAATCTTCTTTATCCCCTTATGGATTTACAGCAGATTCACGAACGTCAGGATCATATTGAAGCATTTGTAAAAGACCGCAATGTTCTTGAAACCGTACAGGAAAAACTTTCTAAGGTATTGGATATTGAACGTCTGGCTGGAAGAATTGCGATGGACAGGGCTCACGCAAAGGATTTAAAGGCCCTGCAGAACAGTCTTACAGCCTGGCTTGATGTACGCAATAATCTTAGCGGACTAGGCTTTAATCTAAATGATGATTCAGAAGCTGTAGAAGTTATAGACATGATTTCCCGCTCAATCGATGATAATCCTGCAACTTCGCTTACAGAAGGAAGAATCATTAAGCCGTCATGGTCACCTGAACTGGATCACTGGAGGTCTGTTCATGATGATTTTGATTCTGTGCTTTCTGAATACGAAATTTCTGAACGCGAAAAAACGGGCATTCCGAACCTTAAAATCAAATATACAAATGCTTCCGGGTATTTTATAGAAATCAGCCGCGGAAAACTTGATAAGGTGCCGGAAGATTTTATTATGCGCCGTTCTCTTGTAAACGGAGACCGTTTTACAACTTTAAGGCTTCAGGAACTTGAAAAAGAGCTGAATGAATCCGGAACAAGAATCCTTGAACTGGAACGCGATCTGTTTGTTGCAATCCGCACTAAACTTCATGATTATGTGCCTTATCTTATGGAAACAGCACATGAAATTGCTTATGTTGATTCTTCTGCTTCGTTTGCGGAAAGTGCAATCCTTAATAACTGGGTAAGACCGGAAGTAAATGATTCCTGTGAATTTTTTGTAAAAGACGGAAGACATCCTGTTGTAGAAAAGCATATTCCAGCAGGCGAGTTTGTTCCAAATGACCTTTCGCTCTCTGCAGATGAAGATGATGTTCCTTCGTTTGGCCTTATAACTGGTCCGAATATGGCCGGTAAATCAACCTATTTACGGCAGAATGCACTCATTGCGCTTCTTGCTCAGACTGGTTCGTTTGTTCCTGCTTCCAGTGCCAGAATCGGTATTGTTGACAGAATTTTCTGTCGTGTAGGGGCAAGCGACAATCTTGCAAGAGGAGAATCTACTTTTCTTGTTGAAATGACAGAAACTGCAAACATTTTGCGTTCTGCTACTAAAAAATCTCTTGTAATAATGGATGAAGTAGGGCGCGGAACTTCTACAGAAGACGGACTTTCTATTGCCTGGGCTGTAAGCGAATATCTTCTTGATACGGTAAAGTGCAGGACTCTTTTTGCTACTCATTACCATGAACTTACACGAATTGTTCATTCTTCACTTGTTCTGCTTTGCATGGACGTATTCCAGCAGGGAGAAACAGTAACGTTCCTCCGCAAAATCAAGCAGGGAGCAAGTGAAAATTCCTACGGAATCCATGTAGCGCGTCTTGCTGGAATTCCACAGCCCGTAATTAAGCGCGCAGAACAGATTCTTTCTGTAATTCAGGAGCAGGATAGCGGTAAAGCCGAAGTAAGTATTTCTACAAAGGCAGAAACCCCTGTTGTCCCTGAACCAGCTTTTTCTGCGCCGGGCTTGTTCAGCGATGAAGAAATCATTCTTGATGAAATTCTTTCTGCAGATACAGACAATATGACTCCAATGTCTGCGCTTCAGGCAATTTCGCGCTGGAAAAAAACGCTTTCAGGAAGATAATTTTTTTCTGTAAAGTGCATTTTTGTGCATGTGATTTCGTATATAAAGGTATGGCAGGATTTATTCATGCTGTACCTCCAGAATTTGTTTTTGCGGCAAAGATGCGTCTTTTTTTGGGGATTCGCTTTGCCGCATCTTTTTTGCTGCAGGATTACAGCTGCGTTGTATGTTCCAAGGATTCGGGAAGAAGCCCTGTGTGCGTGGATTGCAGAAAAAAATATTTTTCTGTAACGGAACCGGCTTCTTCGTTTTGTTCAGTGTGCGGAAAAAGGCTTGTTTCTGAAGAAGAAACCTGTATGGAATGCCGGGAAACTCCGCTCTTAAAGAGTGCGGACGGTGTTTATTCAATGTATTCGTACCGTCTGTGGAACGAAACTCTTTTGTGCCGCTGGAAAATAACCGGTGACAGGGGAATTTCGTTCTTTTTTGCAGAAAGGCTTTATGCCAGACTTAGAGTTCTTTTTGAAAAGAAAAGTATGCCGGTTATTGTACCGGTTCCGCCGCGCCCTGGTAAAATAAAAAAGAAGGGCTGGGATCAGGTTGATGAACTTGTTTCGATCCTTCATGTGTTTTACGGATTTTCTGTTCAATATATTCTTGAGCGGAAAAGCGGAACTCAGCAGAAAACTCTGGACAGAAAGGAAAGACTGGATACAATAGGTAAGGGATATTCTGTAAGAAAAGATGTCCGGAGGCTGCCGCAGGAAGTGTGTCTTATTGATGATGTGCTTACTACCGGTGCAACTGCAGAAAGCTGTGCCATAAAGCTGAAGGCAGCCGGAGTTCAGAAGGTTTTTGTCCTTACACTGTTTTCTGTTGATTAACAGCGGACAGACGCTTTTAGATGAATACTTTTAATTGCAAAACTCTGAATTTCATTGTATTCTTATAATAAGAGGTTTTTATGGCTACAGGTGATTCTCAGATTCAGTTAGTAACGTTTCGTCTTGGAGACGAATTGTATGGTGTGGATATTATGTCTGTAAAGGAAATCGTAAAGATTCAGCCAATCAGACCGATTCCAAATGCTCCTTATTACATGGTTGGAATTCTGAACCTTCGTGGTGACATTATTCCTATTATTGATCTGCACAGGCGCTTTCATATAAACTTCTCGAACGGAGTTGAAGAATTAGATGAACTTGAAAGTGGCTTTATCATTTTGAATATAGACGGAAATTTGATTGGAATTATTATCGATCGTGTTTCCAGAGTTGTTTCTGTTGATATTGCCGATGTTCAGGAACCGCCTAAAATGATGGGAGGAATAGGAAGCGAATACATAAAGGGTGTAGTCAGAAATAATGATGACGGCTTCCTTATTGTATTGGATATCGTAAAACTCTTTGATCCAAAAGAAATGCAGAAAATCCTTATTGACAACAAAAGATGATTCAGACTTACAGTACTACAATTCGAAGAAAAGAAATGGATGCAGTTTTAACTTGCATGGTCGATGAACGCATTGGACCTGGCGAGTTAAATATCAGATTTATTCAGCAGTTAAAGGAATTTTTTGGTTGTGACGGAGCAGTCGCTCTAAGAAGTCCTTCTGCTGCCCTTAAGTATGCACTTCGTTCGCTGGATTTTGCATCCGGCGAAAAAATTATTATTTCCGCACTGGCTCCTGCCTGGCATTATCAGGCTGTAGAGGATCTTGGTTATACTCCTCTTGTTCTTGATGTTGATGAAACAACTGGACTTCTTACGCCTGATATCATTAAAGCCGGTATTGCAGACGGCGGAAGGCTTCTTCTTCTTCATGAATCAATGGGAATTATGCCTGAAATAGAAGAAATTATTCAGCTTGGCATACCAGTTATAGAAGATGTTTCTAAGTCCGCTGGCTCTCTTGTTCCTGCATTTGATTCAAACGGAAATACTCTGGAAAGCAGAAAGGCTGGTTCGTTTGGTGTTTATACAATTTTGACTTTGGAAGAACATGACGTAATTACAGCCGGCGGAGGAGCTGTCCTTATGGCACCTAACCGCAGGGAATGGATTGTCCTTAAGAAATTTGCTGATCAGATGCCAAAAACAGAACTGCTCCCGGATATTAACTGTGCATTAGGCTGGATTCAGCTCAAGGAATTTAAAAACAATGAAATTTCCAGAAAACGCATTTTTTCTTTGTTTCAGAGAACTTGCATGACGGGAAAGCATAAAATGTTTGTCCGCGGAAATTCCATGCCAGGTCAGACTGTAAAAACTTCAGAAGACGGCGAAGAAAAAGAAGTGTTTGATTATTCTTCTACAATGTGCTGTTTTCCGCTCATTCTTACAAGTTCGTTTAAGGATGTTAAGCAGTATACTGCAAAAAAAGATATAGAAATTCAGCCGGCATATGAAGATTCTGTAATTGCTCTTAAACAGGAAGAACTTTCTTCAACCTGCATTAAGGCAAAGTCGCTTTATCTTCGCTGTGCTTTATTTCCTTTGTATCCGCGTCTTTCACATTCGCAGGTTGCAAAAATTGTAAAAGTTTTAGGTACATTACCGTAATTTATGAAATGCTGTCTTATAGTCATTAATACTCATAAGGAAGAATCTCAGGCTTTAGGTCATTTGATTTCCGCTTATCTGGAAAAGCGCGGAATCAAAGCGTCCCTTTATTGTTTTGACGGTTTTTCAAAAAAAGACGAAAATCCATTTAAGAATATAGATTTTGTTATAACTCTTGGCGGGGACGGAACTGTTCTTTTTGCGGCCCGTGGCTGTGTAAGTTCCGGAATTCCTGTTTTCCCGGTAAATCTTGGTGAATTCGGTTTTATTGCGGGAGTTCAGGTTTCTCAGTGGCAGGATGAACTGGAAAGTTTTCTTTCTGGCCATTCAAGGGTTGTAAAAAGAAGCATGCTTCAGGCTCTTGTAATTTCAGGTAAAAACGGCGAAATCTGTTATTCTGACTGCGGTCTGAATGATGTTGTTGTTTCAGCAAGGACTGCTGCCCGTACAATTCTTCTTGATGTTGCGTATAATTATGCAAGTCTTGGAAAATTTAAGGCTGACGGAATAATTGTAAGTACGCCTACGGGTTCTACGGCTTATTCTTCTTCTGCCGGCGGTCCGATTATTGATCCGGATCTTGATTCGCTTCTTCTTACGCCTGTAAATTCATTTTCCCTTTCTTCAAGGCCGCTGGTTTTAAGTCCTCATGGAGAAGTACAGATTACAGTTTTGCCGTCGAGGGAACACGAAAGTATTCTTACAATAGACGGACAGACACCTGTGGAATTGAATGTTGGAGACTGTATAAAAATCCGCCAGATTTCAGAAAAAATAAATCTTGTCGGTTGTACTGCTGAACGCTTTTATGAGGCTTTGCAGTCAAAATTGAACTGGGCTGGAGGTCCTCATGCTTGAAGATCTTACTATAAAAGATTTTGCCATTATTGACTGCATTACTATAGAATTTGAAAAAGGATTTACGGTTTTAAGCGGTGAGACAGGTGCCGGAAAATCAATTCTTATTGGTGCACTTTCTTTTCTTCTTGGCGGTAAAGCAGAGGTTTCTCAGATTCGTGCAGGAAGTCATGAATCAAGTGTTACAGGAACATTCTATCTTTCTAACGAAAGCGTTAATTCGCCTGCTGAGCAGTGGCTTACTGAACATGGTATAGAAACGGAAAACGGCCGTATCATTTTGCGCCGTTTTATTCGTGAAAACGGTAAATCCGGCGCATGGATTGGAAATACTCCTGTAACACGCGCTGATTTGGCAGATTTTTCTTCATTTTTAGTGGATATCCATGGTCAGCATGAGCACCAGTCACTGATGAAAGTTCCAGAACACAGAAAATTTCTTGATGCCAGAGCCAGCATTACTTCTGATGTAGAGGCTTTTTCCGTTATTTACAATACTCTTGTCCAGAAGCGCAGTCTGCTTCAAAAACTTTCTTCTTCGGATCAGGATAGAGCAAGAAAAATTGATATGTGCAGGTTTGCAATTCAGGAAATTGATGACGCAAAATTAAAGCCAAGGGAAGATGAAATTCTTGAAGAGGAAGAAAACAGGCTTTCCAGTTTTGAAAAACTTTTTGCAGATATCGATGCAGTCCGCTCTGCTCTTGATGGCGGTGAAAATTCTGTAGTTTCAGTTCTTAAAAAAATTCGGCGTGACAGCCAGCATGCGGCTGCTCTGGATAAATCGCTTGAATCTGTGGATTCCAGACTTGAATCTGCATTTTATGAACTTTCGGACATAAGTTCAGAATTTGATCAGTATGCTTCAAAACTTGTCTTTGATCCGGCTCATTTGCAGGAAGTTCAGGACAGGCTTTCGCTCATTTATAATCTTAAGAAAAAATATGCAAGTTCAACAGGTGCTCCGCTTCAGGAAGTTCTTGACTATAAAACACAGGCAGAACGTACTCTGGAAGAACTTGATTCCGGCGAAGCAAATCTGGAAGTTCTTTCAAAGGAAATCGCTGAACTTGAAAAAAAGGTTTATGTTGCCGCAAAGGCTCTCTCAGAAAAGCGAAAGGCAATGAGCCAGACTCTTTCTGAAGAAGTGGAAGCAACATTAAAGAAACTTGGAATGAACGGAACTCGTTTTTCTGTAAATATCTGTGAAAAACCTGGAAACGATGTAGAGCAGAAGTGCGGTCCATATGGAATGGATAACATTGAATTCCTTATCAGTGCAAATCCAGGGGCTCCTATGCAGCCGCTTGCAAAAATTGCCAGTGGCGGAGAACTTTCGCGCGTTATGCTTGCCCTTAAAACAATATTTGCAAAAATTGATCCAGTTGAAACGCTTGTATTTGATGAAATTGATACAGGAATCGGCGGTGAAATTGCTGTTGCTGTCGGCAGCCATATGAAAAATCTTTCCAAAAACCGTCAAATTTTCTGCATAACACATCTAGCGAGCATTGCAGTTTATGCCGATAATCAGATAAAGATTGAGAAGGGCGTTGTTAACGGAAAAACAGCTTCTAATGTTCATCCTGTAATCGGAGAAGAGCGTGTAATGGAAATTGCAAGAATGCTGTCCGGCGACTCTGCTTCTAGTGAATCTTTGGATCATGCAAGGGCTATGATTCAGAAATTTAGCGGAGGTTTATAATGTCAAAAATTTCAGATGAAAACAGGTTGGAGTTCTCTGAGACCATTAAACCGTATCAGTCTAAGATTACTGCGCTTTTGGGAAAAGAAAAGACTGTTTTAAATACAATTAACAGCGGAGCTGCTGATTCTGCTTATAAAAAAATTATGCTTGCAGAAGACATGATTTATATTGCAACACTTTACATGGCAGAAAACAGCCTTTCTTTAAAAATTCTTGACGTAAAAAATAATGATGCCCTTAATGAATCACGCAAGATTCTATACAAGTCAATTATTTATCTTGAAGAACTGGTTTCTAATATTATTGATGTTCCTTATGTTGATCTTCAGGATCGTCATGATGCAATAAAAAATTCTCCAATTAAAGACAGGTATGTCCTTATCAAAAAGCTTGGGCTTGCAATTAATCTTCTGGAACTTGCTTTGGGAGATAACTCAAAGTGGAAGTGGTCTTTTGTTGAATTGAAAGGCCGTTACGCTGTTGTTGCAAAGAATTTTATTGATATGCGCGAAGCTGCCAAGTCATATTTTAATCCAAGCAGCGATGACTACGAAACTACAATTCTGTACATCAGGCTTATTACAAAACTTCTTGAACAGTCTGCAGCCGGTTACCGCGATAAATACGAACTTTCTACCCGCCGTATCGATGATATGAGAAACGGAATTAAGTTTCTTCTGGCTCGGCACAAGCTTGCCCTTGCAATAGGTGACAAGAACAATGCCGAAGAAATAAAGAAAAAGGCTGTGGTCTGGAAAGATAAGATGAATGCCGATCAGAAGTCAGGTTCAAGCAGATAAAATGTTTTCTCAGGCTTTAGCATTAAAGATTTTTGAAGGATTTTCGATTCAGCGCTGGACGGATCTTGTCCGCCCGTTTGACCTTGTAGAAATGGACAAGGCTGCTGAAAAAATGGTTCTTGCATATATCATTGGAAAATTTGAAGAAAACAGGGGTGTTTTTGTAGACTGGAACTGGATGATTCATGCGTCCCTTTTTGATCTGCTTAAAAAAATTGCACTTTGTGATATTAAGGCTCCTGTAATTGCAATGCTTAAGCAGAATTATACCCAGGAATACCTGAGGCTGAATGAATGGGTTTTGAATCAGTACAAGCCGCTTATTAATGACAGAAAACTTTTTTCTAAATTTACGATTTATATCGGGCAGAAGGCCGGTGCACTTCCTGTTCCGGAAAAAACACAGGCTGCAGAGCGCATTCTTTCTGCTGCTGATAAATTTGCTACTATGCGCGAACTTCAGCTTCTTTCTGTTGTAAATGAATCTGAACGCACGGAAAAAATCTATACAGAACTTCAGGCTGATCTTCAGCAGTACCTTGACCTTACAGGTCTTCAGATGCTTATGACTCATCAGCGTCCTTATAATTTTTTGATGAAAGTAGAGCAACTTCGCTTTCAGGTAAGGTGGAATCAGACTCCGCGTGTTCCAAAGACAACGGTTTTGGGACACTGTTATTTTGTTGCAATTTTGACGCTCCTCTTATGCAAGTCAAACTCTTCAAAGATGACAGAAAAACGCCTTATAAATAATTTTTTTACAGGTTTGTTTCATGATCTTCCGGAAGCTGTTACCCGCGACATTATCTCTCCTGTAAAACAGGCTACAGATGAGCTTCCTAATATCGTTAAGAAGATTGAGGATGAAATTGTAAGCAAGGAACTTGTTCCGCTTATGGAACCATTTTTCCGTGATGAACTAATTTATTATACAAGTGATGAATTTTCAAACCGCATACTTGATGAAAATAATATTCCTCGCGTAGTAAGTTGGGAAGATTTAAATAAACTTTATTCAAACTCCAAGTATTCTCCTGTAGACGGCAGGCTAGTTCGTGTCGCCGATCATATTTCTGCACTCCTTGAAGCAGATATTTCTATTAAACATGGAATTACTTCAAGTCATTTGAGCCACGGAAGGGAAGGTATGCTTGCCGCATACCCAGAAGGAAAAATAATAAACGGCATAGATGTCGGTAAACTTTTTCACGAAATTGTCCGATAATTAGAGCATGGGATTTTCTAAAAATATCAGGTCGCTTTTAATTGTTCTATTTGTTTTATTAAACTCTGCTGTTTTTCTCTTTGCTGATTCTACTTATGTAGTCAAAAAAGGAGATACTTTATATTCTATCAGCCGTAAGTATGAAATTACAGTTGCGGAATTAAGGACTGCAAATAACCTTAGTGAAAATGATGTTCTTAAGGAAGGTGCAAAACTTGTAATTCCTTCTGCAGACATCAGTAATGCTGCCGCTCTTTCTTCTACAAAGACTTCTTCTACGGAAAATAAACCTGCTTTAAAGTCTTCATCTGCAGTATATGAAGTTCAAAAAGGTGATACTCTTTACGGTATTGCCCGAAAATATGGAATTAAACTGCCGGAATTACTGGCAATGAATAATCTTGATACAAATGCGACTATAAAAATAGGTCAGAAACTTACTGTTCCTGGAACTGTTTCTGTTGCTAAAAATGAGCCTGCAAAGGTTACTCAGAAGCAGCTGGATTCAAGTCAGTCTGAAAGTTCTAAGCAGAAAGTTAATTCTTCTTCTGTTGTTGTAAGCGGTGTTACATGGCCTCTCTCAAATCCTACTGTAAGGAATATCAGCGGAAAAGTAAGTGGCGTTCAGCTTACCGGCCGGGAAAACGAAGCCGTTAAATGTATTCGGGAAGGAACTGTTATGTATACTGGTGTTTACCGCGGTTTTGGTGATGTTGTATTCATTCAGTCTAAAACAGGTTTGATTTATTCGTATACTGGACTTGGCTCTGTAAAAGCTAAAAAAGGTGACTATGTTCTTGCCGGTACAGAAATTGGCCGTACAGGAAAAGGCTCTGAATCAAGCATTAAATTTATGGTATTCCAGAATGGAAAACCTGTTGATCCTGTAAAAGCGCCTAGAGGCTAGGGCTGGAAAAATCTTAAATTCCTACATTTTCTGCCGGTCTGCGGTTGCCCTTATCAGATGAAGAAACAGGTTTCCGCAGACAAAGGCATCGTCATAGGCTCTGTGAGCTTCTTTTATTTCCAAATTAAAATATTGAGCCATAACGGTTTGTTTGTATCTTTTTAATTCCGGGAATGCCCATCTGCTGAACATAAGCGTATCAATTGCATCGTTTTTTACAGTTGAAAATCCGTTTCGCTGGCATTCTGCATTTAAAAACCTTATGTCAAACTGAATGTTGTGGCCGACTAAAATTGAATCGCCTATAAAATCAATGAATTCCGGTAAAATTTCTGAAATCTTTCTTTCAGACTGTACCATGCTTTCTGTAATGGAAGTCAGTGTGCTTATTTCTGGAGGAATCGGCTGTTGTGGATTTACTAAAGTGTTATAGGAACCGCAAATTCCTTTTGAATTGAATTTTACGGCTCCTATTTCGATGATTCTGTTGTGTTCAGGGCTTAAACCCGTTGTTTCGGTATCGAACGCAACGAATGTTTCGTTTGATTTAATCAAACGAAACATTCGCCGGAAGTCCCTTAAGAACTTATTTTCCAGCTGCATCGAGAATTGCGTTTATTTCATTTGTGATTGCATCACAAAGATCTGCTGCTTCTTTCTTTGTAGCTGCAAGGTCGCTGTCAGATTTTGCTCCGCCAACTGTTGTTTTTGTGTTGATGTAGAACTTAATCTTTGGTTCTGTTCCAGAAGGACGTGCAGAAACGATTGTTCCGCCTTCAAGGAAGAACTGAAGAACGTTACTCTTTGGAAGTGCAACTGCTTCTTTCTTTGATGGATCTGCAGGATCAAATGCTGTAGAAGTCTGGATATCGCGGATCTTTACAACTTTCTTGCCACCGAGAGTCTTTAGACCTTCTGTGCGAAGTTTTGTCATGATTCCGGCCATTGTTTCTACACCGGCTGAACCAGGGAAGTTCTTTGAAATTGCACGGTCTTCAAAATAACCGTATTCCTTGTACATTTCATCAAGATGTTCAAGAAGGCTCTTGCCCTGACTTCTCCAGTACATTGTCATTTCTGCACACATTGCAG
>JBGVIP010000037.1:0-8087 GCA_045123335.1 Treponema sp.
TGTTGCCTTATCGTTATTTATTTCTCTGATTGTTTTTGCCATCTGCTTTGCAAGATAAAAAACTACCCTGAATCCAAGCGAAGGTTCCTTTTCACATAGGTGAAGGAATTTTTTGCCCGAAAGCGCAAGTGTTGTACAGTCAGTTTCTGCCCTTACGGTTGCAGATCTAGGATCGTTTCCAATCAGTGCGTTCTCTCCAAAAAAAACGTTTTGCGCAGAAGAAAAATTTGCCAGTGCAATAATGTCTCCTGCCGGCGTCGTTCTTGTTATATTTACTAGACCCGAAAAAAGAATGTAGCAGAAGTCGCCTTCATCTCCTTCTTTAATAATCAGGTCTCCTTTTTTGAATTTTTTTATGGTTATGGCGTCATAAACCTTGTGAAGAATATCAACATCTTCCTGCTTTTTAATGTCAAAATCCGAAAAGAGGGGAATGGAATTAAGCTTTTCAAGTACAACAGAAAATTCGTCCATATTCTAATCCTCCATTGGTTTGCCTTTTACAAAGATTGCCTTTGTATTTCTCTGGATTATAAAGTCGTCCGGCGGTGTAAGGACCGGCTGGTTGCTTTTAAATGTCTTAACCTTTTTAAGGTTATCAATAATCTTTGCTATATTCGGATTTTTCTGAGCTTCGCGGAGTGCGTCTTTTCGTCGCTGCTGAAAGTTTCCGGTGTTCAGAAGAAGTCCGATCAATACGCGCGGATATCTTAGGCTTCTGCGGTATTCAATGTATGTTTTTCCGATAAATGCTTTTGGAATGTCTTCAATAAGGATTCCTGAATCGGCGTCATCGCTTATAAGGGCGCGCATTACATTGCTGTAGCCCATTCCGCTGGATGCACTGGCTAAAAGGTTGTGTTCATAGTCAGTTGTAAGGATGATTTCATCACAGTGAGCCATGTGCAGGTGCTTCTGAAATTTTGAATCAATAAGTTCGGCTGCAATGTACATTCCCGGGTTTAAATTTGACATGGAAATGGCGGCAAGGACTGTTCGCGAGTCAATTTCAAGGTCTGAATATTTTTTTGAATGGTCAGAAATGATAAGCGCGCGTTCTGCTGTGCCGATCAGGGCTTTTTTAAGGACGTTTTCATCTGCAAAGTCTCCGAATACGTAATGAATGCCTTTAAAACGGTTTTCATCCATAATGTCTTCGATTTTTTCTGAAGGAGCGTCGTTAATCATTACAATAAGGTCAGGCGTTATCTCTGGATTCTGATTTATGATGTTGTCCAGAATTTTTTCAAAACCGCTTCGCCAGCCACACAAAAGGAAGTGCCCTTTTAGATTTCTTAGAGTCATAAGTCCTTTTTCCTTTTTTATTTGAATATCCATAAAGTACGATGCCAATTTACCGGTTACGGCAGAAAGAACGAGCATTCCGAATACTAAAAGAAGAAGGCTTGCAATTCTGCCCGGAATAGTTGCAGGAGAGAATTCATAGTATCCGGCTATTGTTGTAACAATGGTAAACCAAATTGAATCCCACATAGTAAGGATTCCTGCATCCTGCTCTGTCCTGAAGTTTACATAAGTAATTACGCAAAGAATGATGGCAATAGAAAACCAGAACCATGTGAACGGGTTCTTTACAGAATATTTGAGGTTCCTTAATAATTTTTTTCTGAGCTGAGGTAACTTTTTTGCCATCGATTTAATATATCAGAAAAATAATAGTAATTCTATTGGTGCGGATTATTTTCGCAGTACTCTTTGTATGCAAGAAGTTCCGGTCTGTATTCAAAATGCATGTTGTCCCATACAATCCATGTTCCGCCCCAGATAAAACCTTCTTCTGCAAAGGCTTCTATAAGTTTTTCCGGCGGTACCCAGCGTTTTGAAACTGGTGTCATATACCAGTCATCAGGACGAAGCTGTTTCTGCCAGCCCCAGTAAATGATTTTCTGGTAATAGCCTCTTGGCAGAATGTCTATTGCAAGTCCCAGACTGTGAAAGGATTTTGATTTAGTATCCCTTACTGAACGCCAGGCGTATCCGTCTGTTCGGGAAAGGGTAGAAAAAAACGGATGCAGTTCAGGCTGTTTAGAAAGCGCCATGATTTTATGAGAAATCCGCTTCATTGGGGCTGCTATCTTATTGTGAATGTTTATTGATTTTGTCAGGAAATCAATTTTTACAATCTGCTGTTCGGTTGTTTCCCTTGTTTCTGTGTCATAGATTGCGTCATACAGAAACGGCGGTTCAATTGCTCCGTTTTTGCGGTTTTCTGTAGAAGTAAACTGTTTTATAAGGATTATGTCGTCTTTTGTAAATTCTGACGGTTCAGGAACTTTAAAACTGTACAGATAAAGCATTTTTCTGTAGTTTTCTGCATTTTTAAGTTCTTCGCGCGGTAAAAAACGGCTGTCGCTCCAGTAAAGCTCTGTCGTTTTTTTATGAGTTCCGTTTAGTCTTGCCGATGTAACTTTAATCAGCCAGTCACCGGCTTCCATGTCGTATTTTGAATTAAAATCAACGTTTGGATAGGCATTTTTAAAAAGAAACAGAAGTTCCGGTTCGTCAGCCTTTCTGCCGGGAAAGGCGTTCAGCTCAAAAACAGCCAGAATCAGCATTGCAGAGGTGAGTATGTTTTTTCTGGTTATTCGGATAAATCTGCTCATTCTGTTTGTTTCCTGCCGGCATTAAGAAAAAATTTTTCTTACACAGTCCATGTATTTGTTTCCGCGGTCAAATTCGTTTGCGAACATTCCAAAACTTGTTGCGCCCGGACTGAAAACTGCAATTCCGTCTTTGTCGGAAGAAGCGTTGATTTCTTCTTTAAGTGCAGAAAGCATTTCTTCAAGCGAATTGTACGGTCCGTTGTATTTTGTTCCTGCCTGATTTAAGGCGGGAAGAAGTTTGTCTGTAGCGGTTCCTGCTAGAAGATAAAGCGATTTTACCGGAACTGCGCCCTGAACTTTTCCTGTAAGCGTATTAATCAGAGGATCAAGCTCAAGACCTTTGTCTGTTCCGCCTGTCATAAGGTAAACTGGTTTTGCAAATGACTGACTTGCGGCCGCGGCTGCTTCCGGAACGGTTGCGCATGAATCGTTGTAAAAGCGCACACCTTTGTATTCGTGGAAGAACTGAAGCCTGTGGTCAATTCCCGGCCATTCTGACATTATCTGAACGCATTTTTCTGCCGGAACGCCCATAAGTCTAAGGACAAGTGCCGCATTAAGTGCGTTTATTTTCATGTGTTCGCCAGGAACAATAAGTTCCTTCATTATTGTTTCCGGTTCGCTCATACCCGGCAGGATTGCTTTTCCTGCAAAAGTCCCGTCCGCTTCCGTAGTTTGGAAAACTCCATAAGTTCCTGAAGGAAGCGGGCTAAGGGCGTAGCGCAAAACTTTTGCTTTTGATTCGCCTGCAAATAGGTTTCCCCATGTTCCGCCCTGTCCCGGTCCTGTGCCCGGTTCGTCGCCCTCCATATCAAAGATGGAGTAGTCGGAAGCGGACTGGTCTGCGTAGATAAGGCGCTTGTCGGCAACGTAAGGTTCCATTGCGTGGTACCAGTTCTGATGATCCGGAACAATTTTTGTTATTATCGAAATTTTTGGTTTTAATGCACCGCGGCCCCTTAAGTCTGCAAGCTGCCAGCTGGAAAGTTCTAGTACAACAGGAGTTTTTTCTGTCGTTTTTTCAAGGAATGTAAGCGGGCTTACTGTTATGTTTCCACCTAAAAAAGCTGTAAATCCAGCTTTGTTCAATCCGTAGTGGATTGCGCTTACAGTAGAAGATTTTCCCTTGCTTCCTGTTACGGCAATAACAGGAGATTTTGTAAAATGAAGGAATATAGAAATATCTGTTTCTATGTTTTTAGCAGCAGAAAGATATTTGTTTCCTTCTATTTTTACTCCGGGATTTTTTATTACGCAGTCAGCATTTTCAAAATCTTCTATGCAGTGTTCGCCAAGTCTGTATGTTAATTTTGATGTATCCAGTTCCGGATCAGAAGCAAGCCTGTCGATTGTCGGCTTAAGCTGTTCTGCTGTCTTCATGTCTGTTGCAAGAACATATGCTCCATACCTAAGAAAAAATCGTACACAGGCTTCGCCGCCGCCGTTCAGTCCAAGTCCCATTACTACAATGTGCTTGTCTTTTATATCCGAAAGAGTATTGAATATACAGCCAGACTTGTATGTATGCATGCCGTTCCCCTTTAATTTATCTGGAAGTTGAAAGTGCGCTTTTTGCCTTGAATCTAAGGATTGCTTCAGAAATAAGCAGTTCTGTTAAATCAGAAAATTCCAGACCTGCAGCACCGCACATTTTCGGGAACATGCTTATAGGAGTAAATCCCGGCATTGTGTTTATTTCATTAAAGTAAAGGTCATTTGTGTCTTTATCAATAAAGAAATCAACGCGGCTTAATCCTGCTGCATCCAGCGCTTTGTATGCTTTTACAGCAGTTGAACGGACTGTTTCAATAAGATCCGGAGAAAGGTCTGCCGGAATCTTAAGTGAAGCGCCGTTAGGGTCGTTGTATTTTGCATCAAAGTCGTAGAAAGTGTGTGTTGGAAGAATTTCTCCCGGAATGTAAGCTTTTACAGTTTCTTCGTCGTGATCAGGAGAGGCTGTTGTAGAGTTTCCTGTAACACTGCATTCAATTTCCCTTGCATTAATTGATTTTTCTACAAGAACTTTGTCATCCCAAGAGAATGCAGACATAAGTGCGAATGAAAACTCTTTTGGATTTGTTGCTTTGCTTGCTCCGTTTGAAGAACCTGCACAGCATGGCTTTACAAACAGCGGGAAACCGAGTTCATTTATGCAGCGCTGGAAAATTTCATCGTAGCGAACAGAGTCATTAAGATCTGATCTTTTTATGCAGATGTAAGGTACAACTGGAATTCCAACGGCTTCAAGCACCTGCTTTGTTTTTTCCTTGTCCATTGTAAGGGAAGATGACATAGTAGGGCAGCCTACAAACGGAATGTCTGACATTTCAAATAGCCCCTGAATTGTTCCGTCTTCTCCGTAAGTTCCGTGAAGAACAGGGAATACAACGTCAATCTTAAGTGCCTGTTTTTCTGTTACGAATGAAGCTTCCTTTGAGCCCGGACAGATTCTGATAAGGTTTGCAGGATCTTCCTTTATAGAAAGGGCTGCTGAACTGTCATTAATGATTCTTTCGTATTCAGCCTTGTCCTGAAGATACCATTTTCCTTCTTTTGTAATTCCGATAAGGATTACAGAATGTTCTTTTTTAATTCCTCTTGTAACTGCTGCGGCCGAGATAAGTGAAATTTCGTGTTCTCCGCTTCTACCGCCATAAATTATTGCAATATTCATTTAATTTTCCACCTTAATTTTTCTGCTGAAAGCCTGCTTCTGCAAGTGCAGTTTCTGCTTCCTTAATTTCATCGTATGGCATTACATAATCCTTGTAGATTATGGAATTTTCATGACTTTTACCCAGAAGAAGGACAATGTCGCCTTTTCTGGCCATTTTAAATACTTCGCGAATAGCCTGCTTTCTGTCATGAATGATGAAAAGATTTTCGTTCATCTTCATTCCTTCCTTTATTGCGCCTTCTGCAATCATTTTAAGAAGTTCAACAGGATCTTCGCCTCTAGGATCTTCATCAGCAAGGATTATTTTGTCGCAGAATTTAGCGGCAATCTGTCCCTGCAGAGGTCTTTTAGTAAGGTCTCGTTCTCCGCCGCTTCCAAAAACTGCATAAATCTGTCCTGTGCAGCGTTTTTTTACCGGCGGAAAGATTGTTTCAAAAGAACTTGGTGTGTGCGCATAGTCAACAATTACTTCAAACGGCTGGCCTTTATCGATTACAGTCATTCTTCCTTTTACCGGTGTAAGAGAAGGAACTTTTTCTGCGATATCTTCAAAAGAAAGTCCTGTTACAGAAGAAACTGCTGTAATTGCTGCCATAATGTTATATGCATTGAATGCGCCCGGAAGTTTTGCCTGAACCTGAATGCGTTTAAGTTCTCTTGGAAGAACCGGATCGTAGTTCAAAGGATATGATGCGTCTGCTCCGTCTGTTTCAATTGTAAAATCAAGTCCGAATCTTGCAGATGCAATGTTAAGCGCCTTCATGTATCGAAGATTTTCTGGAATCTTTGGCAGTGCTTCTGCGGCTTCCCCAGATTCTGCAGCGGCTTTTCCTGCTTTTCCAAGTGTTGTAAAACCGTATACGTGTTTTTTTGTAGAATTGATAAAGAATTCTGCGCTAGGATCTTCAAGATTTACAATTCCAATAGAAGGAATTTTTGTATCTGCGCCGGCAATTGTCTTTATGTGGTTGTGCTTGTCCAGTGCCCTGAAAAGATTTGCCTTGTCGTTTCTGTATGTTTCAAAATTCTTGTGGAATTCAAGATGTTCCAGCGTTACGTTCATGAAAACGCCGCAGTCAAAAAGAACGTTTCCAAGGCGGTTTGTTTTGGCAGAAAGTCCATGGCTTGAAGATTCAACTACAGCATATTTGCAACCATTTGCAAGCATTTCGTTCAGATGATGATGAATAATCGGTGCTTCAGGTGTAGTCTGATGCTGAGGATTAGGAAGTGCGTCTCCTCCAAATGAATATTCTACTGTAGAAATAAATCCGGCTTTCTGTCCGCAAAGCCTTAAAAGCTGCCAGATGAACGAAACTGTAGAAGATTTTCCTTCTGTGCCTGTTACGCCGATTACGATAAGTTTTTTTGAAGGATAGTCATAGAATGCATCAGAAACCGGTGACATTGCAAAGCGTGCATCCTTTACCTTTAGGAATGCCGGGTTTACGCCCGAAGCAAATGCTGAATCAATAGGTTCACCGTTTCTTGTTTCTCCAACAAAACTTTCAAGGTATTTTTTTGCAATAAGTTCAGCAGACTTTTTCTGGACGTGTTCAGGAATTTCGCCTTCGAAAATAATTGCGGCAGCGCCTTTTTCTATAGCCTGCGGAATAAATTCTTTTCCGTCTATGTGTGTGCCGGGAAGAGCAAAATAAATGGAACCTTCTGAAACTTCCCTAGAATCAAAAACTAAATTCTTTATAACAATGTGACCAATGTCTGATTCCTGTACGGCAGTTTTTCCGTCTGCTGCAACAGTTTGATGTGTAAAAGATGGCAGTAACTGTGATAATAATTTCTGCATATTTAACTCGAAAAATAAATAATGACTGCGCTGTAAATTCTGATTTTCAGAAATTAAAAAACGCTGGAATCTCCAGAAGTGCTAAACGCAGTGTACAGGAGATTCCCTTTAAGTGTATCGTTTTTAATGTCAGTATGCAATAAAGTTAAAAGTCAGTCTTTTTTCCAGGTTCTTGTAAGGAGAGGAACGAGCATTCCTCCGATTGCATTCCCGGCAATTACCGTAAGGACTACAATCAGGTTCTGAACTGTGAATGCGTCCTTAAAGCCGTTTGCAACACCGTTGTAGAAAGAGTTTGCAATCGAGTGGTCAAAACCGCTTAAAATGAATACCGGAATGTAGATGAAACATCCGAAATAAGAATTTTTCTTCCATGTATCTACTGCAAGGAACATAAGGAGTCCACAGAAAATACCTGTAATAAAAAGGCGGAGTACTGGAGCCGAAAGTTTTGCAGCATAGATTTTTTTTGCAGGCTCAACAATGCACGGGAATGCATATGCTGCAACCATGCCTAAAAGGTATGTAGTCAGCAGGTTGAATGCAAGAATAAGTATTACAAGCTTTATATAGTTAATGTCTTTAAAATGATAGGCGATGTATCCAACTTTTCCTGTGTAAAGGTTAAAACCGTAAACACAGATTGTATAAAGTCCGGCTGCGAATAATACGGCGCCAAGCGGAGCCCAGCCTTTAGCCATACAGGAAAGATAAATCGTTCCGCCTACACAGATCATCAGTCCTGATAAGATAGAAAGTTTTATATTGTTTAGCATGATGATATAATTGTATCATTAATTAAAGGGTGTGACAAACGGGAAAAAGTTTTTTATAATGGAAAAATATGTACGAAGTCAGGGTAACGGCCGATTTTGCTGCGGCTCATTTTTTACGGGATTATAACGGTAAGTGTGAAAATCTGCACGGGCATAACTATAAGGTTTATGTTCATGTGCGCGGAGAAAAACTTAATGAAGGC
>JBGVIP010000038.1:0-30821 GCA_045123335.1 Treponema sp.
CCTGATTCAAACCAGCAGTCAAATACTTCAGGAATGCGGTGCATTGTCTTTCCGCATTTAGGACATTTGATAGTGATTTTATCTACAAACTGCTTGTGCAGGTCTTCTGGATAAACACCGGAAAGTTCTTTAAGTTCCTGACGGCTTCCAACACAGAGAGTGTGCTTGCAGTCCGGGTCTTCACACTTCCAGATAGGAATAGGGTTACCCCAGTAGCGGTTGCGGCTTACAGCCCAGTCGCGGCTTCCGGCAAGCCATTTACCGAAACGGCCTTCCTTAATGTGAGCCGGCTGCCATTTAATCTGGCTATTTGCACGGAGAAGAGCTTCGTGATGATCTGCAACCTTAACAAACCATGAACCGATTCCGCGGTAAATAAGCGGAGAAGAACATCTCCAGCAGTGAGGATATGAATGAACGATTGTATCGCGCTTAACAAGTTTTCCTTCATTCTTAAGGCGTGCAATTATTTCCTTATCGCAGTCTTTTACAAAGCGGCCTGCATATTCAGGAATCTTCTTTGTGAATTTACATTCAGCGTCAATCGGTTCAACTTCAGGAACGCCGGAACCGGCAAATACCTTGTGGTCTTCTTCACCGAATGCAGGAGCAATATGAACGATACCAGTACCGTCTTCTGTAGAAACGTAGTCTGCATTGAACATGCGGAAAGCGCCCTTTTCGCACTTCTGCTTTGATTCTTCTTCGCAAACTTTTGGATCTTTTAGGGAAGCAAAATACGGGAAAAGAGGTTCGTATTCAGCACCGATAAAATCCTTACCTTTTGCGCGGTAAATAATTTCATAGGCAGATTCTTCCTTATAGTAAGCAGAAAGACGAGCTTCGGCAAAAATGTAGAAATCTCCGCTTTCCTTATCAAGAATCTTTACATAGTCAACTTCCGGTCCCATACACAGACCAAGGTTAGAAGGCAAAGTCCATGGAGTTGTTGTCCATGCAAGGAAATATGTTTTTCCATTTGCCATATCTGCATCTTTTACGCCGTCAGGAGCCTTTGTAATCTTAAAGCGAACTGTTACAGTCTGATCCTGAACGTCCTTGTATCCCTGAGCAAGTTCATGAGTAGAAAGAACTGTTGAACAGCGAGGACAATAAGGAAGGATATATTTTCCTTCGTAGATAAGCCCCTTATCCCACAAAGATTTTGCAACCCACCAGATTGATTCCATGTAATCCGGGTTCATTGTCTTGTAGTCATGGTCAAAATCTACCCAGCGACCAAGACGAGTAATCGTCTGACGCCATTCTGCTGTATATTTAAGGACAGAAGCCTTACATTTTTCGTTGAACTTATCGATTCCGTATTCTTCAATCTCGTGCTTAGAGTTAATGCCGAGTTCCTTTTCGATAAGGTTTTCTACAGGAAGTCCGTGGCAGTCCCATCCGAAACGGCGTTCTACCTTTTTTCCTTTCATTGTCTGATAGCGAGGAATAATGTCTTTTATTGTTGACGGAATAAAGTGACCGAAGTGCGGAAGACCTGTTGCAAACGGAGGACCATCAAAGAATACGTACTCCTCTGCACCATCTCTCTGGCTGATTGATTTTTCAAAAATCTTATTGTCTTTCCAGTATTTTAATACTTCTTCTTCCTGTTTCGGGAAGTCTGCTTTTGGATCAACTGGCTTATACATTAATACATCCTCTGAGTAAAATAATTAATAATTTAGTTTAGCGAAAAATCACAATTTATTCTACTAGATGATAAAAACAATCCTTATTGATAAATTTTTCTCAAAATTCATATAAAGAATTTCATAAAAAAGCTTTATATTTATGTTAGCAAATTCTAACTTTAGGAGTGCCTTATGGATTTAGCAGAAATTGATGAAAATGGAAAAGGGCTGTTATTTTTTGGAGAGACAAAAGTAGAAAAACTGGGAAAAATCAAAGGCCAGCCGAACGTATACTTACTGGAAACAACAGCAGTTCTTGAGAGAAAAAATCAAATCAGTCCGAGACCAGGACAGTTTTATCTGCTGCGAAGCAAAAAGACGGGTACAAATTACAACCGTCCTATAAGCGTTTATCATTCTGAAGAAAAAATCAACGCTGACGGCAGGAAAGAAATTAAAATTCAATTCATGATTCTTGAAAAAGGACGGGGAACAAAAGAACTTTGCCATATGTACCAGGGAGAAACTCTAAGCCTTATCGGTCCTTTGGGGACTCCGTGGAATATAGAAGAGGCAGAAAAAATAATAGAAAGCAATAAAACTTCTTCTCCAAAAATTGCAATTGTTGGCGGAGGAATCGGAGTTGCTCCTGTTGCAAACCTTGCTTCTTGGCTGCCGGACAATTCATACGATTTTTATGCATCCTTCAAGACAGGTTCTTATGGTCTGGAATACGTGAAGGCCGCAAGCTTAAAGATTACAACTGATGACGGAAGCGCAGGAATAAAGGGAATACTTCCTGCGGCATTTTCTAAAGAAGCAGTTATTTCGGCCGGCTACGAAATAATCTATGCTTGTGGTCCGGCACCTGCCCTTGCCTACGTAAAGCAGATTGCTGAAGAACTTAACATAAAATGCTGGATAAGCATGGAACACCGTATGCTCTGCGGACTTGGTGCGTGCCTTGGCTGCACAATAGAAACAACGGAAGGCCTTAAGCGCTGCTGCAAGGACGGCCCAGTATTTGATTCAAGAATTTTAAGCTTTCCAAAACCGGAGCCAAGAAGAAAACCGCTTGCAGAATCAGAAGAACCTGATATTTCTGTTGATATTGCTGGCGTTCATTTTAAAAATCCAGTTATTGCAAGTGCGGGAACATTTGCTTTCGGACAAAACTACCGAGGAGTAAGCGATGTAGCCGCATGGGGAGGAATTGCTTCAAAAGGCTGTACGCTTGAACCAAGGGTCGGAAACAAAGGCGAACGAAGCCTTGAAGTTGCAGGCGGAAACATGAATTCAATTGGACTGCAGAATCCTGGAGTTCCGGCATTTATAAAAGAACTGCTTCCTGGAATGATTGGCCTGGGACCTATAGTAATTGCAAACCTTGCCGGAAGTGACATTGAATCCTATGTAGAAGGTGCAAAGCTTTTAGATAGAACCGACTGTGACATGATTGAATTAAACATTTCGTGTCCTAATGTAAAGGCAGCAGGTCTTGCATGGGGATTAAGTGCCGAAACAGCCTATTACTGTGTTTCTTCTGTAAGGGCAGTTACCAGAAAACCGCTTATGGTAAAGCTTTCTCCTAATGCTCCTGACAACAGGCCTATTGCAATTGCCTGCATTAAAGCCGGGGCAGATGCAATCAGCCTTATAAACATGGTTCACGGAGTTGCAATAGACATAGAAAAAGGAAAGCCGTTCTTTAATAACGTCCATGCCGGATATTCCGGTCCGGGACTAAAGCCTCTTGCACTGCGCATAGTTTACGATGTAATTGAAGAAATAAATAAATTGCCGCCTGAGCAGCGGGTTCCCGTTGTCGGTATTGGAGGAATCTGTACATGGCAGGATGCCGTTGAATTTATTATGGCCGGCGCAAGTGCAGTAGAAATCGGACAGGCAAAATTTACAAATCCTGATGTTGCACTTGATGTTGTAAGCGGCTTAAAGAATTTCATGAAGACACACGGATATAAAAAACTTTCTGAAATGCGCGGCATTGCACAGGTTAAAAATCACATGAGTGAACTTGGTTCCGGCAACGAAAAGCAAAAATATGCAGAACTCAAGAACATGGTTCTAGCAGACAAACCTGTCATTGCAAATATAACAGGAAGCAATGTATAGAGTATTAAGTCTAAAAATAAAGGGCTTTCAGATGAGAACAAATCTGAAAGCCCTTTGTTTTAGTATTTTTATTTTTTTCTTATGAATTGAATTCTGCAGCAAGCTGGGTAACAGTTGCCTTTGCATCACCATAAAGCATAACAGTATTGTCATTTGTAAACAAAGGATTTTCAAGACCGCTGAAACCGGTTCCTTTACCGCGCTTAAGGACAAATACTGTCTTGCATTCAAAGGCATTAACAATCGGCATACCGTAAATAGGAGAGCTTTCATCGTGAATTGCGTCAGGATTTACCACGTCATTTGCACCAATGATAATTGCAACATCGACATTGCTCATCTGAGGATTCATTTCATCCGCTGTTTTAAGCTGCTCATAAGGAACATTTGCTTCTGCAAGAAGAACATTCATGTGCCCCGGCATACGGCCTGCAACCGGATGAATTGCAAAATTTACTTCTGCCCCATTAGCTTCAAGCTTGTCGCAAAGTTCTTTTACAGCGTGCTGAGCCTGAGCTACAGCCATACCGTATCCAGGAACAATTACAACATTTTTAGCCGCTTCAAGAATCACATAGGCATCTTCAACGCTCATTGAAGCAGGTTCCTTTAATGTACCGGAAGCACCGCTCTTCTTTTTTGCACCAAAGCTCTTGAAAAGCAGGTTTGAAAATTTTCGGTTCATTGCCTTGCACATAATCAAAGTAAGGATAAGTCCGGAAGCTCCTACAAGACAGCCCGAAACAACAAGAACAGTATTGTTTATTGCAAATCCGGCAAAAGCAGCTGCAAGCCCTGAAAGAGCATTAAGGAAAGATATGATTACAGGCATGTCTCCACCGCCAATTGGAATTACAAGAGTAAATCCAAGAACGAGGAACGAAACAGCCGTAACAGCAATTCCATAGAATTCAATCTGCATAAGACCGAATGGATTTTCTGCTCTAAAAATTGAATATACAGCAATTGAAACAAGACCAATTGCAAAAAGACCTGCATTAATCACGTTTTTTGCCGGAATGGAAACATTCTTCTTAAAAGCCTTGCCGCTCAGTTTTCCCCACGCAACAATAGAACCAGTAAATGCAACCGCCCCAATGGCAATAGTAAGCCCAAGAGAAACAGAAGTAAATACGTCGCCTTTTTCTGTAACAAGATACTGAGTCAATGCTACTAAAAGAGATGAAAGACCTCCGAATCCGTTAAAAAGTGCTACAAGCTGCGGCATTCCAGTCATTTCTACTTTTTTTGACCAAACCGATCCAACCACAGAGCCAGAAATAACGGCAGCAGCAATCCATATGTAGCCGTTGGAAAGCAATTTTTCTGTATTCCAGGACCCCAAAACTTCGTTCTGCCACAAAACTGTTACAATCGCAATAAGCATGCCTATAGAAGAATAAAGATTTCCCCTGCGAGCTGTATCTGTCTTTCCAAGAAGTTTAATTCCTCTTATAAAGAAAATACAGGAAATCATATAGAAAATTTTAATGATTAAATCTGACATTTTTATTTCCTTATTTTAAACTCAACATTATTTCTTTTTTTTGAACATACCTAGCATACGATCTGTAACCAGGTATCCGCCAACTACATTGATTGTTGCAAAAAAGATTGCCAGAAAACCAAGTATCTGACCTAAATAACCACCCGTAGAAACTGCAAGCGCTGTTATTGAAACTGCACCTACAACAGTAATTCCAGAAATAGCATTGGTACCAGACATAAGAGGAGTATGAAGCTGAGACGGAACCTTTGAAATAAGTTCGGTACCAAGATACGAAGCAATTACAAATACAAAAATAAGCATTATGTCCATAATTATCTCCTAAGCCTTAAACCTTTCATGAATGATTTTTCCACCCTGAGTAAGAAGGCAGCCTTTCATGATTTCATCTTCCATGTTTACATTAAATTCCTTTAATTCTTTATTATAGAAACCTGCATGGGTAAGGAAGGCCGTAATATTTCCACTGAACATCTTTGATGCATCATAAGGAACCTGACGTTCAAGGAGGTCTCCACTCATAATTGTTACTCCGTTTTCAGTAACAACATTTTCAAACAGTTTTGAACCTTCTACATTTCCGCCTGTAGAAACTGCCATATCAACAACGATAGAACCAGGCATCATACGATCAAGGACAGCCTTTTCTATAAGGCGAGGAGCTTTTCTTCCGAAAACCTTTGCTGTTGTAATTACGATATTTGAACGCTCGCAGACTTTAGCCTGAGCCTCTTTCTGCTTTGCAATCTGTTCCGGCGAAAGTTCCTTTGCATACCCCTGAGCAGTCTGCCCCATTTCTCCAAGATCAATCTTAACAAAGCTTGCGCCAAGTGATTTTACCTGTTCTTCAACAACAGGACGTGTATCAAAAGCATCAACACGGGCACCAAGACGCTTTGCAGTTGCAATTGCCTGTAGACCGGCAACACCGACTCCAATAATGAATACGCGGGCCGGGTTTATTGTACCGGCCGGAGTAACCATCATAGGAAGTATTTTTGGCAGTTTTGCAGCCGCATTAAGAACTGCTACGTAACCTGCAAGAGAAGTCTGACTTGACTGAACATCCATCTTCTGTGCCAGTGTTGAACGGGGAATCATTTCAAGAGAAATAGCCTGTATTCCGCTGGTAGCAAAATCATTAAGAAGCTGCTTTTCGTTGAAAGGATCCATATAGCTAAGATGAAGAGTTCCTTCCTTAATGCCCTTAATGCTTTCCGGCTTCATGATACGGACAATAATTTCGCTTGAATCATAACCATCTTCTTCTTTAGAGATGATTTTTGCACCGCAGGATGCATAAGCATCATCTGTAAAACCGCTTTTAAGCCCTGCACCGCTTACAACAAGAAATTCAAATCCCATTGCAGACAGTTTTTTTACGTCATCAGGTATAAGTGCGACGCGGGTTTCACGAGGATCTTTTTCCCTGCAGACCAAGACCTTTTTCATTTTTTACCTCTATTTTTTTTTAAAATGCACTTGAAAAACTAATTTATGACAACATTTTTTCTTTCTACATAGCCTAAATCAACAAGAGACCTGACAATCCTATATACGGTTGCCCTTCCGATTTCTCCGTCCTCTTTTCTTGCAATATAATAAAGTTCCTTACAGGAACAGCCCGGATTTCTTAAAATTATAGAAAGAAGATTTTTACGCTGTTCTGTAATACGGCATCCCTTGTTTTTGAATGCGAGAATAATTTCGTTATATTTTTCACCCATAAAAGTACCTCTTTTAAATTTGTTAGCATAGGCTAACTTTTAAAATAAAAAAAGTCAATGTTTTTTTCATGTAATCTTATTTTAATTGACAGAAAAATTAGTTAGTGCTAACTTATTTATTAGCAATAGCTAACAAATAAGGAGTAAAAAAAATGACAGACACGGGACGAAACTTTTTATGGGGCGTTGCAGCAGGTTTGGTTGCAGCTGCATTTATTCGAACTGATACATTCAAAAAATGTGCTTCAAAAGTAGTTTCTGGAGGACTTCAGCTCAAGGATGATGCAAAAGAATACTTCGAAACAATCAAAGAAGATGCAGAAGATATAAAAGCAGAAAGCAGCGCAAAAGCATAAATCAGAAGGAAAAAATGAATTTTTCTGTAAGACATTCTCTGCCAGGACGAATCCGCATACGATACAACAAGAACGAACTTTCTAAAAGGCAGGCCGCTCTGGCAGTCAGTCTGCTTTCTGTTCAGGAAGGAATGACCCGTGTAAGCGTAAATTACACTACAGGTTCATTCCTTATTTTCTACGATACAAAAACGCTTTCCGAAAAGCATATCCGCTCATATTTTATGGCACTTTCCGAAAAATATCTTGAAAACCAGGAAATGCTTGAATCTGTTGAAGAGCCAAAAGAACAGGAAAGCCTTCTTTTTAATCTTGCCCTTATGACAGCAGAGCATTACATCAAGATGTTTCTGCCTTTACCGCTAAGAATTATCCTTAGGACAATTTCTCTTGCTCCACGTATTTTAAATGGCATTTTACATGCATCACAGGGAGAAGTATTTCATTCCGAAGTGCTTGATGCCGCTGCAATTTCAATGGCGTTAATTACAAGGGATTTTAAAACCGCAGGAAACATTAATTTTCTTTTGGATATTGGAGAAACAATCGAAGAATTTACAAAAAAGAAATCCTACGATGATTTGGCTGACAGGCTTTTAAACCAGAACGATCAGGTTCAACTTATCACTAAAGATGAAAATAAAAACACTATAGAGAAAACTGTTCCACTCCACGTTGTAAAAAAAGGAGACATTGTTGCTGTGCGAACTGGAAGCGTTATACCTGCTGACGGAACAGTTTTAAAAGGAGAAGCCCTTGTAAATCAGGCAACAATTACAGGAGAACCGCTTGCAGTAGAAAAACGGAGCGAAAGTTCTGTTTTTGCAGGAACGATTGTTCAGGAAGGAGAACTATTTATTGAAGTCCGCGCGGTTGGAAGCCAGACGAAAGTTCAGAACATTCTTTCAATGATAGACAATTCCCAGAGCCTGAAAGTTTCTTCTCAGGTTCGCTCGGAAAATCTTGCAAATCAACTTGTAAAATATAATTTCCTTCTTTCCCTTATAACTTTCTTGGCAACACGAAGTCTCAGAAAGGTAATGGCAACGCTTATGGTTGACTATTCATGTGCCATGAAGCTTGCAGCCCCGATTGCCGTACTCAGCGCCATGAAGGAAGCAGCGGAAAACGGAATAATTGTTAAAGGCGGAAAATTTCTGGAAGAAGCTTCTAAAGCAGATACCGTTATATTTGATAAAACCGGCACACTTACTTATGCCCTGCCCCGTCTGGCAAAAATATATTCATTCACAGAAAAATCGGAAGATGAAGTACTTGCCCTTGCAGCCTGTCTTGAAGAACATTTTGCACATCCGATTGCAAGTGCCATAGTAAAGGCAGCAGAAGAAAAAGGAATACTTCACCCGGAAGAGCACGCTAAAGTTGAATACATTGTAGCACATGGAATTGCAAGCAAATTAAACGAAAAAAAGCTTTTGATTGGAAGCCGTCACTTTATTCTTGATGATGAAAAATGCTCTGCACCAGAGAATCTTGAGGAAATTCAGAAGAATGCACTGGAGAACGGAGAATCCCTGCTCTATCTTGCAGAAAAAAAAGAACTAATTGCCGTTTTTGCAATAAATGATCCTGTAAGGGAAAATGCAAAAAATGTGATTAAGGCACTTCATCATTCAGGAATAAAGAACTGCGTCATGATTACGGGAGATGACGAAGGAGCTGCAAAAAATGCTGCTAAAATTACCCGGGTTGACAGATATTTTTCACGGGCACTCCCAGAAGACAAAGTAAAATACATCGAAAATCAGAAAAAAGCCGGTCACAAAGTTATCATGATTGGAGACGGAATTAACGATGCGCCTGCACTTGCCTGTGCCGACACTGGAATTGCAATGGGCAAATGTGCCGACATCACAGGCGAAACAGCCGACATAGTACTTTCGTGCGAAGATGGACTTGAAGGCCTATACAAAGTACGCATATTAGGAACAGAGCTTATGAACAAGATTGACAGAAATAATGCCAATATTATTGCCGTAAACACAAGCCTGATGTTCCTTGGACTTTTTGGAATAATTTCGCCATCACTTGCAGCCATACTGCACAATGCATCTACCATAGCATTCAGCGTGACGGCCGCAAAACCTCTTTTAAAATAAAAGCAAGGAGTACAAGGAATGGAATACCGCTATTTTCCAGGCAAACTAAGATTTAGAGATCATATATTGAGGGATGAAGACATAAGAAATTCACTGATAGAAGCTGTCCGCATAATCTGTCCCTCTACAAAAATAGAATATATAGAAAAAACAAGCGGAATTCTTGCAACTTTTAATCCTGATTCACTGGACATCGAAAAGCTGCAAACTTTCTTACCGTTGCTTCTGGAAATTGAGCCAAAAGTAAGGTTTTACACCCCGAAGAAAAAGAACGCAGTCCTTGAAGGTATAGAGCAGATTAAGACCAAGGCTAGAAATTTATTTAATGATTGACAAAATAAAAATTCCTAAACACATAACAAAACCAGCAAAACTAGTTGCACCTTGCATATGAAGTGCATTAAAAACAAAGAACAGTAATAATAAATTGAAAACGCATGTCCAACGCGGAAATAAAGTTTTTTTACGAATTAAAATTATAAAAAGAGGGATACTCATAAGAGTATAAAAAATTGGATTCAAGATATAAATTATTTTATGAGCAGAATTAAATTGCTCTAAAACATAAAATGCATCTTCTGAACGACCAAGAGTTACAAAAAACCACGGCTGAATAGTATATAAAAGATGAAAACCAGCGCCTAAAACAGCAGAACCGATTCCTCCTGCAAGAATTAACTCTGAAAGCAAAGGTGCCGCAGGCTTTGTCATTTCATAAAGTCCGATCATTCCCATTGAGATCAAAATCATTGAACAGAGTCCAAGCAAGCCCGAAACAGCAAACCTGTCTGCCGTAACGTCTTCCGTAAAATGTAAAAATTCCTGAAAATTTGTAAATGTATTCATTTCGAGACGTACGCCATTTACAATTTCAAGAATAAAATCTGCAACTAGACATACTGCATAACCAATTGCACCTAGTAGGACTAAAGTCTTAGAATGGTTCATAATTAATCTCCTTTGTAAAAAAATGCTATCTAAAATAAACTCTAGAAAACAAAAATAGAGATGAACTGCAATAAACAACAGCTATTACCACTGAAAAGTTGCCCAACGGTCATTCATTTTTGGTAACAGGGCTGCAAAAAGCCAGCCACGGAACGAATATTTTTTCATTTCTTCGTTAAAACTGTGTTCATCAACAAAATTTATTCCTTCACACAGGGCAGAAATTTCTTTTCCACTCCATGTTCCGCTCCTAAAAACAGCCTTTGTATTTTTTACGGTATCATGAAGATTCTGTCTTTCGACCATAACCGGATTGTTCTGTTCTGCAATCAAAGTTCCACATTTAAAATTACGTTTTAATATGGAAAGAAGCTGAGCAATTTCATTAAGAGTAAGATACATGAAAAGCCCTTCTGCAAGAAAAAGTACAGGTGCATTCTTATTTTCAATTTCTTCAAGAACAGCTGGACACCATGAAGACTCAAGGACACTTCCAGAAATCATTGAAACTCTTTTTCTCTCAGGGAAAACCTTTTTTCTGACTGCAATAGAATCCGGGAGATCAAGGTCAAACCAGGAAATTTTTCCGTTATCGACCCGGCTGAAACGGTTATCAAAACCTGCTCCAAGATTCACGATTACACAGGAAGGATTTTTTTCTATAAAAGAACGTACCATCCGGTCCAGCATGACAGTACGGGCAATTACTCCCTCATGACTCATAAACTTATCGTAATGCTCTGTATTAATTCCAAGAGTCTTTATAATTTCTACAGCAACTTCATCACGAACGCGCGGTTTTTTGCGCAAGGTCTCATTAGCCTTAATTGAAACTGTAATCAAAGCAGTTTCCTGAACATCTCCAAGATTAATATTCATATTCATCACCTTTTATGGAAATATGGTTTAACAGCCTCCTGCCTCAAATGACAGGAAGCTGTCTGTATTTTCAATACTTTTTCCGGCTATTTAAGCTTCTTATAGCCATACACCGCTGTATCGCCTAATTCTTCTTCTATGCGGATAAGCTGGTTGTATTTTGCCATGCGGTCTGTGCGGCTCATTGAACCGGTTTTAATCTGACCGCTGTTTGTTGCTACAGCAATGTCAGCAATTGTAGTGTCTTCTGTTTCGCCGGAACGGTGACTTGTAACTGTTGTATAGCCGTGTCGGTGTGCCATTTCTATTGCTTCAAGAGTTTCTGTAAGAGAACCAATCTGGTTTACCTTTATGAGGATTGCATTTCCGGCACCCATTTTAATTCCTTTTTCAAGGAATTTTACATTTGTTACAAAAAGGTCATCTCCTACAAGCTGGCAGCGGTCACCAATTCTGGCTGTAAGTTTTTTCCAGCCTTCCCAGTCGTTTTCGTCAAGACCGTCTTCGATTGAATCAATCGGGTATTTTGTAATGAGTTCTTCAAGGTAAGCAATCTGTTCGTCATCAGAAAGTTCCTTTCCATTAGGATCTTTTGGAGTGCCGTTTGAAAGCTGCTTATAGTTGTAGAAGAACTTACCGTCCTTTTCTACAGAGAATTCAGAAGCGGCGCAGTCCATTGCAATCTTTACGTCTTCGCCAGGTTTGTATCCGGCATCTTTAATTGCCTGAACGATTGAATCAAGCGCGTCATTGATTCCGTTGAATTTTGGAGCAAATCCGCCTTCATCACCTACAGCTGTTGAAAGTCCGCGGCCTTTAAGAAGTTTTGCAAGCGCATGAAAAACTTCGGCACCCATGCGGATTGCTTCTTTTTCTGAATCTGCACCTACAGGACGAATCATAAATTCCTGGAAAGCAATCGGTGCATCTGAATGAGCACCGCCATTAATAATGTTCATCATCGGAACAGGAAGTACATGAGCATTTGCACCGCCGATATAGCGGTAAAGAGGAACATTCAAAGCCTTAGCTGCTGCCTGTGCAGTTGCAAGTGAAACGCCAAGAATTGCGTTTGCACCAAGCTTTGATTTAGTCGGGGTTCCGTCAAGAGCAAGCATCTTAAGGTCGATTACGCGCTGTTCAAAAACATTTTCGCCTTTTAATGCAGGAGCAATGATTTTGTTTACATTTTCAACAGCCTTAAGAACGCCTTTTCCGCCGTAGCGGTTCTTATCGCCATCGCGAAGTTCAAGAGCTTCGTTTTCACCTGTACTGGCTCCGCTAGGAACTGCAGCACGCCCAAGTACTCCGTTTTCAAGAATTACATCCACTTCTACAGTTGGATTTCCGCGCGAATCAATGATTTCGCGTCCGATTACATTGCTGATTGCAATTTTGTCTAACATTTTTTTCTCCTCTAAAATTTTTATGTGTTTAAATTTGGACTGCAAAACAACCTTTTAAAATCATTTTTGCAGATTCCAGCTTTCTCCCTGAGTTTGAAGTTTTACCATCCTGCTGAATAAAGAACCAGCATTGGCTAAAAGTTCCTTCGGGCTACCTTGTTCAGAAACTTTTCCATCTTTCAGCACTACAATTTTATCCGCAGCCATTACAGTTCTCATCCTGTGCGCAATTACAATGACTGTTTTGTTTTCCAAAAGACGGGAAAGAGCTCCTTGAATCTTTGTTTCATTTTCTACATCAAGTGATGCAGTTGCTTCATCCAAAAGAACAATCGGAGCGTTTTTAAGAAGCGCCCGCGCAATTGAAATACGCTGGCGTTCACCGCCGGAAAGTTTTGTTCCGTTTTCGCCAATTATTGTCTTATAGCCCTGCGGAAATTTCTGGACAAATTCATCGCAGTTAGCTCCCTTTGCAGCTTTTAAAACTTCTTCGTCAGTTGCCCCATGTTTTCCAAGCCGAATGTTTTCCATTACAGTGTCATCAAACAAAACAACATCCTGGAATACCATGGAATAATCGGAAAGCAGGATTTCAGGTTCAACATCCGCAATATTTACTCCGCCGACTTTTATAGAACCGCCTGTATAATCCCACAAACGGGCAGCAAGCTTAGCACAGGTACTTTTTCCGCTTCCAGAAGGTCCTACAAGAGCTGTGACTTGACCTTCCTTTGCTGTAAAGGTTACATCTTTTAGAACAGGATTATTGTCATAGGCAAAAGAAACATTTTCAAAAACAATATCGTGACCTTCAGGATTGAATTCTGTTCCGCCAGAAGCCGCTTTTGTTTCGTAAATCTTCATGAGCCGGTCTGCCGAAACTTCAGAAAGAAAAACTTCTGCAATAAGAGCAAGACTCTGATCAAACGGAGCATAAATACGGGTTATGACAAGAAGGAACATAAAAAGCGTCATAAATGAAATATTGCCGGAAAGAATCAGATGAGTTCCCGTCAATATAGTTGTTGCAACTCCAAGACGCATGATTACACTTGCCGCATTAACAAAAATTCCGGTAGCAAATTCACCGCGGATCAGAGTCTTTTCATGTGCATCGATTTTTTTATAAACTTCGTTCAAATAGAATTTTTCATTGTTTGTTGCATGAATTTCGCGAATATTTTCTATTGCTTCCTGCATTGAATCACTGGATTTAAGGCCAGCGTTTTTCGTTATTTCTGCATTCTTATTTGCCATTTTTCTAATACCAAAAAGAAGTGCAAATGCAACTGGAACTCCCCAAAGGCATGCAATACAGAGCCGCCAGTCATAAAATGCAAGTATGATAGCTATAATTGCTGTAGAAATATATGCGCCGTAAAGATAACCAAGGACATGAGACCATACATGTTCCATGCGGTTTACATCCCCTAGAAGGGTTTCTGTAAGATCTGCAATATCCCTCTTTCCAAAAAATCCAAGAGGAAGTTTACGCAGCCGCTCTGCAAGACCAAGACGAATGTCTTTTACTTCACCGTAAACAAGACCATAGGTACTGCGGTATTGCTGAAGATGTGTTGCTATAGACAGGATTATAAAAACAAGCACCGCACTCAGAAAATATAAAGTTTTTGAAAATGCAGAAGAATCACTTAGAATTTCCATATAATTCTGCATAAGAAGATAAAGAAGTCCCATACCGCACATAACAACAAGATTAACGATAACAGTCCAGAACATTCCCTTCTTTACATTTGAAACACCTCTGTCTGAGAGTGCATATTTACGCTTAAAATTTTCGTTAAAAATCATTTCAGCCCTCCACTTTCTTGATTTTCCAGTCAGCGGCCTTGGTGTAATCTGTCCACATCTGCTCATAAAGTCCGCCGGCAGTTTTTAACTGCTCATGAGTTCCGCTTTCTGCAATTTTTCCACCGTCAAGCACAATGATTTTATCTGCGTCCACTACAGTAGAAAGCCGGTGCGCTATCATAATGACAGTCTTTTTCTTTGTAAGGGTTTCCAACGCTTTTTGAATGAGAACTTCATTTTCGGGATCTGCAAAGGCAGTTGCTTCATCCAGAACAATAACGGGTGAATCCTTTAATATTGCACGAGCAAGGACAATTCTTTGCTGCTCACCACCCGAAAGATAAGTTCCTTCTGAACCAATCAAAGTATCAATTCCGTTTGGAAGCTTCTGAATAATATCCGTACATTGAGCGACTTCCAGAGCGCGAAGAACATCTTCTCTTCCTGCATCTGGACAGGCTGCACGTACATTCTCCAAAATACTAGTCTTAAAAAGCCTGTTGTTCTGAAAAACAAATGCAATGCGGTTCATAAGTACCTCAGAAGAAATATTCTTTACGTTTACACCGCCTACAAGAACTTCTCCAGAATCTGTGTCCCAAAAACGAGGAATCAGGCTTGCCGCTGTAGATTTTCCGCCTCCGCTCGGTCCTACAAGTGCGACAGTAGTTCCGTCTTCAACCTTAAAAGAAATATTAGAAAGTGCTGGAATATTTGCGCCTTCATAAGTAAACGTTACATTCTTAAACTCTACACTGTTATCGCGTGGCTGTTCAGGATTGTCAGTTTCTTCCAAAACAGGGGCATTCATTATGTATTCAATGCGCTTTAATGCTGTATTTGCAATAAGGGTTCCGCTTGAAGCAAACATAATTCTTGCAAGCGCTGTAGAAATTATTGCAGAAAAAACAGCGTAAAAAGCAAAATCCGTAATAAACTTTGCAAAACTTCCAGAGGCATACGCACTCGGAGCTAGCAGAAGAACCGCTGGAACAAGGAAAACGAATGCGCCTTCCGTAACCGTAAGATTCACAGACTGAGGAACCCTGCATACACCGTCTGTATAAAGACCTGCCTTACGACTGTAATCTTCAATTGAATTTTTGAATGCCTTAAAAGAATAGACTGTCTGCTGAAAAACCTTTACTACAGGAATTCCGCGCACATATTCAGTTCCTGCTTTTGCCATAACATCAAGAGCACCCTGATATTCGGCAAGCAGCTTTGCATTTTTTCCACCCATCATGACCAACAGAGTAATAATTGAAATTACAGCTGAAACCATGCAGCTTGCACCCATGCGCCAGTCAAATATAAACATAAGAACAAGCATAGAAACAAACATTGCTATGGTGCCCGAAATATCTGCAAGATTATGAGCAAGAAGAGTTTCCGTTTCGCTTGCAGCACCGTCCAGCCGGTTACGCAAAAGACCGGAACCATTGTTATCAAAAAATCCAAGAGGAACACGCATCAAATGTTCCATGCCTTTTTTTCTTATGTTAGATGCAGTCTTGAACGCTGCAAGATGAGTGCACATCAGAGCACAAAAATAAATCAGTATTCCTCCGACAGCAAAAGCAAAAGCAATCCAGCCGTAAAACGCAATCTGTCCGGCTTCTTTAAAATTCGGAGCAACAGAAATTAAACTTCGCATTACAAGCCATATACAGATATACGGAACCATACCGCAGATCATGGCAGCAGCAGAAAGAAAAAGCCCTGTATAAGTCAAAGCCCTGTAAGCGCCTGCAAAAGAAAGAATTTTAGAAATAGAAGATTTTTTCATAATAAATCCATATAAAATAAAGAAAGACAGGACTGACTGATAAACTTTGATTACGGTAAAAGAACAGGTTGATTTGAAGGAGACACAGTTCTAATCTAACATAACCAGCAAAAGGACTTTGTTGTAACGTTAACCAGCGGAAAAAGCTTATCAGACAGTCCAATTCCATATAACAATAAAATACAAGCTTAACACTTCATATTTTACAGGAACCTATTTAATTACCCGGTCAGCCCACTCTTTGCATTTTTCAAGACCTTCTGCATCCGGTGTAAGATTTATCATAAGAGGCTCGGCAGAAAGAACTGCTCCGGAAGCCTTAATTCTATCTTCCCAGTCACGGAGCCACTGACCGTCGCCCCAGTCATAGGAGCCGAAAATCCCAGCTTTCTTTCCACCAAGGGAAGATTCAATTTTTGAATAGAAGTCTTCCATTGAATCTTCAAGAACTTCTGCACCCATTGCAGGGCTTCCCAGAAGAATTACATCACAAGAACTTACTGCAGCCGAATCAGCCTTATCAGCAGTTCCAAAAATAACTTCTGCACCAGAAGCCTTTACAGATTCGCAGACAGCATTTGCCATCGCCTCTGTATTTCCTGTTGTACTTGCATAAATAACTGCAACTTTCATAAAACCTCACTTTTTCTCATAATGATTTATGCCACATGAGAAACTTTTCTATAATTTTCTACAATTTGATCAACGGAATAGCCCAAATCAAACCATTTACTACACAGATAGCTGCACTGCCTTAATTTATTTTCATAGAAGCGGGCATTTTCTACATCTGAATAGCATTTCCAGATACCGCAATACTTACACTGCTTTCCGGAAAACCTTTCAAACGAAATCACATCTTCCAGCGGATAGCCAAGAACAATCCCTATTTCATGCGGAAAACACGAAGAATGATACAGTCGTTCCATAAGCTGGGTAATAAAACTGCCGTCATCCTGCAGGCTGTAGCCCTTTAAGCTTAAGTACTCCTTTACATATTGATTAGAAACGATTTCTGAAACCCACAGTCTATTATAGACAAGAACAACAACCCTTCCGTTCTGAAGCTTTTTAAAAGCGCTGTTTAATCCCTTTAAAGTGAAAATCTTTTCCCATTCCCTGTAATTTCCATTACTAAACTGCGTACACGAAACAGAAAAAAGATTTGCAGGTTTTATTCCGCAAAAAGAAGGTGCCGTATAGTGAATCATTAACTGGTCAAAACTCATAACTTTACTCAACTAGTTAGTTTAAACTAACTAGTTAAAAATATAACTTTCAAAAGATTCAATCAATAGTTAGATTCAGCTAACTAATTTATTTTCAAGGCATTGATAATAATTCTCAATAACCATTATAAAAATTGATTTTATTTTTTTTGGCCTATATTCTAAGCCTGTTTTTTGAGGTAAAAAAATGATGATTAATAGGCGGTTGCTTGCCTTAGTTCCAGATTCAAAAAAATATATACATTACAGCGTTCTGTGCAAATTCCTTTCGCTTGCAGCAAATACAATTCTTATTTTTTCTGCTGCATGGCTTACATGCGGAAAATGCACTTATTCTCAATATAAATATATAATTCCGGCCTGTATTCTTTCTGCAGCATTATCTTTTTTAAGTGCACGCTACGGAGCAAAAAATGCATTTCTTGCTTCAAAAAAAATAAAAGAGACATTAAGGACCAAAATCTATAAAAAACTGCTGTCTCTCGGAACAGCCTATCACGAAAATACAGAAACCGCAAAACTCGTTCAGCTTACCGCAGAGGGTGTAGAACAGCTTGAAACTATGTTCAGTGCGTATATTCCGCAGCTGTACTTCAGCATGATTGCAGCAATTTCTACATTTGCACTGCTTTTTTTTATCAGTACAAAGATGGCTCTTATACTTCTTGTGTGTGTGCCGCTGATTCCTCTTTCCATTGCATCAGTACAGAAAATTGCAAAAAAACTGCTTTCAAAATACTGGGATCAGTACGCAAGCCTTGCAGACAATTTTCTGGAAAATTTACAAGGGCTTACTACCCTTCAAATATATCAGGCAGATGAATTCAAGCAGAATCAGATGAAAGAAGATGCGGAACTTTTTAGAAAAGTGACAATGAAAGTGCTTTCCATGCAGCTTAATTCAATCATTATAATGGACATGATAGCTTATGGAGGCGCTGGCTTAGGAATTGCAGCCGCAATAAACGGATTCAGAAACGGAGAAATTTCACTCTGGCTTTGCTTTGCCTCAATACTTATAAGTGCAGATTTTTTTGTTCCTCTAAGACGGCTTGGAAGTTTTTTTCACGTTGCAATGAACGGCTCAGCAGCAGGCAAAAAAATCTTTGATTTTCTGGATGCACAGGAAACTCAATATGGAAAAAGAGAAATTACAAAAGCAGAACTTAATGACGCTGATTTTCAAAAAAACTTATACGAATTAAAAGACCTTAGTTATTCATATAAAAACAGAAAAGTCGTGAATAATCTGAATTTGACAATCCCTCGCGGAAGCTTTACTGCATTTTTTGGAGAAAGCGGTTCCGGTAAATCAACGGTGGCAAAAATCTTAGCGGGAATAAATAGAAACTATCAGGGAAACATACGCCTTGCAGGAATAGAAATGAAAGAAATCTGTTCAGATTCCATTTATAAATCTACATGCTATATATCTCACCTCGACTGGATTTTTAAGGGAACAGTAAACGAAACTTTAAAAGAAGGAAATCCAGATGCAACCGAAAAAGAAATGTACAGAATCATAGAACGTCTTCGGCTTGCAGATTTTCTAAAAGAAAAAAGCGGGCTTGAAACAGAAATTCTTGAAAACGCCTCAAACCTTAGCGGCGGACAAAAACAAAGGCTTTCGATTGCAAGGGCAATTCTTCATGATCCAGAAATAATGATTTTTGATGAAGCCACTTCTAACATCGACGTAGAAAGCGAAAAAGCAATAATGGACTTTCTTCAGGAACTGAAAGGGAAAAAAACAATAATCATGATTTCCCACAGAAAAGAAAACTGCCGTTATGCAGATTCTGTTTATGAATTTACAGACGGAACCTGCAGGAAGGTATGAATATGAAAACACTGATAAGACTTTCAAAAATGGTAACTCCTCTGCTTCCCGTAATGCTTATGGCTGTAATTCTTGGCGCAGCAGGACATATTTGTGCAATAAGCATTCCTGTAATGGCTTCAATAATGCTTTACAGGCCGCTTCCGCTTTTTATGCTTTTTGCAGCAGGTGTTTTAAGAGGAATCCTTCATTATGGAGAACAATACTGCAATCACTTTATAGCATTTACGGTTCTTGCAAGAATCCGCAGCATTGTATTCAAAAAACTAAGACAGCTGGGGCCCGCAAAACTTGAATGCAAACAGAAAGGAGACTTAATTTCCCTTATAACAAACGACATAGAACTTCTGGAAGTATTCTATGCACATACAATAAGCCCTGTATGCATTGCCCTTACCGTAGAAACCGCCTGCTGCATATTTTTAGCACATTACAGCATTATTTTAAGTACTTGTGCTTTACTTTCATACATTTCTGTCGGAATCCTTATTCCTCTGATTACAGGAAAAAAAGCCGAAGAAGATGCAAGGCTGTTCAGGAAATCTTTTTCTGAAATAAATGCATTTATACTGGACTGTATACGAGGAATTGAACAGACAATTTTATTCGGAAACGGTTTAAAAAAGCTTAATGAAATTCAAAAAAACAGCAGGACTCTTTCTTCACTTCAAAAAAAGATGACAGAAAATGACGGAAAAACCAGCGCACTTACAGGACTTTTCATTACTTCGGGAAGCCTTTTAATGCTCTTTATTGCCCTAATATTAAAAAACAAGGGATTGATAAGCCATAAAGATGCAATTACCGCAGTCATACTTCAATTCAGTTCTTTTGCTCCTGTAATTGCCCTGGCAAACCTATCAAGCGGCTTAAGTTCAACAATTGCAGCCGGAAAACGAGTCCTTACGCTTTTAGAAGAAAAACCTGCCGTGAATGAAATGACAGACGGAACACACATAGAATTTAATGGAGCTGAACTTGAAAAAGTAAGTTTTTGCTATAAACAGGGAACAGAAATCTTAAAAAATCTGAGCATTAATTTTCAAAAAGGCAGGATTATCGGCATCAAAGGAAAAAGCGGCTCGGGAAAATCAACAGTCCTTAAGCTTCTCATGAGATTTTATGACACATCTTCCGGCCGAGTTACAATTTCCGGCACAGACATAGAAAAAATAAATTCAACTTCACTAAAAAATACAGAAAGCTATATTTCGCAGGAAACAATACTTTTTCATGACACAATAAAAAACAACATAAAGATTGCAAAATTGAACGCAACTGATCAGGAAATTGAAGAAGCCTGTAAAAAAGCGCGTATTCATGATTTTATTCAGAAACTTCCGGACAGATACAACACAGAAGTTGCAGAACTGGGGGATAATTTCAGCGGCGGTGAACGCCAGAGGCTCGGGCTTGCACGTTCGTTCCTGCACGCCGGAGATTTTCTTCTTCTGGACGAACCTACCAGTAACCTTGATTCCCACAACGAAAAACTGATTATGGATGCAGTAAAAGAAGAAAGCAAGGACAAAACAGTTGTAATTGTAAGCCACCGCGAATCAACTTTTGAACACGCAAACATTATCTATGAATTACAGAAAAAAAAAGAAGCTAAAGATTAATCATGGAGAAAAAAAATGAAAATTCTAAAACCTTTATGGATTACAGGCGGTTTTATTTCACTTGGATTGGGAATAACAGGAATTCCCCTGCCCATTCTTCCGACTACACCGTTCCTGCTGTTTTCTGCATTCTGCTTTGCAAAAGGTTCAGACCGGCTGGACAAGTGGTTCAAAAGCACCGCAATATATAAAAAACACCTGGAAAGTTTCGTTACTTCCAGGGCAATGACGCTTAAAACAAAATTATGCTGTCTTATACCTGCTTCCATAATGCTGACATTCGCTTTTATAGGAATGAGCCGAAATGATTGCACAGGAACCAGAATCGGCCGCGCCTTTGTAATCATTGCGCTTATATTCAAATACGTCTATTTCTTTACAAGAATACGCACGATTTCAAAATCAGAGGCGGAAAACTTAAAAAATAATGTCGCTGCAAAAAACAGCAAGGCTGCAAATGAATAAAGATTGCGAACAGCAGAAAATTAAACAAAAAAGACAAAAAGAATATAAAACAGTTCTGCTCATGATACAGATTTTTTGCAGTCATAAGCACAAAACAAAAGCAATGAAACTTCCAGAAACTTTATGTCCGGAATGTAAGCAGCTAGCAGAATACGTCCATACAAGAATTGAAAAATGCATTTTTATGGAAACCAAATCGTTCTGTTCGTTTTGCAAGATTCGTTGCTATAAGCCAGAAATGAGAGAAAAAATAAGAACTGTAATGCGGTTCAGCGGAATAAGAATGATTTTTTATCATCCGCCACTTGCAATTAAACATGCAACTCTTACAATAAAAGAAAGTAAAAAAAAGAGGCAATATGAAACTGATAGAACTTATTAATCTTGGCGGACCTGTAAACTGGGTGCTTGCATTTTTGTTCCTGTTCTGCCTGTGCATTTGTATAGAACGCATAATCTATTTTGCAGAAACTTTTCACAGCAAAAAGGATTCTTATATTGAACGGCTCACTAATAAAATAAAGAAAACAGAAAAGCTTCCAGAAAAAGATAAAAAGAACCAGTTGGAAAAAGAATGTACCCTGATGTATTACGAAATGAACCGCGGAATGTGGCTCATTAATTTTATATCAGCAGTTTCCCCTTCCCTTGGACTTTTGGGAACAGTTACGGGACTTATAAGCGCTTTTCAAGGAATGAACAATGCAGGAGGAAACCTGAACATTCAGGATCTTTCCGGCGGTATTTGGGAAGCCATGCTTACAACTGCGTTCGGAATGATAATTTCAATTCCTGCGCTTTTCTTCTACCGCACTTTCAAAAGAATCATAGAAAAACGCGTAATGAGAATGAATTTAATGGTTGAAGACGCACTATCAAAGGAATAGAGTCATGCTGAATTTCATAAAAAAGACAGATGAAGAAGAACTTGCCATAAATATTACCAGTATGATCGACGTAATATTTATTCTGCTGATATTTTTTATGGTTTCCACACAGTTCAAGAAAAACTCGCTTCCCCTTGACCTTCCAAAAAGCGAAGATACAACGCAGGAAAAAAATGACAGGCTGAAAGTCCTTACCGTTTCTGAGACAGAAATTCAGTTTGACGGAATTACAGTATCCATGGATGAGCTGGAAAGCGTACTTTCTGAAACCTTAAGCTTAATTTCAGATATTTCTGTCTCCCTGGAATGCGATAAAACCGTAAATTTTGAACGCGTAGTACAGATTCTTACAAAACTTCAGAATGCAGGAATTGCAAAAATAGGAATCGTTCATGAACAGCCGGAATAAACGATACCTTAAAAGCCTCTTGATTACAATTTTTCTCGTAATAACTGTACTTCTTCTGCCGTTTTTTAATTACAGGCACAGGGAAAAAAATAATTCCAGACATCAAAATGCAGAAATTTCTTTTGTAACAGTGAAAAAAAAGGCCTCTCCAAAAAAACAGGACCATATTAAAAAAATTCCTGTAAATACAGAGAACACTATTCCTTCTGAAAATCCTGCAATTAATCAACCGGAAGAAGAACCTGAAGTGGACGAAACACATGACGAATATAAAGAAGATAGTCAGACAGGCGTTTCGGATGCAGAAAAAGCTGAGATAGAAAAAGCTTCAAGCACTTACAAGGAATACGTGCTCAGCAGGATTTCCGCAAAAAAAACATATCCGCTTTCATGCCGTGCAAAAGGCCAGCAGGGCCGCGTAAAAATCCACATTTGCATTGCACAAACAGGAGACCTTCTTACTGCAGAAATTGTAAAGGCCTGCCCTCATGAACTTTTAAATGAAGCTGCAATTACAGCCGTAAAAAAAGCTGCACCTTTCAAAAAAATGCCTGAAAAAATTAATTCCAGCCTAGATTTTATTTTTGCAATGGATTTTTTGATTGAATAAAAAAATTATAAAAAAAACGGACAAAAATCATTCTGTCCGTTTACCCCCTCCGTTTTTTTTTAAGTTCTAATTAGTTTGTAGCATTTGTGAAGGAAACTACAAACGGGAACGGCATGGCGCCATATGTATAAGTTGTTTCCATTGTTACAGTTGAACCAAGCGTAAAGCTGAATGCAGAACCATTAAAAGTTTTTGTTGCACCGTCTACAGTAATATCAACAGTATATGTTGATGCATCATTCGGGAGAGCAACTGTATAAGTTTTTGCGCGTCCCGATGTAACAGCTGTAACAGAAACTTCAAGTTCAAATCCAGGAACAGTCATTGAAGTTCCGTTCATATCGCCTGTAAAAGCAGGAATGACAATTTTTGCTGTATCATCAGAAACGCGTACAACAGAAAGTTTTGTTGTTCCAGCTGTAGCTTCAATACCCGAACCAAAACTTATTGTACCAGTCCAGGTTCCTTCATAATCCTTTGCAATTGCACCAGCAGCTCCGTTATAACGGCTGTCATATTGAATTCCAGGAATGATTTCTGCATCTTCAACATTCATTTTTAATTTCATTGAAGGAACATTAAAAGCACCTTTCACTGCGCCATCTGTACGTGTAAAAGTTACTGTAGCCGCAGGATCATCTTCTGCAAGCCTTTCATCAGCAGTTTTAGTAGAACTTGCTGCATAGCCCTTTACTGTAAATGAACCATCATCATTTTCTACCCATACAGTATACTGTGCCGGGTAAGTTGTATCTCCGTATCCCTGTGCAACCCATCGGAAAGAATCTGCTGCTGCAGAAACACACATTGGATATGCAGACCCCATTACAGTCCACGTACCCCAATAGTAGCCATAACAGTCAGCCTGCGTAAAATCAGCCTGAACACTGTTATTTTTTGAGGATGCAACAGCAAGAAGCAGAGCAGAATTATCATCAGAGTCGTTTGAACAACCGCTGAAACCAAAAAAAGCCAATGAAGCTGCCAAAAAACTTACAACAAGTTTTTTCATAAAAACACCTTTTTTAGGCACGGAAAAATCCGTCCTTAAATTTATTTTTAACCGCATACCGCAGTTTTTTTGTCCTCATGAATAATCATAAAGACAGATATCACAATGGCAGAAAACTGCCTCGTAATCAGATTAAGCAAGTCCAACAAAAATCAAGACTCATTCATTCTGTTCTGACGTAAAGATTACAGTAATAGGGAACGGCATTTTTCCAGGAGTAAAAACATACCTAAGCAAAAGTACACCGTCCTTATATTCACCTTTCAATGATGTACCGTTAATAACACAGCCAGAAGCGGATGACACAAAAGAATCTTTTGAAAGATAAAAAGTTTCTTCCTGAGCAGAAACCTGAACATCCGTAACCATAAAAGATTCCAGATTAAATCCCCCGTAGTTCATTGCAGGAACATGCACAGAAACAAGCCCATCAGAAGTTTTCTTAATTACCACACGGATTATTTCTCCGTCAGAGCAGTCTGCATGAATTTTAGATATACAGCCGTCTTCTCCAACAAGACAGTCATATGAACCTGTAAAAGAAGTAGACAGTTCAAACCAGTCTGTCTTTTCTCCTTTTACAGAAATCGTTGTATCTGTAATGCTTTCTGCCGCATCAGAAATTTCACCCGGCGCTGTATTATAAAAACCGGAAACTTTTTTCATCGTAAGCGCTGTTCCAGCCATAGATGCACCAGAACAGTTTCCGTTATCCATAACCAGAACAGAAATACTTTCCAGAGCATTTATTCCAAACTTTATTTTCATTGCAGCTTTAGAAGTATCACCGGAATTAAACGAAGATAAAGATGAATACCAGTACATTGTCCATACATTCGGAAAAAGAGAATCAGATTCTGCTGTATAATAAAATTTATTGTTTCCCATTGAGCCGGAAGACATAGTCCAGTCAATCCGCTCTGAATTAAAAACTGTAATTTCAGGAGAAAGACTGTTACCCGAAGACGAAGTAAAAGTTGTAGAAAAAGTAAATCCATAGACAGATTCAATCGGAAATACAGGAATTGTCACAGGTTCTGAATCTTCTGAACATGAAGTAAAAGTCTGGGCTACAAAAGCTGCAAGCATAAAGTAAAATATGATTTTCTCACGTAATTTTTTTTTCATTCCTGCCGAATCTCCTTTTTAGAATTTCATTCTTGTTCCAAAACTTACAGTTGTACCGTCATAAAGATTGTAATAAGCTTCCTGATCAGAACCGTCTGTTCCATTTTGAAAATTAATATTGTTCAAAAGATTGTCCGCCTTCAGATAAACCTCAATTTTTTCTGCACAGAACTTTTTGGAAATATAAGCGCCAAGCAGCAGGCAGTCCGGAGAATAGTCATCTCCCCCGGTCTTTAAAAGCTGTCTTGATGCCCAGTCACAGGAAATTCCAAAATCAGATTCAAGAACCGGCAGCATATATGAAGCAGAAACGCAGATTTTATGAGTTACCCGCAAGGAAAGATCTTCCCAGCTTTCATCAACACATGCCTTTGCACCCGTATACGAATATGAAGCCCTGCACGAAAAACTGTTAATGGAAGCAGATACTGCACAGTCACAGCCATAAGTAACAGCTTTTCCTACATTGATATATGAACGTGTTTGAGGAACTGTAGATTCATCAACAATTGCACTGTCAATCAAATCTGTAATGTAATTGAAGTACCCGGAAAATGAAATTTTTGCCAGATTAAACAGATTCTGTTCAACAGAAAGATTAAAACCATGAGATTTTTCGCTTTCAAGATCCGGATTTCCGTTTAGAATAAAGTTTCCTTCTCCTGGAGCATAATTATGATAGAAAACCCAGAACTTCTGTTTCAAGGTCGGAGTCTTGTAACCCATTCCATAAGAAAACCTTAAAGCCGTATAAGATGAAGGACTGAATTTTACGCTGACTTTTGGAGTAACCATAAAAGCCTGACTGTTTCCGTATAAAGCCGGTTCATAATCAAAACGAACTCCGGGAACAATACAAAGCTTATCTGAAAAAAGATTTATAGAATCCTGCACATATGCAGAAAAAAGAAGCTGTTTTTCCCTTGTTTCAAAGGAATCTCCGTCAACAGTCTGAAGATTTGCATTAATTCCGAACAGAAATGAATTACATGCATTTAACTTCCAAGAAGACCTCAGTTCACTTTCCCAGTCTATAAAACTTGAATCAGTAACTGTTGATTCCCTATATAAAAATCCTTCAGACTGCTCCGGAGTAAAATGCATGAAATCCGTAGAAAGCAAAAATCCCTTTACACTGGAAAAACCGGAAAAAGAAAGATTATTGTCATAATCATATTCAGCAGAAATTCCTCCCTCAATTCTGTCTGTTCTGTACTTCATAATTGAACCGGAATCAAAACCAAGCGCAGAAAAATTACTTTCCATAAGGGCATCTGCATAAACACCGTAAAGACAGACATTTCCCCAGCTGTCGTTCCAGGCCGCATTAGCCCTTACAAAACCCATTCTTTTTAACGGAGTTCTGTAATATTCTATGTTTTTACCTGCAAATGCATAATATTCGTACTCCTTCTTGCCGGGAGCATAATCAAAACTGCCTGTCACCGAAGAAGAAAAACGCAAACCAGAAACAGATAAAGAAGCTGCAGAATAATTTCTCCAGTCTTTTTTAGATTTTAATGTAAATTCCTCAGAAGCCGAACCATTGAATTTTAAACGCTCAGAAGCATTTTTAACTCGTTTAGTGATTATGTTGATTACCCCGCCCATTGCATCAGAACCATAAAGAGCAGAACTTGCCCCTTGAATGATTTCTATATGATCAATGTCTTCAACAGGAACCTGATACACAGCCGCCGAACCACCGATATCACCACTCATTGAAATGCCGTCAACAAGAATTTTTACATAATCACCGTCAAAGCCCTGCATTGAAATTGAATCAACTGGATTACCGGCACTAACACCTTTTACAGATACTCCAGGAACAGACCTAACCGCTTCCGTAAGAGTTTTTGCTCCACTTTTCTTTATCTCATCAGATGTCACAACCTGAACTTTATCTACAGAATCAGAGGCAGATTGTTCAAATTTTCCGGCAGTTACAACAATAACATCTTCATCAGACGAAAAGTCTTCAAAAGCCTGTCCCCATGCAGAAACAACATAAACTAACAATATAAAAAACAATGCCAACTTTTTCACTTGATGCACCCTGATTTTAATTGTTAGCACTATCTAACTTTTATTAAATTATTTCAATATTTTTATTTATTATTGAGAATTTGTATCGATTATCTTACCCCAATGCCACATCCAGAATCATCATCAGAATAAAGCCAAGTCCAAAGCCGGCGGTTCCGCAGTTTGAATGTTCGCCTTCGCTGGCTTCGGGAATTAATTCTTCTACAACAACAAAAAGCATTGCGCCGGCGGCAAAGGCTAGAAGATACGGCAGGAAATCCACTATGAACGAAGAAAATATTATTGTAAGGAATGCAAAGACCGGCTCCACCACCCCAGAAAGCACCCCGTACACAAAGGCTCGTACCTTGCCACAGCCTTCGGACTTAAGCGGCATGGAAATAATTGCACCTTCCGGAAAATTCTGTACCGCAATACCAGCTGAAAGAGCCATAACTCCGGCTGCAGTTATATCCGCTGTTCCGTTTAAAAATCCTGCCGCTACTGCTCCTACAGCCATTCCCTCAGGGATATTATGTAGCGTAACAGCCAGAACAAGCATCGTCGCTTTTTTAAGTCGTGATTCCGGACCGTCTGGCTTTTCAGCATTAAGGTGAAGATGAGGAACAATCTTATCAAGTATAAACAGAAGTGCCATGCCCAGAACAATTCCTACTGCAGCAGGCAAAAATGCAAGGTGCCCCATACTTTCTGAAGATTCAATAGCCGGAATAATGAGCGACCACACAGATGCAGCAACCATAACGCCGGAAGCAAATCCCAACATTGTTTTCTGTACATATTCATTTATAGAGTTTTTCATGAGAAAAACAGCCGACGCACCCAGGGAAGTTCCGATAAATGGAATCATTAGAACTAAAAAAACATTCATATTGACCGCTCCACTTTTATATAATTTTATCACAACTTCATAAAATCTCATGTTAAAAAAAACACAGGATCAAAGCATTAAGCAGAATAAGCTTGAATCCTGTGAAAAAAAGCCGGGGACTTTTTATAAATTATGACTTGCACCCGGCAGAAACTCTGCCGGAAAATTATCAGACAGGGGGGAACCTGTCCGGGAGAACCGATATACGTTTTAGTTAGTCATCGCTAACTATTTAAGTTATACAACCTTTTTTTTATTTTTGCAAGAACCATTTCCCCTTTAACCCCTTTATTGATAATTTTCTTCTAAGCAAGGATTTTTTATGTTCCGATAAAATAATATGAAAAAACGCATTTTCTTCTTTCTAATGCTTTTTATTCCGTTTTATGCAAATTCCATAACCCCTGAATCACTTGAAGGAATCTGGCAGGGTGATGACAGGATTATCTTTTTTGGACACGAAAATCAAATTGCCATAATCTTAAAGGAATATTACGGCTGGTATTACGACCGAGCCTGCGAACCGGAAGATTTTTCACAGATTAAAAAACGTGCTCGAAATGCAGCTACTCAAAAAAAAGGCTACGATTTAACGACAGAATTCAAGGAAATTTCCGAAAACCAGAATCTTTGGGAAATGACTGTTCACACCGGTAAAAAAGAGAATTTTACAGTTCCTCTTTTTATATACGGAAATAAAATTTACCTTAACTTCCTAATCAAAGTTCCGTATGAAAGCGATTCCTACACAGGTTCACTTTCTGACACAGAACCGGATTCCGGCAGTAGGATTTTCGCATACTGGCAGGGCTTAAATACAGCTGATTCGCTAAAGTTTTCCGGTCATCAGGTCAGAAAAGACATAATTTCCTGGTACATTACAGAAAAAGGAACCTACAGGCTTCGCTTCTGGCAGACAGACATGCTTCACGAAAATTCAAAGGCCGCATTCTCTGACGAAAACAGGCTATATACAGTAAACAAGCACATTTTCAGCGCCGGACAAAATTACACCTGCGTAAGCGGCCGTTCAACAAACATCAGAAACGTAGAAAAATATTCAGAAATTCCTTTTGAATACACAATGACAGAAAACGGTTCAGTCCTGCTTTTAGGTAAACCCTATCTTATAAAAGTAGAAGACAAATCAAGCGCCGAAGAACTGCTTAAAATTGTTGAAGAAGCAAATTCCCGCAGAAAGCCTGATCCGCCGGCACTTTTTCCGCCTGAAGAATTGGACTGGCACTGGGATTTAATCAATCAGCTTGAAAAAGGAAACAGTCAGATTGAACAACTGCGCAAAAGACAGAAAGAATTCGGTCCTAGAGCGCAAGACATAGAAAGAAAAAAATAGTATAGTAGCCCTATGGTTACTTATTTAGGAAAAATCGGTGAGCTCCAGTTAAAGGGCTCAAACATTAAATTTTTTGAAAGACTTCTTGTAAAAAACACAAAGGAATGCCTTAAAGGTTTAGATCTTAAGATTGCACTTTTTGGCGGACGGCTTTACATTGACTGCGAAGAAAAAGACTGCGAAGCCGTAGAAAATACCCTGCGCCATCTGCTTGGAATTACCGGATGGGCAAAAACAATTACCTGCGAAAAAAACATTGAAAGCATTAAGGCAGCTGTCAGACAGTGCGCTGAACATGCAAAAGAATTAAGCGGCGCAAAAACATTCAAGATTGAAGCAAAGCGTGGCGATAAAAAATTCCCGCTCAATTCCTATGAAATTGCGGTAGAATCAGCCGCAGCTGTTTTTGACGACAGATTCATGGAAGTTGACGTTCACAATCCGGACGTAAGGATTTACATTGAAGTGCGCGAACGCGTTTTTGTCTACAGCGATGCACAGAAAGGCTGCCGCGGACTTCCTGCCGGATGCAGCGGAAACGGACTTCTTCTTCTTTCAGGCGGACTTGATTCCCCTGTTGCAGGCTACAGAATGATGCGCCGAGGCATGAAAGTTCAGTGCGTTTACTTCCACTCCTACCCTTACACTTCAATAGAAGCACAGCAGAAAGTAGAAGAACTGGCCGCAAAGCTTTCTTATTTTGGAATTCAGACACACCTGAACATCGTTCCGTTTACAGAAGTTCAGATGAAAATAAAGCAGAAAGCGCCTGAAGAATGGTCAACCCTTATGCTCCGCGTCTGCATGATGAAAGTTGCAAACATGCTTGCAGAAAGGGTCGGTGCAGACTGCATCATTACCGGTGAAAGTCTTGGTCAGGTTGCAAGCCAGACAATGGAAAACATGAATATAACAGAACATTTTGCAGAATATCCGCTCATGCGTCCGTTAATTGGAATGGACAAGGAAGAAATCATTGATACAGCAAATTTCATTGATACATACAATACTTCAATCCTTCCCTATGAAGACTG
>JBGVIP010000039.1:0-21900 GCA_045123335.1 Treponema sp.
TGAACCTGTTGATATCCTTGTAAATCATAAACCGATTGCAAAGGGAGAAGTAGTAGTCATTGATGAAAACTTTGGTGTCCGCGTAACGGAAATCCTTTCTCCTTTGGAACGTGTTTCTGATTTGCGCTAACATAAAAGACAGTTTGTTATAATACTTTAATTTTCAGGGTGGGGAAAATTGAGTAAATTAATTAAGTTTTTTCTTTTTGCATTTTTGTTTATAGGTTCAGAAATTGCGCTTTCTGCACAGATTTCGCTGAACTCTCAGGAATCTGTTTCTGAAAATTCGTCTGTGCAGATGAATGATATTGATGAATCTTCTATATCTTTGGAAACTCCGGCTCAAAATACGGGAATGACTGTCAGCAGGGGGTCTTCATTCTTCCTTGTTCTAAGAATGATTTTTGTACTTGCTGTAGTAATTGCAATTATCTATGGTGTTCTGCTGCTGTTAAAGAAAAGCATGGCGACAGAAGCCGGGGATGATCAGTTTTTAAGACAGGTTGCTTCCATAAATATTGCTCCAGGAAAGTCAGTGCAGGTTGTTACTCTTACAGATAAACATGCCTTTTTAATAGGTGTTTCCGACAATTCTGTTAATCTTATAAGTAAAATTGATGATCTTGAACTTGTTCAGGCAATGAATTTGTATTCTGATACTCACAAGAGGACTCAGAAACCCCGTACTTTTCAGGATATTCTTGATATTTTTATGCCGAACGGGCCTAGAAATGAAGGCGTTTTTACTTCTTCTGAACGCAGTCAGTCGGATTTTCTTGACAGACAGCGTGAACGGCTGAACGGGGGAGAATAGTATGAAAAACAGCTTATTTTTCAGGCGTCCGGTCGCTTTCATTCTTGTTTTTTTAATTTCTATTTCAGGTCTGGTAGCTCAGTCTTCTAACCGTTTTCCTAACGGTTCAACACGCGGAAATACAGAAATGTCTAGAAATGTAAGGGCTGCGGAAATTCCTAATCTTTCGATTAACATTACAGAACCAAGGACTGGTCGGGAACTTGCTTTTTCAGTAAGGCTTATGGTTCTTTTGACTGTATTAAGCCTTGCACCAAGTCTTTTGATTCTGCTTACATGTTTTCTTCGTTTTTCTATTGTCTTGGATTTTATAAAAAGGGCTCTTTCGCTGCAGCAGGTTCCGCCTACAGCAGTATTAAATGGAATTGCTTTTTTTATGACTCTTTTTATCATGTGGCCGACTTTTACTAAAATGTATGATACAGCATTTAAGCCTTTGAGTGACGGTCAGATTTCTATTGAAGAAGCGTATCACAATGCAGAAGCGCCGATAAGAATCTTTATGTACAGTCAGATGTCAAAGGATACTTCTTATATTGCAACCTTTATGAATATGGCAAAACTTCCTAAGCCGGATACACTTGCGGATGTGCCTACATATATTCTAGTCCCTGCGTATATTCTGCATGAACTTACGGTTGCATTTAAGATTGGCGTAATTCTATATATTCCTTTTATCATTATAGATATGGTAGTTGCCAGTATCCTTATGAGTATGGGTATGATGATGCTTCCGCCGGTTCAAATTTCCATGCCTTTTAAGCTTATGCTGTTTGTTCTTGTTGACGGTTGGGGACTTTTGACAACGCAGCTGTTTAATTCTGTTGTTCACTAAAACTTAGGATTTAAACTTATTTTGAAATAGGGAGGAGCTTATGTCTGTTTCAGAACTTGTGTTTTTAATGCGCGGCGGTATTGTTCAGATTTTTATGCTGATTATGCCTTGTCTTGCTGTTGCTCTTGTTGTTGGTCTGATTGTTGCAATCTTTCAGGCTGTAACTTCCATTCAGGAACAGACATTAACTTTTCTTCCAAAATTTGTTGCAATTCTTGTTGTTATTGCACTCTTAAGCGGCTGGATGTTTACTCGTCTTGAAGAATATACAGTTCAGCTGTTCTCTATGATACCGGGGCTGGCTCTTTAATGGTTCAGGAAATTCTTCTTGCGGCGCCCGTGTATCTTCTGGTTGCCGCTAGAACAGCGGGATTAATTTTTACGCTTCCTCTTTTTTCCATGCGGACTGTATCGCGTGCTGCAAAAATCGCTCTTGTCGGCTATGTTTCATATATTCTGATGGGGCAGACTGTTTTTTCTAGATACGGTTCCATTATTGAAGGTGACGGAGCATTCAGCATTTATTATGCTTTCCTTGTTCTTGGAGAAGGAATGATCGGCGTAATAATCGGCTTTTACGTTTCCGTTATATTTGCTGCATTCAGTTCTGCGGCTCAGTTTTTTGCCTTTCAGATGGGTTTTACAGCTGCTTCAACTTATGATCAACTTTCACAGGTAGAAAATCCGCTTTTAGGCCAGTTTTTTAACTTTGCGGCTGTCCTTATATTTCTTCAGAATCACTGGTTTCAAATCATTTTTCTAAAGGGATTAAAAAGTTCGTTTTCTTCTATAACTGTTTTTGATTTTATCCGGGATCAGAAAGGCGTAGTTTCGTTTTTGCTTAAAGGGCTTACTAATCTTTTTGCAGACGCTTTTGTAATCTCTTTGCCTGTTATGGGAACTCTCCTGCTTATTACAGTATGTACGGGTCTTCTTTCTAAGGCAGCACCTCAAATGAACCTTCTTTCAGAAGGTTTCCCTGTAATGATTCTTCTTGCTTTTGGGCTTTTAATATGGATTTTTCCGGCTTTGTGCGAATTTTTCTTCCGTTCTTTTAATACAGGTCTTACGGAACTGTTTAATATGATTCATCTTGCCGGTGCAGGAGGTGCTTCTTGAGTTTTCAGGATATTGACCTTCAGTGGTTTGCCGCAGAAGATGAAGGGCGAACAGAAGAACCTTCGGAACTTAAACTTCGCCGGGCAAGGGAAGAGGGGCGCATTGCGAAAAGTCAGGAACTTACAGGTGCGCTTGTTTTTTTGTTTTCTCTTGTTACGTTTATTTTTCTTGCAAAATCCGTTCTTTCGGGATGTGCAGATATCCTTTCGTTTTTCTTTACGCGCATAAATTCAGAAAATATTGCAGATCCGTCTTTCTTTATGATTTTTGTATTTTATTTTCTGCGTCTTGTAATTCCGATTACAATGGTTGGAATTATTGCGGGAATTCTGGGAAATATCATTCAGAATAAGGGAATGATGTTCAGCCTTAAGGTTATTACACCTAAATTTTCTAAAATTATTCCAAAATTCGGGGAATATTTTAAGAATACGATGTTTTCTGTGCGCGGTGTTTTTAACATTGCAAAATCAATCGGCAAGGTTGCGGTTATTGTGGCAGTTGCGTATGCGCTTATACGCCGCGACATTCCTGAACTTATGATGATTATTCACAACGGTAAGGCTATAGAGGCGGTATTTCATATTTCCAAAATGGCGGCAACTCTTTTGGTTATTGCAGCCGTTATTTTTCTCATTATTTCTATTCCGGACTATTTTGTTCAGAAAAGGGAATTCATGCAGTCAATGAAAATGACAAAGTATGAAGTAAAGCAGGAATACAAGGAGATGGAAGGTGACCCTGAAGTAAAGAGCCGTCTCAAGCAGAAGCAGAAGGAATTGCTTCAAATGAACATGCCGAAAGCTGTCCGCGAAGCTGATGTTGTAATCACCAACCCTACACATTTTGCTGTTTCAATGAAGTATGACAGGGAAGTTAATGACGCTCCTCAGGTTACTGCAAAGGGCGAAGATGCAGTTGCGCTTCAGATGAGGCGCATTGCAGCAGAAGCCGGGGTTCCTATAGTAGAAAACAGGCCTTTAGCGCGAAGTCTCTATGCAGAAACGGAAGTTGGTGATATAATACCAGATAAGTATCTTTCTGTACTTGCCAATGTGTATGCAGAAATCATGCGTTACGGCTCAAAAAAAATGTGAAAGCTTGCTAAAGGGTGGGGATCTTAATGGCAAACGAAAAAAAAGTAAGCATTTTAAATCTCATACAGAAGAATATGATCGGCGTTATGGCTGTTATTGTCATTGTAATGCTGGTTATTCCTCTTCCTAAGGTATTTATTGACCTTCTGATGATTTTAAATCTTGCAGCTTCTATAATTCTTCTCCTTACTGTTGTATATACGCCAAGGGCTTCAAACCTTTCTTCATTCCCGCAGGTCATTCTGTTTATTACGCTTTTTGGCTTAGGAATAAATATTTCTTCAACAAGGCTTATCCTTTCTGCTTCCGGAAATAGTCTGAATGCGCTCAGAGGAACGCAGAGTGCAATGGTTCAGGCTTTTGCAAGTATTGTTGCTGGAAATAACCTTGTTATTGGATTTGTAATATTTATCATTCTGATTGTCGTGCAGGTCGTTGTAATTACAAAAGGTGCCGGCCGAGTTTCAGAAGTTGCTGCCCGCTTTACACTTGATTCCATGTCTGTAAAGCAGTTCGATATTGACAATCAGCTTGCAAACGGCTCCATTACGGACGAGCAGGCTAACAGAATGAAGGAAGAACTTCGCAGGGATATTGACTTCTATTCAAACATGGACGGTTCCAGTAAGTTTGTTTCCGGAAACGTTATGGCGGGAATCTTTATTACTGTCGTAAATCTTGTAGGCGGTTTTATAGTTGGAATGGTTCAGCATAAACTGGATTTTTCTACATCCCTTGGACTTTATTCAACGCTGACTATTGGTGACGGACTTTTAAGCCAGTTACCGTCCCTTATGCTTTCTTTTGCAACTGGTATACTTGTTACTGGTGATAAATCTGAAGATACTCTTGGAGAAAAAGTTACCAAAGAATTTACAATCGACGGTGCTATTTACGAAATTGTCGGTGCAGTTCTTGCGGTAATGGGAATTATTTTCAGGGGAGGAACACAATTCCTGCTTATTCCTGTCGGTGCAGGTCTTGCCTGGTACGGATTTAATCTTACTAAGAAGAAAGAAGTTGAAAAGATTAAAAAGGCAGAAGCAGAAGCGGCTGCAAAGGCAGATGGAAAGAAAGCTGAAGGTTCAAATGCAGAACAGGATTCTGTTGCGCCTCTTGATCCGCTTTCTCTTGAACTTGGATTTGCCCTTATTCCTCTTGTAGACCGGGACAACGGAGCGGAACTTCTTGAACGCATTTCGCGAATCCGACGTGAATCTGCTTTGGATTTGGGGCTTCCTGTACCTAAGATTCGCATTATCGACAATATGAATCTTGATCCGAATGAATATAGTTTTAAAATCCGGGGAATTGAAGCCGGACGATGCAAGATTCGCCTTGGATATTACATGTGCATGAATACCGGTGCAGTTACGGAAGAACTAAAAGGAGAAGCAACAAAGGATCCTGCTTTCGGCATGCCTGCCATCTGGGTTCCGGAAGATCAGCGTTCAGAAGCAGAACAGGCCGGTTATGCAGTTGTTGATCCACCGACTATAATTGCAACTCACATTACTGAAATTATTAAGGCTCATGCTTCTGAGATTCTTGGCCGTCAGGAAGTTTCTGTACTTATTAACGAAGTTAAGAAGACAAATCCTATTGTTGTTGATGAAGTTATGAACGGCGATAAGCGTAAGTTCTCTTACGGTGATATAGAAAAGATTCTCTGTGGTTTGCTTGCAGAAAAAGTTTCAATCAGAAATATGGTTACAATCCTTGAAACTATTTCTAATTATGGAGCAATTACCGGCAATACGTGGGAACTTATAGAAAAAGTAAGGGAAGCGCTTGGACTTCAAATCTGCATGCAGTATGTGGACAATGATAAAAAGCTTAGGGTTGTAAATCTTTCGCAGGGATGGAGCCAAAAGGTTTTGGAATATGCCCAGTACCCGCAGGATGGTTCAAAGCCTTTTGTTGCATTTGATCCTCCGGACGGACGTGCATGGATAAAGGCTGTAAGCGACACTTTGACCAGCGTTCAGCAGATGGGATTTATGCCGATTATTATGTGTTCAAGCGTTGTAAGGCAGCTTGTTTATTCTGCAATCGAGCGCGAAATGCCTGGTGTTGTAGTTGTTTCTGAAAAAGAAATACTTTCTGCAGGGAACAGCATTGGCCTTGAGGTTCTTGGAGAAATTAGTGAAGAGGGTGGACGATAAATATGCCTACATTTGACAGCGGAGAACAGACAAGAAAGATAACTGCCAGAACCTTTGAAGAGGCAAAGCAGAAACTTTATGATTTATATAGGACTGATTATCAAATTACTAATAAGCGTACTATTTTAAATCATGGATTTTTAGGATTCGGACAGCATGAAGAGGTTGAAGTTTCCTACAGAGTCGGAAACTCTGGAAATACAGTTTCTTCTTATTATTCTTCACGCCCGGCTCGTCCTGCTTATCAGCCTGCAGCCCAGGAAACTGATTTTCTGCGCAGTAAGGAAGCTCTTTTAAAGAATGTTGAACAGCAAACAGGAATTTCTGTGGGGCTTAATTCGCAGTTGAACATGCTTACAAAAAAAATTGATGAACTCGGCAAAAAAATAGATGAAAAACCGTCTGTTGCGCTTTCTTCAGAAGAGCATCCGACAATTGAACGCATAGAAGACCTGCTTTCTCAGAATGAATTCACTCATTCCTATATAAGAATGATTACAGACCGCATTAAGGCAACTTTTTCTCTTGATCAGCTAGAAGATTTTGATGTCGTTCAGAAAGAAGTTGTTGACTGGATTGGAGAATCCATTTCGGTCGCAAAAGAAGTTGTCCGCCGTAAGCCTCGCACAGTCATTATTGTTGGACCTACAGGAGTAGGAAAAACAACTACGCTCGTAAAGCTTGCAGCGCAAAATGTAATTTCTGCAAAGAAAAATCAGAAAAAACTGGAACTTTGCTTTATCACTACAGACACAATGAGGGTTGGCGCGTTTGAACAGCTTTCAAGATTTGGTGAACTGTTTGAACTTAAAGTTAAAAAGGCAGAAAATGCAGAAGACGTTAAGCATATCTACGAAAGCATTAAGGATTCTGTAGACATGATTTTTATCGATACAAGCGGATACAGTCCGAACGATTCTTCTCATATAGGAATGCTTAAGGCAACTCTGGATGTTCCGGGTATGAATCCGGAAGTTTATCTTGCGCTTACAGCCTCTACAAAGGCAAGGGACCTTAAAAATATAATGCAGAATTATGAACCTTTTGGTTATAAGTCTGTTATAATTACAAAGTGCGACGAATCAAATCAGTATGGAAATGTAATCAGCGTTCTGAATGAAAAGAATAAGAGCATTTCTTATATAACAACAGGACAGAAAGCTGCTGGATGCATAGAAAAAGCCAATCCGATAACTTTTTTGATTCGTCTGGAAGATTTTAAGATTGACAGAGATCATATTGATAATAAATTTGGAGATAAATAATGGAAGAACAGGCAGAAGATTTGCGCGAACTTTTGAACGGTGGTGTAGCAGCACCAGAATCTGTTGAAACAAGTCAGGTTTCGGCAAACGGTCATAAAACAAGAATCATTGCTATTACAAGTGGAAAAGGCGGTGTAGGTAAAACAAATATTTCCGTTAATATGGCAATTGCCTATGCTCAGCTTGGTAAAAAAGTTATTCTTATTGACGGCGACCTTGGAATGGCGAATGTAAATGTTCTTCTTAACGTTGTACCGCAGTATAATCTTATGCACGTAATCAATAAGAAAAAGACAATGAAAGAAATCATTCTTGATACAGAGTTCGGAATTAAGTTCATTGCAGGTGCCAACGGGTTTTCCAAGATTGCAAACCTTAGCGTAGAGGAACTTGAATATTTTGCAAAACAGTTCAGTGCTTTGGGAAACGCAGATATAATCATCATTGATACTGGAGCTGGAATTGCAAACAACGTACTTCAGTTTGTTGCTGCCGCTGATGAAGTTTATGTCGTTACAACTCCGGAACCAACTGCAATCACAGACGCTTACGGAATCATTAAAATCATTACTACTGAAATTGTAGACAGACCTGTAAACCTTAAGCTGCTTGTAAACAGAGTTCATTCTGCAGATGAAGGAAAAAGAATTTCTGAACGAATCATTACAATTGTAGGCCAGTTCCTTGGCTATAAAGTTGACTACATCGGTTTTGTTTACGACGATCCGATTGTACAGGCATCTGTAATCCGTCAGAAGCCGTTTATTTTTGTAAACCCTACAAGTAAACCTTCTGTGTGTCTTAAGCATATAGTTGGACGCATTGAAAAGACAGATTTTACAGGAAACGAAGGAGTTTCTAATTTTCTTAAGAAATTTCTTGGAAAAAAAGATAGAAATGCATAATTTACTGTCTTTTTACAATTAATTGGTATATAATAGATTGACTGCATAGTTTTCTATGCACATAAAATGTGGGAGGAAAAGATTGAAAAATGTTAAATTTATAATCGGTTTTTCTTTTTTTGGTTTTTTGCTTTCCGCAGTTTTTGGATTTAATTCACAGGGAAATTATTTTGCGCGGGTAATACTGCACGCGTTAATTTTTGCAGTTGTTTTTGCAGGGCTTGCAGTTCTGATTCAGTTTGTTTTTTCAAAGGTTCTGGAGTTTGACTCTGAATCTGGAGGAGACGGGGGAATTGCTCCTGCAGCAGCCGGCTCTGGAGCTTCTGCCAGTTCGCATTCTGTTGATATTGTTGTTCAGGATGAAGAACTCCCGGATGATGCTGATTCATCTCAGTTTTATGTAGGGAACAGCAGGCAGATGCTGTCTCCTGATGATTCAAAGCAGATGACGCCTGCTGCAGAACAGGGTGCAGGTTTTGAACCTAAGGCTGTTTCAGAGGCAGAGGGGGCTCCGTCTGCTTCGCCAGTGCAGGCTGCACCTGTAACGCTTTCTGAAGCTGCAAAACAGGTCTCTGCAGAGAATGCTGCCGGTTCTGGTGCGGCTGGAGGATTTGTTCCGATTTCTCTTGCAGAAACTCCAAAGAATGTGTCAAGTGTTGAGTCAATGACTCAAGCAGATATAAAAAAAGTTGAAAAGAGTGCGTCTGCTCCGGCTGCGGCTGAGGGCGGTTCCGAAGAACAGCTGGACAGCCTTCCTGATCTGGAAGATTTGTCAGGTTTTGCTCCGTCTATTTCACCTGCTCCATCAGGGGATGCTGAAGTTGAATCCGGAGATTCTGGTTTTTCAGAAAGCGTACCGGGAAACAGCTTGACTGCAGAGGAAGTTACAAGCGGAAAAGATGCTGAGCTTATGGCAAAAGCAATAAGCACTCTGCTGGCTAAAGAGTAAAAAAAATAAGGTTAGGGTTACTTTATGGAAGATATTACAGTTGCGTCTATTGATGAACAGAAATCGGTAAATGACGAAAGAGAAGAAGATTTGCTCTGGGAAGAATTCCGCAAAACTAAATCTCCTAAGCTCAGGGATAAATTTATCCGTCAGTATATGCCGCTGGTAAAATATGTTGCCGGAAAGGTTGCTGTTGGTATGCCAAACAGCGTAGAGTTCGATGATCTTGTCGGATTCGGACAGTTCGGGCTTCTTGATGCCATTAACAAATACGATCCGGAAAAAGGCGTAAAATTCAAGACTTATGCCGTAACCAGAATTCGTGGTGCAATTTTTGATGAACTGCGTGAAATTGACTGGGTTCCGCGTTCTGTAAGACAGAAATCAAGGGAAATTGAAGATGCCATTGTTAATCTTGAAGCAAAACTTGGCAGGACAGCAAGCGATTCAGAAATTGCCGCTTCTTTAAAGATGAGCGAGGATGAATATCACCGAACAGTAATGAAAGTTTCGGGAACAAGTATCCTTTCCCTTAATGAAGTGTGGTATTCCGGTGATGACAGCGACAGCATGTCAATTGGAGACAGCATTGAAGCTCCAAACAGTCTTAACCCTGATGTAATTGCAGAAAGGGAAGAAATCAGAAAGGTAATCATTCAGGCAATTAATGAACTTCCGGAAAAAGAAAAAATGGTTATAGTTCTTTACTACCATGAAGATTTGACTTTTAAAGAAATTGGGGAAGTCCTTCAGGTCAGTGAATCACGAATTTCCCAGTTGCATACAAAAGCCAATTTAAGGCTTCGTGCAAAGCTTACAAATCTCAGGAAGGGTATTATCTGATAAATGTATTCATTAGATAAAATCAGGGAAGAATTACAGAAGCGCCTCAATGTTGACAGTCAGTTGAATTCTGTTGAAGTTAATGCTGATTCTGTTGATGAAGCTTTGGCAGACGCATCTGTTCAGCTTGAAACAAAAACTCAGGGACTTGAATTTGAAGTTCTTGAAAAGGGAAGCAGCGGTTTTTTTGGGATCGGTAAAAAGCCATGGAAACTGCGCATTTATCAGAATCCTGAGTTTTCTACAAAGCAGAAAAAAGTTTCCGGGGATGATTTATTTTCCGGTGAAGCTTCTGGTTCAGAAGAAGTTATTACTAATCGCGACGGTTTGTTTTACGTACGTCACTTTGGTGATTCAATCAAGCTCAAAGTTCTTCTGCCTATTGGAAACGGAGCGCCTGTCAATGAAAAAGAAGTTCTTGATGCCGTTCAGCGCCCAGATACCCTTGAATTTGATGAAAAACTCATTGCAAAATATGTAATCAGCGGAACAAACAACGAATATCAGTCTGTTGGTCTTTATAAACATCTGTCTTCTGCAGATTCTCTTATTGCAGTAGATATTACCCGTGATGAAATGCATGGAAATATCATTGTAGATGCTCCTGGAATGAGCGGTGCAGATCTTTCTTATGAGCAGATTTATAATGCCGTTGAAGCTCAGGGAGTCCGCTGCGGTATAAATCCAGACAAGATTAAGGAATTTGTTGATAATCCAGTTTATTCTACACCGTATGAAGTTGCATCTGCCATTTTGCCGGAAGACGGACATGATGCATACGTTCAGTATAATTTTGAAACAGACCAGAATAAACTTAAGGCTCGCGAATCAGAAAGCGGAAATGTTGACTTTAAGGAACTTAATAAGATTCAGAATGTTGTTGAAGGGCAGGTTCTTGCAACAAAAATTCCTGCTACACGCGGTAAGGGTGGAAAAACGCTTTTCGGTCATTATCTTGAAGCTAAAGCTGGAAAAGACATTAACGTTCAGCTTGGTCAGAATGTAAAATTCGATAAAGATGGAGTTACAATTGTTGCCGCAATTGATGGACAGGTTCTTTTTGTTAACGAAAAAATTACTGTTGAACCTCTCCTTATGCTTGATGCAGTTAATATTAAGTCTGGTAACGTTAAGTTCGTCGGCTCTGTAATTGTAAAGGGCAGTGTAGAAGACGGATTTGATGTAAGGGCTTCCGGTACAATCGATATCGGCGGTTCTGTAGGTAAATGTCATATTGAATCTGAACATGGCGATGTAATCATTCATCAGGGTGTGTTCGGTAAAAATGAAGGCGAAATTAAAGCTGGTAAATCACTGTGGTGTAAGTTCGTTCAGGAAACAAAGATTGAAGTTGAGCAGAACGTTATTGCTACAGATTCCCTTATGAACTGCGACATTACTGCAATGAAAAATATTGTTGCATACGGTAAAAAGGCGCAGATTACGGGAGGAACGCTCTTTGCTACCGAGGAAATTTGTGCAAGAACTCTCGGTTCTCCGGGCGGAGGTACGACAACAACTCTTTCTGTCGGCATTGATCCACGCGCAAAGAAAAAGCTTGATGACCTGCTCAAGGAACAGTCGGAAGTTGTAAAAGAACTTGAAAACATCGAACTTGACATTCAGACTCTTGAGAATCAGAAGAAGATCCGAAAAAATCTTCCTAAAGATAAAGAAGAAAACCTGTCTAAACTTATGGGTCGAAAGGGAGAAATTCTTACTCAATGTAAAGAAATGAATAAGGAAATTGACGAACTTCAGGCTCACTTAAGGGAACTTAAGGCGGTAGGAAAGGTAAAGGTTGAAGGAACAACGTACGCCGGTACAAAAATTTACATCAGGGATGTACTGGATGAGGTTCATGCAGATGTTACGGGCTGTACTTTCTATTATGAAAATGCCTTTGCAAAGCGTGATAAATACGAACCGCCGGCACTGGACGTTACAAAAGGTCCTGAAGGATATAATTAATGGGTGTTCAGCCAATCGATTTATCAACAATGTATTCTCAGATGTCAAATGTTGCAAATCAGGTTGCGCATGTAGAACAGGGTGTACAGCTTTCAAAATCCATGCAGCAGGTTGATGTTGTAAAGACAAATACTGAACAGTCTAAAAAAGTTCATGAAGCGGCAGAAGATTCAAAATCAACTGCGGTAAATCAGGACGGAAGAAGCGGACAGAACCTTGCCGGTGGAAAACATGACGGTAAAAATGGACAGACTCCGGAGGAAAAGGATTCGGCAGACAAGTATCGCATTAAGGAATCTTATCTTGGACAGCATATAGATATTACGAGGTGATTTTTTGAAATTTTTTGTAATTTTTATCTGTTTGTTTAACATCGTAATGTGGATTGTTTTCCTTAAAAAATTCAAGTCTCTTTTTACTTCAGAAGACATAATCGACAGTACAAAAGAAAAGATGGACCGCATTATTTCTGATATGAACAGGAATGTAGACCGCGACATTACGCTTGTAAATGATGCGATTTCCAGATTAAATTCTGCAAGAAATGATTCAGAAAAAGCAATGAAGCTTTTAAATGATATGGAAAAGCAGAGCGCGGCACTTTCAAGTTTAAAGGAAAAAATCTCTGAAAAAACTGCACGTACGAGTCCTTATTCTGCCCGTGTAGAAAAGGCGTATGAAAAGCATAAGGGCGTTGTAAGTTTTGATAAAAAAAATTCGGTTGAATCAACTGTTGTAATTACACCAAAAGGCGAAGAAGAAATTAAAAATTCACCTGTTCAAAATACACTTTTTGAAGAAAACCCTGCTCCTGTAAAGACAAGGGCAGACGTAATAATGAATGAAGACGGAGCCTCTTATGCAGAAATTCCAGTTGTTGTTCCGGAAGTTTTTGTCCCTGATACTCCTGTTTCCGTCGGTTCAAAGGATGATTTAAAAAAGCGGATTTTGAATATGTACGATATGGGCTACACCCCTGATGATATTGTAAACGAACTTTCCTGCTCAATGACAGAAGTTCAGTTTGTCCTTACTCTGGAAAACAGAATTTAATTTATCGTTCTATAATTTGCAGTTGAGGCAGATTATAAAAATCATTTTTTTTATTTCTTTTCAATAAATGTCAAAGTTTTTTAATTTTTCTTGTAAAATTTGAATTTTGTGGGTATGATTTAAATATATAAACTTTGACTATATTAGTGGGGTTGAAATGGACATCCAATTACAAGAGTTAATTGATAAGATTAAAAAAGACGGTGTAACAGCCGCTGAAAAGACAGCCGCTTCAATAATTGAAAAAGCTCAGAAAGATGCTGATTCAAAAATTGCAGCAGCAGAAAAAAAATCAGAGGAAATGATTAAGAACGCAAAAGCAGAAATTGAGCGCCTTGAAAAAGCAAGCAATGATGCTGTTGTTCAGGCATGCAGAAACATGCTTATCGGTTTCCGTGATTCATTGGTTGCAGAACTGGATGCAATTGTTCAGGCTGAATCTGCAAAGGCTTATTCTTCGGATCTTCTTAAAACTTTGGTCCCAGAAACTGTAAAGGCATGGAGCAAGAACGCAGATGCTTCTGAACTTTCAGTTCTCCTTAGCGAAAAGGATCTTAAGACCCTTGAAAGTGAACTTAAAGCTGCACTCAAGGCAGAAATCGCAAAAGGACTTGAAATTAAATCAGACAAGAGTCTTTCTGCCGGTTTTAGAATCGGTGTAAATAATGGTGCTGCATATTATGATTATTCAGCAGAATCAGTTGCAGATTTGTTCTCTGCGTACCTTAATCCACGTGTAGCTTCCCTTATGAAAGAAGCTGCAAAAGGAAACAATTAGTGAAAGAGCAGTATTATTTAGTTTCGCAGCTTCCTGATATTTCTGCTGCTGGAGAAAAATCTACGCTGCCAATAACTGAAAAATATTACAGGGATTTATGTTCTCGTTTTCTTGATCCAAAAGATGTAAAGGTTCTGAATAATCTTTCTCTTACCCCATCAAGGGAAGCTGAATCAACTGGATCTGTTTTTTTAGACGCCTGGTACAATAATGAACGCTGCCTCCGCTATGCGCTGGCTCAGGTTCGTGCCCAGAAGATGAAAAAAGATGCCGGTTCAATTCCTGTTTCAATTTCCGGTGATATTGTTCAGGCTGCCAGAACGGCAGTAGGTATGGATAGTCCGCTTTCTGCAGAGCAGTTCCTGTATGAATACAGGCTCAGCTATCTGAATGCAATTCAGCCAATGGATTCATTCTCTGTTGATGCAGTATTTGCTTACGGAATCAGACTTATGCTTCTTGAACGCATTAAAAAGTTCAATGCAGAAAAAGGTACGGATTCATATCACAAAATTTATGATACTATACTTGGAGAAAAAGCATGACAGATACAAAAGGTACAGTAGTCGGTATCAATGGAAACATGGTTTCTGTAAAATTTGACGGAAACATTTCCATGAACGAAGTTGCCTACGTTAATGTTGAAGGCAAAAAACTTCGAGGGGAAGTTATCCGTATTCGCGGAAACGTTGCCCAGCTGCAGATTTTTGAAATGACACAGGGTATTAAGGCCGGTGATGCTGTAGATTTTACAGGTAACCTTCTTTGTGCTCTTCTTGGTCCTGGACTTCTTGGTCAGATATACGACGGATTGCAGAACCCGCTTCCTCTTGTTGCAGAGCAGGCTGGCTTCTTCCTTGAAAGGGGTGTTTATGTTGACGCCCTTGATAAAAAGGCAAAATGGGACTGGACTCCTACAGTAAAACCAGGAGACAAGCTTCAGAGAGGTGATTCAATCGGAACTGTTCCGGAAGGACCATTTACTCATAAAATCCTCGTTCCGTTCAATCTTTTGGGAATGTATACGGTAAAGGAAGTTACTCCTGCCGGTTCATATACAATCATGGACAAAATGGCTGTTATTACTGACGAAAAGGGTAACGACCACGAACTTAAGATGTGCTTTGAATGGCCTGTTAAGAGAGCAATTGACTGCTATGCAGAACGCCTTGCTCCTACAGAAACAATGGTTACAAAGACTCGTCTTATCGATACATTCTTCCCGGTTGCAAAGGGAGGTACATATTGTATTCCTGGACCATTCGGCGCTGGAAAAACAGTTATTCAGCATACAACTTCTAAATATGCAGATGTAGACATCGTAATCATCGCTGCCTGCGGTGAACGAGCCGGAGAAGTTGTAGAAACAATTAAGGAATTCCCTGAACTTAAAGACCCTCGTACTGGAGAATCATTGATGAAGCGTACAATCATCATTTGTAATACTTCTTCAATGCCTGTTGCTTCCCGCGAAGCTTCGGTTTATACATCGGTAACTCTGGCAGAATATTACCGCCAGATGGGACTTCATGTTCTTCTTCTTGCCGATTCTACATCCCGCTGGGCTCAGGCTTTGCGCGAAATGTCTGGTCGTCTTGAGGAAATCCCAGGAGAAGAAGCATTCCCGGCTTATCTTGAATCTTATATTGCTGCATTCTATGAACGTGCAGGTTATGTTCGTCTGCGTGACGGTTCTAAGGGTTCTGTAACAATTGGTGGTACAGTATCTCCTGCCGGCGGTAACTTTGAAGAACCTGTTACTCAGGCAACTCTTAAAGTTGTTGGTGGTTTCCATGGACTTACACGTGAACGTTCAGATGCACGTAAATTCCCTTCAATTGACCCGATTGCTTCTTGGTCTAAGTACCGTGGAGTAATCGTTGAACCAAAAGTTACTTTTGCACGCAGCCTTTACAAGCGCGGTGTAGAAGTAAACCAGATGATGAAGGTTGTTGGTGAAGAAGGTACTTCTACAGAAGACTTCGTTCTTTACATGAAATCAGAATTCCTTGATTCAGTTTACTTCCAGCAGAACTCATTTGATGAAGTTGATGCTGCTGTAAGCGTAGAACGCCAGAACTATGTATTCAACAAGGTTCTTACAGTTCTTGGTTCTGATTTTGACCTTAAGGATAAGGATGAAGCACGTACATTCTTCAATCAGATGCGTCAGAAGTTTGTTGACTGGAACTATATTTCGGAAACATCAGCTGACTATAAGGCAAAGGAAAAGGAAATTGATGATTTGTATGCATCAAAGAACGGTACTTTGCAGCCAGAAGCTGACCAGTTGCTTAAGGATGGTGAATAATGAACAAAGTATACAGTAAAATTGAATCCATCGTCGGTTCTGTAATTACAGTAAAAGCCGACAACGTAGCATACGGTGAACTTGCTGAAATTGAAACACAGTACGGTAAGTCACTTGCCGAAGTAAATAAGATTGACGGCGATATCGTTTCGCTTCAGGTATTTGCCGGCGGACGCGGTGTTTCTACAGGAGACCATATCCGCTTCCTTGGACACCGCATGGAAGTTTCTTTCAGCGATAACCTTTTGGGACGTATTTTTAACGGTTCTGCAGAACCTCGCGATAACGGACCTGCACTTGCAGATAACCTTGTTGCAATCGGAGGTCCTTCTGTAAACCCTTCTAAGCGTATCATGGCGCGCCGTATGATTCGTACTGGTATTCCAATGATTGATATGTTTAACACACTGGTTGTTTCTCAGAAACTTCCAATCTTTTCAATTTCTGGTGAACCATATAACCAGCTTCTTGCACGCATTGCCATGCAGGCAGAAGTTGATGTAATCGTTCTTGGTGGTATGGGTCTTAAATACGACGACTACCTTTATTTTAAGGATACACTTGAAAACGGTGGTGCTCTTTCCAAGACTGTTATGTTCATGCATACAGCCGCTGACCCTACAGTAGAATGTCAGAAGATTCCTGACCTTTCACTTGCAGTTGCAGAACAGTTTGCCCTTCAGGGAAAAGACGTACTTGTACTTCTTACTGATATGACAAACTTTGCTGACTCAATGAAGGAAATTGCCATTACTCAGGAACAGGTTCCTTCTAACCGCGGTTATCCTGGAGACCTTTATTCTCAGCTTGCAAGCCGCTACGAAAAGGCTGTTGACTTTGATAACGCAGGTTCTGTAACAGTTCTTGCTGTTACAACAATGCCTGGTGACGATGTAACTCATCCGGTTCCAGATAACACAGGATACATTACAGAAGGTCAGTACTACCTTAAAGGCGGACGAATTGAGCCTTTTGGTTCTCTTAGCCGACTTAAGCAGAACGTTAATAGTTCTACACGCGATGACCATCGTGCACTTATGGACGGTATGATTCGTCTGTATGCAAACTATAAAGACACTCTTGAAAAGAAATCCATGGGTTTCAATATGAGTGCATGGGACGAAAAGCTTCTTGCTTTTGGTGCTGAATTTGAAAAGGAAATGATGGATCTTTCAAAGAATATTAAACTGGAAGATGCCCTTGACCTTGGCTGGAAGATTCTTGCTGACTGTTTTGATCCTTCTGAAACAGGTATCAAATCTGCTTTGGTAGAAAAATACTGGCCAAAGAACTAAGTTTAGTGGAGCTTGCGTATGGCAAAAATAAAGCTGACTAAAAATGAGCAGAAGGTTCAGAAAGACGCGCTTAAAATGTATAAGCGCTATCTTCCGACTCTTACGCTCAAAAAGCAGCAGCTCCAGACAGAAATTCGTACTATTGAAACAAAAGCCAGGGAAGTCCGTGCAAAGCGGGTTCAGCTTGAAAAAGAATTCGCCCAGTGGATTTCCGTTTTTGGAGAAGCAGAAGCTTTTAAACCGGATATGGTAACCGTTAAAAATATTAGAAAGGGAACTGGAAATATTGCCGGTGTAACTATTCCGATTTACGAAGGTGCTGATTTCTCTCGTGGCGACTACGATTTGTACGAAACTCCGTTATGGATCGATTTAGCTGCTGACAGAATGGAAAAAGCTTTGTCTTTGGATCTGGAAGCAGAAGTGCTTGATGAACAGGTAAGGCTTCTTTCAAAGGAATTGCGTACTACAACACAGCGCGTAAATCTTTTTGAAAAGGTTAAGATTCCTGAAACAAAGGCAAATATTAAAAAAATATCTGTTTATCTTGGTGATGAACAGGTTGCTGCAGTTGTGCGCAGTAAGATTTCAAAGAAAAAACTTCAGGCTGCCAGCGATGCAAAAAAGGAGGCTGACGAATGATTGTACCAATGAAAAAAGTCTCCCTTGTAGTTCTTAATAAGGAACGAAAGCAGGCTCTGGAGCAGTTAAAGAAACTTGGAGTTGTTCATCTTGAACAGATAGAAGGCAGGGGCGAACAGCTTGCTGCTTTCAAAGAAGCTTCTAACAATGCAATGGTAGCGGTTTCTGTTTTAAGTGAAGTAAAAGTTTCTAAAAAAGCTCCTGCGGCTCCTAAGTTAACTGATTCTGAAGTTGCGCAGAAATGCAGGGAAGTTATTGAACTTTCGGAACTTAAAAAGAAGTTAAATGAAGAAATCTCTGCTGACAGTGCAGAACTTGAGCGTTTTGCACCGTGGGGCGGCGTAACTCCTGCTGATTTTGAATATCTTAAAGGAAAGGGAATTTCTTTAAAGATGTACGAAATCCCTGAGGACAAATACAATCTTATTGATGAAAATTCAAAGACTGTATGCGTAAACCGCTACAAAAAGGTTGTTCGCTTCCTTCTTCTTGATGCAGGGGAAGAACGTCCTGCTGGATTCCCTGCAGAAGCATTTGAAGTTCCAATGCCTGTTAATTCAACAGAAGAAATCCAGAACAGAATTTCATCTGATAAAAAACAGCTTGAGGAAATAAACAGAAGTTTTGCTTCTCTTGCTTTATATATTCCTCAGATGAATGCATTTAGAAAAGCCCTTGAATCAGACATTGAATTTGAAAATGTTTATTCTGGAATGGGACAGGAATCAGAAGGAAAAGAATCTGACCTTGCATGGATTTCTGGATTTGTTCCTGTAGACAGTTTTGAAGTTCTTTCTGATGCTGTAAAGGCTAACGGATGGGCTATGGCATCTTCTGAACCTGCAGAAGATGATGAAGTTCCTACAAAACTTAAGAACAATAAGCTTGTAAGCCTTATTTATCCGCTTACAGACTTTTTGGGCACAGTTCCAGGCTATCATGAATATGATATTTCCGGCTGGTTCCTTTTGTTCTTTACAGTTTTCTTTGGAATGATTTTTGGAGACGGCGGATACGGACTTCTTGTAACAGTAGCAATGATCCTTATGATGATTAAATCTGCTGCAAAAAAGGAAAAGGTTCCTCCTATGTTAAAACTGGGACTTCTTCTTGGACTTGCAACAGTTGCATGGGGAACTGTAACCTGCACATGGTTCGGATTAAAGCCGGAACAGCTTCCTGAATGGCTCTGTGCGCTTTCTGTAGCACCTTTGTCTAATGCGTATGCAGATATCGGATGGCTGCCGTTCTGGACAGATGACGCTTCGAAGGGAACATTGACAACTGCTCAGAATCTTCAGATTTTCTGTTTTACACTTGCTTTCCTGCAGCTTTCTGTTGCACATTTTAAGGGTATGGCAAGATATCGAAAATCCCTGAAATTCTTAGGAGAACTCGGTTCAATGCTTCAGATCTGGGGTATGTATTATGTTGTTCTTTCAATGGTTGTAAGTTCACAGATATTTACTTTTGATCAGATTATATATGGAATTCCTGTTGGAACAGTTTCAATCGGTCTTGTTGCATTTGGATTTGCGTTAAGCTTTGTCTTCATCAACTATGACGGAAGTGTAATTGCTTCAATTATGGAAAGTGTCAAAGGAATCATTTCTGTCCTTCTTGGAGTAGTAAACGTATTCTCGGACATTGTTTCATATATCCGACTTTGGGCTGTAGGTCTTGCAGGTGCTGCAATTTCCAATACGGTAAATGAAATGGCAGGTCCTCTTGTTGGTCATGCCGTTCTTTTCCTGGCTCTTGTAGTTCTGCTTGTATTCGGACATGGATTAAACATGGTTCTTAACCTTCTATCCGTAATCGTTCATGGCGTTCGATTGAATACTCTTGAGTTTTCTAATCACCTTGGAATGTCATGGTCTGGCTTTAAATATGCTCCGTTCAGTGAAACGGAAAAATAAAATATAATATAACATTTATTTAGGAGAATTATTATGAATTTTGGTATGTTAGGTGCTGCTGTTTGTATGGGTATTGCTGCTATTGGTTCGGCAATCGGAATTGGTATTGCCGGTCAGGGTGCAATTGGTGCTTGGAAACGCTGTTATGTAAATAATAAGCCGGCTCCATTCATTCTTACTGTATTTGCCGGTGCTCCTTTGACACAGACAATTTACGGTTTCCTTCTTATGCAGCAGATGGCTGCTTCTGCAAACACAAGTTCAAATCCTGCATTTGCACTTGGTCTTGGTATTGCTTCTGGTCTTGCAATGTGTTTCTCTGCTATCGCTCAGGGAAAAGCAGGTGCTGCCGGTTCTGATGCTCTTGGTGAAACAGGAAAAGGTTTTGCTCAGTACATCATGGTTGTAGGTCTTTGTGAAACTGTTGCCCTCTTTGCAATGGTATTCTCTATGATCGTTTGCTAAAAATCAGACATTCCTGCTGATTATAAAGACGCTTCTTAAAAGAAGCGTCTTTTTTTTCGTGCATTTTTGTTGTATAATAAAAACATGAATAAAAACTTTTTTAAGCCAAGAGCCGTTTTTCTTGGCGGCAGCGGAAATGTAAAAAGAATGGGAATTGGAGGTGATGAACCTGTTTCCATTCAGACAATGTGGAAATCCGGAATTACAGATATTTGTGAAAATGATAAAGCGCTTAAGGAACTCCTTTTAAAAATAAACGATTTGAAGTCGCTTGGCTGCGATATCCTTCGCTTTGCAGTGCCAGACATGAAAAGTGCGGCAAGCCTTGTAAAAATTCAGGAACACACAGAAATGCCGCTTGTTGCCGACATTCATTTTGATTACAGGCTTGCCCTTGAATGCTTAAAAGGAAATGTAGCTGCAATCAGGATTAATCCTGGAAACATCGGAAGCCGTGACAGGGTAGAAAAGGTTGTTTCTGCTTGCCGTGAAAAAGGTGCCGCAATCAGAATAGGTGTAAATTCAGGGAGCCTTCCAAAAGACCTTGCAGAAAAAGTAGAAAAGAATGAAATTTCCCGCGCAGAAGCTCTTGCAGAAACAGCGGCTCGCGAATGTTCTGTTTTTGAAGAATTAAAATTTGACCAGTATGTTGTAAGCATGAAGGCATCCAGCGTTCAGGAAACAATTGATGCCAACGAAGCTTTTGCTTCCAAATATGACGTTCCTCTTCATATCGGAGTAACGGAAGCTGGTCCCCTTATTACGGGTGTTGTTAAGTCAACAATGGCATTTACACATCTCTTAAATGAAGGAATCGGTTCAACAATCAGGGTAAGCCTTTCTTCATCTCCTGAAAACGAAGTTATAACTGGCCGAGAAATTCTTCATGAAACAGGAAAGCGCAAAGGCGGAGTTACAATTGTAAGCTGCCCAAGATGCGGGCGGGAAGGTTTTGACGTTCACAATTTTGTTGACCGCTGGCAGACACGCCTTTTAGGTATGGATAAGGAAATTACGGTTGCTGTAATGGGCTGCGTTGTAAACGGACCGGGCGAAGCAAAAGGTGCAGATATCGGAATCGCGGGCGGAATCGGTGAAGGCCTTTTGATTAAAAAAGGCGAGATCGTGAAAAAACTTCCGGAGCGTGAACTTCTGAACTGCCTGCGTGAAGAACTGCAAAACTGGGGTAAATAGCATGTTACAAACAAAAAAACAATTTCTCGACGTGTTTCCAAATCTGAAACTGGATGGAAAACTGGCAGAACTGCTGGAGCAGGTTACGGTCACCAAAGTTGCCATTAATCGCGATCGGGATCATTTGCGGGTTTACATAAGCAGCCCACAGTGGATTCATAAAAAATATATATATCAGCTGGAGACTGCTATTGCCAGTCAGCTGTTCCGGGGTGTCTCGATGACCGTTAAGATCATCGAGCGCTTTTTGCTGTCCACGCAGTACACTCCGGAGAATTTT
>JBGVIP010000040.1:0-22454 GCA_045123335.1 Treponema sp.
TCAGAAAGTTCCCTTACAGGAGTCTGATAAAGCCTTCCGTTCCTGAATGTAATTTCTCGCGGAATAGAAAGCTGTCCGCTCCATAATTCTTCTGGTTCATTGTCCTTTTTGTGCTCAGCAAGCAGAATTCCAGTCATAACAGTTCGTCCGTCCGGGAGTTCTGTAAATATTGGATCATGAAAATCAAGACCGTAGTCAACCGGATCGGCTACAGAAATAAGTCCGCCATCATCTTCTGAAAGAACGTTTGAATCCTGCACGTCAAAATGAATTTTTTTATAGAAACTATGTTTTTCTCCGTCACAGGAAGCAGAATAGAACAGAAAATCTGTAGAATTCATGCGCCTTATAACCGGGTTTTCCCAGTTCGGAACATCAGAATGATTTTTTTCATCAATAGAAGAGAAAAAAGTCCAGTCCGTCAGATTGGAAGATGAAAAAATTACTAAAAGCCCGTTTTTATCTGTTTTTTTAATGGAACAGCACATAAAGTATTTTTCATTGTTAATCCAGATATGCGGTGAATTAAAATGCGTTTTTTCATAAATAAATGGAATGTTGCGGCTTGTTACAATCGGATTTTCTTCTATCTTTTGGAATTTAATTCCGTCGCCTTTTGCAATGCACTGGTTCTGAACTTCAAGGTCTTTTTCTTTTGTTACGCCCGTATAAACGATTGTATATGAACCGTTGTGCTCAAGAACAGAGCCGGAAAGACAGCCTTCGCAGTCTTCTTTATGATCCGGGACAAGGGCAAGCGGTTCAGGAGTCCAGTTAATAAAATCACTTGAAGAAGAATGTCCCCAGCAGATTTTTTCTTTTCCGTCAAGTTTTGTGTGCCATTGGTAAAAAAGATGGATTCTGTCATTAATGCGCAGAATTGCAATAGGTCTTGTTATGCGGTCACCGGGACTTGCATAATGAAATACAGGTCTTTTAATTAATTCTGCCGGATTTCCAGCAATCATGAAGGCGAGTTCATTTTCTTTTTTCTGAAGTTTTTCAAAAAGATCTGTCATTATACTTAAATGATAATTTACATTTTCTATATGTCAATAAAATTCTGCTGTCATTAACTTACGGTTGCTGAGCCACGTCTGTGGTTGCTGAGCCTGTCGAAGCATCGAAATGACCGCATTTTTTCAGTGTGTAATGTTATTGAATTAACCTTCAAATAGTGATATTTTAAACTAATAATATCATTTAATAGAAATGAATGGACTCTGTCGCAGATAGAGGAGTTTCATTCGTTCTCATAAAGAGGCTGAAAATGGCAAAAGACAAGGTTATCCTGGCTTATTCTGGTGGACTTGATACAACTGTTATCATTCCATGGCTTAAAGAAAATTATGATTACGATGTAATCGCTGTATGTATTGACGTTGGTCAGGGCGATGACTGGGAAGCAATTAAATCCCGCGCATTGAAGACTGGTGCTTCTGCCTGCTATGTAGTTGATGCACGCAAAGAATATATTGAAGAATACATTTGGACAGCCCTTAAGGCAAATGCAGTTTACGAAGATGAATATCTTTTGGGAACTTCTACAGCTCGTCCTTTGATCGGAAAAATTCTGGTTGAATATGCACGTCAGGAAAAAGCAGTTGCAATCTGCCACGGTGCTACTGGTAAAGGAAATGATCAGGTTCGTTTTGAACTTGCAATCAAGGCTTTTGCTCCAGACCTTCAGGTAATTGCTGCATGGCGTGACGACAAATGGAACATGGACAGCCGCGAAGCAGAAATCAAATATCTTGAAGACCGCGGACTTGAAGTTCCAATGAAAAAAGACCAGTCATATTCTCGTGACGAAAACATCTGGCACCTTAGCCACGAAGGTCTTGAACTTGAAAAGACAGAAAACGAACCAAACTGGAAGCACATGCTTAAGAACACTGTTGTTCCAGAAGAAGCTCCTGCTGACGGTGAATACGTTACAATCGACTTTGAAAAAGGAATTCCAGTTGGACTTAACGGAAAGAAAATGGATGCCCTTGATCTTTTGAACGAACTTAACGTAATCGGTGGAAGAAACGGTGTTGGTCTTGTAGACATCTGTGAAAACCGCTGCGTAGGTATGAAGAGCCGCGGTGTTTACGAAACTCCAGGTGGAGCAATCCTTTACTTTGCTCACAGAATGATGGATCACATCTGTCTTGACCGCGAAACATACCACTTCAAGCAGCAGGTAAGTCTCCGCATGTCAGAACTTATCTACGACGGAAAATGGTTTACAACTTTGATGGATTCCTGCATTGCCTTTATGGACAAAGCAGAAGAAACTGTTACAGGTTGGGCAAAAGTAAAGGTTGTTAAAGGCGCAATCCGCGGTGCCGGAAGTGGCTCAAAATACAGCCTCTACAACGAATCAATTGCTTCTTTCACAACCGGCGAACTCTACAACCACAAAGACGCCCAGGGCTTCATCACCTTGTTCGGATTACCACTTAAGGTAAGAGCTATGATGGAGCAAAATGTGGGAGAAGGTCAGGCCGTTAAGGAAAGCAAAAACCTTAAGAAAAGACCGACTGAATAATAAATAGCAGATTAGGACGCGAGTGGCGCAGCGTCCGTCCACATTTTGCGCGAGGCGCCCCGCGCCGAGACAGTCCGCAGGAGAAGGTCAGGCCATAGCAGAAAGCAAAAGCTTTAAAAAGAGACCGACTGAGTAACAGCAAGACTTTCTGATTATTCAGAAAGTCTAACTGGTTTATAAATTCAATTTGCGGTGGTTGAGGCTCTCGAAACTACCGCATATAGAGTTAGTCAAAAAGATTTGCGAAAAAGTCCCCGTTACATTGTACTGCGGGACTTTTTTTATGGGTTGATTTGAAGAACTTTTTCTTTGCTCTATTCAAGATAATCATCAACAGATTTATTAAATTTTTTATTTTAATGCTTTTTGTTCTTTAAATATGGAAAAAGTTTTTTACTCCTTCTGCTGTTTTTCATTCCACAAAAAGTTAGCTGCCGCCATAGAAACAATCGTAATGTAGCCCAAAATACTGTAAATGTCCGGTTTTTGGGCAAAAAGGACAAAACCAAATACCGTGCTGAAAATAATCTGACTGAAATCAAATATGGAAATTTTAGAGGCCGGCGCATGATAGTAGGCCGCAGTAATCGTAAACTGACCGCCGGCGGCACAGACACCTGCCATAATTAAAAGAAGAGTCTGCTTTAAAGTCATCGGTTCAAAATGTAAAATAAGGTTTGGAATCAATATAATTGTAGAAAATGCGCTGAAAAACAGAACTACAATTTTTCCCTGGCATTTAAGTTTTCCAAGTTTCCGTACACAGGCGTAGGCAAAACCTGCACCGATTCCGCTTGCAAAACCAGCAGCAGATGGAAGCATCTGCGAAAAATCAAAAGACGGTTTAATTATAAGGAGTGCGCCCGCAAAAGCTGTAGTAATGCAAAGTCCGGGGATAAGGCGGATTTTTTCTCCCATAAGAATAAGGCTGAACAGCAGAGTCCAGAATGGAGCCATTTTGTTCAGCATTCCTGCATCAGAAAGAATCAGCCTGTCTATTGCATAGAAATTTCCAAGAATCCCTATTGTTCCAGCGGCAGAACGCAGTAAAAGGAACGGAATCCATTCTTTTTTAAGCGTAAGATTTTCTGCGCCTTCTTTTTTGTACTGCCGTATTACCGTTACAAGTGCAATAAGAAATGAAATAAAGTTTCTGAAAAATCCTTTCTGAAGAAAATTAATGTCACCGGAAAGCTTTACAAATACTGCCATAAGGGAAAAGCAGAGGGCAGAGCAGATTATAAGTATTATTCCCTTGTGGTAGTTTTTATCGGCAGTCATTTTTTATTTTCTGTTTCCAAAGATTCTGAGCAGGTGAAGGAAAATGTTTATAAAATCAAGATAAAGTGAAAGTGCACCGATTATCGCTGCTTTTTTGAACATCTCGTCATCTGTTGCCTGTCTGCTTATAAGCAGCATTTTCTGAGCGTCATAAGCGGTAAGTCCGCTAAAAAGTACAACTGCCGCAATGGAAATTACAAGACTCATTCCTGTAGATCGGAGAAGAAAGTTTACAAGTGTTGCAATTATTATTCCCAAAATCGCCATAGAAAAGAATTTTCTGTATGACGAAAGGTCTGATTTTGTTTTTGAACCGTAAATTGCCATTAAAAGAAACATTCCTGCTGAAATTCCAAAAATGTTTGCAATTGAAGTAATCTGGTATGCAAAAAAGATTGTAGACAGGTTAAATCCGTTCAAAATCGAATAGATTATAAATGCTGCTTTTGCCTTTGCCGGAGAAATCTTGCTTATTCTTGCAGAAATGTAGAATACAATGACAAGCTCTGCAATTGCTGCGGCAAAGAAACCGCCCCTAAAAAATGCCATAAATGCGTGGATATTGTTTGCGGCATAAACGGCTGTTCCATAAGCCGTTAATCCGCTCAAAAGAAGGGCAAATGCCATCCATCCGTATACGCGGGAAAGAAACTTATTCTGTTCAGTAACAGAAACATATTTTACAGAATTGTAATTGTTCATGACTCCTCCTTAATAAACACTTTATATGTTTCTCTTTTTACAAATATAACAAATTCATTAAAAAAAGGACACAGAATTTGAAACAAAAATTGAAGTGCAGTATTATCAAGCTATGGCAAATATTCTTGATTACATAGACTGGAGAGGAGATTTGACTTTTGAACAGTCTCCTTTCAATAAAATAGATACACTGATTTTGTGTCAGATTGCATATCTCAGGTTTGACGGACTTATTAAAGACCAGGATTTTTCTGAATCAATATCCCTTAATGAACTTGCAGAACTTTTTAAATCTTCTTCTGATTATAAAACCCGTTCTGATATGGGGCTTATGATAAATAAACTGACTGTAAACCTTCTTTTTAATGCAGCAGGTTCAAAACGCTTTAGAAATGTTAAAGTCTGCGGCTATAATTCCATAATCGATCTGGAAAAAGAAGAACAGTTTGCCGCTGTAACATTTATTATTGAAAAAAATCTTAATCTTATTGCTTTCCGCGGTACGGATGACAACATTGTCGGCTGGAAGGAAGACTTTAACCTTGCAATTATGGAAGAAGTTCCTGCCCAGAAGGATGCCGTTGAGTATTTTAAAATTGCAGCAAAAAACATAAAGGGAAAATTTTATGTAGGCGGACATTCAAAAGGCGGAAACTTAAGCATTTATGCAGCTTCTAAAATGTCTCAGGCTGTTAAAAACCGCATCATTGGAATTTTTAATGCAGACGGTCCGGGATTTGCCGAAAAAAAACTTGATTCAGAAGAATTTAAGTCTGTAATGCCGCTGGTTCAGTCATATTATCCTCAGTTTTCTATTGTAGGAATCCTTTTTGCAAACGACGGAAGATATTCTGTTGTAAAAAGCGACGAACAGGGCGTAATGCAGCACGATCCATTTAGCTGGAACGTGCTTGGTTGTGAATTTGTTACTGTAAATGATTTTGACAGGGGCAGCGCATTTTTAAAGAAAACCGTAAACAAATGGATAGATGTACTTTCTAAAGAAGACCTTGAAGTGCTTGTAGAAACTCTCTTTACCGTTATCCGCTCTACAGATGCCCGAACAAACAGGGAACTTGACGACAATAAATTCATCAATTCATTTAAGATGATTAATGCCGTAAACAATCTTGATCCAAATTTAAGAAAACAGTTTCTTGAAATTCTGAATGAGTATTTTAAGATTGTGAACAGTTCAATTCCAAATTTTGAAAACATTTTGGAAAAGGCAAAAGTAAAATCAGAAGACTTTACTAAAAAGGCAAAAGAAAAGTCTGAAGATTTTACAAGAAAGGCAAAGGCAAAGTCAGAAAAAATTTCCCAAAAGGCCCGCGAAAAAACAGAAGATTTTACGCGTCAGGTAAAGGATAAAATCAAGAACGAAACGGAAAAGGTTCAGAAACTTAATGAAAAATTTCTCCCAAAAAAATAAATTTGTGGCAGAAATACATTAACGTAGTATAATAGAAATTATGGAAAACACTACAATTGTAACGGACAGCCCTGTAGGCCGTCATCTTGATAAAATTTCAGAATCAAAACCTGCTTCTTATTTGATGTTCAATAAGAAGAGGATTGATCTTGTTGCAAAAATTACTATTGGCCGCGAATATGACAACGATGTTGTTGTTGACAACAAACTTGCCAGCCGTCATCATGCAATAATTCAGAAAATCAAGGATGCTTTTTTTATTAAAGATGAAAACAGTACAAACGGTACTTTTGTGAATGAAAAACGCATTCCGGAAGGCAAGTACATTAAGCTCAACAAGGGAGACAGAATTACTATCGGCACAATGCAGCTGGTAATGTCTTAATACGGTATTTATTTGAATACAGATTTACTGGAACATCTGCATCTTCTGGCAGATTCAAATTCGCTACCTTCTCACGAATATCTTTTTGACCTTGCAGACCGGTGTTCAACTTTGCTTGAAACAGAAAAGACTGCGTACAGACCGGATTCTTCATCAGGTCCGGGCGGACTTTTGGATTTTACAGTTGAATCTGAACCGGTTCTGCCGCTGATTATTATTCCGGATTTACATGCAAGGGCATTTTTCCTTAAACACATAATTGATTACAGGCTTCCGCTTGATTTTGTTTCTTCTGCAGAGGGAAAGCAGCTAACTTTGTTTGAAGCCTTGGCAGATAAGCTGATAAGGGTGGTATCTGTAGGTGACCTTTTGCATTCAGAATTGCGCGGCCGGGAACGGTGGCTTAAAGCCCTGGAAGATTTTAAGGGCGGAATCCCAGCAGGCTCTTCAATGACCGAAGAAATGAAGGAAGGTCTTTCGCTTCTTTCCGGTGTAATGGAACTAAAGAATGCTTTTCCTTCGCATTTTCATGTATTAAAAGGAAATCATGAAAACATAATGAACGACCGCAGCGAAGGAAATTTTCCGTTCAAAAAATTTGCAGATGAAGGCGAAATGGTTTACCTTTTTATGCAGGAACATTATGGCGATGACGTGCTTATGGTAATTTCCAGTTTTGAGCGTAACCTTCCGCTTGCAGCAGCGTTTCCATCCTGTATGATAAGCCATGCTGAGCCAATGGAAGCGTATTCCAGAAAGCAGATTATAAATGGAATGCGGGATTCTGATTTAATCCGCGGCCTTACATGGACTCCAAATGATACTGCCTGCGAGTACAGCTGTAACGCAATGCTTAAGGAATTTACAAAAAATCCGGATGCACTTTATTTTGGCGGGCACAGACCCGTATTTGGAACCTGTACGTTCAGACAGGGCGGAAAATACATTCAGATTCATAATCCGGACAGAGAATTCATAACGCTTATCTACAAGGATAGAAATTTTGACCCCGATACTGATATAATCGATGTAAGCAGACAGGGGTAACTGCTTTTTTACAAAATTAATGGGAGAAAAAAATGGCTTCTGCATTTCCAGAGATGATTGGAAAATACAAAATCGAGGGAATTGTTGCTAAAGGCGGAATGGGTGTTGTCTATAAATCAACTCATCCGACTTTAAAGCGTCCTGTAATCATTAAAAAACTTACAGCACGAAAAAATTCTGCAAATCTGGAACGCTTTAAGCGGGAAGCTCAGATTCTTAATGATCTTCAGACTCCTTATATTGTTCATTTGAACGATCTTTTTAAAGAAGGAAATGCATATTATCTTGTAGAAGAATTTGTAGACGGTCTTGCTGTAGACAAACTTCTTCAAAAGCAGACTGTTTTAAGTCCTCAGATTGCGCTCCTTATTCTTCAGGATGCATGTTTTGCTTTAAGTTATGCCCATTCCAAAAATATTGTTCACCGTGACATAAAGCCGGGGAACATCCTTATTTCAAAAAGGGCAGAAATCAAGCTTACGGATTTCGGAATTGCCAGCGACAATGCTGGCGATGACAGCCTTACGCAAAGTGGAGTTGCCCTCGGAACTCCTGCATACATGCCCCCTGAACAATTTGAAGACAGTGCAAAAGTTGACTGCAGGGCAGACATCTATGCTCTTGGAATCATGCTTTACGAAATGATTACGGGAACAAAGCCTTATCCGGGAACTCTTTCCATAGAAACATTAAACATAATCAAAAAGGGAAAATATATTTCTCCTAAAAAAATCGATAAGGAAATTCCTTCGTTTGTATGCCGGCTCATTAAAAAAATGCTTAAGCCGAATGCCGCAAAACGGTTCCAGACGATTGCCCCTATAATCAAGATTATAAAAAAATACCTTAAGCACTACGATGTTCATGCCATAAGGGTTGAACTTGCAAGAATGGTCCTTGCAAAGACTATGCTCCAGGAACCGCAGTACCAGCCGAAGGACGCAAAGGTAAAAAAGGTTTCTGCAATTATTACTGCATGCGCCGCAGCCTGCGTCCTTATTGCTGTGGGCTGGTTCAACGGATTTTTTCACTGTTCGATTTTAAGAAAATGGTATACTCCTGTCCGCATAGAAATAAAAGTTCCCGCTACCGCTGTTGCAGGTTCCGATGTTCCTATAAATGCATTTTTCTATGAAAATGACGGAGATCAGATTCCTGAAATTTTAAATACCCGCAGAACTCTTAATCAGCTTTCTGAAAAAAAATATCCTTCAGAAAAAAAGGCCGGAAACAAGACGTATGTTTCAAAAAATGTATACCTTGCGCATGGTTCTTACAGGGTTAAGCTTATTGCCGGTTCCTATGTATGGTGGAAATCCTTTACTGTAGAAAAAAACAAGGTAATTCTTACTGCCGATTTCCTTAAAAATGTAAAGCGCGAGTTAAAAGTTAATACAAAAGTCTTTGATTCTGTTTCTAAAAAGGAAATAACTTCTAAATCTGACTGTGCAGTATGGTTTGGTTCTGCATGGGTTCCGCTGGAAGATATTCCAAAAGAAAAGCTTTTGTCCGGAAATGTATGGAAATTCAGGTTTTCTGCAGAAGGATATAATGAGGAATTATATTCCCTGCGCCTGGACTGGCTTCAGGATGAGCTTTATATTTTTGCAAATCTGGTTCCTCTAGAAAAATAAAAGCCGTATAAGTCTTTTTAAGTCTGTTTCGATTTTTGTTGCCTATTTCAATGCTTGTGTTTATATTTAAATCATGGCAGATAATTCTAACAACAATGATAACAACGAAAAAATTGATGAAACAGAAGAACTCATAGATTCTATTCTTGATCATTTAAAGGATCATGCAGAAAAAATTATAAATGACTCTCAGGAAGAAAAGCCTGCAAAAAAAACAGGAAAACTAAAAAAGAAGAATGAAATTCTTCCTGCCGATCAGGTGCTTCCTGCAAAACTTCCGATTATTCCGCTTCAGGGACGTCCTATTTTTCCGGGAATTTTTACGCCCCTCATGGTTACCAACCAGGAAGACATTAAGGCAATTGATCAGGCTATTTCCGGAGACAATCATATTGGTATTGTAATGCTTAAGGAAGAAGGTCCGTCTTCTTCTTATAAAGACCTTTATTCTGTCGGTACTGCCGCTAAAATTATAAAGAAAATTAATCTTCCTGATGGCGGAGTTAACGTTTTTATCTCTACAATCAAACGCTTTAAAATGACAAAATCGCTTCATTCTTCTGCGCCGATTGTTGCAGCCGTTGATTATCTTGAAGATACAGAAGACGATACATTTGAAGTAAAGGCGCTTACACGTGCGCTTATTACAGAAATGAAGGAAGTTAGCGAAAATAATCCTCTTTTTACGGAAGAAATGCGCCTAAATATGGTGAATATTGATCATCCTGGAAAGATTGCTGATTTTATTGCTTCAATTTTGAACGTAGAAAAGGAAGAACAGCAGAAAGTTCTGGAAATTCTTAATGTACGACAGAGAATGGAGCAGGTTCTTGTTTACATAAAGAAAGAACAGGAACTTCTCCGCGTACAGAAAAAGATTCAGAATGATATTAATGAACGCGTAGAAAAAAATCAGCGTGATTACTTCCTCAGGGAGGAACTGCGCGCCATTCAGGATGAACTTGGAACTGATGCAGACGGAAATGCCGGCGATTATCAGAAATTCAAGAAAAAGATTGAAGAATTCAATTTTGAAGGCGAAATCAAGGAAACCCTTGAAAGTGAACTTGAAAAGTTCCATATCTGCGATCCGTCTTCTCCTGAATACACTGTTTCCAGAAATTACCTTGAACTTGTAACGCAGCTTCCTTGGAATGACAATCATTTTGAATCGTTTAATCTTGATAATGCAAAAAAAGTTCTGGATAACGATCATTATGGTCTGGAAGACGTTAAAAAGCGAATTCTTGAATTCCTTGCTGTTCGTAAGTTAAAGCAGGATAACAAGGGGTCAATAATAATTCTTGTAGGACCTCCGGGAGTTGGAAAAACTTCCATCGGACGTTCCATTGCTACTTCAATGAACAAGCCCTTCTACCGTTTTAGTGTTGGCGGTATGAATGACGAGGCAGAAATAAAGGGACATCGCAGAACTTACATTGGTTCAATGTGCGGGAAAATTATTCAGGGTCTTAAACTAACTCATTCTAAATCTCCTGTTTTCATGATTGATGAAGTTGATAAGATGACAACTTCTGCAAAGGGAGACCCGGCAAGTGCATTGCTTGAAGTTCTGGATCCAGAGCAGAATGTTTCATTCCGCGATAATTATCTTGACCTTCCTTTTGATGTGTCAAATGTTTTCTTTATTCTAACAGCGAATACTCTTGATACAATTCCTGAGCCGCTTCTTGACCGCGCAGAAATAATTCAGCTTTCCGGTTATATTGACCAGGAAAAGATTGAAATTGCAAAAAAATATCTTCTTCCGAAAAACCTTAAGAAAAACGGCTTAAAGAAAAATCAGGTTAAGTATACAAAGGATGCATTCCTCAGAATTGCACAGGAATATGCGCGCGAAGCTGGTGTTCGTCACTACGAAAAATGTCTCGACAAGATTCACCGTAAAATCGTTACAGAAGTAATAAGCAAAACTGACGGCGCACTTAGTGAACAGTTGAAAAAAGCGAAAGCAGATAAACTTCCTGTAGAGGAAATTGAAAAGATTATTGAATCTTCTGAATATGTTTTTTCTGATGTAATTCAGATTGATGCACCTGATCTTGAAAAATATCTTGGTAAGCCTGTATTTGATGAATCAGAAATTAAGCGTGCAGAAGTTCCAGGAACAGCCATTGGTCTTGCATGGACAAGTATGGGTGGTGATACACTTATGATAGAAAGCGTAAGTTTTCCTGGAAAGGGTGAACTTATCCTTACCGGTCAGATGGGTGATGTAATGAAGGAATCTGCAGCTATAGCCATGAACTGGGCAAGGAAGTTTGTTCTGGAAAAGCACATTAAGGATCCTGAATGGTTTGAACGCAATACAATTCATCTTCATATTCCGGAAGGTGCAACGCCAAAAGACGGTCCAAGTGCCGGAATTACAATGGCAACAACTTTTGTTTCACTCTTTACAGGAAAAGTCATAAAGCCAAATCTTGCTATGACTGGGGAACTTTCCCTTACAGGAAATGTGCTTCCAATCGGCGGTTTAAGGGAAAAAACAGTTGCTGCAAAACGCAATAAAATCAAAACCATTTTGATTCCAAAAGCGAATGAGCGCGATCTTGCAGAAATCCCTGAACACGTAAAAGCCGGAATAAAATTTATTCCGGTTTCAAGGGTTGAGCAGGTTATAGACGCTGTATTTGGAAAAATCCAGTAAAATGAAATGGGGCTAACTAATAAGTTTGAACTACAAGGTCATTGAGACCTTCGACAAGCTCAGGAACGTATTTGGTGGTTTCGAGAGCCTCAATCACCGATGAACTTATTAGTCAGCCCCATCCTGTTTTGAAAAGCAATAATCCGTTAGTTATTAAAAAGAATCAAATCCTGAATTTTCAGTGAAAGGGTTGAGCCGAACTGCTTTTTCTTGGAAGCATCGCTGGAAAGATCTATATCAATTCCCTGTGTAGCGGTTGTAAATCCTTCTGCGGAAGCGGTAATTGTAAAATGAAATTTTTTACAGATGTTTCCGCGTCCTGCAGTAACAGATTTTGGCCAGAATGAAAATGTTCCGTTTGTAGATTTGAATGTATTGCAAGGATTGCTCCATGAAGAGTCCTGCATCTGAAGAAGGCCGGACTTATCCTTTATTTCTACGCTTGCATTTACAAGCGGTTCAAAAGTTGCTCCGTTAAGAACTGTTCCTGTAATTACTGGGAAGTTGAAAGATGGACCGTCTTCTTCCTGATCGCCAAGAATTGTCTGTACGGCAATAATTTTGTGATCAGGACGAAGGTTTGTTGCAACCTTTCTTATTCCGTCCAGAACAAGGGCGTCTACATCCGCACTTAACTGCTTGTCTACAAGGGTCTGTGCTGTGTAAATTGCGCCTCGTCCTGAAACTATATAATGCGGGTGAACCTTATTAAGTACATAACTTGTTACGTCAAGCCTGCAACTTTCACAGTCACAGGTAAGCCATTCTGGTCTGTTTTTGTTCAGTTGAGCATAAGTTTGTTCTACTCGTTCTGCAACATATTCTTCCATCAAGTTATGTACGTTCATAAGCTAGTTTCCTCCGTTTCTTGTGTAAGCTGCAAGTCCGCCCTGTTTAAGGATTTCGCGGCTGCGCTTAGCAAGGTCGTTAGTTCCCTTGATTGTCTTTCCGTTGCAGACAATATTGAATTCGCATCCAGTGTTCAATGCTTCTTCAATATTTGTAATCTCAAGAACATCGCCCTGTTTAATTATATCATAGTCTGCCGGATTTACAAAATTCATTGGAATAATTCCGTAATTTATAAGGTTTGCCTTGTGGATTCGGGCAAAACTCTTTGTGATGATTGCGCGTACACCAAGGTACATAGGTCCCAAAGCTGCATGTTCGCGGCTTGAACCCTGTCCGTAGTTTTCACCGCCGACTACTACACAGTTGGCAAATTTTGCTTCTTCACTGCGAGTGTAGAATGTTTCGTCAAGGCGAGTAAGAGTGAACTTACTGATTTCCGGGATATTTGAGCGGAGAGGAAGAACCTTTGCTCCGGCTGGCATAATATCGTCTGTAGAAACATTGTCTCCTGCCTTAAGGCGAACTGGAAGTGTAAGGCTTGGTTCGTAGTCGCGGCACTTTGGACAAGGCTTGATGTTTGGTCCGCGAAGGATTTCTACTTTTTCTGCTTCTTCCTGTGGGAGCGGAGCAATAATCATGCCGCGGTTTGTAGCACACTTAAGAACATCTTCGCTGGAAAGGCGTGAATCTTTTCCGTCAAGCATAGAAACGCGGATTCCTGTTGTGTAAGCAGGATCTTCGTAATCCATTGTTTCTGGTTCTGTGAATACACCAGTTACTGCAGCTGCAGCGGCTGTTTCCGGACTAACAAGGTAAACATTAGCGTCAGCAGTTCCGCTTCGGCCTTTAAAGTTACGGTTGAATGTGCGGAGGGTTACACCTTCTGAGTTAGGAGCAAAGCCCTGTCCGATACATGGACCACATGCGCTTTCAAGAATACGGAAACCAGCTTCAATCAAATCTTCAAGGATTCCTGCTTTAGAAGCCATCAAAAGTGTAGTGCGGCTTCCCGGTGCGATACCAGCTTCTACGCCTGGAGCAATGTGCTTTCCTTTTACGATAGCAGCAACGCTTTCAAGGTCGTCAAGTGAAGAGTTTGTGCAGGAACCGATTACAACCTGAGTTACTTTCTTTCCAGCAAGTGATTTTACAGTATTGATTACGTCCGGGTTGTGAGGGCATGCTGCAAGTGCGCCAAGTTCATCAAGGTTGATTTCGATGATTTTATCGTAAACTGCGCCTTCATCAGCTTTCTGTTCGCTCCAGTCTGCACCGCGTCCCATTGATTCAAGGAACTTCTTTGTTTTTGCGTCAGATGGGAAGATAGAACATGTTGCACCAAGTTCAGCACCCATGTTTGTAATTGTAGCGCGCTGTGGAACTGTAAGTGTTTCTACGCCTTCGCCAAAGTATTCGTAAATTGCAAGAGTTCCGCCCTTAACAGTTTCGCGGCGGAGAACTTCAAGAATGATGTCCTTTGCGCCAACGCCCTTACGGAGTTTTCCTGTAAGTTTTACACCAAAGATTTTTGGCATAGCAAGGTGGAATGCACCGCCGCCCATTGCAACTGCAACGTCAAGACCGCCAGCACCGATTGCAATCATACCAATACCGCCGCCTGTTGGAGTGTGGCTGTCTGAACCGAGCAAAGTTTTTCCTGGTTTTCCAAAGCATTCAAGGTGTACCTGGTGACAGATTCCGTTACCAGGGCGGCTGAAGTAAAGGCCGTACTTTGCAGCAATTGACTGAAGGTAGCGGTGGTCGTCCATATTCTTAAAGTCTGTCTGAAGTGTATTGTGGTCAATATAAGAAACAGAAAGTTCAGTCTTAACACGTGGAATTCCAATTGTTTCAAACTGAAGGTAAGTCATTGTTCCAGTTGCATCCTGTGTAAGAGTCTGGTCAATTTTGATTGCGATGTCTTCGCCTCGTGCAATCGGTTCTCCCTTTACAAATTTTGTGTCAGAGCATGCTTCAGGAACAATGTGAGCCTGAAGAATTTTTTCTGCTAACGTAAGAGCCATAATTCAACCTCGTGAAGTCATAAATAATAATTTAATATTTTATATAAATATAAATGATATAAAGTTTAGTGTGATTTAAGCATTTATTCAATTCAGTATATGGAATTTTAATTGAAAAATGTTATAATGTAAAAAAATGAAAGTGTTTTTCCGTATTTTGCTGCTTATATTGATTTCCTCGTTTATTGCATCCTGTTCTGCCGGACACGGAAATGACAGGATTTTTTCTGATACAAACACAATAAAAGAGCTTGCTTCAGAGCGGGAAAAGGAACTTTTATGGACACGCGAACTGGAAAGCGTAAGGCTTCTGCTTGATACAAAAAAGAATGCATCTGTTCAGGATAACATCATTCTTGAGCCGGTTGTAATGCTTGGTGCGCATAATAGTTCCGCTGTAATTTATCCTGTGCTGGATGGTTTTGGTTCTCTGGATACATCTTCTGTTTCAAAAGAGTTAAAGACTTCTCTTGATAAAGCATGTACTTCCATTTCTAAGTGGAAGGTCTCTGAACTTAATGTTAATTCAAAAAATGCCTATACGGCAGTTCTTTTTAAATATGACATTGAAAATGAATGGAAAAACAATTTTAAGGCTTCTTTTCCGGCTGTAGAAGACGGTGCAGAACTGTTTTCAACATGGCTTTATGGAAATCCTTTTGCAGAAGATGACTGCATTCAGATTCCGGTACGTTTCTTTTCAAGGTATGGAACTGTAGATGTACTTTTATTTTTTGATGCTTCGAATTATCATATAAACGAAATTCAGATACAGAAGTGGGAGAGAAAATAATGAAATCAAATGTCCTGTCCGGTATTGAGCGTGAACTGGTTTTAAAATATCTTGCAGACGGTAATGTTCCTGTTACGCTTACTCCTGTTGAAGAAAAAAAAGATTCAGAAGAAATACATTCTCCTGAGTCGCGGGTTTATTCTGTTCAGATTGATCCGGAAAATATTTCTGTATTAAAGGAAGGAATCATTCTTTTGCAGGATGTTCCTGAATCTGTTTCTGAATTCCTTGGAAAATCCGTTCGTGTTGAATTTTATTTTAACAGGCTAGGACTTTATTTTATTACGACTGTAAAGTCTGTAAGTACAGGTCCTGCAATTGTAATTCCTGATGCAATTTACAAAATTGAAGATGTTGAAGTAACCAGAAAATACGATTTTTCTGCAACGCTTTATTTTTCTGTAGTAAAGGCTGATTCAGGCTTTCTTTGCGTTCCGTTCAAAGAAGATGAACTGTTTGTACGTCCTATGTGGAGCATGATTCCTTTGGAACAGCAGAAAACTGCAAAAGAATACCTTGAACAGTTTGTTCCTCTTGCCCGTAAAAGCGGTAAAGGCGGAAACGGACTTCAGCTTATTTCGGTATGCCGTTATTTAGTTGCAAATGAAGCGCCAAAAGTAGAAGCCGTTCAAGGACGCGTAAAGCCGCTTTCAATACTTTTTATTAATCATGAACGTATTGTGCTCGGTTTTGAAAAGAACGAAGCCCTTCCAATAAAAGAAGGTAATGAATACGCCCTTTCCATGTTTTTTACAATGAAGGATACTCCTGCAATAACTAGAGAAGTTTTTGTTACATGCAGGGTTTCCAGCGTATATGAAATTGAAGGAATTGATTCAATTGCTGCCGACTGTGTATTTACTTCATTAAAAGAAGAGGACTGCCGATTCCTTTACGAAAAGGCAACCAGCAGTCTTTTTAACTAAAGAATTTATTCGTCGTTCTGCTCTTCAGACAGCTCTTTCAGTGTTTCGTTCGGCTTGTTTCCTATAAGAATTGCAATTCCGTGCAGGTACGAAACGTTTTCGCAGATGATTTTAAGGATTACCATAACTGGAACAGCCAGAATCATTCCTATAAAGCCCCACATCCAGCCCCAGAAAGTTAAGCTTACCAGAATTACAAATGGCGAAAGGCCCAAATTCTGACCTTCTATTCTTGGCTCAATAATGTTTCCCAACACCATGTTTATTGTCGTCATTCCAGCAAAAATTGCGGCAATCGGCACAGGATTTGGATAGAACTGTATGAGTGCAAAAAGACCTGTAAGTCCTACAGAAATAATGGATCCGAATGTCGGAATAAAATTCATTACAAATGCAACAAATGCCCACATAATTGCAAAGTCGAGTTTCAGCGGGTAGAGAAGCGCAAAAACAAGAATGCCTGTTGCAAGGGAAATAAAGAATTTAATTGAGATGTAATTTACTGTTTCGCTTACGATTTTTTTCAGGATGATTTGAATTCTGCCGGAAAGCTTACCTTTAGAGATTGCCTGAATGCGTTCCTGTCCGTTTTTCATTTCGATTAAAAGGAAAACAGAAAAGAGCAGTATCATTCCAAGGTTTTTAGTGCTGGAAAGAATATTGCCGGAAAAAGAAACAGCTGCATTTTGTACAAATTCTCTTACCTTTAACTGGCTCCACATATTTTCAAAGAACGTCTTGTCGTCATAAAACTGAATGTTAAAAGTGTCAGCAAAAACCTTGTAAATTGACAGAAAGCGGTTTTCGTATTTTGAATACTGCGCAAGAATTGTGGTAATGCTTGTCCCGATAATTGTAGAAAGAAGCACAAGTATTACCACAATAATAAGCGCTGTTAGCAGCGTAGCCAGAATCCACGGGATTTTTACCTTTGAGTTCAAGTGTTTTACAACTGGGTAAAAGACACAGCTTAAAAGCAGAGAAACAGTTACCGGCAGGGTAAAACTTGCAGTAACGTTAAGAATTACTCCTGTAAGTACAATGGCAAAAAAAAGCAGCAGGTAAAATATTTTCTTCTGATAATCTGTCTGTGGCATAAAAAAACTCCAGCAATTGTGCTGGAGTCATTATAGCATAAAATGAATCGAGTGACTATTTCTTTGCTTTTGGCACAATCTTGTCAAATCCACAGAATGGAACAAGAACTGGAGGAATTGTAACAGAACCGTCTTCATTCTGGTAGTTTTCAAGGATTGCAAGCATTGCGCGTCCTACTGCAATTGCAGTTCCGTTCAATGTGTGAACATACTTGTTCTTTCCGTCGTCATCCTTGTATTTGATGTTAAGGCGGCGTGCCTGGTAGTCTGTACAGTTAGAAGTAGAAGTAACTTCACCGTATTCTCCACCGTTACGTCCTGGCATCCAGGCTTCAAGGTCCCACTTGCGGTAAGCTGGAGCACCAAGGTCACCAGAACATGTATCTACAACATGGAAAGGAAGTCCAAGTCCTTCAAAAATTTCTTCTTCGATTTCGCGGAGTTTATGATGAAGTTCATCTGACTGTTCTGGAGTAGAGTATACGAACATTTCTACCTTGTCGAACTGATGAACGCGGTAAAGTCCCTTAGAGAACTGACCTGCGGCACCTGCTTCGCGGCGGAAACAGTGGCTAAGTCCACCGTAAAGGAGTGGAAGTTTTGCCTTGTCTAAGATTTCGCCTGAGTGATATCCACCAAGAGTGATTTCTGCTGTTGCAACAAGACAAGTTCCTTCTTCTTCGATTGCGTAAACGTTAGATTCGTTTCCGCGCGGGTTAAATCCAATTCCTTTGAGAACTTCTTCGCGTGCAACATCCGGAGTGATGAATAATTCAAATCCATGCTTGCGCAGAGTATTCAATGCATACTGAATCAAAGCCTGTTCAAGGAAAACAGCTTCGTTCTTAAGATAGTAGAATTTAGGACCTGAAACCTTTGTCCCGCGGTCAAAATCAAGAAGATCAAGTTCCTCTGCAATCTGAACATGATCTTTTGGTTCAAAATCAAATTTGCGCGGAGTTCCAACCTTTTTTACTTCAAGGTTTTCTGTATCAAGTTTACCGATTGGAGCATCTGGGTGAATCATGTTAGGAATCTGACGTGCGGCTTCTTCAAGCTTTACTTCGATTTCTGCAAGTTCTGCATCAACCTTTGCAACTTCTTCCTTGATTTTTTTACCGGCTTCAATAAGTTCAGCGCGTTTAGCATCATCAAGCTTCTGTTTCATTGACTTTGCATTTTCGTTGCGCTTAGTCTGAAGTTCCTGCTGTTTTGTAACAAGGGCAGTGCGTTTGTCGTAAAGTTCAACAACAATGTCTGCATCTGCTGTCATATTGCGGTTCTTAATGTTTTCTTTTACAGCCGCAAGATTGTCTTTTATGAATTTATAATCAAGCATTTTTAGCTCCCATTTGCTTTATTTCGCTTATATATAGTAAAACTTTTGCATGTATTATTGCAAGTTATATGTAACACCGACTCTTACGGTTGCGGTGATTTTTCCGTCTTTTCCTGCTTCTTTTGTAATTTCATCTTCGTAAATGCTGCTTACAAGACCGATTTTGCAGCCGCTTGCTCCGGAAAGAAGGCTTGCTGCGTCCTGTGCATTCTGAATTGCAGCAGTCTTTGCCCTTCGTAGAAGATTTGATTCATCTGCAACGGAAAAATCTGTTGTTCCAAGCCTTACCTGGTTTCCTGGAATCTTGCAGTCAATTACTGCCGGAACGATTTTAAGGTTTCTTACAGTAACTTTTACAGATCTTTTTGCTTCGTACTGGCTTGAAGGCATTGAAACTGTGCATTCTGAAAACTGAATGTCATCCGGGTTTACGCCGGCATTTTTTACGGCTTCAACAAGTCTGTTTGTAAGAGTGTCGTTGTCTGTAACAATTGATTTTGCGCTCCAACCTGTTGTAACAACTGCAAAATTAACAGTTGCTGTGTCTGGAACAGCTGCTGCAGAACCTGTACCTGTTACATAGATTGTGCGGTACTGTTCCTGTTCTTTCTGAATGTAGCAGGAAGAAAGCATTATTGCAGAAATGGCTGCAATACAGATGCATTTAAAAGTGATTTTCATAATGGAATCCCCCAAATTTTACCTTATATTAATATAGAAACGCTGCAAAAATGTTTTCCGGTTTCTTGCTTTTTCCCAGAACGGGCTTGCCGGATAGTTTTTTACAACAAGATCATAAGATTCAATTGCGTCCTTTATATTCTGAACCGGAGATTTTGCTTCAAGAATCTGTCCCTGAAGATACAGTCCTTCATCAATTTTTCCGGAAGCTTTGTCAAAGAATTTTGTAATTACTTTGAGTGCGTTTTCATAATCTTTTGAATCATACAGTTTTGAGGCAGTTTTTAAAAGTGCCGATTCATTCATCTTTTCAAGTGCCTGTTCGGAATATTCTTCAACTTTTGCGTTTTCCTTCGGTTTCTGGCTGGAAGCCCTGTTTACAGCTGCTGCTGTACTGCCGGAAGAAACTGTTTCTGCGGCAGGCGCAGTTTCCTGTGTTTTTCCGTTTGTCTGAATGGTCGTGCTTATTTTTTCCTGCTCAGAAGAAAGTTCTGTAATTCCTGCAGAACTTTTTCCTGATTTTGAGTTTTCCTGTGTTTTTTCCTGTGCCTGACGCGCAAGTTCTTCTTCTTTCTGTTCGCGCAGTTTCTTTTTATGTTCTTCCTTGATTTTATCTGCACTTATAGAAACTTTTGGAGGAACTGTTTCTGCATAAGAAGGAGCGGTTATTGCTTCTGACGCTGATGCTTTTGATTCATCTACGATTACTTCAAGATAGTCATCAATGTAATCGCCGGTAAGTCCGTCATTTTTAAAGAAGTGAAGGAGGAATTTTCCTGCAGTTCTTGAGCGTAATGTAAAAGTATAGTTTTCGGCACCTAATTTTCTTCCGCCAAAAATAAAATTCCTGTTTCTTGAATCAATGTTTCCTTCTTCGTCAATGTTTCCCTGGTAGATCCAGCCCTTGCCCGGATAGACAATGTTTATAAGCTGGTTTTTACCGATTGTAATTGACCTTGAAGGTGAAATTTCTTTTTTTACAGCGTTTTTTTCTTTTTCCTGTTCTGTAATTTCAGTTTCTGCTTCAGAATTTTCATCAAGGACATTCATTTCTGAATCAGATGATGAGGAGGCGTTTTCTGTGTCTGCTTTATTTTCTGCTTCAGTCAGTTCCGAAGTGTTTTCCATGGTCTCCTGAATGCCATATTCCGAAGAACTATCCTTTTTTTCTGAAGAGTCAGTCTGATTTTCTTCATTTACGGTTGTATCCGGCTGTTCCGGTTCAGGGACTGCATCCTGAACTTCTGGTTCAGCTTCCAGTTCTGGTTCTTCAAATTCTTCTTCTGTTTCTACTTCAAGTTCTGGAAGAATTTCAAGTTCATCAGGAGTTACTTTTTCTGCCGGAATTTCTTCTTCCTGCAAAGGTTCCTGCTGCAAATCTTCGGCAGAAACTTCATTTTCAGAAGATGCAAGTTCCTCTGAATTTTCAGAAGATTCATTTTCCTGTTCTGAAGGAACTTCTTCCTGAGAAATTTCTGTACTTACGTCTTCATCCTGATTTTTTGGAGTCGATGCACATGAAAATGCAAATACCGACAGAATCAATATCAATCCGAATTTGAATTTCTTTAATTTCATGGAGCTGCTCCAATTATTTCATTTATTATCCTGTCGTTCGCATCGCCCAGCTTTTCAACTTCTTCTCTGTCAGGCTCTGTGAACCACTGTTCAACATCTTCATCCGACCAGTGTTTTTCTGTCTGGCGGCTGGTAACATAGCCGTTTGGTACAACTGGACCATCCGGCACAAGAAGCGGCTGATCCAACACCAATTTTTTTGATTCTATGGCAGAATTTTTTGCGGCAGTTTTTTTGTTTTCAGACATGATTAAAAGAACCAAAAGCAGAACCAGAATAAGGATAAGCCCTCCTGCAACTGCAAGAACTAGCTTACGGTTCTCGTCTATGAGATCCCTTATATTGTCTATATATTCCTGCACATCAATCATTTTTTCTGCAGAATCCTTTTATTTTGCTTCCTGAACTTCAGATTCCGTTTCGGAATCCTGGCGTTCAGTTTCGCTGTTTTCTGTTTCTGCTGCCTTTTCTTCAGCGGCTTCGGCTGCTTCTGCGGCTTTTTTTGCTTCCTTTGCAAGCCGCTTTTCTTCAGCTTTTCGCTCTTCTTCCTCTTTCTTTATGCGTTCAAGTTCCGGATCAGTAATTGTTCCGTCCGGATTATAGATACGCTTTGGAGGCCGCGGAGGAATGTATGTATTTTCTTCCGGCGGTACGTCTTCTTCAACAAAACTGTCGTTGTCTTTGTCCAGGCGAGCCCCGATCTTAATGTCTTCATCAAGGCGAAGCGCAATAATTTTACTTACACCTGATTCTTCCATTGTGATTCCGAGCATTGTACTTGCACCCATTACAGTTTTCTTGTTATGGGTGATTACAATATACTGCGAAACATTTGCAAAGCTTTCCAGTGTCGTTACAAAGCTTGAAACGTTCTTGTCATCAAGAGCCGCGTCAATTTCGTCCAGAAGACAGAAAGGACTAGGGCGAACCTGATATGTTGCAAACAGCAGTGCTACGGCAGTCATTGTTTTTTCTCCACCAGAGAGAAGGGCAATACTTTCCAGCTTCTTTCCCGGCGGCTGTGCCAGAATGTCGATACCGCTTGTAAGAACGTTCTGCGGATCTTCCAGCCTGAGTTCTGCGCGTCCACCATTGAACAAGCGTCGGAACATATTGTGGAAGTTCTTCTTAATCTTGTTGTATGTCTCAAGGAACATTTCAGAAGATTTAGACTTGATTTCTTCGCTTACGCGGATAAGGTTGTCAAGAGACTTCTGTGTGTCCTCGTAGTTCGCCTTCTGGCGTTCGTACCTGTCTTTAACTTCGTTAAATTCTTCAGGAGCCATAAGGTTTACCTGACCGCACGAACGCAGCTGTTCCTTTGCTTCGTTCAGAAGTTCCCTGATTTCGGCAGTAGGCTTTGTAATTTTGAACATGTGTTCTTCAAATTCCATAAGGTCGCGCGAATGCTGATCCTGGAAATTCTGCTTGATGTTCCTGATTTCTGTATCTGCAGAATTGAGTGAAAGTGCCAGT
>JBGVIP010000041.1:0-3922 GCA_045123335.1 Treponema sp.
AAAACTTTCCGACGCTTTTATGACTGAAGACTCATCCGGCGCCTACGAATGGACTGCAAAAGTCCTGAACATTCACCCCAAATACGCAAAAGAACTTCAAAAAAACTGCAAAGCGTTGTATGATTACAGTTGCTACGTCTATAGAATCAAGAACAACATAAAAACCGGCATGAAAAACGACGAAGCCATTGAAGAAGCAATCGGCTGGGCAGAAAAAGAGCACCTCTTAGGCAACTTCTTCAAAATCCAGAAAGCAGAGGTAATTGGTATGAGTTTAACTGAATTTGACGAAGATGAATTCAAGCGCATCTGCCGCGAAGATGGCTATGTTGAGGGGCTTTCTAAAGGACAGAAAGACGGCCGCATGGAAAAAGCTGTTGAAGCTGCTCGAAATCTTTGCAACAACGGCGTATCAATTGAAATCATAGCAAAATCCCTAAACATGACCATTGAGCAAGTAAACGAAATCGTTCTGCAATAGATTCACCGCCCGCCAAATGAAAACACAGAAATATAATCATTCATAGATTCAAATTTCTGATAGTATAAATTTCCCGTACTAACAGTAATATCAAAATCATTCTGATTAAATTCACTTACAAGCTGCTTTAATTTTTCTATTTCAGATTTGTCAGTTTTAATAGGCTTGTAATAAGCTAAAGTAATATGAGGAGTCAAACAATATGGTAAGATTTTTACTTTATCAACAACCGAATATAATTCCATCAGACTGATATAATCTTTTTCCGTTTTTGGAACTACGCCCAGAACCAAAGATGTATTTACCATATTAAAAGCAAATGTAGTTTTAAACTTTATCTTTTTATTTATCCTCTTTCCATCTGTCAGTTTTCTTAAAGTAATTTCGTTTAAAAAGCATTCTTCTGCAACGGTGCTTAAAGACACGGAATTGCTCAAATCATGCAATGTTATATGAAATGTTGATTCTTTTATTCTTTCTGCTAAAAACGGCAGATTTCCGTCATACAATTTTTCAACAAAACTGTTGATTTTCTTCTTTGTTTTTATATCCAAATCAAAAACCGTTGTATCACCATAAAATGATTTAAAACTTCCGTCTTCGGAAACCTTTTCAGAAAGTTTAGGCATTAAAGAAAAGTCCTCTATTTCAAGCGACAATTCCTTCTTTTCAAATGAAAAAATACGATTTTTAAACTGCTCAAAGGATTCCATATTTCATTTCCTTCTAAATCACTTTTTTATAATCTATCTGCTATATGCTGCAAGCCTACCAGCTCAAACAAAAAAAAGACCGACGCACTTTACCAATACAAAGCAAATGCATCAGTCCTTTTGCATTTCTAAAACAGCCTCAGCCACACCCGCAGCAAATCTTTTTTATTTAATTACCTTTCTAAGCTCGTATTCCAGAATGTCTGTTGCACCAAGAGAGCGGAGTTTTGGCAAAAGGGTTGGAACTTCGCTCTTTTTTACGGCGATTTTTACAGCGTAGCCGTCATCACCGAACAATGGACTTACAGTCGGACTCTTCATGGAAGGAATGCCCTTAATCAAAGCGTCAAAGTTTGCCTTTGAAACGTTCATTTCAAGCATTACGCGGCTGCGCGCAGCAAGTACAGCTTCAAAAAGCATCTTAAGTTCCATGATTTTCTGCTTTTTAGCAGGATCAGCCATAGCAGCCTTAGAAGCGTACATCCTTGTAGAAGATTCCATCAAAGTATCTACAATCTTAAGGCGGTTTGCGCGCAAAGAAGAACCCGTAGAAGTATTATCAATAAGAATCTGAGCCAAAGCTTCGTCAGTATCCTGAACAAAACCTTCGCTGGTTCCCCAAGTGCGGAAAATAGTTCCATCAATCTTCTTTGATTCAATGTATTTTTTTGTAAGCGCCTGATATTCAGTTGCAATAGTAACCTTTTCCTTCAAAAGCGCATCATAATCCTTAGTTTCTGGAATAGCAGCAACAATGCGAACCGGGTCAAATCCCAGATCCATAATTTCTTCAACATCATCCTGAACGCCGTTTTCGTAAACCCAATCCTTACCGCTGAAACCAACGTCAGCCTTGTTCTGAGCAAGTAGCGCACTTGTAATCTGCGGCTTTACAACCTGAAAAGCAAGGTCTTCCTGATTGGTTGTAGGAAAATATGTTCTGTCCGGCAAATGAATGGAAATACCAACATCGTTTAAAAGTTCATAAACCGACTCATAAATGCGGCCTTTAGCTAAAAGAATCTTAAGTTTTTCCATAATGACGGACTCCTGTAAAAAATTAACCGGGGTTTTAGGCTATCGCAACTTGTTGCGTCTCCCCTAGGAGAAGGGGTAGCGTAAAACCGTAGGTTTGAAGCGAGGGGAAGGCTTTCCCCTCCTTTGCTCTAATAATATAGAAGAAACGTAATAAATTCAATAAACTAACAGTATGGATTCAGTTTTAGACATCACGCTTCTGTGTAAAGTTGTAGATAATTTCGGCGACATTGGCGTAGTTTACAGGCTTGCCCGCGCGCTGACAGACATTTCAAAAGGAGGGGAAAGCCTTCCCCTCGTCGGCACTTCGTTGCCTCCTACCCCTTCTGCGGGGGACGATTCTTCCCCCGCAACGCCCCCTAAACTGAATCTGCGCATCATTGCCGATAACCTTGAATCGTTCCGTCTGCTTTGCCCTCAGATTGATCCGGCAAAAGAAGAGCAGACCGTAAACGGCTGGCAGATTTACAACTGGAATGCCGGAACAACCTGTCTTAACGCATTCAGAAAAAATCAGCCGAGGATAATAATAGAATGCTTTCAGTGCGGCCGCCCGGACTGGCTTGAAACACTGCTTTTTACAGAAAAAGTGCCGGACGTAGTTCACATAATCATGCTGGACTATTTAACCGCAGAAGATTATGCAGAAACTTTCCATAAACTAAAAAGCCTTACAAGAAGTGCCCGCGTTCAGAAAGTAAACTTTATGCCGGGATTTACTAAAAAAACTGGCGGCCTTATTCTAGACAAACCGTTCATGGAATCGCTTTTAGCGCGCGACAGCAAAAACGCAGAGAAACGCGCTGAAGTCAGCAGCGGGACATCGCTTTCTTCTGAAACAGAAAGTTTTAACGCCGTATTTTTCAGCTATCCGCGGGACTGGACGCCTGCCGTACGCGCACTACAAAAGTTTAACAAAGAAAAGGCAAACGGCGCGCTGAATGTGCTTTTAGCAAGAGGCGCAGGTTACGAATCTTTTCTGAACGCCTATAAAAGCGTCGCTGCCACAAAAGAGGCTGGCGGTAAAACGCTCTTTACACTTACGGAACTAAACTTTTTGCCGCAGACCGAATGGGACGCCCTGCTTACCCGCACTCCGCTTCTGTTTATACGTGGCGAAGACAGCCTTAGCAGAGCATGCCTTTGCGGCGTTCCGTTTGTATGGCACGCCTACCCGCAGACAGAAGAATACCAGCTTGTAAAAGTGCAGGCCCTTTTGGAACGCATGAGGCCGCATTTTGCCCCGCACGACTTTGCCTGCGTAGAACGCTGCTGGCAGATTTACAACACGACAGACTCCAGCAACAAAGACCTTGAAGAATCCCTTTCCGCCTTTTTAGCCTCTTACAGCAGCTTAAAACCCGGATTCGCCGATTTTTCCGCTTCCCTTTTGCAAAACGGTGACCTAGCCCAAAACCTTCTGGATTTTATAAATTCAAAAAAAGAAAATTAATTTTCCCGGGAAATGCATTTTTCGTCGTTCTTCCGCGTATATATAAGGTAAGGAGCAACGTGGTAAAAAATGTCATTCATCAACAGAAAATACAAGGATTCAGTTTTTACGGATCTTTTTGGAAGCGACCGCGACGGAAAGAAAAACTTTCTGGAACTGTACAACGGACTTTCCGGCTCGAACTACAAACTGGAAGAAGTTTCGATTGAGCGCAAAGTCATAGAGCAGTCGCTTTAT
>JBGVIP010000042.1:0-5031 GCA_045123335.1 Treponema sp.
AAAAAGTGTCCGTTTGCGTGGTTCCCTAAAAATCCATATTCATGTAAACTGTAACGCATGAATATGGAAGCTTTTATTCTTGGTTGTGGCGGTATGATGCCTCTTCCTTACAGACATTTGACTTCGGTTTTGCTTAGAAGGGACGGGGATCTTTTTCTTTTTGACGGAGGTGAAGGTACTCAGGTTTCTTTAAAGCGCCTGAACCTTAAGTGGAAGAAAATTACTGCAATTTTTGTTTCTCATACTCATGCTGATCATGTTACAGGGCTTCCTGGAATCCTTATGCTTTCTGCTCAGGTAGATCGCTCTGAGCCGCTTTATATTTACGGACCTCCAAAAATTGCTGAATATATTGAAACAAGCCGCAAGGTTCTAGATATGTACATTAATTATCCTATCGTTGTAAAGGAAATTACGGCTCCGTGCATTGTTCATCAGGGCGAAGATTTTTATGTGCGCTGTTTTCCTCTTGATCACACTAAAACTTGCGTTGGTTATACTTTGGAAGAACTTGACCGCCCGGGAGAATTTAATCCGGCTAAGGCGGCTGAACTTGGAGTTCCAATGGGTCCTCTGTGGGGAAAACTCCAAAAGGGATTTTCTGTAGAAACAACTGACGGCAGAACAGTTTTGCCTTCTGATGTTATGGGCGAAAAGCGAAGCGGCCGAAAATTCAGTTTTGTAACTGATACACTTTATAAGCCTTCGATTGCGGAAGAAGTGCGCGGTTCTGACCTTTTGGTTTGCGAAGGAATGTTTGAAGACGAACTTATTGATCAGGCAAAAGAAAAAAAACACATGACTGCAAGTCAGGCAGCAACCATTGCAAGAGATTCAAATTCAAAAAGAATGTGCATGATTCATTATTCTCCAAGATATACGGACAAGGAACTTCCTAAGCTTCTGGAGCAGGCAAGAAAAATATATCCGGAAGCAGAACTTTCTAAAGACAGAATGCATATTGAAATACCGTATGTTGACTGATACGCTTGAGTTAAAAAAGGCTGTTTTTAATGATTGAACTGATTGATTTTTCCAAATCATATTCTCAAAATAAAGATTTTGCCGTACAGAATATAAACTTAAAGGCAGAAAAAGGCAGGATTACAGGGCTTTTGGGCTTAAATGGGGCCGGAAAAACTACAGTTATAAAGGCTGTATGTGCGCTTCACTTTGCAACAGAAGGAAAAGTTCTCTGCTCAAAAGATGAAAAAATGCATGACGTCCACAATGAGCCGGAAATGGTAAAAAAATCAATCGGGTATGTACCCGAGCAGCCTGTTTTACCGGAATTTCTGACGGTACGCGAATACCTTTCGTTTATTCAGGACATGTATGAAGTTCCTTCTGAAAATAAAGAAAATCTTTTTAGAAAAACTGTTTCGGACTGCTATCTTGAAACGGTACTTGATAAAAAAATAAAGGAACTTTCCAAGGGATTCAGGCAGCGTGTAAGTCTTGCGGCTGCCCTTGTTCATGATCCTGAAAACCTTATTTTGGACGAACCAGTTAACGGACTTGATCCGGCACAGATCATTCAGTTCAGAAAAATAATAAAGAACGCTTCTGAAACAAAAACTGTACTTCTTTCTACCCATCTTATGCAGGAAGTTCAGGCTTTATGTTCGGATATATATATAATTTCCGGCGGAAAGATTGCTTCTCATGGAACGGCTGAACAGATAACTTCTGAATGTGGCTGTTCTACAATTGAAGATGCCTTTCTTAAAATCACTGCTTCATAGGGGCATTTTATGAAAAATTACCTTAAGTACAGGCTTTTCTGCATTTTTCAAAGTCCTCTTTTTTATATAATTGCGTTCGCATTTAATATTGTCTGCCCTGTTTATTTCTTTTTGATAAAGAATTTCTTTGGAGGAAACGGTTCTACAGAGCTTTATAATTTTTTTAGTTTTACAACTGCCGTTTCCTCTGTAATTATTCCGCTTTTTGCGCTTAATGTGCGGAATTCCGGTTTTGAGGAATACGTTCCTGTTTCCAGTTTTGAAAAATGTGTTTCTGCATGCACTGCGGTTTTAATTCAGTTTTCTGCAATGATTTTGCCGCAGTTTCTGCTTCCGTGCTGCCTTAATCTTTTTGGAACGGTTGATGCAAGTTCATTTTTTACTGGGCTTTTGTTTCTTGAACTTTATGCTTTTACAGCGGGCTCCTGCTGTATTTTTCTTCAGGCTTTAATAAATTCGTATACGGCGGCATTTTTTTTGGGATGTATAATTCTCGGCATTACCGGCGGAATCAATTTTCTGATGATTTATGCAAATCCCGTTCCGTTGCTTGCATATATTGTAAAGGCTTTAAGCCTGTCATGGCATTTTGATTCAGCTTCCAAGGGGATATTCGATTCAAGGGATTTTTTCTATTTTGTGTTAATTTCTGCATTTTTTATTGCCGGAAGCCTGATTGCGGATTTGCGTAAACGCGGATATGTTTTTTCCGCCCCTCAGAAAAAATGTCTGCTGTATATTTCTGTAATAATTGTTTTTGGCTTTATAAATTCATCTCATTTTTATATCCGCCATGATGTTTCTTCAGAAAAAAGGACAACGGTTTCCGCTTATACAAAAGGCATTTTGAATCTTGCAGAAGACACTGTATACATTTCCTATTACAGAAGTTCGCTATTAAATGACCTTTATCCTCAGTCAAAAGAAATCAATGACTATCTTTATGAACTTTCCCTTCAAAAAAATATACACTATGAAGTAAAGTCTCCAGAAAAAGACGGCGGTTCTGAACTTTTGCAAAAATACGGAATTTACGGGCGGCAGTTTCAGACTAGAGGGAATAATTCAACGGAATTTAAGACAGTTTATTCTACTGTTGTGATTGAATATGCCGGAAAATGGGAAGTAATTCCTTTTATCCTTGCTTCGTCAAGTCTGGAATATGATCTTAATGTAAGGCTTGATTCCCTGATTCTTGAAACGAAGCGCATTATAAACATTCTTTGCGGGAACGGCCTTTCTTTAAAAAATGATTACAGTTATGTAGTTCCATGGCTTAATTCACAGGGATTTATATGCAATGAAATTGAACTGAACGAAAATCTTTCTGCGCAGTTTAAATACAGCGATCTGCTTATGATTTTTGGTTCTTCTGAATTGAATCAGGCACAGTGCGCTCAGATAGAAGCGTTTGTAGAAAACGGCGGAAAACTTTTTGCCCTTACAAACCGCTATTCAAGTGATATTGAAAACAGCTGGTACATTACAGAAAATCAGAACCAGTATTTTATAGATTTTCTTGAAAAAAACGGCTTTGGATATGGGGAAGAACTCTGCGCAGATGTTTCTTGCGCAAGAATTACAATGACAAGCGATGAAAATGCAGAAGGAAAAAATGATTCTGTTTCTAAGTCAATGAATTATCCGCTTTGGATTTCTGTTCTTCCGCAGAAAAATGTGCCTTCTGGAATTACATTGTTCTGGTGTGAACCGCTGGAAGCCCTTAATGAAGAAATACAGCCGCTAGTTTGTTCCAGCGCTCAGGCATGGAAAATTAAACCCGACAGAAATTCTTCTGAAACGCTTTTCCTTACAAATCCGTTTGGAATCAATGAACTGAAATTTTCAGAAGAAAGACAGCCCCTTACACTGGGACTTGCTTCTTCTGGTAAAAATAAAATTGTCCTGATTCCAGATCAATATTTTGTAAATTCTCTTATGCTCGGCTATATTGGCGGTCAGACAGGGGATTACAGAAACCTGGATTTTATGGTTAATACGCTTCTTCAACTGAACGGTGAACCTGAACTTGCGGAACTTCATCAGAAGGGCGGGAGAATGTCTTCCGGAGCATTGTACAAAACTTATGACATTGAATCATTTGTTTCTGCAAAAAATAGAACCCTTTTCTGTATGTTTATTTTGAATCCTCTTCTGATTCTGTTTTTCTGCATTTTTATGCGCGTACAAAGAAAAAAAGCCTTTAATATCACAAAAAACGGAGGAAAAAATGAATAAAGAAACTGTATTAAAATATGTAGCTCTGTTCAGCATCTGTTTATTTATTTTTTCTGTTTTTCAGACTGCTTTTTCCGGAAAAGAAAAAACTGTACAGACTTCGTTTTTTAATCCATCCAACAGGGGGCAGCTTTCATCAATTTTGATTTCTGAAAGTGCAGACCAGATTGAGTTTTTTATGGAAAATGGAGTTTGGAAAGGCAGAACGGGTACAATTGTTTTCCCCTTAATTCAAACTCAGGTTGAAAATCTGGTTCAGGAACTTTCTAAAATCCGTAAAGCTTCTCAGATTTCCTTAAAAAACAAAGGACAGAAGGAAGAATGCGTTCTCTCTTATACACTTAAAGACGGAAAATCTACTGTAATTCATTTTTCAGGGAGCGATTTTTCCAGACTGCAACGCTTTTTCTGGACAGATAGTTCTCAAAAGGTATTCAGAACAGCGGATTCTTTCAGTTCGTTTCTTACATCAGATGCTGGAATTTGGTATGATCCATATCTTGTGCCACGGAATTTAAATTTATCTGAAGAAAATTCCAGAATTCAGTCTGCGGTTCTTTTTGAAAACGGAAAACAGTTTTCCTTAAAGCTTTCTGATTCAAAAGATTCAAAAAATGCAAAAGAAAAAATCGAAAAACTTGAAGAATTGCGCCATGGAAAACTTTATGCCGGGAATACAGAGAATCTTGTAAAAGTTGCACGTCTTTCTGCCGTTTTTGACGGCGGAAAAATTATTTCTGTGGACATATTTACAGACCCGGAAGATTCAGACAGTTCGTTTGTGCTTCTTTATAATCTTGACGGATATAATTATGTTTCGCAGATAAGCCTGTGGACTTTGAATACTTTGCGCGGACTTTTTTACTGATTTACTGGCAGAATAGAAAAATAAGAACAGAAATATTGTAAATAAAATGTGTCAGTGCAGAACAGAAAATTGAGCCGCTCTTTTTAAAACAGAATCTAAGCAAAAAATGGGCAAAAAGTGCATTCATCACAGAAAAAAATCCCATGTATCTGTGGCACAGTGCAAAAACTACTGCTGTAA
>JBGVIP010000043.1:0-70190 GCA_045123335.1 Treponema sp.
GTTCCGAACCTTGCCGAACTTCAGAAAGAAGCAGCTGATGCAGCAAAAACTCCGTCGTACAATATTGAAACGCCGGTAGTGTACAACACTGCGCTGGATTCTATTACACAGAATGATGAAATAAAGATTATTGTGATTGGAGACAATCCCGGCAAAAACGAGCAGCTTTTGAAAAACAGAAAGTATCTTGTTGGCCAGGCAGGGAAGATTGGCGAAGGATTTTTCAGAAGAAATCCTGAACTGGGAATAGACTTCCGCCGCAACGCAATAATACTGAATAAAACGCCGGTACACTCGGCAAAAACGGCACAGCTTAAATATATTAAAAAGGCCGGCGGTACAGGCGCAGAAAAACTTCTGGAAGAAACTCAGCTTTGGATGGCAGAAAAAACTGCTGAAATTGCAGCTGTGCTGGGCGCAGAAATCTGGCTTGTGGGTTACAACGACTTAAAGCCTAAGGGACTTTTTTCCCTTTACCGTGATGAATTAAAGGAATGGTGCTCAAAACTGGGAATTCTAGACAGGCTTCTTGTATTCCAGCATTTTTCAATGAACAGATTTTCAATTGACCTGAAAAACTTTATGGGCAAAAACTCTTTCAATTCACTCCAAGAAGCCGTACACGCGCTTGGCATACAGCACAGGAACGAGATTTTTGGGGTATAGGCAGCGAGACAGAATGGTGAATTTCGGGGAATCAATAAAAAAATAGCGCGAAGGAGGAAAACTGCTTTCAAAAACACTCTGTTTATGGATGCCGCGTTAGCGGCAGAGTTTATAGTTCCTATGCCATAAACAGCGTGTAGCACGCTAGCGTGCGGTTTTGAAAACAGTTTTTCGACTGGGAGCTATTTTTTACATTTCAGAACAATTAATTCGCTATTCCGCCTAGTAAATCTTGTCCCCTAAAAGACGCGCGGCCAGTTCCACCGCTAAAATTGCGGTCTGGTTGCGTATATCCAGCACAGGATTTACTTCTACAATTTCTGCAGACTTTACCATTTTGGTTTCAGCCATTTCTTCCATAAGCAGAAGAGCCTCGCGGTTGCTTAAGCCCGCCGGAAGAGGAATACCAGTCCCCGGCGCAAACATCGGATCCAATACATCCATGTCAAAACTTACGTGAACAATGTCTACCCGGCTCTTAAAAAATACGATTACTTTTTTTAGGATTGCGGAAAAGCCGTAACGGTCTATGTCGCTCATTGTAAAGACTGTTACGCCGGCTTCGCGCATGACTTCTTTTTCGCCGGGGTCTAGATCGCGGCAGCCTACAAAGCAGACATTCTTTGGATCAACTTTTGTTCCTTCGTAATACAGATTTGTAAGTTCCGGAAGACCGTATCCGCAGCTTGCCGCAAGACATTCTCCATGGATGTTGCCGGTCGGAGTTGTTTCCGGTGTATTAAAATCGCCGTGGGCATCTACATAAAGCACGCCCAGCTTTTTCTTATTCTTTTTTGCAAATGCGCCCATCCCGGCAAGGCTTCCCAACGCAACCGAATGGTCACCCCCTAAAACCAAAGGAAATGCCCCGCACCCCGCTGCGTCAAAAACTTCTTCTGCAAGCGATGTAGTTGCTTCAACAATCGGTTCAAGATATTTTGCCTTTGGATTACCAGTTTTCTCATACGCAGCTGAATCTATCTGAATGGGACAGTCATATTTTGAAACTGTATGACCAAGCCCTTCTATGCGCTGGCGAATTCCCGCAAGCCGGATTGCACTTGGTCCCATGTCGGAACCGTGACGGCTTGCGCCAAAATCCAGAGGCATTTCAATAATGTGTACGTTCATGTTTCCTCCCCTATTCCAGGATTGTAATCTCTACGCGGCGGTTTGCAGCCTTACCTTCCGGAGTGCTGTTGTCGGCAACCGGTTTATGGGCACCGCTTCCCTTGCAGATAAATTTTTCTGCAGGAATGCCGCGTGCGGCAAGTTCTTTTGCTATTGCATGAGCACGCTGTGCAGAAAGCGTCATTTCCCCTCGCTCGTTTCCTGTGTCAGCAGTGTGTCCTTCTACCAGAAACTGCGACTGCGGAGTTTCCCGCAAAACCGACGCAATCTGGTCAAGGCGTGCTTTTTCACCCGGCAGAAGTTCCGCACTATCCGGCTTAAACTGAAGGTTCTGCACCGTAAGCCTGATTCCGGCCGGCGTATTTTCAACCTTAATAGGTTTTTCCGCCCCTTTCTGTCCGTTTCCGCCACCCGCAGCGCCCATCGCTCTGTTCAGGCCGGCAGCAACATCTGCACTGTCCCTGCGCTTTCCATTATAACCGCTCTTTTCAAAACTGCCAGAATCTTGTGTACCGTTTTTATTTTTTTCCGACTGGCGGGTTTCAGCAACAACAGCCCCGCCTTTAAACGGCGCCACCCCGCTGGTAACTTTTTTTGCCAGCGATTCAGCTTCTTCATCCGAAATAGCCGCAACCCTCTGAAGCGCACGGATTATTCTGCTTCTATCTACCGCCGGAGGGTATTCCGTAAACAGCGAAATTGTTCCCCTGAACGCAACGTTTTTTCCGTCTGAATAAACAAAAGTTTCATCAACAGAATCTCGAACAACTATGGCGTTTCCAGTTTCCTTGCTTATATACATGGTTGCCTCATGCTTTCCCATAGCCTGCTTTAATTCGCGGTCGCCGCCAAAATCCATGTAAAGATTTGCTCCGTAGCGCGTAGCCCACCTTGCGCTTACAACATAAACTTCTTCGCCGCGCACAGTTTCGTCGCCTGTATATGTATACTGAACATACATCGGGATTTTTGTAACGATTCCCTTATTAAGCGGATCCACAGCCCGAACAGCCTGAGCCTGCCATGAATCTCCCACGCGGATTCGATTTGCTGTAAAAGCCGGAAAACTTCTGAACGAAGGATAACCGTGATCTTCTATCATCGTAAGAATTCCGTCTGAAGAAATTTTAAATCTGGACGGAATTGAATCATGAATCATGTCACCGACAATTGCAGAAGCCCTTACTGTATCCTGCGAAACATAAAAACTCCCCTCATAAAGTTCACCGTCATTTGAAATAAAAGACCTTACCTCGCGGTTTAAAAGTCCCGTATAGCGATTATTTTCATATCGCCGTAAATCTGTGCGCTCTACTAAAGAATAGTTTCTTCCGCCGTTATAACGAAACTGCACGTCATCTGCATAAACTGCCGCCAGAACAGTCAAAAAAATGAAAACAGAAAATATTTTCTTCACAAGCTCCTCCAAAAAAATCCGGTTCCTGCACAAAACAAGATTTTACCGCTCACCTGTATTTTCGGCTTTTGAAATTTTTTCTAAAAAGTTTTTTTAATATTCCGATAAGTGAATTATGAGACTATCGAATAAACCGAACATTGTAACTGGATCTATTTTACTGCTGGGAGCTGCATTCTTTTCGATTGCACTGGCTTTACTCCCAATGGATTTTGGAGCCTACGGGCCAGGAAGCAGTTCTTCTCTATATACAACAGCCTATAACATGGGCGAAATTCTTTTCGCTGTATACGGATTTTCAAGCATATTGATTCCTGTATTCCTTTTTATAGCAGGAATTTCATGCTTTGCTTCACGCTGGACAGCTAGAAAATCAATGAGGCTTCTTACAGCGGTTGTTCCGTTCTTTACATCTGTAATTATAGAAAAAATCTGCCGCGCAATGCTTGAATATCCGGATGATTTTACAAGCATTAAGATTGCACTTACTGTTTCAATCGGCGCTTTTCTTGTTGCTATCGAAATTCTTACTGCCGGACTTATTGCCGACCGCGTAAACGACAGGCTTTTCCACAGCGGAAAAAATTCCGACAGCGACGATGACGACTTCTTTGCAGAATACACAGAAAAACATGAACAGAAAAATTCAGAAGATGCAGAATCAGAACCCGATTTTGAAGAACACCCTGCGCCGGTAGCCGTACAGAACGAAGAAACAGCAGTCTCAGCTTCTCCTGCAGAACAAGTTGAACCGATAGCACCTGCTGCACCAGGTCCTTTTGATCATATTTTTGACGAACCAGCAGTTGAATCTCCAAAAGAAGAAGAAACTGTAAATGCTCAGACAGAAAGCACAGAGCCAGCCAAAGAAAATGAAGAAACTCCGGCTCAGGAACCTCTCCTTTCAAAAGAAGAATACGACGCACTTAACAAAATCAACGAAGAACTCATCGAAACAAAGACAGAAGATAATCTTGAGCTCCCAGAAGAAGAGCAGATTGAATGGCCGTCTACTGACGAAATTATTTCCCAGGCAGGAATAACAAAATCAGAAGAACTTTCGCTTTTAGGCGATGAAGCCGGCGATAAACCGGAAGACGATAAAGAAACTTCAGAAGATTTTACAGAAAGCGCAGAATCAGGCGAAAAAACAGAAAGTGAAGAAGACACTTTTGCAGCCGCAGACGAAGAAACTTCAGAATACGACGGAAGTGACTTTACAGAACTCAATACGGGCGATGACAAAGACTCAGAAGAAAAAGATGAGGTTTATGACGTTCCAGAAATTCCTGAAAACTCAGCCGCTCAGGAAGAAACAGACCCTTACTCGGAATTCGGTTTTGACCAGACAGAGACTTCTGAAGACAGCGAAAGTTATGATTCAGACGGATATTTTGACAATTCAGAAAACCCTTATTCTGACGCAGAATACATAAACTCTAAAACTCAAAAAAAAACTGAAAACACACTGGATCCAGATTTCTTTGACATCGACATGAATGAAGAAGAACAGTCGGAAGAAAGCGAAGATTCAGAAAACGATCAGGATATTGATTTTGAAAAAGATGAAGATTCTGATTTTGACACAGAAGATGAAGAAGAACGCCTTAAGAACGATGAAATTCTTAAAATGCAGGCATTGGAAGACGACCTTCTTGCAGATACAGTTAATGCCGACAGTTCAATTGAACAGAAACGTTCATTCCTTGACGACATGGTAGATGCTCAGGAAGATGACGATGATTTTGAAGGACATTTTGCGGAATCAGAAAGCGCAGAAGAAGATTCTGAAACTTCTGACGAAACAGAAGCCGCTTCAGAAGAATCCGAATTCAGCGATTCTGACGAAGATGATTTTGGCCGCACTAGCTCCACCTTCAACATCGCTTCCGACATCTTTGCGGACATGGAAGAAGACGCCCGCGAGCAGATTGAATCCGGCAAAAAGCCTTCCCGCTTTGCCCAACCGGAATACGATTCCGCAATGAATCCTTCTGCACCGGAATCCGCAGATTCAGACGATGGCGGCCCAGCCGATTCTGAAAGCGACGGTACAATGTCCGGTATAGAAACAGCCGAACCGCCGGCACGCACAACAGTTGCCACAGAACCAAAACCACTCGGCAACAGGGCAAAACCTAAAAAGCCGTACATTGTTCCTACAGATCTTCTTGAACAGTACGAAGATGACCAGTACTGGATCATTGACGATCAGACAAAAAATGATGCAGTAAAGCTTAAGGACACTCTCAATCAGTTTGGAATTGAAGCAGAAGTAATCGGCATTAAAAAAGGCCCTGTAGTTACAATGTTCGAACTTGCACCTGCTCCTGGCGTTAAACTCAGCAAAATCGTATCGCTTCAGGATAACATTGCGCTCAGCCTTGCCGCTTCCAGCGTGCGAATTGTTGCGCCAATCCCAGGAAAAGCCGCAGTCGGAATTGAAATTCCTAACAAAAAGCGTTCAATCGTATCTTTCCGCGAAATGATAGAACAGGATCTCCCGGAATTCAAAAAAATGGCAGTTCCTGTAATTCTCGGAAAAGACATTTTAGGCAAATCACAGATAATCGACATTGCAAAAACACCGCATCTTTTGATTGCGGGTGCAACTGGTGCCGGTAAATCTGTCTGCGTAAACTCGCTCATTCTTTCAATCCTTTACAAACGCTCTCCAAGAGAAGTAAAGATGATTCTTGTAGATCCAAAAGTTGTTGAACTTAAACTCTACAATGACATTCCTCACCTTCTTACACCTGTAATCACAGAGCCAAAGAAAGCACTTCAGGCACTTCAGTACTGTCTTTGCGAAATGGAACGCCGCTATGCACTTCTTGACGGAATGGGTGTACGCGACATTTCAAACTACAACAAAAGAATTGAAGAGCGCCACGTCGCTACAGAAAAACTGCCTTACATCGTTGTCATCATTGATGAATTTGCAGATCTTATGGCAACAAGCGGCCGCGACCTTGAATCAATTGTTGCCCGCCTTACAGCAATGAGCCGAGCAGTCGGAATTCACCTTGTTCTTGCAACACAGCGACCGTCTGTAAACGTAATTACAGGTTTGATTAAAGCAAATATTCCTAGCCGAATCGCATTCATGGTTTCCAGCCGAACAGACTCTAACATCATCATTGATTCTGTTGGTGCAGAAAAACTTTTGGGCAAAGGTGACATGCTCTACGCAAGCGCAGTTGATCCTTATCCGGTGCGCATTCAGGGAACTTTTGAAAGCGACAATGATGTTGAAAACGTAGTTAATTACGTTAAGACTCTTGGCGAACCAGAATACATTGACGACGAAATCTTTATTGAAGACGAAGAAGATGAAGAAGCTTCTCCAAACCTCTTCAGTGACGGCGACGATCCGCTCTACGAACAGGCTCTGGACATTGTAATTCAGGCAGGAAAAGCAAGCGCCTCTTACATCCAGCGCCGCCTTAAAATAGGCTACAACCGCGCCGCCCGCCTTGTAGAAGAAATGGAAGCCCGCGGAATCGTAGGTCCCGCAAACGGCTCAAAACCAAGAGAAGTTATTCACGTTCCGAGTTAAATGACTTAAAGGGCGGATTTTGAAGCACTTTCAAAAATGACTGTGCAGGAAGTTCCGCCCTTTTTATTATTACTGTTTTACTTCGAACACGCTCTTTTCAGTATCTCTATCAACGGTTCATAGTCTTTCTTTAACTCAGCCAGATCTTCATTTACCATTACTTCGTATTCATTGTGGAAAAGACGGTCTTTGCCGCTGATCGGCATGTACTGAACATCGCTGTGAATGTAATAATGCTCTATGCAGCCCATCGGCAAAATATAAACCCGCGCAGTTTCTATTGCCGCAAGGATAAGCCACGTTGCATTGATTATAAGCGGAACCGTACTTGCAAGCGGAATCGGAAGAATGTCTTTAAGCCTGTTTTCCAGCTTAAGGATTCCCATAAGAACAACCGCCTTAAAGGTATCCAGTCCTTCCGGTTTTTCGTATTTTGTGTACAGAGCTTTTAATTTTTCTATAAAAACATCAATTTCCGGACTGATCGAAAAATCAATTTCGCAGACTGAACGGCCAATCGTAATAAGGTAAGATTCCAGCCTGTAAATAAGTTTTTCCAGAGTCACCGGACTTTCCAGCTCGCGCTTAGTAAAAAGCTGACGGTAAAACGGAGACTGCTTTTCATATTGTTTTTCCAACCATGCCGCAGGACGTTCATCTTCGCAGACAACATCCCTTAGTTTTCCTGCAAAAAGCGAATCAAGGTCGGTTATAATGCGCCCGTCAGTTCCTAGAAGCGAACAGACTTTAAAGAAAACGCCAAGTTCGTCTTTTCCGCCTACATCAATTACGCCTGTACCGGCAGTTCCATAATGATTGTCTACGCATCCCAAAAGATTTGTAAACATCTGCTGATCGGTATAGCCTTCCACAAAAATTTGATTGTCGCTAAAAAAGAACTGCTTGTGATACGTGTTGAAGCGCGGCAAAAAGCGCCTTAGCAGGATTTCGTCTTTTTCGCTCATATATTCAATGCTTGTAGGAACCCTGTTTACATGGCATACAACAACACCGACTAAATCTTCTGCAAATCTAAGGTCAATAAAATACGGCGAATGAGTAATAAGAAACACTATGCGTTCAGGATTCTGTGCAACAGCCTTGCGGATTTCGTTCATAAAAAACGACTGAAACTGCGGATGAAGATGAAGTTCAGGCTCATCCAGAATAAGGACGCTGCTTCCAAAACCGTAGAGCGCAACTAGAAGCGTAAGAATTTCCTTAAGTCCATGACATTCGCCTTCCTTAAGGTTGTATTCAACGCCCCATGCCTTGTTTACTACAATCGGAACAAAACGACCTTCAACAGTTTCTTCAAAGCGGATTGTTTTTCCAAACATATTGGAAAGGACTTCTTCTATTTTTTCGCGGATTGCAAAATCTTCTTTTAATTTAGAAAGGATTTCTTCCTGATTGAGGCGTTCCGAGCGTAAAAATTCGACTTTATAGCCTTTTTCTTCAAACTGACGGCAAATTTCTTCTGCCAGAAGAGTTTTTCCGGAACCGTTAGGACCAACAATAAGGTTAATCTGATTCCAGTAGCTTTTTTTAAAGACAGCGCGTCCCCACAAAAACGGCAGCCGGACTTTTGTTTCTACAGTTATCATAAAAACCTCCGAAAAAAAAGCATCTGACAGAAAGCAGAAAAATCTAAATTTAAAAAACTAAAACAAAAAAATAACTACCAGTCGAGAAACATATTTCAAAACCGCACGCTAGCGTGCTACACGCATTTGTGCCTTGGAACTATACACTTTGCCGCTAACGCGTCAGCACAAATGAGTGTTTTTGAAATACGTTTCTCTCCTTCCCGTTATTTTTTTATTAATTTCCTAAATTTAAAATTATGACTAACTAGTCTTTTCTGCGAACCTCAAATTCAATTTTAGGCGTCTTTACCGAAGATTCCGAGCGACGCTTGTATTTTTTGTAAAGAACTTCCTGAGCGCGCAGAAGCGGTTCATCATTCTTAACCGGAATTTCTGACCAGGTTCCGTTTTCAGAAAGTGCGAGCGCATTTTCATTGTCTTCAAAATAAACGTCAAGAATTTCCTTAACTTCTTCAAAAACCTTTTCGTCAAGAATCGGGAACATAAGTTCTATACGGCGATCAAGGTTTCTAGGCATCCAGTCTGCGCTGGAAAGATAAATTTCGTCATCGCCGCCATTTTGAAAATAGAATATGCGTGAATGTTCAAGGTAGCGGTCAACAATAGAAACGACCTTTATGTTTTCGCTCAAACCTTTTACGCCCGGAACAAGCATGCAGACACCGCGTACGTTCAGCAAAACTTTTACGCCGGCCTGACTTGCCTTGTACAAAGCTTCAATAACTTCTTCGTGGGTAAGCGCATTCATCTTTGCCATTATCAATCCCGGATGTTCAGGATCGCTTCGTTCTATCTCCCTCTGAATCATAGAAAGGATTTTTGATTTAAGCGTTACCGGCGCCATGCCAAGCTGCTTCATTGACTGAAGCGTTGAATAACCCGTTACAAGGTTAAAGAACAAAGTTGCGTCGTTTACTATTTCATTGTTTGAAGTAAACAGCGAAAGGTCCGAATAGATTTTCGCCGTTCTTGGATTGTAATTTCCGGTTGCAAGATGCGCATAGCGGCGGATTGTTTCGCTTTCACGGCGCATTACCATAATGATTTTTGCGTGAACCTTAAGGTTTACAAGCCCGTAGATTACAGTAACTCCGGCGTTTTCAAGCTGGTTCGCCCATGCAATGTTTCTTTCTTCGTCAAAACGCGCTTTTAATTCAACAAGAACAACAACCTGCTTGCCGTTTCTGGCAGCACGTTCAAGAGCTGCAACAATAGGAGAATCCTTACCAGTTCTGTACAAAGTCATTTTTATTGCAAGAACTTTAGGATCGTCAGCTGCATCGCTTATGAACTTTACAACAGGATCATAAGATTCATACGGAACATGAAGAAGCACATCATGCTGCTTTAATGTGTCCCAGTAATATTCATCCCTCGGAAGATTTACGGAATAGAAATTCTGCCATTCTGGGAAGCTCATTGTGCCGTCATCAATGTCACGCAGTTCCATAAGGGCACCCGGATTCAATATTCCGTCAATGCGGTAAACATCGTCTTCGCAGAGTTCCATTTTTTCCATAAGGAATTTTGTAATTGTTTCGCTTGTCTGATTGCAGGCCATCATTACAGGGAACGAACTCTGGCGCTGAACAAGAACTTCTTCCATTGCGTCTACAAAGTTGCGGCCAGAATCTTCATCAACGGCAAAATCTGCGTCGCGGGCAATCTTAAAGAGAAGAGTTTCTTCAACTGCAAAACCCGGAAAAAGGTGAGTTCCGTACTGTGCGATTATTTCTTCAGTAAGCGCAAACTGCTTTCTTCCGTTTTCGCTTGGAAGCCATACAATCTGAGGAATCCCGGAAGGAATCTGAACAAAAGAAATGCGCGGAAGGTCATCGCTTCCCTTTAGGATTTCGTTTGCATTTCTGATTCCCGAAATAGGCTTAAGCAAAAAAGCAACGTTTTCTGCAAGGTTTCCGATATGAGGAAAAACTTCTGTATCCGTTCTGAGCGGAGTAAGGAGCGGAAGAACTTCATTCAAAAAGAAATTAAGGGCAAAATCGCTCTGTGCGGCAGAAAAATCTTCCGGTTTTACATAGCAGATGCCTTTTTTTGCCATTGCAGGCAGAACGTCATTTTTTAAGCACTCATGCTGAGTCCTGATTATCTGGTGGCTGCGAGCAGAAATCTGCTTTAAAACCATTTTTGGCTTAAGCCCTGAAACATCAGCCTTATCCGGGTCAGAAAACTGCATTCGTTTTACGGACGCAACACGCACCTGGAAAAATTCATCAAAATTAGAAGTAATTATAGAAAGAAACTGAAGCCTTTCCAAAAGCGGCAGTTCTTTTCGCAAAGCCTGATGAAGAACCCGTCCGTTAAATTCTATCCATGAAAGTTCTCTGTTAAAAAACCTTGATTCCATTTGAACAACCCCCTTTAGAAAAACTACAAAAGAATGATTTTATAGCCAAATACTGACTCGAATAATTCCCCTTTTTCTTCCAGGGCAATGCGCTCAAGTGCCAGATTTTTAATTCCCTTTGAATTTATGACAAGATTGTCATTTTTCAGCTTTATTTCTACTTCGCCTAAAGTCTGACCGTGGCTTCTGTCCAAGGCATCCGCAATGCGCAGAATCGCAGTAAGCTTCAGAATCTGCATTCGCTCGCTTCGCGCAAGAATCTGGAACTGTTCGCTGTCCTGCGGCTGCTGTTTTCCGCGGTGGTAGCGTGCAATTGTTGCAATAATAATATTTTCCGTTCTGGTCAGACCAAAAATTTCTGAATGGCGGATTATGTATTCACTGTGCAGATGGTGGTTACTCATGTTGATGAAGTTGCCGATATCATGAAGGATTGAAGCAACTTCCAGAAGCAGGCGCGAACGCGAATCCAGCGACATTTCCTGTTCAAGACACTGATAGATTTTAAGCGCATTCTGCCTTACGTGTTCGGCATGAGATTCGTCACCATGATATTTTTTAAGCAGGTTTGCAGAACTTGCAATAATCTGCTCGTTGAATTCATTTTTAAGTTCTTCGCTAGGAATTTTTGTCTTGCTGATGATAAGACCGTCGCGAATGTTTGTTTCCGGAACGATGATTGTCTTTACGTTTGTATGATGCAAAAACATCTTGTAAATCATAAGGCTTACTGGAAGCGTCTGCGCATCGTTGTAGGAAATTTTAAAACGGGCAACACATTCATCTACGGAATACTGCTGGATTTCATCAACAAAGCGGTCAAAATTTTCACGTTCAATTGACCACAGCCATGTAGAAATAGGCATGCCGGCGTTAATTGCCGCAAGCGTTGCATCCGCACCAACCGCAATAAACTGACTGGTTTCGGCAATGTTCAGTTCGCTTTCAAAAAGCCCCTTTGCATTGATTGTATACTCTTCTACGTAGCGCTGAATATCTTCCAGGCTGCTGGTCTGTCCCCTCATTTTTGGAGCAAGCCTTACAGTCCCAAGGTGAAGGCTGTGGGCGCCTGCCATTTTACCCTTTTTCATAAGCATAAGCTCTGTTGAGCCGCCGTTTACTTCAAGAATCATGGCATTTTCTGCCCTTAATGTAGGCGCTTCATCCTGAAGACATTCAGAAACAGCAAGATACATAAGGCGGTTTTCTTCAATTCCGTCTATAACGCGAACCCGGAAGCCCGTTGCAGAAAAAATTTTATCCATTACAGGGTCTTTATTTGTAGCTTCGCGGAATGCGGATGTAGCAATTATATTTGTCTGAGAAGGAACGATTCCCCAGCCGCCAAGCTGTTCCTTATAGCGCTGGAGTATATGAAGGCACTGGGACTGTGTTTCGCGGCTTATAAAACCCTGCGTAAAAACATCGCGTCCCAGCGAAATCGGCATTTCTGCGCGATCAAGAACGTTTCTTTTTCTTTCAGAATCGAATTCGGCAACAAGCAGGCGAACACCTGTAGAACCAATTTCAATAACTGCTTCTGGAGTAGCCATACTCGCCTCCTCATTTATGAAATAAAAAATTACAATTTATCAATAAGCATAGAACACTTTCCGCTAGGAATAGGAAGAGTCTTCTTTTTCTGATCGATGATATTAATTGTAAAGTAATAAAGCTTTTCGCTTTCCATCTGGATTTCCCATCCTCGTGGACTCTTATTGCTCAAAATAGTAATAAGGTTTCTTTTAAGGGAAAGATTTTCGATTCCCATTATTTCAAGGTTAGGAATAATCCAGTCTACAGTCTTGCGAGGAAGACTTATAGAAAGCCCGATTACGTTTTCAATCATAAGTGCGATTGTAGAAAGTCCTGTTGAAGCAAGGAAATGTGCCCTTGGGAAACTGTCATCGCCTTCAAGAACAGCTTTCTGTGCACTCTGCGGTTTATATGCTTCAAATACGTCGCCTTTCTGTTTTTCGTCTGTAGGCATAAGACCTTCCAAAACAAAGTACAGGTGACGAATAGAACATTCGCGTGCAAGTTCGTAGCGCTGGTATTTTTCAAGTCCCTTAATAATCATAAAGTTGAACATAGGGAAAACGCTTCCCCTAAAGCCGGCACCATCATTACTGAACAGCGGGCTGTCTGCAGAAAGCGACGGGAACGGATGATCTGAACCGAATGTTTCCGGATTAGTAAGGTGAGCAATAAGCGCATCAGATTTGTCGGCACTTGGAATTTCTGCAAGAAGAGCCCAAAAGCCGGCAACTGTTTTTTCAGGAAGTTTATTACCATCCTTATCCAGGTCATGGTAGAAACCGGTATCGTTATCCCACATCATAGAATTGATGCGTGTTTTCAAAGAGAAATAATTGCGGCGATACTGGAAGCTCAATTCCTTGTCATTAAGGATATCTCCCAAAGCAGACATGTGAGCGCAGTTAATAGCCATACACGCATTAAAATCAATCGGATAATAAGCCTTTTCGCGCGGTGCATTGAACATTGTACTTGCAGTTGCAGGAACCGCATAAAGACCGTTTTCCTGCTTGAATGTTGCATCAATCCATGCGATGTATTTCTGAAGAACCGGCATAATTTCCTTTATGCGCTTTTTGTTTGCAGATTTGTGATAAAGATTGAATTCTGCCCATGCAAACAAAGGAAGTCCTACTCCTTCCGGATTATCTGGAGAAAGCATAGGTTCGTTTGTCTTTGCATCGTAACGCCAGCGGATTGCGCCGTTTTCTTCCTGCTGCTTGTAAAAATAATCAATGTTTAAATTTGCATCATAATTGCGGTTTGAATACACAAGGAAAAATGAAGACAAGATCGATTCAAACTGATCAATAACTAATTTCTCTCCGACAGGATACATAAAATAACCATCAGACGTTTTTTCACCGGTTTTTGGGTCAATCCAGTAATCCGAGAGCATTGTCCACGTCTTGTTATAAATATCTACAAAATCCTGATCATAAAAATGGATTTTTGGAAAATCATGTTTGTTCACAAAAACTCCTAGAACCCTGCCTTCAAGGGCAAGACTTTTTGTAAGTATATCACAAATTTTCATAAAACGGTATAATTTTCCGATAATTTATATATTTTTATATGAAGAAACTTAAAGTTTTACATATCTAGTCTTAATCAGAAGGAAACAGAGGGAAAAATGTATCAGTCATTTGTCTATGTAGAAGTAAGAATTCAGTTGCCGGCAGTTGATACGGTATTTTATACAAATGAAAAGACTCATAAAATCTGCATTAATGAAAAAGTACTCCAGCAGGTTTACCTTCTTGCAAAAGCACTGGAATGCAAGCGGCTTTCGATTTCTGACGTTGAGCACATTACAAACCTTGTTTCAAAACAGGAAAGCGGAAAAGACCTGACCGGTTATTCCGTAAAAATTGCCGAAGGCGGAAAGCTGAACCTTTTGTTTCACAGTCATCAGAAAACGATTTTAATTGAAGAAGTAAGGATTGAAGAAGATCTTGGGCGCCTTACACATGCGAACGGAACAACACGAATGGATTATTCCTGCGCAGGAAACCCGAGCATACGAATTCGTACCCAGCCAAGTTTTGAACTTGGAGAAGAAGTTCATATTTTTCTGGAAGAACTGCGGCGCCTTACACAGTACCTGAACATTGCAAACGACAGTTTTAGGGACGGGTCCATAAGGTGCAATGCCTACGTAGCGCTTTCAAAATACCCGGATCACCCGGACTATTACGTAAAACTGCGCAACCTGAACTCGTTTAACTTTGCGCGCAAAGCCGTAAACCACGAACTTACCCGCCAGGAAAACATGATTACTGCCGGCGAAAAAATCCCGAGCGAAAGCCGAATCTGGAACGAAGCAAAATCCTGCACTGAAACTTTTCAGGAACGACAGATAAACCGGGTTCGCTTTGAACATCTGAATCCGCCGCAGACAATCAACCTTGAAATTGCCGAACAGAATTTTACTGACACCGAATTTGAACTGCCGGAATCAAGAAGACAGCGGCTTAAGAAACAGTACGGAGTAAGCCGACTTAGGGCAGAATTCCTTTGCGACACTAAAGAGCGCGCAGATTTTTTTGAAAAGACATGCAGCCTCGGTGCAAATCCGCTTAACGCTGCTCATTGGATTGCAAGCGAACTTACCCGACTTTTAAACAAATCAAATCTTTCGATAAAAAAATCAAAGATAACGGAAGCAAATTTTGCATGGATTATAAAAAAACTGGATTCGAGCGACATCCACAGTGCTACAGCAAAAAAACTGCTCCGCGCAACATTTGAAACCGGCCATTCCCCTGAAAAACTGATGAAAACGCTGAACATAAGCGAAATGAGCAGCGAAAAGGAACTTCTTCCGTTTATCAAAAAAGTAATTCAGGAAAATCCAGAACAGTGCAAAATCCTTAAGAACGGAGAAATGCCGCCCCTTGAATTCCTTACAGGCCTTGTAATGAAGGAAACCAGCGGAAAAGCCGTTCCGCAAATCGTAAAGAGCCTCCTCAAAGAAGAACTTAACATAAGCGTAATTTACGTAATAACAACAGGCGGAGCAATTTCTGCAATCCGCCACAAGGACGGCACTATTTCCAGCGGAGACGCAACTGAACTTAAACTGATTGCAGACCGCATAAGCCCGGACACACCGATTCAGTTTACATCTGCCGGTCAGTACCTTAGCGAAGAGCTGGAACCTTCAAACTGGGCAGACCTTATTTCTGAAATTGCACTGCGAATTAATGCCGGAACAGCAAGCGGAATTGTAGTTACGCACGGAACATACACTCTTTCTTATACAGCCGCCCTTTTATACTGGCTTTTTTCTGATGCAGAAGTTCCAATTGTACTTACAGCGTCTTCTACCCTGCCTTCTGAATCTACAGAAGCAGAAACAAACCTTCGCCTTGCAATAGAAACTGCTTCCGAAAAAAAGAACGGCGTTTATGTTGCGTTCGGCGGAAAAATTCTTTCTCCGCTTAACCTGCACTTTGACCGTCCGGGAAGTTTTTTCAACTGGAATCTGGATGAAGCAAAATTTACAGAAAGCGGTCCAATTGCAAACGCATTCAACGGAATAGGCGAACTGGACAAGGATGTTTTAAGCAGAATGCTTGTAGAAGCTTCTAGCAGAATGTTTATGTGCCGCCTTTACCCGGGATTCAGAAGTGACCTTTACAAGGATATCCTTAAATATTCGCCGGTTCACTCAATTGTTCTGGAAATGTACGGAATTGGTTCAGGAAACGTTTCGGACAGCGACTTTTCCCTTAAAAATATGCTTCTTGCCGGGAACCGCCGCGGAATCCGCTTTTACTGTACGAGCCAGCAGAAAATCAGTCTAGACTTTTCCCAGTATGTTACTGCGCATGGCGTATGGCGCGAAGGCGCAGTTCCAATGGGTTACCTTACAACAGAATCCGTAATTGCACTGTATTTTGCATGCGCAGTCACAGCGGACAACGACCAGGAATTCGACGAACTGATGGAACAGTACGCCGCAATTTATTCCAAATAGCCTTACTCAGCCGCAGCCTCTTCCTCCTCAGAAGGAGCCTCCGCTTTTTCCTGAGCCGCTGTTGTGTAGATAAGCCTTATGTTTTCGATATCCGACTTATGACGTGACTTAAGAAGAAGCGACTTTGTTGCCGGCTGGTAGATGTATCCCGAAGAATTGTATGTTTCGAATCTGTAGTCAGAGCGGAACGCAATGTCATAAATATAGATTGCGCGGAACTGCTCAATACCGTTTACAATCAGATAATGAGTATATGACATAGGGAAATCAATGGAAATTGTAACAGTACCGTCGTCATCATTCTTGTAAGAAATATTGTTTGCACAAGTCCATGCCCAGACACACTCATTGTTTTCAAATCCAAGAATTTCAAAATGAGGATAATAGCTGTTTCCGTGAACCGCAATCGGATACAGTTCACCAAGAGTATGAACGTCAAATGAAGAACTTTCTTTAAGGTATGAACCGACAATAAATCTACCGCCGGCGATATAATCGTTACTGCCTGTAAGGCGACCAAACCTTAAGAGCGCATCACCGGCTTCTACAGCCTGAATTACAGAAAGGAAGGTACCTTTTTCTGCAAGCGTAATAAGATTGTCATCAAGATTGCAGGAAGCCTGAATTCTTGCAACACACTTAACCGCAGCCGGATAAAGCAGAGAAGCAAGAGGAGAAGCCTTTTCCGCAAGATTGTCGTATACACAAAGAACCGCAGACGCCTGCTGAACAGTCATGCCTTCAAGCTCTTGGGCAGCAGTTTTAGAAAGCATAGCCTTAACGCTTTCACTGCTTTCGTTCATCAATATGTAGTCGCTTATAAACTGCGTACTGTAAATATCAAGCGTATCCCCGGAAGCAGCGCGCTGAACCAGATCCGCATAAGACTGAAGCTGAAGTTGAAGCGGTTCATTTATTTTTGCAAGAGTATCAAAATACGGCGCAGACAGGAATGTTCTTGAAGAACTCTTCTTAAATCCGGCAGGAACAGCATCCAGCGCTTCGTTGTAACGACCTTTTTCTGCCATTACCGCAACATAAGAAACCGCTTCCTGTTCGCCGATAGAAACAGCATCAGACGGAATCTGCGCAAATGAATTGATAAGGTTTGTCTTAAAGTTTTCGATTACGGCAAGATATGCAGACTCAGAAGAAGCTTCCAGACCAGCAATCTGATCAAATGAGAAAGAACGGCTCTTATCATAATAAGCATAGGAAGCAGTATTCTTTTTGCGCGTAAACACAACACGATTAGAATCAATATCGCCGGCAGAAAATTCCCAGTCAGTCCTTTTACTGAAAATCTGAAGCCTGTCATCAGACTGACTTGTAATTGTTGCCCCGGAAACCAGTCCGTACGGCAAAGAGAATGCAGTAACGTTATCCGGCATTTCTGCTTCAATCAAAAGATAGGCATGAGGATTTTCATCACTTACAGAGAATTTAAGGTTAATATTGTTGGAGAATTTAAGCACGCACGAAAGCGGAGAAATTTTTTCCCATGAAATAATTGAAACATCATTTTCGCGGGAATTAATTGTTGCCTTTGCGCACTTGTCATCATTGCCGGCAAATGTTATTCCATTAAAGATGATGTTAAAGCGGTTCTTTAAAGAAACACTGTTGTCATCTGCTACAGACGAAAGCAGTGATACATGAAGATTTCCGAATTTTTCTGAAATGATGGAATCATTCTTAAACTGAAGTATAAAAATGCCGACAATTAATACAGCATAAATTAAGAGTAGTGTTAATGACTTTCTTAGAACTTGTGTAAACATTATAAATTATAGTTTAATTAATGATGGTGTGAATTTCAACCGCATTGAAATCCGGAGTTCCTATGAAATTAAAAGTTTTGTTTATTTCCATTCTTATTTCTGTTGTAATTAACAGCGGCGCCTTTACAATCAGCGCACAGACAATAAGTTTTGCAGAAAAATTACAGTCATACCTGGAAAAAAATGACATAAACGGAGCCATAAGCCTTTATGACAACATTCCGGCTGACCTTGCTTCCGACCTTGACCTTAAGCTTCTGCACGCTTCGCTTCTTGTTTCTGCAAACCGTGTAAATGAAGCAGGCCAGATTACAAAATCACTTATTGAATCAGGAAACAATTCAAAGGAAGTACTTGAACTTAACGCAGAAATTGCAATGGCAGGCAAAAATAAAAATGCAATTCAGGCTGCCGTAAATGATCTTCTTGCAATTGACCCGTACAATGCCGTTGCAAACAATATTCTGGGAAACCAGCAGGCACTCAAAAAGAAATACAAACTCGCACTCGGCTATTATAAAAAGGCACTTGTTCACGACCGCCAGAACGAAGAAGCACTCTTTGGCTGCGGACAGATGAACTATTACCTTGGAAACCTTGATGAATCACGAACAAACTTTCAGCAACTTTTAAAATACCGCCCGGATGAAAGCCAGGCTTACCTTTACATTGGAAAACTTGATGCAGAAAACGAGCAGTATCTTGAAGCCATAAAAAACGCTAAAAAAGCAATTGAACTTAACCCGAACAACACTGATTACTGGATTGATCTTGGTCAGTATCAGCGCCAGATCGGTAAATATGATGAAGCCGAAAAAGCATGGACAAAAGCAATTGAACTTGATCCAAATTATTTTCTTGGCTACACATATCGCGCAGGGCTTTATGATGAACAGGACCGCGTAGAAGAAGCGCTTAAGGATTATCACAAAATAATTGAAACAAATCCAAAATATTATTTCGCATTTGAAGAAATAGGAATTCTTGAATTCCACCTTAAAAATTGGAAAGGTGCCCGAGAATACTTTATGAAGGCAAATGCAATCAGCCCGTCTACTGCATACCAGCTTATGGTTGTTGCAACTTATCTTCTGGAAAACAATTCTTTTGAAGCAAAAAAATGGGCAGAACAGTTCATTAAGGACGGCAACAAAAAGAGCATGGATTTTGCAAAATCAATTGATTACAGTCTTCTGCGCCTGTACAAGGATCAGGGACCGGTTGCCCTTGAAAACACAATTGCAAAGGAACTTACAAAACTTACAGATAAAAATAAACGCGGAAAGATGATGTACTACTTTGGACTCTTCTATGAAATCAAAAATCATCCGGAAGTTTCGGCAGAGTATTACAATAAAATAACTGCAATGCAGAGTCCTATGTTCTTTGAATACAGACTTGCAGAATGGGCTTTAAGCAATTAAAGTAAACTTAAAAACCCGAAAAAATCAGCAGGATAAATTATGTCACAGACTCAGAAAATACTGGAACTTAACGGAAGAAAAATTACACTTATTGGAACAGCACATGTTTCTGCAGAAAGCGTAAATGAAGTTAAAGAAACTATTCTTGAACAGAAACCTGACTGCGTTGCCGTAGAACTTGATCAGAAACGCTGCGATTCCATAAAAAATCCAGAAAAATACCGAGAACTGGACATAATAAACGTTCTCCGCAAAAAAGAAGGATTCCTGCTGCTTGCAAATCTAGTAATGGCGGCATTTCAGAAAAGAACGGGGCAGAAAGCCGGCGTAACACCAGGCGCAGAAATGCTTGCAGCCCTTAATGCTGCAGAAGAACTTGGGATTCCGGCAGTTCTTGCCGACAGGCCGGTTCAGGTAACACTGCGCCGCGCATGGGCAAAAAGTTCCGGCTCAGGAAAAACACAGCTTCTTTCTGCAATGATTGCAAGCAGTTTTTCTACAGAGGAAGTTTCCCCGGAAGAAATTGAAAATCTTAAGCGCTCATCAGAAATGGATTCCCTTATGACAGAGCTTGCCGAAACTATGCCGGCAGTAAAGCAGGTACTCATTGATGAGCGCGACCAGTACATTGCCTCTAAAATCTGGAAAACAAAAGGAAACAGCATAATTGCAGTTCTTGGCGCAGGCCATCTTCCCGGCGTTGAAGAATGCCTGAAAAAAACTGCTGCCGGACAGGCAGCCACAGACATAGAAGAAATCAGTTCAGTTCCGGAAAAAAGCCTCTTATCTAAAATACTTATCTGGCTCATTCCGGCAGCAATCATTGCGCTCATCGCTTACGGTTTCTATATAGGCGGCAGGGAAACCGGCACAAAACTGGTTTTAAGCTGGATTCTGTTCAACAGCATTCTTGCAGGGCTCGGTTCTGCAATTGCCGCCGCGCATCCGCTTACAATTCTGGTTTCTGCAGTTGGAGCCCCTGTTACTTCGCTGTGTCCGTTCATAGGCGTTGGCTTTGTTGCCGGCGCCGTTCAGGCCCTTATATGCAAGCCGCAGGTAAAAGACCTTGAAAACCTTACCGACGACGCCGGCAGTGTAAAAGGCTTTTACCGAAACAAAATCCTTAAAGTCCTGCTAGTATTCTTTCTTTCTTCGATCGGAAGCTCCATCGGCACCTTCGCCGGCGGCGCAGACATACTGGTAAAGATTACCGCACTGCTGAAAAGCATATTCGGTAAATAAAAATAGATAACCATAAAAAAATAGCTCCCAGTCGAAGTTTGCCGTCCAAAACCGTGCACTAGTGCACTACGCGCTGTTGTGCCTTGGAACTATCCAATTTGCCGCTACGCGGCAAACACAACAGAGCGTTTTTGTCCGCCAAACTCCTCCTTCGCGCTATTTTTTTTATTGTTCTGCAATTTTAAGCGTTTGCCCCGCCCGCCCTATCATTTTTTACATAAATTTTATACACTAATCCTGTTACCTCTCCGTCAAAAAGTGTTTATATTTGTATGAAGAAGACCGGCATTCTGATTTGTTTTTTACTCATCCACTCCGCAGTTTTTTCGGAGCCAAAACTGGAATCCTATCTTCTTAATGACCTTGAACTTAAAAAACTCGCCCTTGAATACCAGAAATCGCAGCTTTCTGCAAAAAAATCTAAGATTGAAAACGGCGTTTCAGTCGAACTTGCAACGGGAACCGCACGCTTCCAGATTCAGGGAGATGATTTCAGCGCTTCGGTTTCCCCGTCTGTTTCCATGAGTGTTCCGCAGGCTTCAAACCTTTCCTTAAAATTAAGTTCAACACTAAAAATCACAGACAGCGAAAACAATTCATCGGATTCTTCAATTCAGCTTGGAGCAGACCTAATTTCCGCAACTTCGCTGAACCGCAAAATCACATTAAAAAAAGCAGAACGCACCGTCCTTGAAGCAAAGCGCAAATTTCAGAACCGTGCAATCGAAGCTGAAAAAGAATACTACAACCAGCTTAAATCACTTTTTGAAGCTGCCGCAAACATCGTTTCAAAGCAGAAAGACCTTTATGACGATAAAATTTCCTTTGATGAAATAAGGGCAAAAGGCTATTCAACAAGTTCTTCAAAATACCGTCAGGCAGAAATGAAAGTCGTTTCTGACCAGCATGAAGTAGACACCCTGATTCACACAATGGACCATGACTGTGCAGTTTTTGCTTCAAAATGCGGCGCTTCCTACGATTCCAGTTCAAATCCACAGGATTTTCTTCCTTTAGAAATTCAGGAAACAGCCCCGGTAGATTTTTCATCCTTTAAAAAAGAAGATTACACAGAAATAGAAAGTTCAACCTATACGCACGAACTTGCAGAAATGCAGCGCAAGGCAGACCGGGACTTTACACTTACCGCAACAACTGGCTACACCCTTAAAAATTCAAACACAAGTTTTTCTTCCGGAGAAACAACCGTTACAGAAAAAGGAACAACCACAATATCAAATTCCGATAAATCCGACACAGTTGATGCAGGACTTTCTGCAACCTGGAAAGGACTTACCGTTGGCGCAGGCGTAAACATTCCAATCAATTCAGGAAGCAATCCGGTTTACACTCTTTCTGCAACATTAAAACCAAACACATTCCGAACAAGAAAAATCACACTTGCCTCATATGGACTTACAGAAGAACAGGAACTTATAGACATTCAGTCTGCCGAAGAATCTTACGAAACTGCACTTGTTGATAAAAAAACAGAGCTTGATTCAATTTTGTGGACTCAAAAAACCTATAAAGAAACATTTAACCTTTGGAATCAGCTTGAAAATGATGAAAAAAAATGGTTCCGGGAAGGAATCGTAAAAGAAAGCGAATACCTTAATGCTGCTGCAAACCGGGAATTATATCGCCTTAAACTTATGATAAATCAAATTGACATGATAATTTACAACGCCGAAACAAAACTTCTGTTTTGCCGCGATTATGAATTTTCACAATAAGCGCAATTTTCTAAGGATTGGACTATGAATAAACGGACAAAGATTAAACTGTGCATTTCTGCAGGAATCGTACTTGCTGTGATAATCACAGGGCTGTACATTACAAGAAAACTTCTCGACAAAAATGAACTTGAAAATACTGTATACACCGTCAGAAAAGAAACCTATGAAAACTGCATAGAAATTGCGGGAACAGTTTCTGCCGCCCAGGAACAAACTCTTCAGGCTCTTGGAGACGGAACAGTCCTTAAAGTTTTTGTAAAAAAAGGCGACCGGCTTAAAAAGGGCGATGTAATAATTCAGCTTGATTCTACAGAACAGGAATACAACCTTGCAAAGCTTGATTACGAAATGGCTTCCCTTAGAATTACGGGTTCAAAAAAAGAACTTGAACTTTCAGAAAAACAGCGGCTTTCTCTTTTAAGAAAAATTGAAGACAGAAAGGTAACGGCAACCTTTGATGGCATAATTGCCGACCTTAACGTTTCTGTAGGAGACTCTCTTGAAGCAAAAGATTCCGTTGGAACGCTCGTAAACATTGACTATCTTACCGCAGAAGTAGAAATCCCGGAAACCGAAGTTTCAAAACTTAAAATCGGTCAGAAAGTTGATTTTTCGTTTCCGGCATGCAACGAAGCAGTTCACGGTTACGTTGTAAGCTGGCCGGCAATCGGCGAAGTAACCTCCCGCGGTGCTACAATCGTAAAGGCAAAAATCCGCATAGATGATTTTCCGGAATCAATTCTGCCGAACTATTCCTTTACAGGAAAAATTCAGATTACGGAACCTGTAGAAAATCTTGTCGTAGAAAAATATGCCGTTGCCTACGAAAACCACGAGGCTTATGTTGAAACAGTTTCAGGAAAGCGCATAGACGTTAAAGTTCAGCCGTATGGAAAAATCTACGTTAAGATTCTGGAAGGATTGGGTGGCGGCGAAATGCTAAAGGCTCAGAGCAAACCGGAAGAATCCGGTTTTAACAGAATGCGCGGGAATCCAGGTAAAAACAACAAGGGAGGAGCGATGAGCCCTCCGCCGCCAGGACGTTTTTAGCCGCAAACTCAAGTAATCCGCAGGAAACTTTATGTCAGAAACCGTTATTCAAATGAAAGATGTCGCAAAACTTTACCAGATGGGCGAAGAAACCGTTCATGCCTTACGAGGAATCAGTTTTAAGGTTTCTCAGGGGGAATTTCTTTCGATTATGGGTCCGTCTGGCAGCGGAAAGTCTACATGCATGAATATGATTGGCTGTCTTGACCGGCCTACATCCGGAACAGTAGAAATAAGCGGAAAAAACACATCCGAAATGACAGAAAAAGAACTTGCTGATTTAAGGAACCGGACAATCGGTTTTGTTTTTCAGCAGTACCATCTGCTTGCAGGACTTTCCGTACTTGAAAACGTAATGCTTCCACTTAGATATCAGGGCATAAAAAAAGCAGAACGCGTTTCGCTTGCAAAAAAAGCACTGGAACAGGTAAACCTTTCTGACCGCCTTAATCACCGGCCGCACGAACTTTCCGGCGGACAAAAACAGAGGGTCGCAATTGCCCGCGCCATGGTCACAAATCCGCACATCATACTGGCAGACGAACCAACTGGAGCCCTGGACAGTAAAACAGGAAAACAGGTCATGCAGCTTTTCCGCGAAATAAATAAAAACGGAACCACAATAATCATTGTTACCCACGATTCTCAGATTGGTGCAAGTGCCGACCGCTGCATACACATTCTGGACGGCTGTATTCAATCAGACGAAATTTTTTCAAATTCCAGTAAACAGGAGGAAATTCATAATGTTTGAAGATTTTATTGACGCTATTCAGAATTTCCGCCGCAACAAAACAAGAACATTCCTTTCTCTCCTTGGAGTAATTATAGGCGTCGCCTCTGTAATAGTAATAACCAGCATGGGAAAAAGTTCAACCCAGCAGATTAAAGAGACTTTCGGTTCAAGTGGACTTGATGTAGTAAGCGTTTCATCTGGATTTATGCGAAGAAGAAGAGACGCCGCTTCCATTCAATTCAACGAAAGTTTCAGCGAAACTCTTTTCGGCGAATTAAGAAACATAAAACGAATCTGGTTCAAAAATTCTTTAAGCGCCACCCTTTCTTACAACGATACGAGTTCAAATGTAAGCTGCGCCGCTGTAGAAACCGGCTATCTTGAAATGTACGGTCTTTCGCTGGACTACGGACGCTATTTTTCCGTTACCGACAACGAAGAAGGCTGCCAAAAAATCATTTTAGGAAGCACAATTGCAACGGCACTTTTTCCGGCCGGCGACGGAGAAGGAAAACACATAATCCTTACAACGAACAAGGTTTCTTTCAGCTTTGAAGTAATCGGAGTCTTAAAAAAACAGACCTCCGGCATGGAAGATTCGGAAAATTCCGCCTTTATCCCGATTGGATTTTATTCAAAAAAAATCAAACCGAATCCAAATGCCGACATGATGATGGTACAGGTAACTTCCCCTGACAAGGCAAGTTCCGTCACAACTGCAATAGAAGAATACTGCAAAAATAAAACGGGAACAGATTATTCTGTCAACGTTATGAGCATGCAGACTATGATTGAGCAGATGAATTCCATTACAACAACGATGAGCGTAATGCTGAGCGCAATTGCCGCAATTTCACTTATTGTAGGCGGAATCGGAATCATGAACATAATGATTGTAACCGTTACAGAACGACGACAGGAAATCGGCATAAGAAAAGCCCTTGGAGCAAGTCCCGGCGACATAAGGCGGCAGTTCCTTGTTGAATCCGCAGCCATTACCCTTTTAGGCGGCACCGTAGGCTGCTTTTTAGGAATCATGATAAGCCTTGCCGTTGAATACGTCCGCTCCCTTTCGTACATAGTAAGCTGGCAGGCCTGTCTTATAGCCTTTGTCTTTTCCGTTTTTGTAGGAATCTTCTTTGGCCTTAATCCAGCCGCCCGCGCTGCCAGACTGGACCCCGTACTTGCACTTGCCGGGGAATAAAAAAAACGCCGCTCAAAAAAAATTTTTTCAGGAAATGCATTTTTAATCACTTTGCCGCGTATATAAAGTTGAGAGGTAGAAATGAAGAAAAATGCATTCAAAATCGTTTTATCCGCTTTTCTTTGCGTGGGAATTATTTTCTTTTTTTCCTGCAAGTCAGACGTAAGCGAAGTAAACTTAATAGACTCTGTAACTCCCCTGCTTCAAAAAATCATAAAGCAGCAGAATGACTTAAAATCAGAAGCTAAATCCAGTACCGCAGTACAGACAGAAAAGAGCACGTCAGAAAAAAACACTGAAAGCGAAACAGAAAGCGAATCTGGAACAGAACGAGACCCGGAACAAAAAACAGAACCAGAAACTCCTTCCGAACTGGAAGACACAGTTCCGCCGGAAAAAGTTACAGATATAAAAGCCGTAAATCATGACGGAGCTGTTTCCCTTACATGGAGCGACCCCGCCACACCAGACCTTTTCGGCATAGAAATTACATTTTCAGCGCCGACCGTTTCCGAATCCGAAGACAATTCACTGACAGCAAAATCATCCAGCCCGGCTTTATTATCCCGCTCTCTTTCTCCGCTTGAACCTTCCGCATGCATTATTGCCCCTGGAATCCAGTACGCGTTTTTTAACGGACTCCAAAATAACGTTCAGTACACATTTGTTTTAACCGCCCTGGACACAAACGGAAACAGAAGCCTTCCCTCACAGAAAAAAATCACCCCAAAGCAAATTGCAATCAGTCCAATGTCAGTTAAACTTTCTGCACAAAACAATGATGAAGAAGAAAATTCCGTAAAAATAGAAGTCGAAATAAAAACCGAAAGCCCTCTATATAAGGTAAAATATGCCGTAGAATCCAGAGCCTGCTCTTATTTTAAAAGCCGCGGAACAGAAATCCATGAAACAGATGGCACATACTTTTTTAATATACAGGAAGCAGGAACATATACGGTATATGCCCGCGACACAACCGGCCGTCAGGAAACCGCAGAAATTACGATAAAAAAAGTCCCATTATAAGTCTATTCAATTCCAATAAAAGCCGTAACAGATTTTTCCGGCGCCATAATAAGCGAATCCATAAGCGAAAGACCAATCTTGCTGCATGGCAAAAGCTTAAAAAACTGCTTTTGAAATTCAAGCGGAACATCGCCGTAGCCTGGACTGAACCGCGGATGAAGTTTATTTCCCTTTAACTCATAGGTATGGCGCAGGGATTCATTAAATTCATCTAGAAAAGATTCTATATACATAGCGCCCACAGCCTGCATTACAGCCGCATCCGCACTTCCAGCCTGCTGAGCCCGCCTTATCATCATATCTACAGCCGTACCGACAGTTGCCGCAAGCAGGATTACTTTTTTGCACCCTTTTAAATTTACCGCAAGATTCCGGCTTTTTAAGCTGACTCCGCCAAACTTAAGTTCAGGAATTTCATCACTGCCAAAATCCGTAACTTCAAGTTCAAATTCTTCATAAACAGCCTGAGGAACCAAAACCTTCTGCATTTTTGCACAGGCCTCATCAATCATATTAAAAAATGAGCCAGAATCTTCCGAACTGAAAAATCCGGCATAACGCGCAGCTTCTTTTTTTACCGCAGCAACCTGCTCCGCCTGAACCTTATAAAAAAACGGCATTTTATCTCCGAAAACTTTATTTTCTAGAACCTATTTTAAAATCTCTACATCAATTCTGTTAAACGGAATCGAAATATTACGCTCATCAAGAACTTTCTTGATTGCAATATAAACTTCGTTCTTTACCTGAATCAAATCCTTTGGCTTAAACCAAACTGCAAGCACAAGAATTATTCCGCTTTCTGCAAATCCATCATACCACGCAGACGGAGCCGGATCAGAAAGAACAGTCGGACACAACGCCGGAACAGTTTTTACCGCCTCAAGGACACTCTCCATGTCTGCCGAATAGGGCACAGAAAGAGTAAAAGTAAATCGCCTTGTCGCAAAATAATTATTATTCTGAAAATTAGAATTTATGACCGTAGAATTAGGAATCCTCACCATCTGATTATCTGGCGTATGAATCCTTATGCTCAAAAGTCCTATTGAATCAACAGTTCCGCTCACGCCGCCGGCAACAACAAAATCGCCGACCTTCATGGCCTTTTCGCTAAGAACAAAAAGTCCGCTTATCAGATTGCTCATCGAAGTCTGGGCCGCAAAACCGATTGCAACTCCGGCAATTCCAGCCGCTCCCCAAATTGCGCTAAGCTTTACCCCAAACTGACTAAGCACGTACATAATGACAATTACCCAGAAAATATATTTCACCATTTTCTGCAGCAAAAAAGCATGATGCCCCGCAAGCTTTTCTTCAGAAATGCTCCTGATGCTTTTTCTTGCAAGCTTAAAAATCAGCGTAAGGATAACAAGAACTAGAACAGAACATATGAATTTAAACAGATTCTGCAATGAAAACATCGACTTGAAAAAATCAAAAATCGGAACTAAAAAAGAACCGAACGTTTCGCTAGCCGCGCATGAAACTGCATCCTGAAAAACATGCTTTTCTTCCATAAATAAACTCCGTTTTACAAGTTCTTATTTGATTTTGCAAGGCATATGTCGCTTATAAGGCATTCCCCGCATTTTGGATTTTTTGCCGTACACACATATCGGCCATGAAGAATCAGCCAGTGGTGGGCATGTTCCATATATTCATCGGGAATCCGCTCCAGCAGGCTTTTTTCCACCTTTTCCGGTGTATCGCCTTCCGCAAGCCCTATCAGCGGACAAATGCGAAGAAGATGAGTATCCACCGGCATTGTGTGCTTTCCAAAAACAACATTAAGCACAACATTTGCAGTTTTACGCCCCACGCCCGGAAGAGTCATAAGTTCTTCCCTTGTTTCGGGGACGTTTCCGTTAAAATCATCTATTAATTTCCGGCTTAATGCAAGGACATTACGGCTCTTTGCCTGACTTAGTCCAATAGGCTTGATTATTTCGATTAATTCGTCTTGAGAAAGGTTCAGCATCTTTTCCGGGGTATCTGCCACCCGAAAAAGACGTTCAGTAACTTTGTTTACTCCCTTATCCGTTGTCTGCGCAGAAAGAACTACTGCAACCAGCAGCGTATAGGGAGAATAGTAATTCAGTTCCGGCTTCGGCTCGGGATTCTGAGCTTTGAACCGCTCAAAAATCTCCGAGATTTCCTTAGCTCCGAGCAAAGGCATAAGCTATCCGCGAACAGCTGCCTTAAGAGCGTCTGCCTTGTCTGTCTGTTCCCACGGGAAGTCATTTCTACCGAAGTGTCCGTAACTTGCTGTCGGCGCATAAATCGGACGGCGAAGATTAAGTGTTTCGCTGATTCCTGCCGGTGTACAGTCAAATACCTGTTTAACAGCTGCTTCAATCTTAGAAACGGCAACTTTTTCCGTTCCGAAAGTTTCTACCATGATTGAAACCGGGAATGGTACACCAATAGCGTATGCAAGCTGAACTTCTGCACGTTCTGCAAGTTCTGCAGCAACAATATTCTTTGCAATGTAGCGCGCCATGTAAGCTGCAGAGCGGTCAACCTTAGAAGGGTCTTTTCCACTGAATGCACCGCCACCATGACGTCCCATTCCGCCGTAAGTATCAACAATAATCTTTCTTCCTGTTAAGCCGGCATCTCCGTCCGGACCACCGATAACAAACTTTCCAGTAGGATTGATATGATATTTTGTGTTTTCATCAAGAAGACCTGTCGGTTCAAGAACAGGTTTAATAATCTGTTCAATGATTGTCTTTTTGATTTCATCGTAGCTTACTTCAGGATCATGCTGGTGAGAAACTACAACTGTATCGATTCTTACAGGCTTGTGACCTTCGTATTCAATTGTAACCTGGCTTTTTGCATCCGGTCTGAGCCAGCTGATTTTTCCAGATTTTCTAAGCGAAGCAGCTGACAAAAGGATTTTGTGAGCGTAATAAACAGGTGCAGGCATAAGGGCCGGTGTTTCATCGCAGGCAAATCCGAACATCATACCCTGATCTCCAGCACCCTGCTGACCCTTGTATTCTGCAAGACCGGCGCCAACTACACCCTGATTGATGTCTGCTGACTGAGCATGAAGTCTGTTCATGAACTTAAACTTTTTGCAGTCAAGTCCGTAATCAGAAGAAGTATAGCCGATGTCTTTTGCTACCTGACGAGCAATTTTTTCAGCATTTTTCTTTATGAATTTAATGTTCTCTTTAGCGTTCTGAGTAAAACTGATTTCACCGCCGATAAGTACAAAATTTGTAGTTGCAAAAGTTTCGCAGGCTACGTGTGCATTTGGATCAAGTTTAAGACATGCATCAAGAATTGCATCGCTAATCTGATCGCATAATTTGTCTGGGTGACCTTCACTTACAGATTCTGAAGTGAACAAATAATGATTTGGTTTTGAAGAGAAGATTTCCATATAGGACTCCTTTTTAGCAGATTTTCAGGCATTTTGCCTAACCGTTTGCAATTTGGATAAATCGACGGTTTATCTTTTCCTAGTAAAAATATAGTAAATTAAAAAAAACTGCAAGCACTGAACAATTAAACTCTGCTATTTTCTATAATAATAAAAATTTAGTTGTAATTTTTTTCCAAGTGGTAGTATAATAATCTTATCTTTATTTAAATATTAATTAAAAAAAGAGGAGGAGTATACATGTCTCTCAAGAAAACTTTTTCTAAAGATAAGTCAAAATGTAATGTAACATTCACAGTTTCGGCAGAAGCAGCTCAGGGTGCAAAGACAGTAAATATTGCAGGTGATTTTAACAGCTGGAGCAGCACAGACACACCGCTCAAAAAAGGAAAGGACGGTTCATTCTCTGTAAAACTCGAACTCGAAGCTGATAAAGAATATCAGTTCCGTTATCTTTTGGACGGCTATAAATGGGAAAATGACTGGCAGGCAGACAAATACATTCCTGCTCCATATTCAAATGCAGACAACTCTGTAGTTGTAACAAAACCAGCAAAGAAATAATTTTTCTGACTATATATAAGGAGCTGACCTGTAAGCCTGAGTTTTCATAAAAGGCTTTTTAAGTCAGTTCCATGTTTTTTCCCTAATTACTTCAACTTTCCGTTTAAAGTTTCTATTTCATCTTTTGTAAGAATTTTTCTGTCTACAAAAGCCTGTGTCATTATTGCCTTTAAATCCTTAGCATCTGACATCTGAACGCCCGTAATCTGCTCAAGAGAATACTGCAGCAGTCTGTAATCCCTAAATTCCTTTATTCCAAGCTGATTTGACTTCTGAAAATCCTGTGCAATTTCGTCCCAGCCGGTACCGCAAAGAGCGGCAAGAACGGCACAAACTACGCCGGTGCGGTCCACGCCAAGGCGGCCATGAACGTAATAAGGTCCTTCGTGGCTGTTTATATAGCGGACAGTCTGAGCAATAACAGAACCAAAATCTTTTCCGGCCGACTGGTAATAAACCATAGGAAATGTCGGTTCCAGAAAGAGCTCGCTCTTATTTCTGCGTATATCAGTTATAAAAACAGGAAGCGCTTCTTTTCCGTCAACAAGACTTTCGTCTCCAGACAATGTGATTATTGTGCGAATTCCGTTTTTCTTAAGGTTTTCATTTACAATCTTAATGCGCGGCTTTTCCGTGTCATATGACGCTTTGGAAAGCTTATAAGGATGATATCCCCTGTACAGATTTTTTAATCCCGGAACCTGGCGGAAATTAGAAATTTCTGCGCGGCCTTCTTCTGTATCAAGATTAAAATCCTTAAGTTTTTTTACAGTCTTTGCAAGTTCTGCATTTTTAACTAATTCAGAAACATCTGTCCCCGGAAAAACAATAAGCGTACTGTTTTCCATTCTATAACCAGGAAGCCTTGTAACTGCATCAAGTTCTTTTGTTTCCAGTCGATAGCGTGTTAATTCTTTGCCGCAAACTGTTTCTATATATTCAACGTCTTCTACAACTATAAACCTGAATTCCGGACAGCCCGAATTTCCCGGTACAGAAACATCAATTCTTTCACATTTAAGTTCAAACAGATTATCCTTTATCTGCTCAAGTTCCCATGAAGCGTCTTTTTTTCTCCAGCCATTGAAAGTTCCGCTTACAAAAACTCTTTTTGGACGTTTAATATTCCATGTTGAAGCATCAAAAATGAAATACAAACTGGAACCATCTTCCACAAATTGGTAACCAAGGCTTTTGTTATTTTTATCCAGCTTTAATTCCTGCTGAACCGTAACAGAATACAGTTCCTTCTGCTTAGCCTGAGTTGAAAACATAAATCCTAGTGCAACCAGCACAACCGAAACTTTTCTTTTAAGATTCACCATATACTCCTTATTAATCCCGTGTTTCATTATACATATATAAAAAAAATTAATCAGATTTTCGTTACCTTTTTTAAACTTATTTTTTATATTTGCAGAGGTATTTATGACAGCAACACGAAAAATTAGAAGTATTACCTGCGCTACAATGATTCTTGCATGTGGCGGACTGTCGGCATTTGCTCAGAACGTATCAGATTCTGATGCAAATCGTAAAATCATATCTGAACATGAATCAGACAGACCTGATATGCCCCCTCCGGATTTTGCACGTGGTGAAAAAAATGATTCCGACTGGACAAAACCAGACCTTGTAGAAGGACTCATTCGTTCAGAAGGAGAAGGTGAAAACAGAATTTTTAAAATTGATACAGAATCGGGCAATTCCTATGTCCTTAATCTTTTCAATTTAGGAAAAGGTCCAGCCCGTTTTGACTGTGAACCACAGGAATTTAACTGTTCTGACAAGAAAATTGCAAAAAAACAGGTTAAAGCAAAGGCTATGAAAGCTGACCGACGTGCTCCAAAAGGAGGAAAGTATCCTGAACCAGTAACAATTAAAACTCTTGAAGGACTTTTGGGCAAAAAAGTAAAACTCATCGGTATTCTTAATAAAGAAACCAATGTCCTTACAATAATTGCAGCAGATAATAACGAGCGTCCCTGCTCCTAAAGACCCGCCGGATCTGACCGGCATAATGTAATTCTCTCCAACCTTTTGGGGGCATCTATGAAAATAGGTGCCCCCTCCTTTTTTTTCATAAAAACAAATCTAAACATTGAGCATTAATGTTCCTTTCGATAAAATATGCACATGGAACAGTATAAGAAAGAATTTATTGATTTTATGGTTGAATGCCAGGTTCTTAAATTTGGCTCATTCACACTTAAGAGCGGACGCCAGAGTCCATTCTTTATGAATGCAGGTTCTTACGTAACAGGAAGCCAGCTTGCAAGACTTGGCGAATACTATGCAAAGGCCATTCACGACAATTTTGGAGATGATATTGATGTCTTTTTTGGGCCGGCATACAAAGGAATTCCGCTTGCAGTTGTTACAGCTGTAGCATATTACAAGCTTTACGGAAAAGAAATCAAATACTGCTGTGACCGCAAAGAAGAAAAAGACCATGGCGCAGACAAGGGCGGCCTTTTAGGATACAAGATTAAAGACGGAGACCGCGTTGTAATCATCGAAGACGTTACAACTTCCGGAAAATCAATTGAAGAAGTATATCCAAAAATCAGGGCACAGGAATCAACTCAGGGCGGAATTAAAATTGTCGGCGAAATCGTAAGCCTGAACAGAATGGAAAAAGCCGCTGATTCAGAAAAATCTGCACTGGACGTAATCACAGAAAAATACGGTTTCCCGGCAAAAGCAATCGTTTCAATGAAAGATGTAGTAGAAGCACTTTACACAGAAGGTGATAAAACTGTAATCACTGATGAAATAAAGGCTTCTATCGATTCTTATTACAGTCAGTATGGTGCAGCAGGAATTTCATTTTAAGAAACCCCGCAGGCAGTCAATTACAATAACTTAATGGAAGCATAGCATGAATTTTCTAGAAGAAAGAATTCTAAAAGACGGCGTTATCCGCGAAGGAAACGTACTTAAAGTAGACAGCTTTTTAAATCATCAGATTGATATTTCCCTGCTGGAACAGATGGGCGCAGAATTCAAAAAGCGCTTTGCCGGCAAGAAAATAACAAAAATTCTTACAATCGAAGCGAGCGGTATCGGAATTGCATGTATAATTGCGCGTTATTTTAACGTTCCTGTACTTTTTGCTAAAAAAACTCAGAGCATTAACATTGATGGCGACAAATATTCTGCAGACGTTGAATCGTTCACACACAAATGTTTGAACCATGTATTTGTTTCAAAAAGATACCTCAGTTCTTCAGACAAGGTTCTTATAATCGACGACTTCCTTGCAAGAGGAGCCGCTTTGCTTGGACTTACAGAAATTGTTCGCCAGGCAGGTGCCGAAGTTGTAGGAATCGGAATTGCAATAGAAAAAGGATTCCAGGACGGCGGAAAAATCATCAGGGACAAGGGATTTCATCTTGAATCACTTGCCATCGTTGACGCAATGGACCCGGCAACAGGTACAATAACTTTCAGAAAACAGGATTAATTTAATCTATATACTTTACAGGTAGGTTTTATGAAAAACGCAGATGTAAACAACATTTACAAACTGGACGGAACAGTTCCACTTTCGAGAGCGGTTCCACTTGGATTGCAGCACATTCTTGCAATGTTCGTTGCAAATATCACTCCAATCATGATTTTCTGTTCTGTATGTAATATTGAAAGCTCCCTTGCCGTACGCCTTATTCAGAACGCAATGATTGTTGCCGGAATCGGTACCCTCGTTCAGCTTAACCCGATCTGGAAAATCGGTTCAGGTCTTCCAATTGTAATGGGAATAAGCTTCACATTCCTTAACACTGCAATCTTTATCGGTTCAAATTACGGTCTTGAAACTGTTATCGGCTGTGTAATTATCGGCGGTATTTTTGAAGGTGTTCTCGGTCTTTTTGCCAAATACTGGATTAAGATTATTTCTCCTATCGTTGCAGCTACTGTTGTTGCTTCAATCGGATTTTCACTGCTTGCCGTAGGCGCAAACTCATTTGCGGGCGGACAGGGCTCTCCGGACTTTGGTTCAGCTACAAACTGGCTTATCGGTTCTGTAACTTTAGTTTCCTGTCTTCTTTTCCAAATTTTCCTTAAGGGATACCTTAAAGTAATCTCTGTACTTTTCGGTCTTATCATTGGATACATTCTTTCAATCTGTCTTGGCGTTGTAAATTTCAGTCAAATTGGAAAATCAGGAATTGTTGCACTTCCTGCAATTCTTCCGTTCAAACCTGTATTCAACATCAATGCAATTTTGTCTATGGCTGTAATCTACCTTGTTTCTGCAACAGAAACTATAGGTGATTCTTCTGCAGTCTGCGAAACAGGACTTAACCGCTCTATTGAACAGAAAGAACTTTCCGGTTCTCTTGCAGTAGACGGATTTATAAGCGCAATTGCCGGAATCTTCGGCTGTACACCAATCACTTCGTTCAGCCAGAACGTAGGTCTTGTAGCAATGACTAAGGTTGTAAACCGCTTTACAATTGGAACAGGCGCAGTACTTCTTATCATCGCCGGAATTTTCCCGATTGTCGGAGAAGTTCTTAGAACTATTCCGCAGGCTGTTCTTGGCGGCTGTACAATCATGATGTTCGGTTCAATCGTTCTTGCCGGCTTCCAGATGATCGGTAAATGCGGCTACACACAGCGCAACATCACAATTGCAGCACTTTCGCTCAGCATTGGCCTTGGATTTACACAGTGCGTTGACATGTTCAACATCTTCCCAAAAATCTTCCAGAGCATTTTTGCAGAAAACTGTGTTGCAATCGTATTCGTTCTTGCCGTAATCCTTAATCTTATTCTTCCTAAGAATGAAAAATAAACTTTCTATAATTTTTATTGTCTGTGCCGTTCTTATAACGGCAGGCTGCAAAAAAGCCGTAAAAACAGACAGTAAAATTCCGGAACGAATTGTTTCTCTTACTCCTGCCGGCACAGAAATAATCTGTGCGCTCGGCGGGTTTAATCAGCTTGCAGCCAGAACAGATTTCTGCGATTACCCGCCGGAAGTCTCTTCTGTTCCAAGCGCAGGCGGTTTTGACGGAAAAATAATCAGTTTGGAAACAGTCCTTTCATTTGAACCTGATTTTGTATATCTTGCTTCCGGAATGCACGACCATTTGATTTCTTTGCTGGAACAGAATGGAATTGCGTATTACCTTTCCAATTCAGATTCAGTTGATTCAGTCCTTAAAGAAATTTCAGAAATCGGAAATCTTACAGGTCACAAAGAAACCGCCCTTTCCCTTACTAAAGAGATAACCGGCCGGCTTGAACTTTTGAAAAAAACTTACGCAGATTCAGAACCTGTCACCGTTTACTGGGAAGTCTGGAATCCGCCGTACATGAGCATTGGAAAAGATTCTTTTATAAATGAATTGATTGAATGCGCAGGCGGAAAAAATATTTTTTCAGAAATTCCACAGGCTTATCCTGTTGTAAGCGAAGAAAATATTCTTGCAGCGGCACCGGCCGTAATCATAATTCCAGACCACGTTACAGACGGAATAAAATCCGTAAAAAAGCGTGTCGGCTGGGAAAAAATTCCCGCTGTCAAAAACAGCCGCATCTACGAAATGGATTCCGACTTAGTTTCCAGACCAAGTCCGCGAATTGCAGAAACCGCTGAACTAATTGCAAAGGCACTGCATGAATAAAAAACAGAAAGAAATCGTTTTTACCGCAGCCTCGTTCGTTCTGCTGGCAATAAGCTTTCTTCTTGCGCTTTTGCTCGGCTCGCAGAAATTTTCGCCGGCACAGCTTAAAGACGTTTTTTCAGAATCCCCGAGCCTAGTCAAAACAATAATACTTTCGCTCAGGCTTCCGCGCGCCATTCTTGCCGCAACAGCCGGAGCCCTGCTTTCTGCTTCCGGAGCCGCATTTCAGATGTATTTTAGAAACTCGCTCGCGGAACCGGGTATAATGGGAATTTCAAGCGGGGCTACGCTTGGTGCCGTAATTGCCCAGGCTCTCGGCATTTCAAGCATTCTTTTCGGATCATTAAGTCCGATAAACGCATTCGCTTTTTTTGGCGCAATTTTTGCCGGAATCATAATCATCCTGATTTCACAGAACCAGAAAACTGCCGGCGGCGGTGTAACGCTTCTTTTATGCGGAACCGCCCTTGGTACATTTTATGCCGCAGTCACTTCGATAATCCTTATGACTAAAATCCGCCAGGTAAACGGTCTTTACCACTGGATTTTAGGAAGTTTTAACGGCCGCGGATGGACAGAAGTCCGCTTTATAATAATTCCTGCCTTTATTTCAATGACAATCCTTATTTTCTGTGCGAACAAACTGGATCTGCTTGCTGGCGGAGAAACAACCGCCCGGGCGCTTGGACTTGAAACAAAAAAACTGCGCACAACAATACTGATTGCCTCTTCTCTTGCCGTAAGTGCCGCCGTATGTGCCGGCGGAACAATAAACTTTGTCGGATTAATTGCACCTCACATCGTAAGGCGCTTTCTAGGCACAAAAGGAAAAACACTTGTGGGCGTTTCCATGATTTTTGGAGCAATTCTTCTTTTAATAAGCGATACGCTGGCCCGGACCGTAATTGCGCCGGCAGAGTTTCCAACCGGAATAATTACATCGCTTTTAGGGGCGCCTTTTTTTGTATCGCTTATTTTTGCCGGAACGCAGAAATACGGCGCAAAGGACGGACTATGATTCTTCAATGCATAAACCTGAGCGCCGCATATAAAAATAAAAACAATTCTTTTCCTGTGCTGTATTCTGTTTCCGCAAAACTAGAACAGGGAAAACTTGTATGCCTTATCGGCGCAAACGGGAGCGGAAAATCCAGCCTGTTGAATATACTTTCTGGGCTTGGCGGAAAAAAAACGGATTCTCTTCAAATTACGAATGCTGAATTATTCCCGCAGATTTCAGAAGATAGCGGAAACCTTAAAACTTTTGAAATTCAAAAAATGAACCGGCTTGAAACCGCAAAGAAAATTGGTTTTATGGCGCAGTCAGAATACAGCGCCTGGAACACAAGCGTTCTGGATACAATACTTACAGGCCGCTTTGCGCACTCCGGAACAGCCTACACAATAAAGGATTACGAACTTGCAGAAGAAGCCGCTTCTCTTCTAAACATTTCTGAACTTTTACCCCGCAACACATTCAGCCTTTCTGGCGGCGAATACCAGAAGGTACGAATTGCACGTACAATAGCGCAGAACCCGGCTTTTATTCTGCTGGACGAACCATGCGCCGGACTGGATTTTTCATACGAGCCTAATCTTCTTACGACACTAAAAAAAATTGCAGAAACAAAAAATACGGGAATTCTGCTTTCCATCCACGATCTAAATACAGCCGCACGTTTTGCAGATGAACTGATACTCCTTTCTAAAAATTCACCGTCAATTCAGGGAAGCGTAGAATCTGTCTTTACGGAAAAAAATCTTTCAGAAGCGTATAAATCGGATTTTAAGATTTTCAATCATCCTGTTTTAAACTGCCCGCAGGTTTTTGCCCAATAAAAAATGAACCCCTCCGCAAGTAGAGGGGCACACATTTATAAAATCAGCAGAACATCAATATCCGTCGCTCATTGCGCGGTTATTATCCTTGATACAAAGTTCATCGTAAACAAGACTTCGTTTTCTAAGTTCCTGCTTAAGTTCATCTGGATACGGCATGTTTCGCCAGAAAATACCGCGGACTTCCTTATCAAGACGCTGAACACCGTTAGCTTCCTTTGTCATCCAAAGAACATAATCTTCAATGAAGAATGCCTTTAAATCACCCTTAAGCTTCTGGCGGTCAATGTACTGGTAATACTGACCTGTAAGACCTTCTTCCATCCAATAGTAAGAAGCCTTTTCCTTTGCAACCTGCCAGCGAAGATCCGCAACAGCAGTAAGAACGGCAATCTTAAGGTCGCGCGGGTACATTGGAATTACAATTCGTCCGCGGCTGGTTACGCGGTTATAGCGGTCAAACGGCTCCCAACAGAAACCGCGGTCACCATAAGTCGGCAGCAGAAGGACATAAGGCGGTATTCGGTTCGGAACATTCTTGTGAATTCGGCAGAATGCACCCGGATCAAGAGATTCAACCCACCTGAGTATTTCAAGAACGTTTTCGCGGGTTCCAGTTCCTTTTTCCATACAATGATAGAATTCACGTGTAAACAGCGGGAACTGGTTTCCCTGACGACCAACAGTCATCTTTGCCATCTGGCGTACAGTTTCAAATTCAGTGTTTACAGCAGTAGTATCGGCAGCCTGAGCCTGAGGTGCATTTGTAAGCTTGCTTTCTACACTGGCATAAACACCCTTTGCTTCCTCATATTCTTTAAGACAGCGCGCAAATTCCTTTCCATTTTTAGAAAGACGATGAAGCCTGTCCGTAATTTCGGCAAAAAGCCTCTGCTGTGTTTCCGAATAAGGCTGTGTATGCGGTTCACTTCCGATAATAGGACTATGCGTACAAAGAATTTCAATGCGGTCCTTAAGTTCAACCTCAAGCATTGTACGTTCATTTTCTTTTATATTAAGAAGGTTTTCTGCACTCTGAAGTTTACCCGAGTTTTTCTGCTGAAGCTGCTGAAGCCTTGTCTGTTCCATGCTTGCAGCTTCTTCTGGAGTTGCTGCCTTATGCGGAGTGCGCTTTTCATCAGTCATGGAATTAGAAAGACGGCCGGATGCAATTTCCATGAACCATTCATCAACATAAAAAATTGGCTCGCCTAGGCGATTTTCGTAAAAAATCTTAGAAAAAAACTGTTTCTGCTCAGGACGGAACAAAGACGGCAAAAGAACGCCGAAACGCAAAAGCATACGCTTTGGCTTTGGAAGGTTTACGTCCGCCATTTTTGGCGCCATACCGCGCACAAGTTCCCAGTACGCAGAAATAATCTGCTGACGGAAAACAGTTCTGTCTTTTGGATCCTGACAGGTTAAATATTTAGAAAGCACCATGTGAAGGCGCTGTGCCGACTGATTTTCACCAGTAAGGGCCGTTTTGTAATAGCTTTTATCCTCAAACACATCACTTGGAAATTCAGAAGTAAGTTCCGTAACTTCCGGAAATGACTTAACGCTAAGGTCAACAGTATGAATCGATTTATTTGATACAGCTGAAGCAGAAGGAGACATTTCCTTTTTTAAAAAAGCATCTGAATTAAAGTTTCCGGAACCGACTGATTCAGCATTTTGTATTGAAGCACCATTAGAGCCAGACTCGTCTTTAACATCTGCCAGCAATGCATCTATCTGAGAAGCAAAATCATCACTCATAATATCTCCATATTTTAACAATTATATCATATTTTTGAAGAATTGATAGAAACTTCTCCACAATCAAGAGTTTTTTTTGAACCGTCCTTAAGCTGAACAACAAGTTTTGCATCTTCCGTAATATCAACAGGGGTACAGATAAAATTCTTTTCAGTCTGCCCGATTACAGGACTAACCTCTATTTCCCTGCCGATAAGTATGGAACGGTCTTTATATTCCTTCATCGATTCTTTTACAGCTTCTTCCCCGCCATCTAGAATCTTCAACGTCTCATTCACAATTTCAGCCGCAAGTTCGCTACGCTTAGTTTCTTCAACGGCGCCTTCAGCATAAACGCCGCCGGCAACTTCCTGTGGAAGCAGCGCATTGTTCACAATATTAACGCCAATTCCAATTATCGCTGCTTCAATCATCCCGGATTCAAAATCGGTAACGCCCTCTGTAAGAATCCCGCACACTTTTTTCCCGTTTATAAAAATGTCATTAACCCACTTAATGCCGGATTCTACCCCGTACACTTTCTTAATGGCGCGGGCTACACCAACGGCGGCGTTAGCAGTAAACAGCCCGGGGGCCGCAATAATCCCTGGAGCATAAAGAATAGAAAGATAAACACCCGTATTTACTGGAGAAAAAAATCTTCTTCCAAGCCTGCCCCTTCCTTCTGTCTGCTGGGAAGCGACTATTACGCTGCGATGAAGTTCCTTTGCAGAACCGGAAACAAGCCTTCTCTTTGCCTCTGTATTCGTTGAATCAATAGTATCAAAAAAATCTACGCGGACAGAACTGTCGTCAAGGAGCGCACGGATTGAATCAGCATTGTAAATATTGCTCTGAACAAGCCGGTACCCCTTGTTTGTTACGGCTTCTATTGCAGCCCCCTGAAGTTGAAGCGCTTTTACAGCCTTCCACACAGAAGTTCTGGTTACGCCGCACGCATCTGCCAGTTCCTGACCGGAAACCCATCCGTCTGAGTCTTTTTTATTCTGCAGAACTTTAAAAACGGTATCTTTTACAGACATTATTTTTTCTTTCCAAGTACAGTAAAATTTTCTGCTGGACATGCAAACGCAATTCCGCTTCCCGGCTTGGCAAGGCAAGGAAGCTCCCTGACTGCATCAAGAATAGCCTGAACCTTTGAATTTTCTGCAACAATCATAATCATATCTTTTTCCGGAACAATTTCCATTCCGAAGAAAGTTTCATCGCCCGGCTTTGCAGTTCCACGCGCATTCATAATCGTTCCTCCGCCGGCACCAGCCTTTCTTGCGGCAGCCATTGCGTCATCTGCAAATCCTTTGTTCACAATAATTGTTATCATCTGGTGAGTAGTTTCGTGCATTTCATCATTCCTTCCGAATATAGAACCGGTTTTTATCAAAGAATTAACCTGAACGGTAAACAGAACGCCAAACGGCTGTTTTTTCTCACTGGCAGAAGCAATCATTCCGTTCATTACAGCTTCAGTTTTTTTTGCCGAGGTAACAACGTAGACAATTTCCTTGTCAGAATCGGCAAATCCTAAAAGCTGCAAGATTGAATTTGCCGCCGTTCCCTTACCCCTGGACACGGAACCGCCGCCCGCACCGGATTCTACAGCCGCATGAGTAAGCAGTTCTGCTGAGTCTCTCGGTACAATTGCAATTATCATATTATATGGAGACATTACTTTTCACCTCCGCCATAAGTTCTTTTGATTTCTGAATCTGCCTGAGCTTCATGCTGTAAATGATTCCCAGAATCTGGATTGCTATAAGAGGAGTCATTGCAACAAGCGCAATAACACCGAACGAATCTGTTGAACCGCCCGCAGCCTGACTGGCTCCAATCGTAAACGAAAGCACAAAAGTTGAAGTAATCGGTCCGGACGCAACTCCACCGGAGTCAAACGCAATTCCGGTAAAAAGCGTCGGACAGAAAATCATCAAAGAGAGGGCAAGCAGATAGCCCGGCACAAGAATATTCATCAGATTAAAACCGGCAAGCGCACGCCACATTGTAAGACCGATTGCAATTGCCGCTCCGGCGCTAAGGAACACCATCATGAATTTGCGCTTAATCGTACCGCCGGAAATATTTTCTACCTGTTCTGTAAGAACCCAGACTGCCGGCTCTGCGCATACAACAACAGCGCCAAGCACAAGCCCCGTAAAAATCAGCAGAAAATACCAGAAGCCGCCCGCTCCAGACGCCTTGGCACCCAAAATCATTCCAAGTCGGGAACCGGCTTCCATAAAGCCGCCCTTTACACCGACAAGAAAAACCGAAAGTCCAAAGAACGCATACACAATACCGACAATAATGCGGATAAGTTTATGAGGTGGAAGATGCAGCAGAAAAATCTGAAACACTACCAGCATGATTACAAGGGGCACTATAGAAAGAAACGATTCATGAAGGACATCCGGTATTATTTCCAGAAAAATTCCCACACCAGATTCAGCTGCCCCGGCGCTTTCAGAAACCGCTGAGGGCGAAAGACAGCCTGAACGGCTTAAAAGCAGGGCATAAACCAGCATTGCAGCAACCGGTCCTACAGAAGTTACGCCTGTAAGCCCGAAACTTTCTGAACCGCTGTTGTTTTTTCCGCTGGCACGAACGTTAGAAACACCAACTCCAAGCGCCAGAATAAACGGAACTGTCATAGGACCGGTAGTAGCACCGCCTGAATCAAACGCAATCCCGCGAAACACTTCAGGCGCAAAATACGTAAGGATAAAAATTCCTGCATAGCATATCAGGAATGTAATTTTTAAGTTGAACTGAACGATTGTCCTTAAAAGCCCTGCCATAATAAAAAAACCGACTCCAAGGGCAATCATATATACAAGATGAGATTTATTTACGGCAGAAAAGACAGAATGAATCTGATCTCCAAAAACCTGAATATCCGGCTCTGCAACAGTAACAAAAAAACCGATTACAAATGAAACAGAAAGAAGCAGAACAAGATTTTTCTTACTTGTTAGCGCCGCTCCAGTCTGTTCACCCAGCGGCTGAATGCCTACATCAACTCCAAGCAGAAAAAAAGTAAGTCCTAAAATAAGCAGGGCACCGCCAATTATAAAGCGGAATATAAGCCCTGCGCCCAAAGGTGCAACAGTAAGTCCCAGTACCAGCACAATCGCCATTACTGGAATAACAGAGTTTACAGTTTCTTTAAGCTTTGAAATCAAATTCATTCAGATTCAGCCCTGTTTAAAAATGCCTATGCACTTATTTCCTTTAAGATTTCCAGAAGCATGCACGAACTTTCTTCTGCAGCATCATTTTCGTTAAATCTATATGTGCTGCCTTCAGATTCATCTGCCATGTCGCTTATACATCTTATGATTACAAATGGAACCGAATTCAAATAGCAGGCATGAGCAATAGCCGCACCTTCCATTTCAACGCAAACCGGGTTCATCCGCTCCTTAATAAGCGCCTTCACCGCAGGTTCGTTTATAAACTGATCCCCAGAAGCAACACGACCCGCAACCAGATTATGTTTTTCAGAAAGTCCGCTCTTTTCAAAAGCGCGGCACGCATAATCAATAAGCGCCTTATCCGCAGCAAAAACGCTGGTCTTCATCTGCGGCACTTCGCCATATTTATATCCGAATACAGTTACATCAAGGTCATGGTAAACGGCTTCCGTAGATACAGCTACGTCAAAAATTCCCAGCCCTTTATTCATGCTTCCCGCAATTCCAGTATTGATAACGCAGTCAACGCCGAACTGAAGGATAAGACGCTGTGCGCAAAGTGCCGCATTAACTTTTCCTACGCCGCTTTTTACAACAACAACTGAACAGCCGCACAAAGTTCCTTCATAAAATGCAAGAGAACCGGCTTCCGTTTTTTTATATGAACCGGCTTTTTTCATTTCTTCCAAAAGAAGGTTCACTTCAATATCCATTGCTCCAATTACGCCAATTTTTTTCATTCTATTCCTCTGCCTTATTCTTCAGCATTTCCAGATTTTTCAGCTTTCTTTTCGTCAGCTACAACAATAATAAAAGAGATGATAAGAATAATTCCGCAGATAACTACAGCCATATCTGCAACGTTGAATGTAGGCCATCTCTGAAGCCCGAAGATTCCGTAGAATTTTACATCAACAAAATCTACTACGCCTTCTGCCCTAAAAAAGCGGTCAATTATGTTACCGAATCCGCCGCCTACAATTCCGCAGATTGCCCAGCGCTGCAGACCTGTAAAATCCCGGTTTCTGAAATAAACGTTAATTACAAGAACCATTACAATAAGCGGAATAATTCCAAAGCAAAGCCTTCTGAGCACAAGCGGCAAAGAATATCCGATACTGAACGCAACACCTTTGTTTGCAACATGAATTATGCGGAGAAAATCTCCAAAATACTGCGCACCAATAGTATTAAGCGGAATAAGATTAACAATCAGAGTTTTTGTAATCTGATCTGCAATCACAACAAGAGCCGTAAGAATGAACGGCAAAAGCATTTTTTTATTAATTAATTCTTTATTCATATACATTTTCCTGTGTAAGCAAGCCGGTCAGAGCTTGCGGTGTTTAATAGCAAAGCTTGCGGGCTTTTATAAGCCTGTCGGTATGTCAATGAATACCGTTTCAAGCCCCAATTCATTTTCGACCTTTTCCTTTATAAGGTTTACCCCAATCGTTTCCGTCTGGTAGTGTCCGCCGGCAATAAAGTTTATTCCCGCTTCTTCTATATAGTGATAAAGCGCATGATCAAGCTCGCCGGTAACGTAAGCATCCAATCCTTCTTCAACCGCCTGCTCCACATCATCAGCTGCGCCGCCGGAAATCACTCCGACCGTCCTTATCTTTTCCGCCCCAAACGGAAGCACCCTGAACGGCTCCTGCCCTTCCAAAAGTGCCCGGCGCGCAAGTTCAGCCGCAGAAACAGCCTCATCCAGTTCGCCTTTAACCCCAATCACCATGCCATGGTAAGAGCCGAACGGCTTAAGGTTTTTCAGCCCGATACGATTCGCAAGCCCATAATTATTTCCATACGGATTGTTCGCATCAAGCGGCAGATGACACGCATACAGCGCAACATCGTTTTTCACAAAGGCGCTCACCCTCTTGTAATGCGACCCCGTAATCCGCTGGCAGTGCCCCCAGAAAAGCCCGTGATGCACAAAAAGCACGTCCGCGCCCAGCTTCGCAGCCTGCAAAGCAGTCTGCTCACACGCATCCACCGCAAAAGCGATTTTCTTTAACTGCTTGCCTTCAGGGTCACTGTTTTCAATCTGAATTCCGTTCAGCGAAACGTCCCGCTCAAAATCTTCCATTTTGAGAAACGACCTGAAGTATTCATCAAGTTCAAACAGCGTCATAACCCACTCCCCTTTTCTCCACTGGCAGTTACATCGGCTCCAACAGTTTCATCAGCTCCGGCGCCATCAGAAAGCCCGTCATTTTCAGAAACCGCTTCTTCAGCCGGTTCCGGCGGAGCATATTTTCGCTTCGGAATCAGTTTTTCAATCTTGTCTGCAACTGCCTTCGCAGCCGTAAATTCCAGATCCTTCTTAAGCCCCATTTTATACGCCAGAAGCGGATCCGTAGACTGAATGAACCCGAATCCCGGCGTCTGATATTCTTCAAAATCAGTCAAAAGCGCATATCCGCTTACCGAATCCGCATTATCAGCCTTAAATTCCGGCAATGCAATTCCGCTCATCCAGTCACCGACCAGATAAACAGGCTCAAATGTGCCGTCTTCCTGCGTAGTTTCATCCTTTACAAGCTTAAGCATTGCGCCAAACTCTTTTTCAATATTAAACGTAAAAAACTGTTTCTGCATTTCAAACTGCTTCAAATCAAACAGCCTGTCATGAAAAAGCTTTGAACGCCTGAAAAACTTAAAATCCGCCCCGGAATGACACCACTTCATGTCGCGCGCATAAAATTCCCCGGAAAAAACCTTAAATCCTTTTCCGGCAAAACTAAGCATAAGCGGCATGTACTCCGCTGCAGTTGCGCTCTTGTCTGCCATAACAATAATGCTCTGACCGTTAAAATCCTTTTTGTCAGCAGGTTCAACTAAAATCACTTCTGCCTGTGCCGGCTGAAAAGGCAGCGATTCAGAAAAACCGCCTGTAAAATCACCGGAAAGCCTTATTTTTTTAATTTCCGCCGAATAATCTGACGGTCTTGTACTTCCCGGCCTAAAATAAACCAGAAGCGCGCCCACAGACAAAGTAAGCAGAAGCACTACAACTTCACCAATTTTAAATGCGACGCTGTAATGATCAACATAAAGTCCGGCCTTAAAACGCAGAAACGCCCTGAAATTGGTAAAAAAACAAAAAATCGAAATAAACAGAATGATCGCAGAATAAAGATAAGCGCCCCACGCAACAATCTGCAGTAAAGACAGAATCACGCAAACCGGCGCAAGAACTGTCAGAACATCAACTTTTCCATATTTTATAAAAAAAATTCGAATGCAGTTTAAAAAGAGCAGGCTCAGAATAAGCCATTCGCCCAAAATCGGATTATACATTCTTCTATTTTAATGCAAAACCACGATAACTACAATTAAGTTTTTTAAACATTGATTTTTCCTAGCGCAGCGCATTCCGTAACCGGCGTTCCAGGGTTCCGCTCCCGCTCATTGCTCCGCTTCGCTCCGCCAGCACCTGCGGTGCCCCTTCCATGCCGGGCGCAGTGGATTCAGAGCAAAAGAATGCATTTTTGTCATTTTAATATAAATTTTTGGATAACAGGCGGTTTTGACAGACATTTACTCGACCGGGAGCTATTTTTTTCATCTAAGAATCAACTAATCAATATTTATGATAACAAAAATGCACCAAGCTCGCCCACACTGCCCACCACGTAGTCGGCACCAGCTTTTTCAAATTCAGGGCGACTTCCATAGCCGTACAGAACAGCCACAACTTCAAGGCCGTTTTCGTGAGCGCCGTCTATGTCGTTGTCGCGGTCGCCTACCATTATGATGCTGCCACGGTCAGTTTCCGTAAGCTTCATCTGCTCAATGGCATACGCTATAACCTGACCTTTTTTGCTGCGGCTCTTATCAAGTGTGCTTCCGCCTATAAAATCAAAGTATTTTCCAAGTCCAAAATGATTAATGACAATTTCCGCCTGTTCTACCGGCTTTCCTGTTGCAAGCACAAGAGTTTTTCCGGCAGCTTTAAGACTTTCCAAAAGTTCAGGAATTCCGTCGTACACGCTGTTATTAAAAATTCCTGTAGAAAAATAATGCTTTCGGAACACTTCTACAGCTTCTACACACTGCTCATGATTGAATCCGCAGTATTTTGGAAGGCTGTCCCACAGCGCCGGGCCTAAAAACGGCTTAAGTTCTTCATCTGTCTTTTCAATTCCAAAATGATTCAGCATTACCCGCAAAGATTCATAAATTCCCGGCTGCGAATCTGTTAATGTTCCGTCCAAATCAAAAAATATATACTTTCTGTTCATTCTATTTTCCTACGCAGAATCTGCTGAATATGCTTCCCAAAACGTCATCAGCAGTTACTTCGCCGGTTACTTCACCAAGCGAATTTAACGAATCTTCCAGGTCCTGTACTACGGCATCAAGCGCATAGTCTTCCTGCGCTACCATAACGGCATGTTTTACGCTTTCCAACGCTTCTTCAACCGCATTCTTCTGCCGTTCAGAGCCAAGCCCGGCCTGTGTGCGCTCTGTTGCGGCTCCTTCTGTAAGCACTTCGCGCACAGACGAATACAGTTCAGAAAAGCCGAGTCCCTTGTTTGCGCTTACATGCAGTTCCTTCTTAATGAGCGGCACCTCTGCCAAAAACTGCTTTGAAAGCGACTTTTCTTCTTCAACAAGATCGCTCTTATTCCAGACAAAAATTACAGGCTTACTGCACATTCTTAAGAATACAAAATCATCTGTATTCAAATTGTATCTTGAATCTTTAAGATACAGGATTATATCCGCATCTTCAGAAAGCGAATGTGTTAATTCAACGCCATGCGCTTCTATAACGTCATCCGTTTCCCTAAGTCCGGCTGTATCAAAAAGGCGCACAGGAATTCCGTCAAAATCAACCCAGCTTTCTATCCAGTCTCTTGTCGTTCCTTCAATGTCGCTTACAATAGCGCGTTCTTCCTTCAAAATTGCATTGAACAGACTCGATTTTCCGGCATTTGTTTTTCCGCAAAGAACAAGCCTTGCTCCGTCCTGATAAAGTTTTTCGCCCTTCCATGAAGCGCTCAAAAATTCCAGCCGTTCAATTGCTTTTTTCAAATCCGTACTGTCAAAAGAATCCGCAATTGTTTCTTCATCTTCCGGATATTCAATTTCCACTTCTATTGAAGCAAGCGTATCTGTAATGAGTTTTTTTATGCTGTCGATTTCTTCGTATAATGATCCGGCAAGGCGTCCCGCTGCCCTTGAGCGGCCTTCGCCAGTGCGGCTATCTATGATTTCCCTTACAGCTTCTGCCTTAGTAAGGTCTGCCTTTCCGTTAATAAATGCCCTGAAAGTAAATTCTCCGCGTTCTGCCTGCCTGAACCCCGACTTAAGCAGAAGCCTGTGTATTGCAAGAACTACAGAAGGTCCGCCATGGCAGGAAATTTCCACCATATCTTCGCCGGTAAAGCTTTTCGGCGCCCTGAATACGCTTACCATAACTTCATCTACCGGAAGTTCACCGTCTTTTATCCAACCGTACACAATTGTATTTCCGGCAGCTTCCCTGAGCGCCTTAGGCCTTGAAAAAACCTTTTCCATAAGGCTTATGCAGTCTTTGCCGGAACAGCGTACAATTCCAAGCGCTGCCGGAGCAAGTGCAGTTGCTACAGCGCATATCGGTTCTTCTGGAGCATATTTTGGGTTTGGCATAGTTTTTCCTCTTCGGAACAAGAATGATTCCTGTATCCGGCAAAAAATTGCCCGACCCTTCCTGTTCCGAATTATTTTGAATTGTTAATATTTACCTGAAGCAACGGATTATATGCAGTCTCCATTGCAGGAACTCCCCTGTCCGGACCGTTTTCACCATGGTGGTAAACCCTGTCCATCCAGCTTAATCCCTCATCCCTGTAAGCAGGCGCTACAGTCTTTCCAAATGCAGGTTTCTTAAACTCTCTGCCGGCTTCCGGACAAGTACCTATAAACGGTTCTGTTTCGTCCACATCCGCAGAAAGCATATCGTAATTTCCGGCATTATTCCAATGCATGTAGCCGTTATTTACAGAATCCCTTACGCCAAAAACTTCTTTAAGGACGTAATCCTTGTTGTAGTACTGGCGGTCATAGCTTACGTTAAGGTAGAAAGTCTGAACCCATGGACGAACTACAACCCTGTTTCTGGCAATTACCGAATTTCTGTATGTACCATAATAATATATTCTGTACGTTCTATCTGCAAGCGGTGCAAAATTCATAAAGCCGTTTTCAAAGTGACTCGGATAGAACATCGGACCGATTACGTCAACGTAACGGGCCATCATTTCTACATCCTGTCCGGTTCTGGTACCGCTTCTATACCAGCCGTTTGCACCGTAAATGTCAATTCCAATTGGAGCATTAATATTTTCGCGGGCATAGCGCAAGAAAGAAACAAGTGCAGATTCTTTGTCCATGCCTTCGCTCTTCCATCTGTAAGAAGCCTGCCTTAAGTTATAGCCGTCTGTAGGGAATCTTATGTAATCAAACTGAATTTCGTCAAATCCACGCGAAATAAGTTCCTTTGCAATCGCAATGTTGTATTCCCAGACTTCCGGACAATATGGATCAACCCAGCTTTCATCATAGTAGATTGTATTTTTACCGGTTACTTCCTGAGTTTCTTCGTCAATTATGTCTTCATATTCCTTTATGCCCACCCATGGAGATTTTGTAGTGTAATTCCATACTGCATATTTTGAACTGCCGTATTTTGCAAGATTTTTGTCCTTAAATACAACAATTCGGGCAATAAGATATACATTGTCTTTCTTAAATTCAGAAACAAAATGATCCAGATCAACTGCGTACTGCGTAATCTTTCCTTTCTTTACAACTAGAGGATCCTTTGCGTCATAGCGTAAAAGTCCGTAGTCATCCTTCATGTCAATTACAAGACTGTTCAGTTTATTGTCTTTTATAAGTTTTTTGAATTTATCGATTCCAGCCTGAACCCTGCACTGGTATGCAGAAACATAAATTGATTTCTGCCCGCTAGCCTTTGTTCCATACTGAGAATTTACAGAACCCGGATACAAAAGCCAAAGTTCGTTAAGACAGAGACCTTCTCCAAATCCGGTTTTTGTGTACGGAATCCATGCAGAATTCAAATCTCCTGGAGCCGCAGAAAAAGATTTTCTCCATGAAACAAGCTGTTCCGGCTCGCTCTGTGCCTCAAACGCCCCCATATCCAGCGCCGCTATGCTTTCATTTTTCGCAAATACAAGTTTATTATCTGCCGCATAAAGCCCGTCCATAGTTTCCAGCGGTTCAGTTCCCTTGTAAACCTGAACAGCAGACCGACTTTCCCAGTCAAATTTATAAACACGCGGAATAAATGTATTTGTCATGTACATTTCTACATAATTAGAACCGTCGTCTGCCTTTACCAGAACTGGCAGAATGTCTGCAATTTCGTCCGGGCTTGTCATAGACGGAAGCATTTCAAAGCCTTTTGAAACGTCAAACCATGTTGGTTTCGCTGCATCCGGCTTAATGTAACTCAACCCGAATATCGGATGGCTCATAAATACAACAAGTTCCGTTCCCTTTGTGCCGTCCTCAAACACTTTCGGCATGGAACCGATTGCGCAGGCCTTTACACCTGGAGTCGCTCCGCTCATTGAACCAAGAGATTTCCAGATTTTTCCGCCGTCGCGGCTTATATAAACGGCATCTTTTGTAGCCGTTACCAGCTGGTTTGGATTAAAAGGATTTGCACAAATATCCTTAAGGTTTGCAGTTTCCTTTTCAAAGGTTGTATTTGTTCCATCGTAATGTTTGAGTGTAAGAACCGGAAGCCCTTCATTTCTATATTCAAAATTTTCAAGGTCAGCAGAAAAAAGGATTCCCTTGCTTGTCCTGAAAAACCAGGATTCAATGCGGTTTCCGTCTTCTCCGGCCTGCTCTGTGCGCAGAATCTGCTCTACAGCACCTTCTGTCCAAAGCGGAATTGCAGAATTCCCTGTGTTGATTTTAAAAAGTCCCTTAGAAGTTCCCACAAGAAAATTCTTAGTTTCTCCGGGACGACTTAAATTTTCTATTGCAGGTTCTTTTTCAGGAAGGTTATATAAAGGTTTAACTTTTTTCGCAAATAAATTGGAAGCCAAACAAACAAGTAAAAAACAAAAAACAATCTTTTTCATATTCCCTTTATCGGCAAAAAATAAATATAGTTTATAGACTTAGCAAAACTTTTACATTCACAAGCAGGTATGGATAAAAAAAAGAAAACCCGGAAAGCAGGTTAATGCCTTCCGGGTCCGTGAACTCCTGTATTTATTACAGATGGATACTAAATTATATCTTTAAGTGCATTCAGCACTTCCTTATCATAAAGGTATGATTCCTGTTCAAGCTTTTCTACCGCAGAATCCTTATCCATACCGCCGCGGAAAGCACGCTTACTAGAAAGAGCGTTGTAACTGTCTGCAACTCGGATAATCTTTGCAATCTTAGGTATCTGCTCACCTTTAAGTCCTGTATAGCCGGAACCGTCTTCGTTTTCGTGGTGGTACTTTGCAGCGCCGTAGAAAACATCCCAGTATTTTTTAGGTACAAACTGAAGGAACTCTTCTCCATGATCTATATGACGGGCAATATCACGGCGCTGTTCCTCTGTAATCTGTTCTGCTTGAAGCAGTTCCGAATCAAAGGCAAGGAATCCCGCATCGTAAACCATTGAAGCACAGAAATATACCATTGCATCATGCTGGCGCACGCCAAGACGAACCGCAAGCTTATATACCAGTTCAGACACGTTCTTCGAATTATTTTTTCGGCCTGTTGTCTGGTCAATTTTTGCACCAAGTTCTTCGCATTTAACGGCAAGTTCCCTAAGCGCTTCCTTTTCTTCTTCTGTATCTTCCGGTTCAGGCAATGCTTCCTGACTCCATGTAGAACTTCCGGCAAGTTTAAGCCCTTCGTCTCCGTAAAGCCCCGCAATACCGCCAATCATAAGCTGGTTTGTCTGGCTCTGGTTCTGTGCCAGAAGCCTGAATGCTTCTGCATACTGGGCTTGCTGCATCTGATTCTGCTTTACGCTCATGCGCATAATAAGAAGAATCAATCCGACAACAAGAAGAATTACAACTACAATGACTACTACAACTACAAAAATCATTGTAATGCTTTTCTGAGTACGCTCAGAAGATTTTGCATTTTCAGTAATCATCTTTGTAATGTTCTTGTTGGTTTCTTCATTCTGATCTGCAAGTTTATTTCCAAGTTCTGTAATTGCGTCATTAGTTGAACTTGTAGACGACTTAATACTGTCCAGAAAATCCTTCTGCTGCTTCTTATTTTCTGCCTTTTCTGTAGCAGAAACATCCGCAGCAATCTGACGTACAAGCTTAGTAAGTTCAATTGAATTTACAGCCGGAAACTTTTCTTCAAGGTTTGTCTTAACGTCAATGTAAGCGTTTTCATTATACTTGCGCTGAATCTGCTTAAGCCGCTGAATATAAATTGACCTTGCAATTACAATAACATTTGCCGGAATTACACCGTCATTTGTAACACAGAAATTAAGCGTTGCGTTAATATTTTTGTACGCGCCTTCAATATTTCCGTCATCAAATTCGGCTTCCGCTTTTTCCAGATAACGCTGAATAAGCGCATCCTGACTTGTCTGCGCAAATACAGCCGCAGAAACAAACATCATTCCAAATAATGCAATAATTAAACGAAAGATTTTTTTATTTAATAACATTTTCTGCTCCAATTGCTAATACTAAGCTGGCTCTGTTCTCAACTCCGGCACTTCGGATAAGAAGAGTATCCTTTGCCCCAATATTAAATGTAACCTTGAATTTTTCCATTTCTGCAATTGGAAGCGCAAGGTTCATTCCCGAATTCATGGCAAAATTCAGTCCGGAATATGCAAAATGTCCAAACAGATAATCTGCATTTGCACTGAATGCTGCCCTTCCAAAATTTACGTTGCTAAGTCCTATTCCCACCAGAGGAGAGAATACAGTTCCCTGAAGTTTAGATTCAGAACCCGACTCAATATTGATTAAACCGGCAACTCCGGCTCTTAACTGAAGCTTTCTGTTCAATGCAGGCAGCCCCAGTTTAGGAACGAGTTCAAAATCACAGAGCATTGTACCGTCATCCCCGGAGAAAGGAAGGAATATGCCCTGACCTGTTACATCTACACCCAAAAGGATTCTATCAAATGTGTACTCATAAGCAAAATCAGCAGAAACTCCGTAGCGGAACGAATTAAGCCCATGACCCGCATCTGTAATTAAAGCACCGTCGAACATACCGAAAGCAATTTTCCACCAGATGGCAGAATATTTTTCTTCCTTGTTCTTTACGTATACAGTTTCTCCGTCGGCAGTCTGAACAGCGTTGTAAGTTTTTTCCAATGCGACCTTCTGCTTAGCCTTCTGTGCTTCAAAGCGTGCAAGTTCCAGCTTTCTCTGTTCCATTATTGCACGTTCCTGCTCCCTCTGTTTTTCCAGGGCAGCAGAAATTGTAGCGTAAAGTTCTACCGCTTCCATGTTGTCAAGATTGTTGTCAATAACAACAAGGTCAGCCTTTACGGCAAACTCATAATCTTCTTCGATTACAAGGCGCCTGATTTTTTTCATAGTATAGTTTTCTACAAGATAATAGTTCCTGTCAGTATTAACTTCTCCAAGAACACCATCCAGTTCTGAATCCGACCTATTGACGAACGCAATATCAACTTTTCTGTAGACAACAGTTACATACGCGTCTATTGCAACGGCCGGAATTGCGCACAGCAGTGTTACAACCGCAAGCAAAACAAATACAGTCTTTTTCTTTAACTTATCCATCTGTTCCGCCTTAGAATACATTGACCCTAATACCCTCAGAAATCTGAGGAACTAAACTCTCTATGTCAATATCGGAAACGTCAGTAGGTATAAACCATAATGAGAATTCCGTATACGCACTGAATGAACTGAACATCTTCATCTTAGGGAACTTAACCTTAGGGAATTCAATCTGTGTCAGCAGTGCAGACAGAATCTGAGCCGAGTTGTCGTTGTCAGAGTTATCGAATCTGCTGAACTGAGCACCTACTGCAACCGAAGCACTTAACCAGTCCCAGTCATGTCCAAGGAAGTAACTGAACGGAATCTGTGCAACGTTTGCAAGAATCTTAATTCCCATTACGTTGTTTCCACCATAACGGTACTCTGTGCTGGAGAACATGTCTCGCTGAGCCTGTGTAAACTGTCCCCACTGGAACTGAAGTTTTACGGCATCATCAAAGAATGTAAGACCAACACCAATATCAAACAGTGTAGCACCCCAGAAGTGCCAGTCAAGGTATAATCCCTGAATAAACGATGGAACTTCATACGACGCCTTATCACCCTTTCGTAAAGAAAGCTTAACATCCTTAAGTCCAACGGTATCACTTGTAAGTCCGCTGAATATAAGTTCCTGGTTGTAGCGGCCGCCCTGACTAGGAGCAATAAGCCTGATTTTTGGAGCAGTATTATCAATCTGAATGATAGTACGCTCTATAGCAGTTTCACCGTTCTTCATTGTAGCACGAACCAGCATAAAATGGTAACCTTCTGCAAGATCCTGATTTTCTACGCGATACATCCATTTTTCGCCTCGTGAAACAAGCTGGAATGTTTTTCCGTTATCAAAACTTATTTCTACCTTCTGCGGTTTTTTATCCGCAATGGCAAGTTTCTTTTCTGTAATTTCAGAACGCTGTTCCTTAGAAACCGAATTAACCTTCATCTTTGCAATTTCAGTTTCATCGCCATCCAAAGAATATCCGGCAGCACCAGAAATATAAGGACGATCAATTGCAAAGTCTCCGTAAGTAAAGTTATCAATCTTTACCCAAGGACCGGCAGCATTATAATCAACTGTCTGCTTTCTTGAACTGATTACCTTTCCGCCTTCTACAGTTGCTTCTACACGATATGTGTGGATTCCGTTTTCCATCATGTCGGCAGTAACGCAGAACTTAAAGTATTCGCTAGGAGTCTGAACAGTTTCTGCAACAAACTTGTCATCAATATAGAGGGAAAGTTTTTCAACCTTCTTGTCTGCAACAGTATTACCGTAGATATTGAATTCACCCTGCTTGTGTTCACCGTTCAAAGGATAAAGAAGGTTTACCACTGCAAGCGGCTTGTTCTTATTAAGTTCAATATTTCGGCTGATATGAGTTGCATTTGCAGCTTTATCAAGCGCTGTAAGTTCAATATTGTAAGAACCGTTTTCCAAAGATGAAATATCAATGTCTTTTGCAATGATTCGATCTACATTAAAATCAATGCGCTGCATGCTCTTTGGAATAGATTTTCCGTCCAGACTTCGGATAGAAACAAAGAGTTCTGTAATATTTACGTTATCAAATGCATAACCGCTAAAGAACAACGGACCAGAAGTTGATGAATAATCCAAAGGATAATCAAGAACCATTTCCGGAGATTCGTTGTCTATGTTCAAAAGACTTGAATAAAGTCCAAGGATTCCATATTTATCATAAACCTTGATGAATACAACATTTGTACCGTTTGGAATTGCACGTGAATCAAATGTATATGACCATTTTTCTGTTCCAACAGCATTGTTATAGCTGTTACCGTTATCAAGAGAAACAAGAACCTTTTCAATTCCGTTGTTATCGCTTGAAACACCAGTAAGAGTTATTACGCCCTTATTAGACCTGTCGATTGTAGGAGTTTCCATTGCGCCCTTAGGCTCTTCTGTAGAAACCCTGATTTTTCGTTCTGTAACAGGACCTTTTACACCGTTTACATCAACTGCATACATGTAGATTGTATGTTCGTTGTCCGTCATCTTTTCAAATGGAACATCGATTGCAAAACTTGTACAAGGCTCTTCAATTTTTGTGTATTCACCCTTGTCGATTCTGTAATAAACAGTTGATTCACCGTCGTCATCGTAAACTACACCGGAAATTGTAAAGTCACGTGTAATTACTTCATTTTCAAGAGGAAGGTGAATTTCTGTTACCGGCAGATCCGACTGAGAATCTATCATAAAGCGCCATGCTTCCATTGCAAATGTATTGCCGGCTGCATCAGTAAATTCAAACGACATTGCATCATCAATAGGACGCTCTTTTGAACCAACATAAGTCAAAGCATATTTATGATCATTTTCAATTTCTGTACGAACTTTTCCGCCAGAACCAGTTGGTGGCGCTACATAAGCCATCTTTGTAAAGTAACCGTTATCTGTAATTTTGAATGCAATAAGGTTTTCACCGTTTACAATTGCATCATCTTCAGGAATTATTACTTTTGCTTCCGGCGGTGTAGTATCTTTGAATACCGAGATTCTTGCATAAGAAATATTTCCTGCAACATCCCATACCTTAACGTCAATTCCAACAAGTCCATCTTCGAGAGAGGAAATATCCGCAGATGCAGTGAATGTTGCACCAATTCCGTTCTTTCCTGTTAAAGAAAGCTGAACAGGCTTCCATGTCTGCTGTCCATCAATAGAGAATTCTCCGCCCTTAATACCACTAGGGTCAGCTGCAGTTCCAGAAATCTTAATTGAATTTCTAACCCATGCATTAGGCTCCGGCGATGTAATGTGAACCTCCGGCGCACCAGAGTCAACAATACAGCGGATTCCAGAAGAAACATAAACAGTTTTATTTGAATCCTTTACGCGGACAGCGACATTCGAATAGATTCCGTCCTTTGTAAATTTTACAGTTGCAACATTGTCATTATATGAGAATTCCAAACCGTCAGCCGGATTTACAAGTTCCGCAGACCAGTCAAGACCGCTTACATTCGGATAAAAATCAATTGAATCACCAACGCTCATTACATAACTTGCAGAATCTTTTTCAAATACAGATTCCGAACGTTCTGCAACGTAAACGCCAAGTGCATCTTTTACAACATTTTCAGAAGGAGCACGAACAGTTCCAATCGCTCCGAAGAATGTTTTTGAAACAGAACCTGATTTTGCAACCAGTTTGATATTGTTCATGCGAACCGGAAGATTATTAAGTGGGATTGTAACCCTGTATCTGTTTCCTTCTTCTTTTGTTACAACGGCACTTCCAGTCTGTTTTTCCTGTCCGCCAGGAACTGCTGCACCAGTAATTTCATAATTTACAGAAATGCTAGACAAAATTGAATCCATGAAAACAGTAAGATTCTTTGTTTCGCCACGATTCAATTCAAACCACTTACCGTTTGCATAAGGCTCTTCGCCTACAAGTGCAAAGTGAGCAGAAATTTCCTTTGATTTGGAAACATTGATTTTTGAACTGTAAGTTTTTTCTCCGGCAGTAATATTTGCTGTAAGCTGAGTATTACCTTCTGCCATTGAGTTTCGCTTAAAATATCCGAATGTTCGGCTCAAAGTTCCCTGATAAGCAGCAACGTAATATACTTCTTCCGCATCAATCCATGTAATTACAGGAGCTTTTGGCGTAGCTGTAGAACCTTTTGGAAGATAAGGAATATTCCTGAAGGCAATTGCTTCAGAAGCGCGAAGTCCACCGCTGTTCTGAGCTGTAACTTCAATTACATATATACCGTAACCAAATTCTTCTTCAAACGAGAAAGTTCTAGAAGGATCAAGTTGTTTTTCCTGTGCATCTGCAACAGGGATCGGAGTTACATCTGTAAGAAGCCCGCCAACAATATTTGCCCTTACTCCGTAAATCTTATATGAAAGAGATTCCAGTACACCAGAAGTTGTAACTGTTCCAGAAATAACAGCTTTTCCGTCTGTAATGTTAATTGCATTGCGTCCGTCTGTGTCCTTGATTTTTACAACAGGAGCAGAATAACCGTTTGTAATCATCAATTTTTCAGATTCACAAACAATTCCTCTGTCTGTAGTAACACGAACAACGAACGGTTCAGAAACACCTTCAACATCAGTTGGAACAAGAAGCACTGCATTTCCGTCCAGACGAGCATTTACAAATTTTGATTTTGGAACGATTTCGGCAGTCTTTGCTTTTCCGCCAACAAGATAACAGCTTACAGGAAAATCCTTATTTCCTACAATCATTCCGTTATCAGCAACTCCGCTAGGGAATTCGATTTTTGTATTCTTGGCAGTAATTTCAGAAAGATTTGTTACATTAATCAGACTCTTAAAGTTTCTTGAACGTCCGGCTGTATCAGTTGCAGTAGCCAGAAGCGTTACGATTCCCTGAGGAAATTCATTAAGGGAAACCGAAATGTTCTGTGAAAATGCTCCGTTCGGCGTAAAATCCTTTTCAAGAAGTCCGTTCTTTCCCCAACGTGCTTCAAAATGAACAGAAGCCAGCCCAAGCGAACTGTTTGCAGTAACCTGGAAGTTAGCGTCAGATTCCTGATTTACAGACATACCGTTTACAACAACCTGATTACCGACTTTTGCATCAGTAAATTCAGGAATTTTTCCGCGGGCATTAAATGTAGCAGTAAAAGGATTTCCTTCTACACCATGAGTATCGCGGGCAACAACAGTCACAGTATGACGTCCAGCAGTAAGTTCAGAACCTTTTGCAAGGTTCCCGCAGAACACGCCGGTTGTTTCTTCTTCAATCCATGCACCTGAATCAATCTTATATTTTACAGAAGCAATTCCGTCTTCATCGTGTGCAATACCGCGCACAAAAACAGTATCCGAAATTTCCACAAATGTATCTGCATTCGGATATGCAATTTCTACAATTGGCTTATCAAGTTCTTCGTTAATCTGAATATTCTGACTTACAGTAACAACGTTTCCTGCAATATCAGTAGCCGTAATGGAAAACTTGCGGCTCTTTTCTGTTGCGCGCGAAAGATCAAAAACTTTTCCCCAGTAAGGGTTTCCTGGAATAAGTTCAAAAACACCTTTTTCCTGACCAAATTCCCATGAAAGCGATTTAATTCCAATGCCGTCTTTTGCAATACCAGTGATTGCAATTTTTCCGTAAGAAACTTCATTTGCAAGCGGACTTATAATCTTTACATCCGGGCTTGTGTTATCTATAAAGTAGAGGAACGAATAAACACCTTCCGACCCAGTATTGTCTTTTGCCTTAAACCAGATTACAGATGCGCCGTCCGGAAATTTTCTTGTATCTACAGAAATGCTGAAATCTTTTTCCATTCCCTTCTTGTTTTTTGCAGAAAGGCGGACGCTCTTAAATGTTTTTCCGTTATCTGTTGAATACGAAAGTGCCTTAATTCCGTTTCCATCAGTAATAGTTCCGCGGAATTTTACAACTTTTGAAACAAGGGCACCCATACCAGGATGAGAAACCTGAGTTACAGGCATACGGCGGTCAAGCTGCCATGTTGTTTCTACCGGCTCACCTTTTAAACCGTTTACGTCATAACCTACAACTTTGATTGTATGAGGACCTTCTGAAAGATTTTTTGTATCGAGATAATATGACCAGAATTCTTTTCCCTTTGCCCTTACAGGATTTGCTTCATCACCGTCCAGAATAAGTTCTACATGATCTACAGCGTCATCATCAATACAGGTACCTACGATGTTAAGGTTTCCTACAATGCGCATGTTCTGAACCGGGTTAGTAATTCCGCTTACCGGCAGATCTGATTTAGGATCGATGTAAAGGTTAAAAGGACCTTCAATTGTTGTATTTCCACCGAGGTCAGATGCAGTAACAAGGATATTAAATTTTCCCTTCGATTTATTGCTTATATCAAAGGTTTCCTGCCAGCTTTGCATATTTTCAACTTCTTTCTCAGTTACATCACGAGCAGAAAGTAAAGCAGCTGCATTTAAAACCATTAAAACAACAAAAAGACTTTTCAAGCCATATTTTCCAGCCATAATCATCTCCACTTTTTTATTACTCTAATTCTATCAGATATCAGGCAAAAATACAAAAATTCTCTCATATATTTACGGTATTATTTTAATAATTGATTAGATGAAAATCTCGCAGAAACCCTTTTTTTGATGTAAAATCTAATAGAAAGGAATGGAATGACATGGATTTTTCAGAACAGATTAGCCGTTTACAGGAAATTTACGATAATTCTAAAAACATTGTTTTTTTTGGAGGAGCCGGAGTTTCTACAGAAAGTGGAATCCCGGATTTTAGAAGCCAGGATGGACTTTATGCCCAGCAGTGGAAATATCCGCCGGAAACAATCATAAGCCGCTCTTTTTTTGACCATAACACAAAAGAATTCTACCGCTTTTACCGCCAGAAGCTTATAATCCGGGACGCCCAGCCAAACGCCGCTCACATTGCCCTTGCAAAAATGGAACAGAAAGGCAAATTGAGCGCAATCGTTACGCAGAACATAGACGGACTTCACCAGAAAGCCGGCAGCAAAAACATTTTTGAACTGCATGGAAGCACATTAAGGAATTTCTGCATGGACTGTGGCGCACCGTACGACGTTCAGTTCATCTCCGAAAGCGAAAATTCTCCAGACACCTTACCGCACTGCACAAAATGCGGCGGACTTGTAAAACCGGATGTCGTACTTTACGAAGAAGGCCTTAATGACAGCATTTTAAACGGCGCCGTAGAAGCCATAAGCAGCGCCGACACGCTCATAATCGGCGGAACCTCACTCGTAGTCTACCCCGCCGCCGGCCTTATCCGCTACTTCCGCGGAGACAACCTCGTCCTAATCAACAAATCAGAAACCCCAACCGACCAGTACGCCCAGCTCGTAATCCACGACAGCATCGGAAAGGTATTCTCTGCGTTGAAAATATAGACGTTTCTAGACCGGGAGATATTTTTTTATTCCAATTTTAAAATTCTGTAATTTTTCCTTGCTATTATTTTTTTATAGTTGTAAATTAAATAGTAGGAAGGAGTAGTTAAAAAAGATGGAAAAGTTAATTAGCCTCATGGAAGATTTGGCAATGCTAAATTCTCAGCTCGAAAAGTACCGAAGTTATGCAAACCAGCATAGTTATGTAAATCAGGCATTCATTCAAAGAATTAACCAGATGGAAAGCAAAAAGAAAATGCTTGAACATGACATGGAAATTCTCTATCTAGGTTTGTAATTACACGCTACAAAAAAATCAGGGCAGGTTATTTCCTGCCCATAAAATCTATTCTCGTGCAATAACGTTGTAAAGTCTGTCCAAATCCTGACGGCTGTAGTAGTCAATCTGAATTGAACCTTTGTCTATAGATCCCTTCAGGACAACTTTAGTTCCAAAGATTTCCATAAATTTCTGTTCAATTTCTGCGATATCAGGATCTTTCTTTTCAACCTTTTTCTTTTTTGCTTTTTCGCCGGCAGCGCGTCCGCCATTATTATATTCATTTGCAAGCGCTTCTGCCTGTCTTACGTTCAGTCCGTTACCAACGATTTTTCCAAACATAATGCGCTGGTCGCTTGGATTTGTAACAGAAAGCAAGGCACGTGCATGTCCGGCAGAAATCTGTCCGTCGATAAGCGATTTCTGCATATCTTCCGGCAGTTTAAGAAGTCTGAGGGAGTTTGTAACAGTAGTGCGGTTCTTTCCTACTCGCTGAGCAACTTCTTCATGCTTAAGGTCGCCCATCTGCATAAGATTGTAATATGCAAGTGCTTCATCAATCGGGTTAAGATCTGCACGCTGAATGTTTTCTATAAGGGCAACTTCCAGCTTTTTAATTTCATCGTATTTTCTAATCTGAACAGGAACCTTTGTAAGTCCTGCCATTTTTGCGGCTCGTGTACGGCGTTCACCGGCAATAATATAGTAATTGTCGCCTTCAGGTGCCTTTTCTACAATGATAGGCTGAACAATTCCATGCTCTCTGATTGAGTCGCAAAGTTCTTCAAGCGCTTTGGAATCAAATTCTTTTCGCGGCTGCTGAGGATTAGGAATAAGAAGTGACGGATCAAGCCAAAGTCCGCCGTTTTCATCAACTTCAATTCCTTCCGGAATATTTGCAGGCTTTTCTATAGAAACAACCGCTGTCTTTTCTTCTGTTTTTTCTACAGAATGTCCCTGAGTAGATTCCTTAATTTCTGCCCGCGCAGCATTAGAGCCGCCCATAAGGGCATCAAGTCCCAGTCCTAAACCCAATCCACCTTTTTTAGCCACGGTTGATTATCTCCTCTGCCAGTTTTGCATAACTTTTTGCACCGGCACAGCTAGGATCATAATTGCAGATTGGAAGTCCGCGGGAAGGTGCTTCTGAAAGCCTTACGTTTCTCGGAATAATTGTATTATAAACAACATCCTTAAAGTATGTCTTAACCTGCATTACAACATCCTGTGCAAGGCGAGTTCTTGAATCATACATGGTAAAGAAGATTCCGCCGATAACCAGATTTGGATTAATGCTTTCCTGAACTTTGTTTACTGATTTAAGAAGAAGAGTAATACCTTCAAGAGCAAAATATTCACACTGCATAGGAACAAGAACTGAATCTGCAGCTGCAAGTCCGTTCAAAGTAAGAAGTCCGAGAGAAGGAGGACAGTCTATCAAAATGTAGTCATACACAGATTTAAGAGGATCAAGTACATTTTTAAGGAAGAATTCCCTGTTTTCCTGTTCTACAAGCTCAATTGCGGCACCAGAAAGATCAATTGATGCGCTGATTGCATCCAGTCCTGCAACTGGTGTGTGCTTAATCGCCTGTTCTGCAGTAACCTGTCCGGCAATAAGTTCGTAAATTGTCGGCTTGTCTTTAGAAACACCAACACCACTGGACATATTTCCCTGCGAGTCAAAGTCTACCAGAAGAACCTTTTTACCGGCCAATGCAATGTAAGCACCGATATTAATACAGGATGTAGTTTTACCTACGCCACCCTTCTGATTTACAAAAACGATACATTTTCCCATAACTTTAAATATAACGCTTTTTTCAAGAAAGGTATAGGGTTCATTACAGTTGTCTTCATTAAAAATGAAGTATAAAATGTCTGCATGATTATTTCCTGCACATTCAACAAACCTGTAAAAAATATTGAAGAAATTCTTGGGCGACCGTACATAAGAATCAAAATAAAAGCCGTAAACGTTTCAGGAACAACATCTTATTTTACAGAGGCATTTACTCAAAAGCAGGCATTTCATGAAAAGAAAACCGAATCCGAACTGAACGATTTTATTGCCGCCCATGCGGGAACAACTTTTAAAAACTGCGTTGTGCGCACAGAATCAGAAGAAATAACTTATCTAGGCAACAAAAAAGGAAAAGTTACTAAACTTACAAAAAAGATCAATGATTCTGCCGCAGACGAAAATGCAGAAAGAAGCGGCAGCGCAAACTCCAAATCAACTGCCCTAAAACTGATTGAAAACGGCACAAACCGCAAAAAAAATTACCTTATAAAAGAAGGAACTCCTGTGCCTTTTCTCGTTCTGCTGGGCGTAATGACGCCGGAAGGCCGCGTAATCAGTTCCCGATACGACAAATTCCGGCAGATAAACCGCTTTCTGGAATTTATTGACGACATTCTGCCTTCCGTAATTTCTGAATGCAATGCCAACGGCACAGAACCGCTCAGAATCGCCGATTTTGGATGCGGAAAATCATATCTTACTTTTGCAGTTCACTATTTTCTGACCGAAATCAAAAAATTGAACGTAGAAATTCTTGGACTCGACCTTAAAAAAGATGTAATTGACTACTGCAACGACATTACAAAAAAACTTGGACTAAAAGGACTTATTTTTGATACAGGAAACATTGCCGGCTATTCGCACGAACATGACCCGGATATAGTAATTACTCTGCACGCATGCGACACCGCAACAGATTACGCCCTTGATTACGCAATCAAACACAACTGCAAAGCAATTCTTAGCGTTCCATGCTGCCAGCACGAAGTAAACGCCCAGCTTGACCGCAAAAATGTTCTGGACAGCTTTAAACCTCTCCTTAAATACGGATTAATCAAAGAACGATTTGCTTCGCTTGTTACAGACAGCCTTAGGGCTGAATACCTTGAAAATTCAGGCTATTCCGTTCAGATTCTTGAATTTATTGATATGGAGCACACGCCTAAAAACATTCTGATAAGGGCTGTAAAAAGCGGTTCGCGCGAAAAATCACAGAACGAAGCAGATTCGCTCACAGACGCATTAAAAATTTCACCAATGCTCAAAAATCTGCTAAAATAAAAGCATGACAAATCCTATTTCTGATATTGAAGCAATGAAGGAAGCCATTTCCGAAGCATACGATGGAATCAACAATGGAGACGGCGGTCCTTTTGGAAGCGTAATTGTAAAGGACGGAAAAATTGTAGGCCGCGGCCACAATCGGGTAGTAAAAAATCAGGATCCTACCTGCCATGGCGAAATTGAAGCAATTCATGATGCCTGCAAGAATCTAGGAACATTTGATTTAAGCGGATGCACACTGTATACAACCAGCGAACCCTGCCCGATGTGCCTTGGAGCAATCCTCTGGGCAAACATAGACAGGGTTTTCCAGGGCTGCAACATTTCTGATGCCGAAAAAATCGGTTTCCGCGACAGCAAATTCTACGATTTTCTGAGGGGAAAACCTGGCCTTCTTACAACAAAAGAAATCAACCGGGAAGAATGCCTTAAACTTTTTGAAGACTACAGCAACTCTTCCAGAAAGAAAAACTATTAATTAAGTACAAATGATTCCAAAAAATCTGCAATACCGTCGTTGTTATTGTCAAAGCGGGTTACAAAATCACATATATCCTTTATGTAATCAAGTCCGTTAGACATTGCAACGCCGTATTCACAGTTTCTGAGCATGGATTCATCGTTCATACTGTCTCCAAATGCCATTGTCTGTTCATACGGAATTCCAAGTCTGTCTGCAAGCCACAAAATTGTCGGACCTTTTCCAACACCGTGATTCATAACTTCCAGAAAATACGGCTTAGAAATAAAAATGTCAGCCTTTCCTTCAAGTTTGTCGCTAAGGAATTCTTTTAAATCCTTTACTTTTTCCGGATCAGACGGAACAAGCATTTTGGGATATGAACCTTCCAGGAATTTTTCAAAATTATCTACGACTTTAAAATTCAAATTGCAGAGTTTTGCATCCATGCGCGCCCATTCAGAATCTTCCCATGAAAAGATTGTAGACTGGTCATAAACGATGGAAGGCATTCCCCTTTTCTTTGCTTCATTGTAAACAAATTTAAGTACATCCACGTCCATTGCATTCTTATAAATAGGCAGACGAAAATGAAGGTCAAAAACCGAAGCACCGTTAAAGGCAATAAGATATCGTCCTTCCTGAGTTCCGGCAATGTTAAGTTTGCGCACATAAGGCAAAATTCCGTTTTCTGCGCGGCCGGAACACAAAACAATCGTTATTCCCTGCTTAGCAGCCTTTTGAATTGCCGCAAGAGTTCTTGGCGAAATCGTCCTGTCATCTGTAAGCAGAGTGTCATCGAGATCAAATGCCATTAATTTTATGTTTAATTTTTTATCAGGTAACTTCATAAAATCACTCCTATAAAAATTCCTGTATATGAATTAAGCAAACAGTTCTGTCTTTTTAAGCCATTCCGCAACGGCTGTAGCTTCCTTGTCCAGTGCCCGGTCGTCTTCTACAAATGCGCTCATCTTGCGCACTTCTGCATGAATCTGCTTTGTAAACGGCGCAAAGTCGTCAATTCCGGCAAGGTCAACAGCCTGCATTGCAGCAAGCAGATGAGTAGCAAACTGAAGGTAAACCAGATCAATCTGTTCGGCAAGCTTGCGTGCACTAATTGTACCCATACTTACCTTGTCCTGATTGAGCGCTTCTGTTGGAGCTGAAGTAAGCGAAACCGGGAAACAGTAGGTTGCAACTTCACCACGGATTGCGCTGATTGTAATCTGAGCAGCCTTAAAGCCAAGACGAAGCCCTGCACGAGGATGGTCAGCAGGTGTGAACGGAATAAGGTTTTCTGTAAGCCCGTTGAATTTTCCGTCAATAATGATTTCTGCCTGCTTGTCGCTAAGGTCAGCAATATTTGCAAGAGCGGTGCGAAGGTAATCACATGCCGCACAAATGTGACCGCCGTAGAAATTGCCTGTGTTGTAAAGCTGCTGTGCATCAATATCAACAAGCGGATTGTCGTTTGCGCTGTTCAATTCTTCTGTAATCCAGGCTCTGGCCATGTTCAGGGTGTCGCGGTAAACGCCGTTAATCTGCGGCGCACAGCGGATTGAATATCTGTCCTGAATTTTATTTGTCTGTGCAACAAAGCCTTTTCCATCCATCTTTTCAATCTGATTTTTCAAAAAGTCTTCGTATTTCCAGACACGTTTTGAATTAATGATGATATTGTGAACGTAAACCGCACTTTCCATCTGTCCGCGGTGATTTTTTAGCTGGCTTACCTTTGTGATGAACGGAGTATCCTTTCCGCGTGTAATTTCTGAAGTAACGGCTGTAAGAAAGTCCGAAATATTTGCAAGACGCTGAGCCTTTTTCCATGCAAGCGAAGCAACGGCAGTCATAACGCTAGTACCGTTCATAATCGCAAGGCCTTCCTTTGCTTCAATCGGGAGCGGTTCAATTCCTTCTGCCTTGAAGGCTTCCATTGTCGGGCAAACTTTTCCCTTGTAGTAAACCTCGCGCTGTCCCATGATTACAGCCGCAAGATAAGAAAGAGGAGTAAGGTCTCCGCTTGCGCCAACCGAACCCAGCTGCGGAATTACCGGAATAATGTCTTTGTTCAAAAGAGTCTGCATCATCTTTGCAAGTTCCGGACGGATTGCACTGTGTCCGCCCTTTACGTTTCCGTTCAAGCGGGCCAAAACTACCGCTCGGCCAGTTTCGTGGTCAAACTTTGGACCAAGCCCGATTCCGTGATATGTTGCAATTGTGCGCTGAAGTTCCCCTGCCTTATCAACACTGATCTGGTTATGGCATGAATCGCCAAAATCTGTTGTAACGCCGTAAGTCGGAACACCTGTATTTATGTAATCAATTAAAAATTTTCTGGATTTTTCTATTCTTTCCCAAAATTCCTTGTCTTCTGGGAAATTAACTTTTTCGCCTTCATAAGCAACTTTACAAATATCTTCGATAGTAAGATTTTCACCTTTTACAACAACAGCCATCTGATTCCTCTAGCAAAAAAATAATGTCTCATTTTAACAAGAAAAAATGTTTATAACAATGTTTTTAATTATTTACGGAAAAATCTTACATATTTTAAGCATAAAAAAACGACAGCCCACTTGGACTGCCGTCTTTTGCATTTACGGTCATTGAGCCTGTCGACTCGTAAGAGCACGTAGTAAATGACCGTAGTTAATTATTCAGACCCGCTCGATAAATCTCGCGATTCATTTATAGGTAAATGCTAACCGACAGTCACGACGGACTGTCGGTCTTAACGCACTTTCTATTGTCGAAATTTCTTAAAGATGAGCGAAGTATTAATTCCTGCAAACGCAAAGTTGTTCGGCGATGCCTCTATCGGTCATCGCCCCCTCCATTTATCGATGAACCTAAAATATTGCTGACGCAATATTTCTTAACGGTTCTACGATTTAAGAATAACATATTCCGCATCCATCTTGCGGCCTTCGCCACGGATGTAGTCAAGGTCACCGCATTCCGGGTCAATGTTGTTCAAGTTAAGTGTTGGGTGGAACCTGCGTCAAATCGAAAAGCCGTTAAAAAACAAGCCGTGAGGGTTGTTTTAGGCTTATCGATAGAACGCACAGAGCGAGATTCATCGAGCGATGGTTCCACCCTTTATATTACTGTTCATGCCCGCTCGATAAATCTCGCGATTCATTTATAGGTAAATGCTAACCGACAGTCCCGACGGACTGTCGGTCTTAACGCATTTTCTATTGTCGAAATTTTTTAAAAATCAACGAAGTATTAATTCCCGCAAACGCAAAGTTGTTGCTCATAACGTACTCAGCGTCCATTTTGCGGCCTTCACCTCTGATGTAATCGAGGTCGCCGCATTCCGGGTCGATGTTGTTCAAGTTAAGTGTTGGGTGGAACCAACCTTCGTTCATCATATTGATTGTAAGCCATGCTTCTACGGCACCGCAGGCACCAAGAGTATGACCAATGTATGACTTAGTAGAAGAAATAGGAACCTTGCGTCCAAATACGCGTGCAGTAGCAGTTGTTTCGGCGATGTCTCCGTGGTGAGTTGAAGTTCCGTGAGCGTTTACGTAAGCAATTTCGTCGCCCTTAAGACCTGCACTTTCCAAAGCAAGCTGCATACAGATTCCCATAGTTTCGCTGTTTGGCGATGTAATATGAGTACCGTCAGTGTTTGTACCAAAACCAACGATTTCAGCGTAAATTTTTGCACCGCGTTTTACAGCGTGTTCCAGATCTTCAAGAATCAAAGTTCCGGCACCTTCACCAATAACAAGACCATCGCGATCCTTATCAAAAGGACTTGGAGCAGTTTCCGGGTGTTCGTTGCGGATAGAAGTTGAACCAAGCTGGTCAAAAATTGCAGCGTCTGGTGGACAAAGCTCTTCGGCACCGCCACAAATCATAATGTCCTGAAGACCGTTTTCGATTGTTTCGTAGCCGTAACCGATAGACTGTGAACCAGAAGTACAAGCTTCGCTAGTTACAATCATTCGGCCTTTAAGCTGGTAAGTAACTTCAATGTTAGCCGCACAAGTATGAGGCATACACTTAATGTAAGTAGAAGAGTTTACTTTTGCAGTACAGCGGTCTTCCATTACGCTAGTAAGTTCCTGAATCGAATCAAAAGAACCCATAGATGAACCGTAAGCAACCCCTGTGCGTCCGTTTTTAAGTTCGTCGATAACGTCACCGTCTTCCTTCAAAAGGCCAGCCATCTGCAAAGCCATCTGAGATGTGTGGTAAGACAAAAGTGCAACGCGACCCATACCGCGCACAAGTTTTCTTGGATATTTAGGAAGATCACCTTTAGCAGGGCAAGCCAAATGAGTATTCATCCCCTGAATGTCATGCCATTCTTCCATATTTTTAATGCAGTTTTTATAACTTTTAAGCTGTTCAAAAGCTTCGTCCCAGTTCTGACCAAGCCCGCTTATCATTCCAGCGCCAGTAATAACAACGCGGCGTTTTCCGTTTGGTTTTGTAAATTCCATTATTAACCCCTGTGTACCATAATTAGACACAAAATTTTCAAAATAGTTTTAATAATAATCAACGTATAATTTTAAATATATCGAAATAAATAAAAAAAATCTATAATGAAAAAGAGATGTTATAATTATTAACGCTTCGCAATTTTTGAAGGTAATCTGCTCTGGTTCAAACATAAGGCTTTCTACAATGGCTTTATCAGTTCTAAGTGAGAATAAAATAGGTGTTGTGATTATAGGGAAAGATTATATGCCGTCCAGCATCGTTCTACCTTATGATGCAAATGCCAGAAACGCAAGCATCGCAAAATTTCAACTTTATATGAATCAGGATTAAAGGAAAAAATCTGGCAAAAAATTGTTCAAAAAAAGATAGAAAATCAGGCAAAATGTCTTACTCTTCTTGGACTTGATGGAACAAAAGGACTGATGGAAATGATTACGCAGGTAAAACCATGCGATCCGGAAAACAATTCTGCAACATGGGGCTTTACCAGGCAGAAAGAGATTTTCAAGAAGAAATCGTCGGCACAAATGATTTTATTTCGCTATAAAACTCAAAAAAGTGATATAATAACTCCAAGTGACAGGTTTAACGACCCGCAATTTTTGGAGGGTCATCAACCCTAATTCAGATCCAATGGCAAAGACAATTGTTTTCTGTGTTGATATTGAACATGCAGAACGAATGCGACAGGCTCTCTTGAGTTATGCTCCTCCTGAGATAACTGAAAAATCAGATAAATACATAGTCCGCATTACAGGTGATGATCCTGTTGCAAAAGGATATTTGGAAAGCTTTATAAATCCGGAAGAACGCTTCCCGGTAATTGCAACAACATCAAAACTCATGACAACAGGAACAGATGCAAAAACCTGTAAGCTCATAGTTCTGGATTCAAACATCGGAAGTATGACGGAGTTTAAGCAGATTATTGGTCGCGGAACTCGTGTAGAAGAAGAACTTGGAAAACTATATTTTACAATCATAGATTTTAGAAATGTAACAGATAAATTTGCAGATAAAGATTTTGATGGTGCTCCTGTAAAAATCAAAGTTTCCTCACAGGACGATAAACTTTCGGAAGAAGTGATTGATGAAGGAACTGGTGATGACCAGATTGACCCGGTAACTGGAGAGAATGTTCAGTTCGAAGAGGTTTATGGTTACGGTGATTCTGGAGATATGGAACTTGGAGAAGATACTCCACTATATGGGGTGGTTGAGCCTGTCGAAACCAAAAAAGAAAAAGTCTACATCGCAGGTGTTGATGTAAGCATCTTAAGTGAACGCCGCCAGTTCCTTGATTCAAACGGAAAACTTATAACCTGCAGTCTTAAAGAATATACAAAACACGGAATCCTAACTTCATATCGTAG
>JBGVIP010000044.1:0-3602 GCA_045123335.1 Treponema sp.
CCTTATCATAGACAAAGGAATAGCCTACCAGATGGACAAACAGCTTACTGCATATGTTCAGTCCGGTGGAATTTTCGCAATGAAAACAACTTCGCTTGACGGAAAAATAAAGGCTTCCGAGCAGAAAATCTCGCGTCTTGAAACACAGATGAATGACAAAGAAGCTGACCTGAAAAACAAGTACGGAAGAATGCAGGGAGCTCTTAACAGCCTGGAAAACCAGCAGAATTCAATTCAGAATTTTGCAAGACAGAAAAACCAGGAATAAACCTAACAGAATCACGCATTTTTGCTTAATGAAAAGTGCACGAATTATAAAAGCATTAAGAATCAGCTTTCTCATTCTTTTTGATTTTTTCATAAAAGGACCGAAAGTTTCCTTCGCTTTTTACCGATAATTAATAAGATAAGGAATATACCATGGAATTTTATGTAAACAATGAAAAAATCGATGCAGCCCTTGAAGATGAAAAAACAGTCGGCGATGTACTTAAATCATTTGAAATAACATGCGAACAGAATGAAGCCGCTGTTATCGGGATAGTTATAGACGGACAGAACATTACCGCAGACATTTTCGATGAAGTTTCAAAGAAAGACCTTAAAGAAGTCAATAAATTTGAATTCAGCGTTGTAACCAAGCAGAATGTAAAGGATTCCATGAAAAAACTTTCTGAACTGTTCAAAACCCTTTCTGCACAGATGGAACAGGTTCCTGTTGACCTTCAGAGCGGAAAATCTACAAAAGCACACGAAGCAATAAAAAACCTGGCAGACAGCATCAACAGTTTCTGCCACATTGCGGCCCTTGCAAGTCTTTTTCAGGAATATACAAAAATCCAGATTGATTCAAAACCTTTCCATGAATTCTTTGCAGAATTTTCTCCTGTACTGAGCGATTTTGAGCAGGCAATGAAATCAAATGATACTGTAAGCGTTGGAGACATAGCAGAATACGAAATCTGTCCGCGCTTAAATGCAATTGCAGAAACACTGGAGGGAATATTATGAATTTTGATCTTCAGGCAGGAAACAGCCCGCTTGCTTCCAGACAGAATCCGATAATATATGCGGTTCTTATTGTCGGACTTATAGTAATTTCAGTTTTTTTCATTCTTTGGCTCATAACAAAAAAAATAAAGGAACACCAGCAGACTCCAGAATGGATCCAGAAAGAATCTGAACGACCTACAAAAAAAGCCGATATAATCGCTTTTGCCGATAAAAACTTGATGAAACCGGAAGCAGCAAACCTTCTATGGAAAATCTTCCGCAAATACAAAATACGCAACATCCTTTACTCCATCAAGCAGTTTCAGGACATAGACGGTTTCTTCCATATGTATTATGACGAAATAAAGAACAATGGAAATGAAAACGAAATAAACCAGCTTTTCAACCTTAAGTTCAACATGGAAAAAATCTTCGCAGCCAGCGAATCTGTTTCTTCAACGCACGCTCTGATTAAAAATCAGAGAATTTCAGAAATTTTCCCAGACGGCTCAAAAATTCCGTTCAAAGTTTTCGAAAACAAAAAAGAACATCTCATAATCGAAATAACAGAGGAATTCTATTCTTCCGAAACAAAACCGCAGCAGATGGACAAAGTTGCATTCACATTCCATTCTGCAACAGGAATGCGCTACGCCTTTGTAAGCCGCTTGATCCGCTACGAAAAAACACCTGCAGGCAACTGCATAATGCTTGTTTCCCACTCAAATGACATGATTGTAAAACAGCAGAGAAACTACAAGCGTATTTCTACAAATGAAAAATGCAGGATTTCTTCTGTAAAAATCGAAACAGACAGACGTGGCAGACAGATTTATACACCTGCAGAAAACCGTTACGAATGTACTTTAATAAACATTTCCGGCGGCGGATGCTGTATTGCAACTACCCTTCCTGTAAAAGAAGGCCAGCTTATTTATACAGAACTTACACTGTCTTTTGGAAGTCTAGGTGTATTTGGTAAAATAATAAAAACAAGACGTTCTAAAATCCAGGGAGTATTTAATCTTCACGTTTGTTTTGATAAAATATCCATACCTGATCAAAATAAAATCATTGAAAAAGTTTACGGGTACGATTAATTTTAAACAACAGCCTGTAAGCAGACTGTTTTTTCTTGCAAAAACTACAAGATAGAGGTATCTTTTAACATATGAGAATTTTGGAACTGCGTAATCTTAACAGAGAAGAAGGCTACATTTACTACAGACGCAATTTTACAGGAACGGCAGTTATCGAGATTCCTGGCTCAACATTAGAGACTCCTGTCTCTTTTTGTATAGAAATGAATCCTTTTGGAGCCAAAACCATTGAAATTGATATAGAAAATACATTAAATTATCCTGTGCTTCCTGTAAAAAAAGCCTTAAAGGACTTTATTCTACTTCAGGACGCAGAAGGTGTACTTCCTTGATCAGACTGACCACAAAAACCGCAGAAGAAACAATTGAATTAGGTAAAAAAATCGGAAACCTTTTAACAAAAGGTGACGTAATTGCAATGCAGGGTACTCTCGCTGCCGGAAAAACAACAATCACAAAGGGCATTGCACAGGCACTTGGCATTACAGAAACAATTACAAGCCCAACATTCTGTCTTATAAGCGAATATGAAGGAAAAATGCCTTTATATCACATGGACGTATACAGACTTGACGGCGGAGAAGATTTTATAAACCTCGGTACAGATGATATGATTTACGGCGAAGGTGTTTCCATTATTGAATGGAGTGAAAAAATCATGGATGAACTACCTTCAAAAACAATCATTCTAAAACTTGAACCGCAGGAAGACGGCAGCAGAATAATCACAATAGAAAACTGGCCGCATGGAGACATAAAATAAATGAAAGCCCTAGCAGTAGATCTTGCAGTATCAAAACTTTCTGTTGCAGCAAAAAATGAAGAACACACTGTATCCGTACAATTTGACATCGGCATGAAGCAGTCAGAAACAATTCTGCCAGCAATTGACTACGTATTAAAAAGTGCAGGCCTCAACAAATCAGAACTTGAATGCCTTACATTGTGTTCAGGTCCGGGTTCATTCACTGGATTAAGACTCTGCTATGCTGCCTTAAAAGCAATTTCAATAGCTTTTAACATCCCCCTTTACGGAGTTTCAACATTGGACGCATTTGCAGAACATTACAAAAATCTGCCGTTTACAATCGTTTCCTGCATCGATGCAAAAAAAGACAAATTCTATGCTAAAATTTGGGAAGACGGAAAACTTTCTACAGACGAAGGCGACTACGAAATTCCATTTATCGCAGATAAACTTTCAACTTCAAAAAAAGATATTTTTATCTGCGGAGCAGACGCAGAGCTCCTTAAACAGAAAATAACAGAAGCCAAGCCTTCTCTTTCAGAAAAAAACATTTATACAGTTGATTTTACAGTTAATACAACAGACCAGCTTTTTAAAATCACAGAACAGATGATAAAAGAAGAAAAAGCCCCCCTGAACGAATACGACGGACCAGTATATTTAAGGGCAAGCGAAGCAGAAGAAAAAAGAGCAGAATCCTAAAAAAGATTCTGCCCGTTATTTTTTTTCATACTGCTTAGATTAACCGTTTTCAGAAGAAC
>JBGVIP010000045.1:0-9544 GCA_045123335.1 Treponema sp.
CTTCAAAGAAATGAAACATTTTATTCAAAACAATTCTCATGTTTTTGCAGAACTGGATAATATCAAAAAACATCTTTTAGAATCAGATTTGCATCACAAGGAGACGGATAAAAAGATAAAAGAACTTTTTTTCTTAATGGATAAATACAATGTAAAAGAAACTCAGGGCGTTTTCTTCCAAGGACAGATTTTTGATGCCTATGCCAAGTTCGAAAGCTTTCTTGCAGCAGCAAATAAAGAAATTATCCTCATAGATAACTATGTGGATTTATCAATCCTCCAGCGGCTTGCTAAAAAGAAGTTTCCTCGATGTCCTTTCTGAACTGCGCCGGAGTCTTGTTAAAATGATTTCTGAACAGCACCGCGTAATTTGAAGGCGAATATCCGTAGTCGCCGCTGATGTCCGTGATGCTCCTGTCTTTTTCCACCTTAAGCCTGAAAGCACTCAGTTCAACCTTGCAGCGTTTTATAAAGCCATAGATGCTTTCTCCGGTCTCTGCCTTAAAAAGCCGCTCCAGATAAAACTTTGAGTATCCGCAAAAATCCGCAATCTTTTCAACGGACAGCTCTTGTCCCGCATGAGAGAAAATATAATCGATTGCCTTGTTTATAATCTGATTTTCAAGCATAAGCTGATTTTACGCCATTTACGATAAAGTGTACCACAGTTTCAGATAAGATGCAGGTTTTACAGATGAAATACAGTTAATCCGGCAAAAACTAAAACAGTTCTGGCTGAATGTTCTTTTCCGGCATCTGCAGCATCCAGTTAAAAACGGAATTTGTTCCGAGCATAATGTTGTTCTTCTGGCAGACTTGCTTGATGTGGCTCATAAGCTCGCGCTCGTTGGGGCTTGCAAGCATGTAGTTCCAGCCGAAGTCTTTGATGTAGCGTTCTTTTAGGCCGGGAAAGTGACGGTCTAGGGCGGCATAAAAATATTCGCGGTTTCCTTCGCGCATTGTAACGCCGATTCCAAAGCAGATTATGGCATGGACTTTTGCACGGATGCAGTAATCCAAAAGAGATTCGATGTTTTCTTTTGTGTCGTTTATATACGGGAGAAAAGGGGAGAGCCATACGACTGTGGGAATATTGCGGTCGTGACACTCGCAGAGAACTTCAAAGCGGCGGCTTGTGGGACAGACTCCTGGTTCTAAAATACGGCAGAGAGAATCGTCTGCGGTGGTGAGTGTCATCTGCACAACAGTTTTTGCTTTTTGATTTATGCGGTCAAGAATATCTAAATCTCGCAGGATAAGGTCTGATTTTGTTTGAGGTGCGACACCAAAGTTGTGATGTTCTATAATTTCCAGACATCGGCGCATGAGTCCAAGTTCTTTTTCAAGCGGGATGTATGGGTCACACATTGCTCCGGTTCCAATCATACAACGCCTGCGTTTTTTACGGAGTGTTTCTTCCAGAAGTTCCGGCGCATTCTGCTTTACTTCAATATCTTCAAATTCATGCGTAAAGTGATAGCACTTGCTTCGCGAGTCGCAATATATGCAGCCATGCGAACATCCGCGGTAGATGTTCATGGTGTGAGAAGTAAGAATTGTTTTAGCGTTTATAAAATGCACTGCGACCTCTACTTTTTCCACCAGAATGAAAAATGCCTGTCTTTTTTAAAGCCAAGTTTTTCGTAAAAATCCATATCGGAAATTACGACTGCATGTTTTGCGCCGAGCTGTTTTGTCCGGTTCAAGGCTTCAAAAATCACTGCCTTTGAGATTCCTTTTCCACGATATGCAGGAACGGTACAGACTGGTTCAATATATGTATAATCGGTTTTGCTGTTATACCACAGGCAGCAATAAGAAACATATTCTCCAGCAGAATTCACTGCTGCCACACTCAAATGGCTGTTAAAATGTCTGCGAATTTGAGGAACAATTTTTTCGGTCTTTTCAAATTCTTCTTTATTTTCTCCGTGATCAAAACCCTGCCACAAAAGCCACTGAAAATCGTACGGCTCTTTTACTGGATTCAGCTCTTTAAAGTAAAACCCGTTCGGAAGCGGTGCAGAAAAATTTTCCAGAAGATTGAACTTCATAATCTGTTCTGACTGCTCTGATCGGACAAAACCGCAATCTTCTGCGGTCTTTATTTTATTAAAATCATCGTCACAAATCGCAATTCCAAGCCCAGAATTATCTTTTAATTCGCGGTATGCATAATCCAAGATTTCAGGATACAAGTCATCGTACTCCGGCAGAACTCCACAAAATGCTTCTCCAAAATACATATCATAAATTGCAGCACCGATAATTTTACTGCCGTCAAACCAAAGTCCGATTGAAGAAAGTGAATTTTTGTCAAATTCAGGATGTTCATACATCCATTCAAAACGCGCCCAGTTTCAGTTTATATGATTTTTGCTTTTTTGATTCAATTCAACAAGAAAATTACAGAGAGAATTATAATCACCATTATATTTTCTAAATTCCATAAATAAACCCTTACGAAACCCGCTTGCAATGTGCCTTTATTTTTTTGATTGCCCAGTCGTAGTGGCTTGCGGTTGAACTTACAAAGTACGAGCCTAAATCCGTTGTGCCGGTCCAAGAGAAATACTTTTTTGTGAAAAGTTCTTCGTTGGTAAATGTTTCGGCAAGAGAAAGCACTTTTTTGTGGCTTTCGGCAAGCATTTTCTTTGCGTCTTCAAGACTTGTACTCTGATGGCGGTTCCAGAACATTACGTTCATTGCGCCGTAAGTTTTCCAGCTGTACTCTGAAGGCAGGAAGGTGATTGCAGATTTTGCATCGGTCTTGTTTTTATTGTTTTCGATGAACCTGATCATCAGCTGGTGCCATTCGTAAAGATGAATCAGAACGTCGCGCACGTTTTTGTCGCGGCTCCAGTGAGCTTCTTTTTTGCTGGCGTCGCCCGAAAAATCAAACGGGGTAGAAAGTTCCTTTTCGCTCATTCCTTCAATCATCTGAGTCAGTTTTGTGTAGTTTTCTTTTGCTGCAGTAAGCAGTGATTCTTTGTCTCGTGGTCTTGGCATTTTTATTCCTCCTACAAAGATGGTTTTACTATATCATTAATTTACGGTCATTGAGCCCTTCGACAGGCTCAGGAACCACTTGTCGAAATCTGTAAATGTTGTGAAAGCAACTTCATTACAGGTGGTTTCGAGAGCCTCAACTACCGTTACATTATGTTTTTATATTCTTCAAAAAGTTCGTGCGAATAAACTTTCGGCTTATCCGATTCCCGCACGATTTTCCATAGCGCGGCGGCTGCCTTTAGCCTCTCTGAAAAGAGTGCAGTCGCTTTGTCGGCGCAAAAATCCTTTACGAACTTATTCCATTGTAACGCTGATTTGTCGTATTTGGCATAAGTTTTTTTGCCGTAATAGATGTCGAGCAGGTCTCCGAGCGTGAAACTTGTATCGCCGGTTTCTTTCACCTTTTTGACTGTGGCAACCATATCCGCATTGAACTTGAACTTCTGGATTCCTGTCTGTCTTGCAAAAAATTCGCGGAAGCGGTTTCCGAAGGTAAACTTACATTCAATCAGCCCGGTTGTTAATGTCAATTCTGAAACGGATTTGTTCCCGGTTTTCTTTCCAGTTGAGGCTTTGCTTGTTTTCTTTTCCGGCAAAATCTTTTCGCCTGCAAAATATGATTGAATCACCTTGTTCAGTTCAATCTTGTCGCCGTCAGATTTAAGTCTGAGCGAACGGCAGATTTTTTGCAGTTCCTCGCGGTACCAGTAATATTTTGAGAATTCTTCAAAGCTTTTTATTTCATCAAATTCCGGTCGTGTCATTTTTACTTCATTTTATGTGCAGTGATAATCGTATAGCTGTAAGAATTCACGGTGATTCTGATTCCGCAGGTCTCGCAGTACCAATTTTTTCCCTGTTTGTAGATATTGCAACCGCTGGAAAGAATCTTCTGCCTGCAATATTCAACCGGGTCGGCAACAGGTACGGTTTTATCAAGCCCAAGATTCCGCCTGATTCTGTCGGCTCCCATTTCCGTCGTGTGGATTTTTGCAATGTTGTCTAAAAGAATTTTCTTGTCTTCCATAAAAACCGATTCCTAATTTTGTTTATTCACACTCTGCATAAGTGCAAAGAAGTGACTTGCTTCGCCGGTTGAAAAATAAGCGTACCATTCTTCTAGGGTAGCGGTGCTGAAAACGCCAATGTGTTCTATTATCTTTTTTGCAAACAGAAGTCCGCCGGTTGCGCCTGCTGTAATCAGGTTTCCGTCACAGACAGAAGGTGCATCAACATAAAACGCCGTCCCTTTGTATGAAGGGCAGAACATTTCAAGAAAACCTGCGCCGTTGCTTGTGTGCGGGCGGTTGTTCAAGAGACCTGCATTTGCCAGTGCGACTGTTGCACCGCAGATTGCGCAAACACAGCCTTTTGCTTCAAGAAGTTCTGCTGCTTTTGCGATGATTTTCGCATTTTTTTCTTCGCCCCAGGTATCTGCTCCCGGTAAAATCAGCACGCTTTTTTCATTCACTTCAATTTCTTCAATTGTGCAGTCCGGAATGATTGTAAGACCGCCCATTGTTTTGACCGGCTCTTTTGTAAGTGCAACAGTCTTAACGCATACAGCCGGCGCGTCCTGCATAAAAAATCGCTTTGAATTAAGCTCGGCAGTAACATGCCCAAGTTCCCAGTCTGCCATTGTTGTAATCAGATAAATGTAAACAGTAATCATATCAATTCCCTCGCTTTTTGTTTTTTATGCCCCAATTCTAACATCTAATTCTTGACAACTATATGTCAATAATTCAGAATATAATTATGAAAATCGACAGGCTTGTAAGCATCATAATGATTCTCCTTGAAAAAGAGCGGGTAAGTGCGCACGAACTTGCCAAAATGTTTGAAGTTTCCGAGCGCACAATTTACCGCGACATTGAATCTATCAACCTGGCAGGAATTCCGGTTTGCGCTGTTCCGGGTGTTGGCGGCGGCATTGAAATTCTTCCGTCTTACAAGGTCGACAAAAAAGTCTTTTCTTCGGATGATCTTTCGGCGCTTCTTATGGGCTTGTCCAGTATTTCCGGGATGATAAAAAGTGACGAACTTGCCGGCGCAATGGCAAAAGTCAAAAGCTTTATCCCAAAAGAAAAAGCGGACGAAATTGAGCTTAAGGCAAGTCAGATTATAATCGACATGGAACCGTGGTACGGTCGCGGAAACATTACGCCTTACCTTGAAATCCTTAAAACTGCGCTCCAGAAAAATCAACTTGTTTCGTTTTCATATTTTGACGGCAGCAGCAACAAAACTGAACGCACTGTGGAGCCGTACCGCCTTGTGCTCAAGGGAATCAACTGGTATTTTTACGGCTTCTGCCTTGTGCGGAACGACTGGCGCATATTTAAGCTTTCGCGCATGGCAGAGCTAAAAATCACAGATGAAAGATTTACCCCGCGCCCATACAAACCACCTGTCCTGGATTTTGAAAATGTGAATCCTGAGCACATAACAGAAATAAAACTGCGGATTCATAAATCAAAAATTGACCGCGTTTTAGATTATTGCGCTCAGGATCAGATTATTCCAGACGGCGACGAGCATTTTATCGTAAGCTATCCGTTTGTTGAAAGCGATTATTCCTACGACATGCTTCTTTCTATGGGCGAAAAATGCGAATGCATTGAACCGGCCTTTATCCGCGAAAAGCTTAAGCAGAAAATCCAAGCTCTGGCTTCCATTTATAAAAATGCGCTTAATTAGAAGCCGGTTTAATCCATTCATCCAGGAATTTCATCTGTTCTTCTGTGTGGAACCAGTGTTCTCCGCCTTGCATTATGGTAAGCGTTGAGCCGGTTTTGTCTGCAAAAGCTTTGATTGAATCAGAAGAAATGAGCATATCTTCTGAACCATAAAGAATTTCGGTTGGAACAGTCCAGTTAAGCGGGTGTTCGCGAACATAGCACAGGTATTCCCATGACAAATCTTCCCCAAAATCAGTTTTGATGATTTTTTCGCGTTTTAAGTCTTCTTCTGTGACTTTTGTCCATAGCATAAGATTTGAAATCATTTTTTCCATGTCGACCATAGGTGAAATAAAATATGCATGTTCAATTTTCTTGCAAATGTCTGCATTCATAGAAAAAAATGCTCCGATGCTGTTCGCAATCAGGATAACTGTTTCATAAGAAGTTTTCAGGTTGTTTACGGCTGCTTCGATTTCTTTGTTTGTTTCCCATGGGGAATTTGTCTTGTAATCAAGTCCTTGGATATATAAATCCGGGAATAAAGTTTTATAATGCTCTGCTTCTTCGGCTTTTCCGCCTTTGCCGTGTACATATAAAACGGCTGTATTTTTTGGATCTGTAATTTTTATCATTTTATTTTTCTCCTTATCTGATTACTCTGAATCAACAAGATATTCTCCACAATTTGATGTAAGTTTGAACACTTCATCGTATGACGTTCCCCTTATTACACGGAAATTCTTTTCAATTTCTGCTGTCCAAAGGTCAATTTCGCCTTCAATACGCGAAAATTCCGGCAAAATAAATCCCCAGAGCTTGCATCCGGTCTTTTTCATTTCCGGCAGAAAATAATTAAAGCCCCATTCAACGTCTTCTTTTGTGTCTTCAAAGCCGTTTCGTGCATCTACGATAAAAATGCTGCCTTTATGTGCACGCAAAAGCTCAAGTGAAGCCGTTACAGGGGTGCGGTAGTCATCAAAATGGGCTTCTTTCTTCCATGTGTGGAAGACAACGTTGTCTTTTTCTATAAATTCTATTCTTGCAAAGTCGCTTTCAAAAAATCCCTGTATTTTATTGCAGAATTCATCTAGAATTTTTTCATTTTTTTCTGACGGGCGGGTTTTTGGGTCTATAAATATCGCAGTCGCCTTGAATTTATCTATCCCAAGAAGAGCCTGCAATTTTGCCATTGCTTTTTCAGCTCCGTTTCCTGCCTGACATGCATAAACAGAAATTTTCTTTTTTTTGAGTTCATTCAGGTTGTCGCATACAAAAGTTCGGATTGGAGGTGTAATTGTGCTTGCCCATATAGGAAAACCAATGATGATTTCATCGTAAAGTGAAAAATCTACGGAGTAGGGCATTAATTTTGGTTTTTCTGCCATTACGGCACTTTTTCCACCCCAAATGAATTTTGCAAAGCCCTTGTCAACATATGCTTTTTGGGGAACAAGCCTTAATGTGTCTGCTGAAATTTTTTCTGCTATTTTTTCCGCAATAAAATGAGTATTTCCTTCCATTGAATAGTAAACGATTAATTTTTTCATATTCCTCCAAGACTTGTAAGCCTAATGCCACTAATTAACGGTGGTTGAGCTTGTCGAAACCACCATAATGCGGTCATATATTTCGTGTTCTTACGAATCGACAGGTGGTTCCTGAGCCTGTCGAAGGGCTCAATGACTATAAGTCATTGCCACTAATTTTGTTTACAAAACTATTTTAATTTGAAAAATTTCATCTGCAAATAGATTTTAAACAAGATGCACGTTTTAGCGATGAAATGCAGTCGGTAAAAACTAGAAAATTAAAGCTTGTCGATTTAGTATTAAAATTGGGATTTTCGTGGTATAATTTTATTTTGAAATGGATACAAAAAGCGGTCTTTCTGAGCGAGACATCATTACAAAATACATTCTCCCCGCAATTGAAGCTTCTGGTTGGGATAAGCAAAACCAAATCAGAGAAGAGGTATCCTTTACTGCCGGACGTATTTTTGTAAAAGGCAAGCTGACTAAACGCGGTGAAAAGAAACGCGCAGATATCATCATTTATTATAAATCAAATATTCCTGTTGCTGTTGTAGAAGCAAAAGATAACAAACATACTGTTGGAGCAGGAATGCAGCAGGCATTGGAATATGCAAATACTTTGGATATTCCGGTTGCTATTTCAAGTAATGGTGATGGCTTTGTAATTCAGTATCGCAAGAATTGTGCAGATGTAGTCACAGAAAATGCAGACCTCGAACACTTTCCAACACCATCTGAACTCTGGAGTTGTTACAAGCGCTACAACAATATCCAAACAAAAGAAGCCGAAGAAACATCTCTTTGTTCATACTTTTTTGATGCAGAAGGCAGAACACCGCGCTATTATCAGCGCATAGCAATCAACCGCACTGTAGAAGCAATTGCACGCGGACAAAACAGAATTCTTCTTGTTATGGCAACAGGAACCGGTAAGACTTACACTGCTTTTCAGATTATTTACCGCCTTTGGAAAGCTGGTTGTAAAAAACGCATACTCTATTTAGCAGACCGCAATAATCTAATTACCCAAACAAAGAAAGGTGACTTTAAACATTTCAAAGATAAATGCCATATCATAAAGCATAAGAAAATCGACAAGTCTTATGAAATCTATCTTGCTCTTTATCAGGGACTTACAAATTATGATGAAGAAACAGACGCCTACAAAGAATTCAGCCCGGACTTTTTTGACTTGATTATTGTGGATGAGTGTCACCGCGGCTCAGTTGATGAAGACAAAGCCTGGCACAAAATCTTGAACTACTTTAGTTCTGCAGCCCAGATTGGTATGACGGCTACTCCAAAAGAAACAAAATCACTTTCAAACATCGAATACTTTGGCGAACCGATTTATACCTATTCATTAAAGCAGGGAATTGATGACGGATTCCTCGCTCCATACAAAGTTTTGCGTGTAGGAATGAACGTTGACCTTGAAGGTTATCGCCCGGAACATGGTAAAACAGATATCAATGGCGAACTTGTAGAAGATCGCCTTTACAATACAAAAGATTTTGATCGCAATATCGTAATTGATGAGCGAACAAATCTTGTTGCCAAAAAGATAATGGAATATCTTACCAATTCCGACCCGATGGCAAAGACAATCGTTTTTTGTGTTGATATTGAACATGCAGAAAGAATGCGTCAGGCACTTTTACACTATGCGCCACGTGAGATAACTGAAAAATCAGATAAATATATCGTCCGCATTACTGGCGATGATCCGGTTGCAAAAGGCTATCTTGAAGATTTTATAAACCCGGAAGAACGTTTCCCTGTAATTGCGACAACTTCAAAACTTATGAGTACAGGTACAGATGCCCAGACCTGTAAGCTGATTTGTCTTGATGAAAATATCGGTTCAATGACAGAGTTCAAGCAGATTATTGGACGCGGAACTCGTATCAACGAAGATTACGGAAAACAGTATTTTACGATTATAGATTTCAGAAACGTAACTGATAAATTTGCAGATAAAGATTTTGATGGCGCTCCTGTAAAAATCAAAGAATCAAAACAAGACGACCAGCTTTCAGAAGAAATAATTGATGAAGGATCTGGAGAAGAACAGATTGATCCTGTAACCGGAGAAAACGTTCAGTTTGAAGAAGTTTATGGTTATAATGATGATTTTGGTGCAATGAAACTTGGAGAAAACACACCTGAATACGGCAAAAAAGAAAAAGTCTACATCGCAGGTGTTGATGTAAGCATCTTAAGTGAACGCCGCCAGTTCCTTGATTCAAACGGAAAACTTATAACCTGCAGTCTTAAAGAATATACAAAACACGGAATCCTAACTTCATATCGTAG
>JBGVIP010000046.1:0-12881 GCA_045123335.1 Treponema sp.
GTTGTGGTCGTTTAATCAGAATGCGGTAAATTCTGATCAGGATTTTTACAGGTGGTTCAATATTAAGCAGTTCCGTCAGGCAATGAGCTGTCTTTTAAACAGGGATAGAATTATTTCGCAGACATTCCGGGGACTTGCCTATCCCAAATACGATTTTTTTCCGGAAGCAAACCCTATGTATAATCCGGAAATTACGCTTCAATACCGCTATAACCCAGAAAGGGCAGTAACTTTGCTTGAATCTGCAGGATTCTACAGGGATAAAAATGGAACAATGCGTGATTCCCGCGGAACGGCAGTAGAATTTGACCTTTCTGTTGCTTCTGCCTCTACAGTTGCAAACGACATTGCGCTCATTATATCGGACGAATGTTCAAAAGTCGGAATTAAAGTTAATGTCCGCCAGCTGGATTTTCAGAAGCTTGTAGAAATGCTTAGTGCAACTTATGACTGGCAGAGCCTTATAATCGGTCTTGGCTCAAACCTGTTCCCAAGTCAGGGGTCAAATGTATGGCCTTCTTCAGGTAACCTGCACCTGTGGTATCCTATGCAGGAAAAGCCTGTTACAGACTGGGAAGCACGTCTGGATTATCTTTATAATGAAGGCTGCTATACAGTTGATGCAGAAAAGGCGCGCACATATTGGGATGAATATCAAAGAATCATTCTTGAGCAGTGCCCGGTCATTTACCTTGTGCGAACCCGTTCCTTTGCTGCGGTTCGGAACAGGTGGGATCTGTCAAACGTGTTTTATGACAACAAATACGGTCTTGATGTAGACCGCATTTTTCTGCGTCAGGATTAAACGAGACTGTTTAGGGGAATATGACTATGAAGAATTTTATTAGAAAATATACTGCTTTAATTTCTGCTCCTTGGAAAATGTTTCAGAAAAAGGCTCCTCTTGCGGCATTTATTACGGGCCGCCTTTTTACAATGCTGGTTCTGCTTTATCTTCTGGGCTTTTCGCTTTTTGGCCTTATGGAACTTGCTCCCGGCGACATTGTTGACCAGATGATGACGCAGCAGCTTATGTCCGGAATGGAAGGCCGTTCTGCTTCCATGTCAGATTCTACTTCTAAAAGCAATGATTCTTTTTCTGAAACCCAGATGGAAAATCTAAGAAAGGAATTTGGTCTGGATAAACCTTTTTACGTTCAGTATTCAAAGTGGCTTAATAGGGTAATTGTTCATCATGATTTGGGAATTAGCCTTGTAAGCCGCGCTCCCGTAACATTCCTTATAGGTTCCAGAATATGGAATTCTGTTCTTCTGAACCTTATTTCACTTGTTTTTATAACCGTATTTTCTTTTCTGCTGGGAGTTTATTTTTCCAGTAAGGCGGGAACAAAAATTGACGTTGCAGTTACGTTCTTTGCGCTCTTTTTTCATGCATTCCCGTCAATCCTGCTTTTAATCCTTATACAGCTCTTTGCATCTGTAACGCGCCTTTTTCCTGTAACGGCTTACCCGGATTTTCCGTTCAGCGAAGCTCCGTTTGCTTTTTCGTTCAGTTACATGCACCATGTTTTTCTTCCGCTTCTGGCATCCTTTTTAGGTGGTGCCGGCGGAACAATGCGCATGATCCGCTCTACAATGCTCGATCAGCTTGGACTACCGTATATTTTTGCCCTCCGCGCCCGCGGAATCAGCGAAAAGCGCGTATATCTGAACCATGCGTTCAGAAATACATTAAATCCGTACATTACGGGAAGCGCAAACCTTCTTGCGTCGCTTTTCAGCGGCTCATTAATGCTTGAAATTATTTTTGCCTATCCGGGAATCGGCCGCCTTACATACGAAGCAGTCCTTCAGCAGGATATAAACCTTGTCCTTGCAACCAGCATGTTTTCTTCGGCACTAGTCCTTGCCGGAATGGTAGCCAGCGACATTATACTTGCCTTTGTAGACCCGCGCATCCGCTATGGAAAGGAGTAGGAGAGTCACCATGAAGAAGTTTTTTGATTATTTGAAAGTCCGCCCTTTGGCTATGGCCTCTGGAATCGTTTTGTGCGTCCTGTATTTTATAATGATTTTCTCTGATTTTGTTGCTCCCTACAGGCCTGCCGCAACATACGAAAACAACACTTTTCATCCCGCAAACGTTCAGCTTACCTTAAAAGGTCTTAAAGTAAGAGAATTCCGCGTTATAAACAGGTCAACCTGGACTTATGCGCGCGTAAAAGACGAAGAATGCATTCACGACTTTAAGTTTTTTGCAAAAGGCTACAGCTATAAAATTCTTGGCGTAATTCCATGTTCCCACCATCTTTTTGGAAGTTCTTCGGAATATCCTGCATACATAATGGGAGCCGACAACCTTGGACGAGACATTTTCAGCCGCCTTGTACACGGAAGCCGTATTTCTCTTACAATCGGTTTTGTTGCAACGGCAGTTTCCCTTTTTCTTGCAATTATTTTAGGCGGAATAAGCGGCTACTTTGGTTCTGCTGTTGACTGGATAATAATGCGCACCGCCGAATTTTTCATGCTTTTTCCAGCCCTTTATTTCATCCTGTTTTTGCGCTCAATTCTGAACACAAAAATGGACAGCGGTACGTCCTATATGATAATCACGCTGATTCTTGCCCTTGTAGGATGGCCTGGAATGGCGCGAACCCTGCGCGGAATGATTCATTCAATTAAACGCGAAGAATTTGTTGTAGACGCGGCTCTGGAAGGCATTCCGAGCATAATTGTAATCGTCCGCCACATAATTCCTCAGATTTCAAGCTATCTTATTGTCGGTGTTACGCTCAGTATTCCGGGCTACATTATGAGCGAAACCGCACTTTCTTACCTTGGCCTTGGAATTAACGACCCTGCCGTAAGCTGGGGTTCAATGATAAACCGAGACATTTCAACTTTGTCCAACCTGCGCAATTTTCCATGGCTTCTTTACCCAGTCCTCATGCTGCTTCTGGTTACTCTTGCGTTCAACTTTTTTGGAGACATGCTACGCGACTATTTTGATCCTTACAGCATTATTTTCAGAAAAAAAAGAAGAAGGGGGGAAAGCCTTCCCCTCGCCGGCACTTCGTCGCCGGCTACCCCTTCTAACGGGGCTCTGCCCCGTAACGCCCCGGATGTTCTGCTTTCTGTAGAAGACCTGCACGTAACTTTTTCAATTCTCCGCGGAGTTTTCCAAATTCCAGTTTATGGCGTAAGGGGAGTTTCTTTCTACGTAAAAAAAGGAGAAATTCTTGGGCTTGTAGGAGAATCCGGTTCAGGAAAATCCGTTACGACTACGGCAATCCCAGGACTTCTTCCTGCAAATGCGGAACTTTCTGGTCACATTTATTTTAACGGAACAGATTTAACGTCTCTTTCTAAAGATGAATTAAGAAAGTACCGCGGCTCAGAAATTGCCTTGATTTTTCAGGAGCCGGGCAGATCTTTTGATCCGCTTCAGACAATTGGTTCTGTTTTCTGGGAAACATTCAGGGTAAAAGAACCGGAAATTTCAAAGGAAGAGGCATACAAAAAAGCGGAAAAGCTTCTTGAAGAAGTAGGGCTCCCTGACCCTGCAAAGCGGCTTGCTTCGTATCCGCACCAGTTCAGCGGCGGGCAGCTTCAGCGCATTGGAATAGCACTTGCACTGGCACAGGACTGCCGGCTTCTTATTGCAGACGAGCCTACAACCGCCCTTGATGTAACGATTCAGGCGCAGATTGTAAGTCTTCTTCTTAAATTAAAGGAAGAACGAAATCTTTCCATTATTTTTATAAGCCACAACATCAGCCTTGTTGCGCAAATCTGCGACAGAATCTGTGTCATGTACGGCGGAAAAGTCATGGAAACCGGAACTTCTTCCCAGATAATGAATGAACCGCGGCATCCCTATACAAAGGCTCTTGTATCTGCAATGCCGGAATTCGGTTCTCATTACAGCCGCGGAAGAATGATTTCAATTCCTGGCAAAGTTACAGATCCTGCATCTCCGGAGCCTGGCTGTCCGTTTGAACCACGCTGTTCTATGGCAGACAAGTCCTGCAGGGAAAAAAATGCTGTTTGTAAAAACTTTGTATAATCATTATTATATAAGGCATGAAAACAAAAAATGCTTTTTTTGAAGGTTTTAGGGACGGCATTCCAATCGGTCTTGGATATTTTGCTGTTGCCTTTAGCCTTGGTATAGTTGCAAAGAATGCCGGACTTACTCCTCTGCAGGGGTTTATTGCAAGTTTTACGAACATTGCTTCTGCCGGGGAAAATGCGCTTTTTAAAGCAATTCAGGAATCTGCAAAGTTTTTTGAAATTGCCGTTATTACAGTAGTTGTCAATGCGCGGTATTTTCTTATGAGCTGTGCATTAAGCCAGAAGTTTTCAGCAGATACTCCTTTTTATCATCGTTTTTTAGTAGGTTTTGGAATTACAGACGAAATATTCGGTATTTCTATTGCCCGCGGAAAAAAAATTGAACCGCTTTACAATTACGGAGCGCTTGCTTTTGCCGTTCCAATGTGGTCAATTGCTACATCTCTTGGAATTATTGCCGGAACTTATCTTCCAGTCAGAATTGTAAGTGCTCTTTCTGTTGCCCTTTACGGAATGTTTATTGCCATTATAATTCCTCCTGCAAAAAGAGATCCTGTAATTGCAGTTTCCGTTATTTCAAGTTTTATTTTAAGTTATGGATTTTCCGTTTTGCCGTACGTAAAGAAGCTTTCTGAAGGAAACAGAACAATAATCCTTACGGTTTTAATTGCTTCTGTTGCGGCAATCGTAAAACCTTTGCCGGATGAACCTGTGGAATCAACTGAAAAGGAGAGTGCTCAAAATGAATAATACTGCATACATTTCGATCCTTACTGCGGCTTTAGTCAGCTATCTTATAAGGGTGCTTCCCCTTACTTTAATCAGAAAGCCGATAAACAACAGGTTCATAAAGTCGTTCCTGTACTATGTTCCTTATGTAACTCTTTCTGTAATGATTTTTCCTGCAATTATTCAGGCAACTCAGACTCCTGTTTCCGGGGTAATTGCGCTTGTAGTTGGTGTTGTTCTTGCCTTTTTTGGAGCAGGACTTTTTCCGGTTGCCTGTGCATGCTGTATTTCTGTTTTTGCCATAGAAATGTTCATTGCATAAACTGGAACTCTGATTTATCATTAAATTATGGCTATAGAAGATTTTGTTCCCTGCAGAAATGAAGATGTAAATAAGATTCTTAAGTTTACGGCAGAAATCGACAAAATGACGTCTGTTTTCAGGCGCACAATGCTTATAGATAAAAGCCGCCGCGAAAACGATGCTGAACATTCGTGGCATATTGCCGTAATGGCAATCCTTTTTGAAAAATTTGCGCCGGCCGGAACGGATATTTCTAGGGCTGTAAAGATGTGTGTTGTACACGACCTTATAGAAATTTATGCGGGCGATACTTTTGCATACGACATAAATGGAAATAAATCAAAGGCAGAACGCGAGGCTAAGGCAGCGGATAAACTTTTCGGAATGCTTCCGGAAGATGTTGGAAAAGAAATCCGCCTTTTATGGGAAGAATTTGACCGCATGGAAACTCCGGATGCAAAATATGCGGCCTGTATGGACAGAATCCAGCCTTATCTGCATAACACGCTTACAGATGGACATACATGGGTTGAAGGAAAAGTTTCTAAAACTCAGGTTTTGGAGAGAAGCGGCGTTATAGAGGAAACTTTACCTGAAGTTTGGGACTGGGTTCTTAAAAATGTAGAAAACGGCGTAAAAAAAGGCTGGATTGCAGATAAATAAATTTCAGAATAAGCGGGGGAAAATTATGATTCAGAACGAACTTAAAGATTCAGAAAAGAAACTTGTTGAAAAAGCATTCGAAATGCTTGATTTTTCTTACTGTCCTTATTCTAATTTTCATGTGGGTGCAGCGCTTCTTTCTAAATCCGGAAAGGTTTACGGTGGCTGCAACGTAGAAAACGCTGCCTACGGTCCTTCCAACTGTGCGGAACGCACTGCAATATTTAAGGCTGTAAGCGAAGGTGACCGTGAATTTGAATCTATCTGCATTACAGGCGGCATGAACGGCAATGTTACAGACTATTGTCCGCCATGCGGTGTATGTCGCCAGGTTATGCGCGAATTCTGCTCTCCGGATTTCAGAATCATACTTGCAAAGTCAAAAAACGAAGTAAAGGTTTTTACGCTTTCTGAACTTTTTCCGGAAAGTTTTACGCTGTAAAAATTATTTTTCAAGAATTACAAAACTCTTTGCAGTAACTTCTGAAACTGCTGCAGAAGCAGATTTAGAATAAGTTCCGTCCTTTTCGTTTATAATTACAGTCTTTCCTGATTCTTTGATTTTCTTTGATTCATCTGAACCGTTAAAGTATACTATGTATTTTCCTGCAGTATATTTTATAAGTCCCGGCTGGATCATTTCTGCTTCTGCGTCTTCGTTTGCACCAAAGCTGCCTGAATTTGCCTTCCTGAATGCAATTAAAGCCTTGTAAGTATTGTATACATCGCTGAATTTTTCCTTGAACGAAATGTCTATTCCGTTGATTTTGTTTCCTGCAATGTAGCTGTTTGAATTGCCGTTTTTAGTACGCATAAATTCCTGTCCGCCATTTATAAACGGTGTTCCCTGTGCAAGGAATATTATTGCAGCTGCCAATTTATCTTCTTTTTTGATTTTTTCAAGCTGGGCTTCGTTCAGCATTTCAAAAAGATTTCCCATTTGATTTTTGCCGAGCTCTGTTACTGCAAGCTTGTCAAAGAGAGTGTGGTTGTCGTGGCATTCTACATAGTTTATGCTTCTGCCGATTCTCTTGGTGAATCCGCCTTTACCGCGTACAGAACCTGTAAGTCCGGCTGTAACATTGCCGAATTTTGCTGCATTTCCCTGAACGAATCCGCCTTCTGCCGGGCTGAATACAGAACCTTTTACAGCATCCCTGAAGTCGTCGTTAAAACATCCGACACCGTTTACGCTTTCATCATCTGTAATAAGGTCAATTGTGCTTTTTGAACATCCGAATTTAACAAGGCTTTTTCCGCCGGTCCATGGTTCTCCATAAACCATTACGTTAGGATCAATTTCGTAAAGGGCGTTGTAAACAGCTGCCAGAGTATCGCGTTCCTGAAGGCCCATAAGGTCAAAACGGAATCCGTTTACGTGGTAGTCAAGCATCCAGTGCTTTACAGAATCAACAACAAATTTGCGGACCATAGCGCGGTTTGTAGCAACTTCGTTTCCACAGCCTGAACCGTTTGAATAGCTTCCGTCTGCGTTTAATCTGTAAAAATAATCCGGTACTGTAAGGTCATAAAGGGAATTATCTCCGGTTCCGCTTGTATGGTTGTATACAACGTCCATGATTACAGCAATTCCGTTTTCATGAAGTTTACCGATCATATAGCGCATTTCGTTTACAGCCTGTGTTCCGTCTTTATATCCTGTAGAAACATAGCGTCCTTCCGGTACGTTGTAGTTGTACGGGTTGTATCCCCAGTTATAAAGCTGGCTTGAATTTGTTTCTGCATATTCAAAGCTTGGAAGAAGCTGTACGTGTGTAACACCAAGGTCCTTAAGGTGAGCAATAACTTTATCGCCGTCTGCAATTTCCTTGAATTTGCCGGTTGTATCTTTTACTTCTACTAAAGACCAGTCCCTGATGTGCATTTCAAAAATTACTGCATCTGTATAAGAAGTTTTCTTTTCTCCGTTATTGCCAAAAGGATTGTAATAGCCTTCTTTTGTTCCCCATTCTTTATCAAATTTAAGGTTCTGTGGAATTGCTGCCGGATCTTTGTTGATGTCCGTAATCTGTGTTGCTTTTGATTCCGGGCTTGCGGCTTTTGCCCATATATCGCATACCCTTGATTTTTTTCCTGGATTAGAAATTTCGTACTGGTAGTATTTGTACGAATCCGGGGTTGTTTTAAGAATCCAGACACCCTGATTTTCTGCATCTTTTTCCATTTTTACGCTTTTTACCGGTTTATCAAGATTTTCTGAATCATTAAAGAAAAGTACTTTTACATTTTTTGCAAGCGGTGCCCAGCATTTAAAAACTGCTGAATCTTCGTTCAGTGTAAGTCCAAGATCATCTCCGTTGTAGGCAGGCAGTTTGTCCAGATCAATTTTTTCTGCTGCACTTATGAATGAAAGGCTTGCTGCTGTACAGGTCATGAAAAAAATCCTTTTAAAATTGCAGAATGTTCTGTTCATCAGTGTCTCCTAAAAAGTCTGAAAATTTTTCAGTCCTTTTTATGTTTTGAATTAGTCTTAAAATAATTATAGCTGTATTTTTATAAAAAACTTGCTCAATTCTTAAAAAAAATAACACAAAACTTTCTTTTTCTTCGATTTTTTATAGTATAATGAAGGCAGAGGTATTTATGTCAGACATTGAAGAACCGGTAATTAAAGTTTTAAATCTTTCCAAGCAGTTTAAAATGGAGGCCGGATTTTTTGCAAAAAATAAAAAATCTGTTTATGCCGTAAATGACGTTTCTTTTGAAATTAAAAAAGGCTGTTCTTACGGAATTGTTGGCGAATCTGGCTGCGGAAAGACAACAACTGCTCGGCTTATCATTCAGATGTACAGACAGTCTGACGGTCAGGTCTTTTACAATGCAAAAGATGTTTCCGGTTTTTCAAAAAAAGAACTCAGACAGTACCGCGAAAAGGTTAAGTATGTTTTTCAGGATCCGGCACGTTCCCTTAATCCGCGCATGACTGTTTTTGAAGTCCTTACGGCGGCTTTGCGTCATTCGTCCATGTGGCAGGGAAAAAAAGAAGCCTGGAAAGCAGCGTCAAAAATCATTCAGGAAGTAGGGCTTAGCGAAGAAGATCTTAACAGGCGGCCTTCTGAATTTTCCGGCGGACAGAGGCAGCGCATTTCCATTGCCCGCGCCCTTATAATGAATCCGGAAGTCCTTATATGTGATGAAGTTGTTTCCGCTCTTGATGTATCTATTCAGGGACAGATAATAAATCTTCTGCTTGATCTTAAAGAATCCAGAAATTTAAGTTTTATTTTTATTACTCACGACTTAAAGGTTGCCTGCTATTTTTGCGATATTATTGGCGTTATGTACAGGGGACTTCTGGTTGAAGAAGCTCCTGCAGAAAATCTCTACAAAGAAGCAATGCACCCTTATACAAAACTCCTTTTTGACGGAGCGCAAGGGAAACTTTCTTCTTCAAACAGGGAAGTAAAGACAACTCTGGAAAAGGAAAACTGCTGCCCGTTTGCTTACCGTTGTCCGAAAGCTACAGAGCGCTGCCGTTCTTCTTTGCCAGAGTTCAGGGATGTTTCAGAATCCCATAAGGTTCGTTGTTTTGAACTTTAGGGGATTCTAAATTGTGATTTATTTACAGGCTTTTATTCTTCTACAAGTGTAAATGTATCTTCCCAAGTTTTAGGGCAGAAACGGAACTCGTATGTTTTTCCGTCTTCTACAGTTTGAACGATATTAGCTTTACCCTTGTTTGCACCCCAGTTGTCTCCCCAAGAAGATTCATTGTTTTCACAATATTTATATTCAATTTTTCCAGAACCAATGAAAGAAAGTCGAATCCAGAACCAGTCTCCGTCTTTTGTCATTTGATGTCCGCCCCAGCTGTTAAAACTTCCGCGGATATACATTGTTGTATAGTTTTTCTGAATTACAGAACCGTTATCCTGCTGTTCATATGTTTCTCCGGCTGTATAAGTTTCGTCATCAAAATAGTTTGATTCTGTTTTATCAAGTACATATACGCGGTAAGCGCAAGGTGCAACATTTTTAACTGTTACAGATGAACCGTCGGATACTGGCAGTGGAGCGTCTGTATCTCCAATTAAGCATGAAATTGATGAGAATGAAACGCTGCCTGTTAAAGAAACGCTTTCGAGTGCTGTTCTTCCAAGGTTGAAAACGCAGAGAAGTGTTTCAGCATCTGTGCTTATAGTGTAGGCTAAAATTTTACTGTTTCCAGATGTAAGGAAGTTTACATTTCCGTTTGCAAAGGTTTCTTTATGAGCTTTTCTAAGGCTGTTGATTGCCTTGTTGCATTTTAAAAGAGAATTTTCAGTAGAGGCTTCTGTTGCTTTCAGCTCCCAGTCAAATTTACCTCTAAGTCTTGAGTCGCCGGAAACATTAAGCTGCTTCAGTCCGATTTCTGTACCATAGTAAATTACAGGAATTGTTGGTCTTAAAAGAGAAAGTGCAGTTGCCTGTTTCTGAAGAACCTCATCACCTGTGAAGGTTGTTGCAATGCGGCCATTGTACTCATCATGATTTACCATGAATGTGGCAAAAGCTGTTCCTTCGGTTTTATTATGATGCATAGATGAAGAAATTGTATCTTTTTGATTTTTTACTGCATTTGTACATGGAAGTCCCTGATCAAAATCCAGAAGTGCATGGAATTCATCTTCATTTCCAAGATATTTTTCAAATGTCGTGCGGTCTCCCTGAATCCAGGCTTCTGCCATCATGTATTTAGGAGAAGAATATTTATCAAGTTCTTTCCTAAGTTCCTTGAACCATGAATGAGATTCGTCTGTGTCGCAGCAATTTACCGATGAAGTTGTTTTTGTTTCAATAAGGTATCGGACTGCGTCAACACGAATACCGTCGAAGCCCTTGTTAAGCCAGTAACGGGCAACATTCTTCATTTCTTCGCGTACTTCATAGTTTCTGAAGTTCAAGTCCGGCATGCCGGATCCGAATGCGCCGTAGTAATAATCTGTTTTACTGTTATAGATGTTCTTGTACCAGTTTCCGGAATTCATTCCATTATCCCAGTTAAGCTGGGTTGTATTCCACATGTACCAGTCTTTTTTATTATCACCCCATGCGGAGTCAAGGAACCATTCATTTTCATGGCTTGTATGGTTTGGAACATAGTCAAAGATGATTTTTATTCCGCGTTCATGGCAGGCATTGATAAGCTCAATTAAGTCTGCTTCAGTTCCAAAATAGTTGTTAACAGTGTAATAATCTACAGTATCGTAACCGTGCATATTTGCATTTTCGTCTTTGCTTTTGTAACTGCACTCAAAAATAGGGCTAAGCCAGATACCGTCGCATCCTACTTCATTCTGAATGTAGTCAAGTTTTTCAGTAACACCTTTAAAATCTCCACAGCCGTCGCCGTCAGAGTCGTTAAAACTTTTCATCCAAACATGATAGAACGAAGTCTTTTTCCACCAGTCATCTTCAAGTCCTGTAGACTGATTGACAGCGGCTGAAACTTCGGCATTTTTTTCGCTCTTATAGTTTATGTCTCCGCAAAACTCAAAAAGACTGCCTGATGAAGAACTGTCTCCATCAGAACCGCCTGACTGCTGATTCTGCTGAGATTTCAGGAATGCATTAATTAGTTCTGTATTATCTGAACCCGATCCGTTATTACATGCTGCAAACAAAAATGCAGCGGCAAGAATTGTTATAAAAATTTTATTTTTCATGAATTTATATTAGACTGAATTTGATTTATGTTTCCATATAAAAATTGTTTTTTTTGAATATATAACATTGAAATATTTAAAAATCTTCCTAAAATTCTGTATACTAACAGTCTTTTGTATGGTATATTTGAGCAGTAAGCGTTTTTTTACAGCATTTGGAGGGGGATTCTTGAAAATAATTCACTGTGCAGACCTTCATCTTGATTCAAAAATGGAAAGCAATCTTTCCAGAGAAAAAGCTTTGCAGCGCAAGGAAGAACTTCTTAAGGCATTTGAAAATCTGATTGGCGTTCAGGCGCAGAAAAATTCTGCGGGCATTATAATAATTGCCGGTGATCTTTTTGATACGGCAAAAAGTTTTCAGAAAACTGTAAAAAAACAGGTTTTTCATGTTATTCAGAGTCATCCGGAACTTACGTTTCTTTATCTTAAAGGAAATCATGATTCGGAATCTTTTTTTGAAGGACAGGAAAGGCTTCCTGAAAACTTAAAGTTTTTTTCTTCGGACAAATGGATTTCCTATGATTTTGGCAAAGTTTGCATTACTGGCCGCGAACTTAATTCAACTGTACCAGAATCCGTTTACAATGAACTTGTTCTGGACTCCAGCAGGATTAACATTGTTGTGCTTCACGGAGAAACAGTAAAGGCAACCGGAAAATCAGATGCGCCGTTTATAAACCTTTCAAAATTAAAAAATAAATACATCGATTATCTTGCGCTGGGACACATTCATTCCTATTCATGCGAACGTCTGGATAAGAGGGGGGTGTACTGTTATTCGGGCTGTCTTGAAGGCCGCGGATTTGACGAAACTGGTTCCAAAGGTTATGTGCTTCTTGATATCAATGAAGAAAATAATTCTGTTTCGCAAAAATTCGTAGAGACTTCGGTCAGAAAACTTTATTCGCCGGAAATTAACATTACAGATTTAGAAGATTATTCGGATATTTTGAATAAAATTTCTAAGGACATTGACAGCATTTCCAGAGAAAGCCTTGTAAAAGTCATCCTTAAGGGAGAAGTTTCTGAAACTGCCGACATAATGACAGAATCTTTTGCACGTCAGCTTGAATCAAATTTCTTCTTTGTAAAAGTGGAAAATCAGACGGAAATAAAAATTGATTACGAAAAATACAGAAATGACATTTCCCTAAAGGGAGAATTTGTAAGGACTGTTGAAGCGCAGAATCTTCCGGAAGAAAAAAAAGCCAGAATCATTATTGCGGGGTTAAAAGCGCTTTCTGGCAAAGAGGTTTAAATGTTCATAAAGTCAATAAATATAGAAAACTTCGGAAATTTTCATAAGCAGGAATTCACTTTTAATGAAGGGATGAATTCGTTCATTCACGAAAACGGCTGGGGAAAATCTACTCTGGCGGCCTTTATTAAGGCAATGCTTTACGGAATGGATGAAAAGGGCAGAAAAAAAGAAGGCTTTTTTGAGCGCGAACGTTATTTTCCCTGGAACGGCGGAAAAT